>ONBX01000087.1 GCA_900316205.1 uncultured Eubacteriales bacterium
GTGTTAGCGCCGGGAGATTTTCGCCAAAAAGTGCCGGGAGATTTTCGCCATTTTGCGCCGGAAGAATTTAGCCAATTTTAGCCGAAAGAAAATCGCCAATTCAAAAACAACGGCTCAGAATTAGTCAGTTTCTTTAGCCCATCATGGTCGGAGAGGACACCCGTCCGGCCTGCAGAGCGATGGTTTCCAGTCGCTTTCCTCTGAAGCTCTCCCCGCGGATGTTAAAGACCGTTGCGTCGTCGAAGATGCGGTCGAGCGCGCAGAGAAGCGAGTCGTCCTCGTTGAAGTTCTCCCTCCAAAGAGAAGGGCTCTTGTTGCTCGTGAAGACGATGTTGTACGCGCCCTCTTTGTTGTACCGACGGTCGATCATGTCGAAGAACAGCCGCGTGTTTTCCTTGTCGAACTCACAGTGGCCGACCTCGTCAATGATCAGGCAGGAAGGCCGGACAAGGCTGGTCAGCGTGGCCGCCTCTCTGCCCGACCGTCGCGCCGCCGTGAATTTGTCCCGCAGCTCCGACGCCTTAATGAAATAGGTTTTCAGCCTGTGCTGGCAGCACTCGTAGCCGAATGCCTGCGCCAGATGCGTTTTACCCGTCCCGGCGGGGCCGATGAAAGCAATATTCCTGTGCGCATAGACGGCAGCCAGGGAACGGATGCTTTTCAGCCGATCCAGATCCTTTCCCTTGAGGACGGAAAAGTCGAAGTTGTCGAAGGTCTTCACATGCTTCTGCGGGAGCCTGCTGGTACGCAGGAGGATCTGGATGCTGGACTGCTCTTTCTTCTCGCGAAGATATTCAAAGATGGCGTTCACAGCGGCAATGGATTCCGGCGTCATCGCGGTTTCTGCCGCGAGCCGCGCGAATTCCTCTGAAGAAAAATCCAGATTCAGCGTCTCTATGCAGCGATCAATGGTACTGTACGGCGATTCAGTCATCCCAATCCGCCTCCTTGTCAAAGTTGAACTTCTCGAAGGAGGCGTCGCGCTCCGGGGCGCGGAGCATCTTCACTTTCGTCTTGACCGGCATCGAAGGATATTCCTCCGGCTGCTCTATGGCAACGTACTGATCCGGGCAGAAACTGTCGCGTCTGCTCCACGTCACCTCATGCGTCACCAGAAGCTGGGACAGATCCAGCGAATAAATGTAGATCGTTGCCTGCTGCCGCATAACGCGGACTGTAGCGCCAACATAGCGGTACGGCACGCCGAAGCGACGCCCTTCGTAATTGACGAAGCCGTCGAACGTGATCTTCCTTACAGGACACAGATAGCACCGCAGGGCGAGGCTGTCCTCAATCTTTCGGACGTGCTCGGCGCAGGCGCTGAAATGCATCTCCTGCGGGATTCCGAAAACGGCCTTGTGAAAGATGTTGTTCTGCCGATCACACCACTCCAGCGCCTGCCGGTTCAAATCCGTCAGATTGTAGAACACACGGTCAACCAGGAAGTTTTCCTTGACGAAGCGGATCAGCCGCTCGACCTTTCCTTTGGTAAACGGATGGCGGGGCTTACACAGCTTCGTTTTGAAGCCGACGGTACGCATGAACGCCTCGTAATCCGGCTGCCACACAGGATTCCCGTCCAGATCGCGGTGCAGAACGACACTCTTCATGTTGTCCGTCAGGATATATTCGGGCACGCCCATCCACTGGAACGCATGAATCATCCCGATGAACAGGTTTTCCTGCTTGGCATTGGGAAAGAACTCCACATAGCGCTGTCCGCAGTGATGACAAACCATGGCGAAACAGGCCACCGTGAATTCCTTTCCGTTGCCGGGGTATTCCTGCACTTTGGTAAAGCCCCAATCCATCTGGAAGGCTTCGCCGGGGCCGGTAGTGTACCTGCGTCCACGGTTTCCCTGCGGAGCCACGGCTTGACGCTTTGCCGGAACGAGATCCCTGTGGGCGGCAATGTAGTCCTTAATGGACGAGACCCCGCCTGCGTAGCCCTCTGCTTGAAGGCGCTCAAGGCACACGGCAGAGTTGGTGACGCTGTTACGCAGCATGGCGTCGAGCGTGTCCGTGAAACCCGTCAGCACGGTCTTCTCAGCTTTGCGGCCCTTGTTGGCATGGTCTTTGAACTCGAATCCGTTCTCTTTCAGACGCCGCAGCTTCGCACGGCTCACGCCGGTGCGGCGCTCCAGCTCTGCGAGATTGACCCGTTCAAGGGAGAAGTTTTCACCGGCCTCGCGGCGTATTTCATCGAGCGCGTCGGTGATCCGGGTTTCATCATTCAGATTGCTTTTTGTATCTTTCATTGCACCTCTTTCCCTGAGCCGTTGTCGGCTCAAGTATAGCGCTCAAAAGATACATTGGCGATTTTCATTCGGCTGAAATTGGCGATTTTCGCCCGGCCCATATTGGCGATTTTCGCCCGGCGCTAACA
>ONBX01000085.1 GCA_900316205.1 uncultured Eubacteriales bacterium
CCCGCCGACCCCGCCGTGCGGAATTTCAGCTATACCATTTCTGACGGCACGGTTTATTACCGTGAAAACTCCCGGATGTACCCTGTGGAGGTGTCCGTCACCGCCGAAAACCGCATCCGTGGCATGATCGCCATACGAGATAGTGTCCGCAGACTCATTGAGCTTCAGACCGAGGACTACCCAGAAGAGGATATAAAGGCGGAGCAGGCCAAGCTAAACCAGTTCTATGACCAGTACACCAAGAAATACGGCATCTTGAACAGTCGGGGCAATAACCTTGCCTTTGGTGAGGACGCCAGCTACTGCCTGTTATGCTCTTTGGAGGTGCTGGACGAGGAGGGCAACTTTGAGCGCAAGGCGGATATGTTCACCAAGCGCACCATCCGTCCCCATGTGCCGGTAACGAGCGTGGACACCGCCAGCGAAGCCCTCGCCGTCTCCATCTCCGAAAAAGCCCGTGTGGATATGGCGTATATGTCCGAGCTGTCCGGCAAAACCGAGGAGGAGCTGGAGCAAGACCTCGCGGGCGTGATCTTTCGGGATGTTCGCTGCGCAGAGACAGCCGAGGCCATCTCCGCAGCTCATGCCGACCTGTCCCGCTATCCCTTTGTGACAGCAGACGAGTACCTGTCCGGAAACGTGCGCCGCAAGCTCCACATGGTCAAGGCCATGGCGGAGGTATTACCGGCTGAAAAGAAAGAGCAGATACAGCCGAACATCACCGCGCTGGAGGCTGTGCAGCCGGTTGATCTCACCGCTGGCGAGATTGGCGTCCGCATCGGCGTCAACTGGATACCCACGGAAATCTATGAGCAATTCATGTATGAGATGTTCGGGACGCGGTATTATGGGCAGGACAAAATTCACATCCTCCGCTCCGCTGCCACCGGCGAGTGGAACATCACCAATAAGAACGCCGACAGCGGCAATATCAAGACCATCACCACCTACGGCACCAAGCGCATCAACGCCTATCATATTCTGGAGCAGACCCTGAACCAAAAGGATGTCCGTATCTTTGACTATGTGTACGATGAGCATGGGAATAAAAAACCCGTTCTCAACAAAAAGGAAACAGCCATCGCCCAGGACCGGCAGGAGCTGATAAAGGCGAAATTCGTCGAATGGGTATGGAAAGATATTGACCGCCGTGAGCGCCTGTGCCGCATTTACAACGAAACTTTCAACTCCATCCGTCCCCGCCAGTATGACGGGAGCCATATCCGCTTTTCGGGTATGAATCCGGAGATCACCCTGCGAAAGCACCAGATCGACGCCATTGCGCACATCATGTACGGCGGGAATACCCTTCTTGCCCATGAGGTGGGCGCCGGCAAGACCTATGAGATGGTGGCGGCGGCAATGGAGAGCAAGCGGCTGGGGCTGTGTACCAAGTCTCTGATCGTTGTTCCCAACCACATCACCGAGCAATGGGCGGCTGAATGGCTCCAGCTCTATCCCTCTGCCAATATCCTTGTGGCGACCAAAAAGGATTTTGAAACGCAAAACCGCAAGAAATTCTGTGCGAGGATCGCCACCGGGGACTATGATGCCGTTATCATCGGACACTCTCAGTTTGAGAAAATTCCCATGTCCGCCGAGCGACAGCAGATCATCATCCAGCGGCAGATCGACGAGATCATGGACGGTATCGACGAGGCCAAGCGCGCCAAGGCCGAGCGTTATACGGTCAAGCAGCTTGAACGGACGAAGCACTCTCTGGAAACGAGACTTGCCAAGCTGAACGATCAGAGCCGCAAGGACAGCCTGGTGACCTTTGAGGAGTTGGGTGTTGACCGCATTTTCATTGACGAGAGCCACTATTTCAAAAATCTCTTTCTGGCGACCAAGATGAGGAATGTGGGCGGTATCGCGCAGACCGAGGCGCAGAAGTCCAGCGACCTCTTTATGAAAACGCAGTACCTGGACGAGATCACAGGCGGCAGAGGCGTTGTCTTTGCCACCGGCACCCCGATCTCCAACAGCATGGTAGAGCTTTACACTATCCAGCGGTATTTGCAGTATCACACGCTGGAGGAAATGGATATGCTGCACTTTGACGATTGGGCGGCGGCTTTTGGGGAAACCATCACCGCCATCGAGCTGTCACCGGAGGGCAGCGGCTACCGCGCCAAGACCCGTTTTGCCAAGTTTTATAATCTGCCCGAACTCATGTCCACCTTCAAGATGTCGGCGGATATACAGACGGCGGATATGCTGAAGTTGCCTGTCCCCAAAGCCAACTTCCATACGGAGGTCATCAAGCCTTCGGAGATCCAACGGGAGATGATCGCAGGGCTGGCCGAGCGTGCCGAGAAGATACGAGGGGGCGGCGTCGATCCCAAGGTGGACAATATGCTCCGCATCACCAACGACGGCAGAAAGCTGGCGCTGGATATGCGGCTGATAAACCCTCTGGCCGCCGATGACTCGAATGGAAAGGTATCCACCTGCGCCCGGAACGTCTTTCGGATATGGGAGCAGACCACAGAGCAGCGCGGGGCACAGCTTGTGTTCTGTGACCTCTCCACCCCCAAGGATGACGGCAGCTTCAATGTCTATGACGATCTGAAAAAGAAGCTCATGGCGATGGGCGTCCCGGAAGGAAAAAGGAGCTGTTTGCAAAGGTACGCGCCGGGCAGGTGCGCGTCCTGCTGGGCAGCACCCAAAAGATGGGCGCGGGAACGAATGTGCAGGATCGGCTTGTGGCACTCCATGACCTGGACTGTCCGTGGCGTCCGTCAGACCTCGCGCAGCGGCCGGGGCGCATCGTCCGCCAGGGCAATCAAAACCCGGAGGTGGATATTTACCGCTATGTGACGGAGAACACCTTTGACGCCTACCTCTACCAGCTTGTAGAGAACAAGCAGAAGTTTATTGCGCAGATCATGACGAGCAAAAGCCCCGTCCGCGTGGCCGAC
>ONBX01000079.1 GCA_900316205.1 uncultured Eubacteriales bacterium
AAGATTTCGACGAGAATTGAGTAACCCAGAAGTAATAACCTATGATGAATTGTATGAAAGAGCAAAATTCATTGTTGGTATTCCCAATATTACTGAAATCGAAGAGGAAGAAGAGGAGTTACCGTTCTAACGCTGAAAAACTTGTCTCACGGTGAGACATATTTCCGGGACAACAAAAAAGGCCGCTTTCACGATCTTTTGAACGTGGAAACGGCCTTTGTCAGTAGGAGGGAGGATGATTGAATGGCGGTGGAAGCTGCCAGCATCATCCCGATATTCTTTTTTAGGGAAACAAAAAGGCTTGATCTCCGAAGAAATCAAGCCTTTCATAATGCGTCTGGTGGAGATAAGCGGGATCGAACCGCTGACCTCTTGAATGCCATTCAATTGAATTAAAAAGGTTTTTGCTTTAAGTAGCTCTCTCAAACAGGGGGCTGGTTAAATACGGTGTGCGCTCCCAGCTGAGCTATACCCCCAGATCTCTTGGAGCCGGAGCCCCGCGAGCAAGGAGTATAATAGCAGAAGCACCCTCAAATGTCAAGTATTATTTTCCCTTTTTTGAAAAAAGATCATAACGATCGACCGTGTCGCAGAAAGAGGGGAGGGCGTGAACTGCGAGCGGATGAACACTGCGCTGCCGGAAAGCAGAGTTCGGCGATCGTTCAGGCAGGGGAGAGCCTTCGCGGCGGGACGGGATGAGGGAGAAAGTTTGGGCATTGTCCCAGAGAGAGCCAGACTTTGCGATGTCGCGAAAATGCCGAGGTCCCCGTCCAATGGCGGAGCGGGGACCTCGAAAATATGGTTCATGGCTTCTCAGAAGACAGATCCTCGGCAGACCTGCTCTGCCGCTTGCGATAGAGCGCATAGAACAGGGTGGAGCCGCCGGCCACCAGAAGGTTCAGGGCGATAGCACCCCAGAACCAGGGGGAGCTGCGATCGTCCGCCTTCATGCCCACCACCGTTGCGGTGAGCACATCCGGCAGAAAGCCCAGCACGCCGCCCAGCAGATACTTGGGAAAGGGCATGCGGGTGTTGCCCAGGTAGAGGCTCACCACATCACAGGGCAGGATGCCCACGATGCGGATGAGAAAGGCGAGGAAGAGCTCGTTGCGGCTGCGCATCTCCCGCAGCTCCCGCAGACGGGGGTGCTTCTGCTGCAGCTTCTCCGTCATATCGGGGCCGGCACCGCGGCCGATGAAATAGGGGATGGTAAGGGTGACGGCGGTACCCAGAGTCGCCACCAGAATGGCGACAGGCAGGGGAAAGAGAACGCCGCAGACCGTATCCAGCAGCAGGATCGGCAGCGTCAGCGAGAGGCTTTTGAGCGCGTAGAGCAGCAGAAGAAAGAGCGCGGCCAGAAGCGGAAGCTCCGGCGTATAGCTCAGCACCGTGTCAACGGACAGATCATCCCCGCTCAGCCAGAGCCAGAGCAGGGCTCCGGCCATGCCCAACAGGGGCAGGCAGCGGAGAAAGAAACGGCCAAAGCGTTTGAGTGGACTTTCCTGTTCCGGCATGGGAACCTCCTTCAGCGATCGCAAAACAGCATAGCACGCACCACACAGAGTACGTCCCGTGCAGTATCGCACAAGAATTGAAAAATGTCCAGTCCTCCGCGTTGAAAAAAACGGCGGCTTATGCTATAATGCTCCTGTTTTGAGAAGGAGAGAGACCATGCAGCTGGAAGAACTGAAGCTGGTGACAGCCGGCAATCTCATCAATCTGCGGACCGGTGCGGGCATGACCCAGGCGGAGCTGGGCGCGGAGCTGAATTATTCCGACAAGAGCATCTCCAAATGGGAGAGGGGAGAGGCCATCCCCGATGCCTATGTGCTGACCCAGATCGCGGAGCTCTTCGGGGTGTCCGTGGACTATATCCTGTCCTCCCACGACGCCTGGGAGCCCACGGTGACGCCGAAAGATCCCCGGCAGGACGTGGTGTACAGCACCAGCGTCATCACCGCCATCGCGGTGATCGGGGTGTGGACCCTGGCGCTCACAGCCTTTGTGACGCTGTGGCTGGCAGTGGATCAGCTCCGCTGGCAGATCTTTGTTGCGGCTTTTCCCGTGTCGGTACTGACCTGGATGGTGCTGATGTGCGTTTTCAAGCGGACAAAGCACCTGAAATACATGGTGGCGCTTTTTGTGCTGAGCATCTTTGTGTCGGTGTACCTGCTGCTGCTGAACAGGAACCCCTGGCAGATCTTTATGATCGCGGTGCTGGCGGAAGTGATCGTGTTCCTCAGCTTCCATGTGCAGAAGCGGCCGAAAAAAAACCCTCGCACCGAGGAACAGAAGGCCGAAAAGACCTGAAGGAGCCAGGGCGGGAAGACCTTGAAAACACTGGATTCTACGAATAGTAGAGAATAGAAAGCGCCCCCGGTAGAGCCATCACCGGGGGCGCTCTTCATTGTAGAGGGGAAAGGGGAAAAAGTTTCTTGTAACTTGACGGGGAAGCGGGTACCCTATAAATTGGAAATCAAGGAAAGGAGCTTGAACTTATGAGCTACATTCTCAGCTGCTGCTCCACCGCCGATCTGAGCAAGGAGCACTTCGAGTCCATCCATGTCAATTACGTCTGCTTCCACTATTCCCTGGACGGGGTGGAATACCCGGACGATCTGGGCCAAAGCATCCCCTTTGAGGAGTTTTACGACCGGATGGCCAAGGGCGCGGACACCAAGACCTCCCAGGTCAGCGTGGCCGAGTATGTGGATGCCTTCACCCCTTTCCTGGAGCAGGGACAGGACATCGTGCACGTGTGCCTCTCCTCCGGCATCTCCGGCACCATCAACTCCGCCCGCAACGCCGCTCACATCCTGCAGGAGCGTTTTCCGGAGCGGAAGATCTACATCATCGACTCTCTGGGCGCATCTTCGGGCTACGGCCTGCTGATGGACACCGCCGCCGCCAAACGGGACGAGGGCCTGAGCGTGGACGAGATGGCCGCCTGGATCGAGGAAAACAGGCTGAAAGTCCACCACTGGTTTTTCTCCACGGACCTGAGCTTCTACGTCAAGGGCGGCCGCATTTCCAAGACTGCCGCCTTCTTCGGCAGCGTCCTGGAGATTTGCCCCCTGCTCAAT
This sequence comes from uncultured Eubacteriales bacterium, assembly GCA_900316205.1. Classification (GTDB taxonomy): domain Bacteria; phylum Bacillota; class Clostridia; order Oscillospirales; family Oscillospiraceae; genus Limivicinus. Next base: position 3,084 of record ONBX01000079.1, read on the forward strand.
ATGGATAACCTGGGCCGCCTGATCCCCCGCTTCAAGATCCGGACCAAAAAGAAGGTCATCCGGGAGATCGTAAAGAAGATGGAGGAGTGCGCCAGGGACGGGCTGGACTATGACGGGAAGTGCTTCATCTCCATGTCCGCCTGCCTGCCTGACGCCCAGGCTGTGGCCGCGCTGGTGGAGGAGCGCTTCCCCAAGCTCAACGGCAAGGTCCTCATCAACTATGTGGGCACCACCATCGGCTCCCACACCGGCCCCGGCACCGTGGCCCTGTTCTTCTGGGGCAGCGAGCGGGTGGACTGAATCGCGGACAGCGAATGGTAAGAGAGTACTGAGAAAAGGGAAGAAATCGGACCGCGAGCTGAGAGGCTTGGACGCTGCGAGAAGATATCCCTTCCACCTCATCCGTCTTGCCCCTCCCGTGAGATTGGGGCAAGCCACCTTCTCCTCAAGGAGAAGGCTGAGTCCTCTTGGTTTTCCGCCTTACAGTTTTGCGAAAAGCCATAATAATCCCCTCCCGGTTCGGGAGGGGATTTCAGACTGTAGACAAACCTGTGCGGCCAAGCTTGGACACGCATGGGGGGATTGTGAAGACTAACTATTAAAAGTCAAGCCCCAAGAGACAAAAGATG
>ONBX01000078.1 GCA_900316205.1 uncultured Eubacteriales bacterium
CATCTACCATGTCGGCGCGGAGACGAACGCAGATGTAGTCATCACCGAGATTGGCGGCACCACCGGCGATATCGAGAGCCAGCCCTTTCTGGAGGCCGCGCGCCAGGTCAGCCTGGAGCAGGGCCGGGAGAACACCCTCTTCATCCACGTGACCCTGGTCCCCTTCCTGCGCGGCAGCGACGAGCACAAAACCAAGCCCACCCAGCACTCGGTCAAGGAATTGCAGGGCATGGGCATCTCTCCGGATATCATCGTGCTGCGCTGCGACGAGCCGCTCGAGCCGGAGATCTTCCGCAAGATCGCCATGTTCTGCAACGTCAAGCCCGACTGTGTGATCGAAAATCGCACGCTGCCCATTCTCTATGAGGCGCCGCTGATGCTCGAGGATGAGGATTTTTCCCTGATCGTCTGCCGGGAACTGGGGCTCTGGACCCGCGCACCGCAGCTGGACGAGTGGCGGGAGATGGTGGCGCGTATCAAGTCGCTGCAGCACCAGGTCACCATCGGGCTGGTCGGCAAATATGTACAGCTGCACGACGCCTATCTCTCTGTGGCTGAGGCGCTGCGCCATGCGGGCTACACCTGCAACGCCCGTGTGGAGATCCGCTGGATCGACAGCGAGACGATCACGGAAGAAACTGTGGGCGGAACCCTCGCCGGCTGCGACGGCCTCATCGTCCCCGGCGGCTTCGGAGACCGGGGCGTGGAGGGCATGATCGTGACGGCGCAGTACGCCCGGGAGCACGACATTCCGTATCTTGGCATCTGTCTCGGCATGCAGGTGGCGGTGATCGAGTTCGCTCGCCATGTCTGCGGCCTTCCCGACGCAAGCTCCGGGGAGCTTGACCCCAACTCGCCCCACAAGGTTATCGACTTTCTGCCCGATCAGAACGAGAGCGTCAGCAAGGGAGGCACGCTCCGCCTTGGCGCCTATCCCTGCCGCATCGCGGAAGGGTCCGTCATGCGCCGCTGTTACGGCGTGGAGGAGATTCGCGAGCGGCACCGCCACCGCTACGAATTCAACAACGACTACCGGGAGCTTTTGCGGGACAGGGGGCTTTGCCTCTGCGGCCAGTCCCCGGACGGTTATATCGTGGAGGCCGTGGAGCTGAACGAGAAACGCTTCTTCGTCGGCGTCCAGTTCCACCCGGAGTTCAAGAGCCGCCCCAACCATCCGCATCCGCTGTTTGTGGGGCTGATCTCCGCGTCTTTGGAGGGCTGAACGGTGGAAAAAATCCTGATCCTGGATTTCGGCGGCCAGTATAACCAGCTGATCGCCCGGCGCGTCCGCGAGCAGCAGGTCTACTGCGAACTGCACCCCCACACGATGTCGCTGGCGGAGATCCAACGCTTTGACCCCATCGGCATCATCTTCACCGGCGGGCCGCACAGTGTGTACCTGCCCGATTCGCCGAAACCCGACCCCGGCGTGTTCAGCCTGGGCGTGCCGATCCTCGGCATCTGCTACGGCTGCCAGCTGCTGGCCCAGTCCCTCGGCGGCCTTGTCACCGCCGCGGAGGACGCCTCGGCGCGGGAGTACGGCAAGACGGAGACGGTCTTTGATCCGACCTGCGCCTTGTTTCGGGACCTGCCCGAGATGAGCGTCACCTGGATGAGCCACGGGGACTACCTGGCCCGAGTGCCGGAGGGCTTCCGTCTGGCCGCCCACTCCGCGGCCTGCCCCACCGCCGCCATCTCCGACGAGGAGCGGCACTTTTACGGCGTGCAGTTTCACCCGGAGGTCAACCACACGGTCTTCGGGCGGGAGATGCTGCACAATTTTCTCTATACGATCTGCGGCGCCCATGGCGACTGGACTATGGCGGATTTCAAACGCCGCAGTATAGAGAAACTCCGTGCGCGCATCGGCACGGGCCGGGTGCTGCTGGCCCTCTCCGGCGGGGTGGATTCCTCGGTGCTTGCGGCGCTTCTGAGCGAGGCCATCGGCAGCCAGATCAGCTGCGTCTTTGTCGATCACGGCCTGTTGCGCAAAAACGAGGGTGACGAGGTGGAGGCGGTTTTTTCGTGCCGGGCGCTGGATTTCCGCCGCGTCGATGCGCGCGCCCGCTTTCTTAACAGGCTGCGCGGCGTGACGGAGCCGGAGGCAAAACGCCACGTCATCGGGGAGGAGTTTATCCGCGTCTTTGAGGCCGAGGCCAGAAAGATCGGCGCGGTGGACTATCTCGCCCAGGGAACGATCTACCCCGACGTGATCGAATCCGGTCTCGGCCAATCCGCTGTCATCAAGAGCCATCACAATGTGGGAGGCCTGCCCGACTATGTGGATTTCAAAGAAATCCTGGAACCGCTGCGGCTGCTCTTCAAGGACGAGGTGCGGCAGCTCGGGCGTGAATTGGGACTCCCGGAAAGTCTGGTCGCGCGCCAGCCCTTCCCCGGGCCCGGCCTCGCCATCCGCGTGATCGGAGACGTGACGGAGGGGAAGCTGGCCCTGCTGCGCGAGGCCGACGCCATTTTCCGCGAGGAGATGGCAAGGGCCGGGCTGGATCAGTCCGCCAGCCAGTATTTCGCGGTGCTGACGAATCTCCGCTCCGTGGGCGTGATGGGCGACGGGCGTAGCTACGACTATGCCGTGGCGCTGCGCAGCGTCCAGACCTCGGACTTCATGACGGCGGACTGGTCGCGCCTGCCGTATGAACTGCTGGATCGCGTCTCGGTGCGCATCGTCAACGAGGTGAAGGGCGTCAACCGCGTGCTCTACGACATCACCTCCAAACCGCCTGCCACGGTGGAGTATGAATAAGGGGGATACAAGAATGAAAACCTGTGCGATCGTTGGCATCAACTGGGGCGACGAGGGCAAGGGCCGCATGGTCGATCTGCTGACGGAGGATTACGATGTGGTCATCCGCTATCAGGGCGGAGGCAACGCGGGCCACACCGTCGTCAACAACTATGGGAAGTTTGCGCTGCATCTTCTGCCCTCCGGTATCTTTCACCCCGGCGTCGTGAATATCCTGGGCAACGGCGTCGCGCTCGACGCCGAAAACCTCTGGATCGAGATCGAAGCTCTGCGGGAAAAGGGCGTGGCGATCAGTCCGGAGAACCTCAAAATCAGCGACCGGGCCTCTCTGCTCCTGCCCTGGCACCGGGAGCTGGACGCGCTGGAGGAAGCTCGCCTGGCCGACAAACAGTACGGGTCCACCAAACAGGGCATAGCTCCGTTCTATTCGGACAAGTACCAGAAAAAGACCGTCCTCGCCGGGGAACTGAACGATCCGGAGGTGCTGCAGGAGCATCTGCAAGAGCTGCTCGAATGGAAAAACCTGATCCTGACCGGTGTCTATGGGGCAAAGCCCTATACGATGGAGGAGCTGACGGTCTGGGTCGAAAACTACGGTGGAAAGATCAGACCCTTCCTCTGTGATACCGGCGCGTATCTGCGCTCCGCCGCGGATGCGGGAAAGAGGCTGCTCTTTGAAGCCCAGCTCGGCGCCCTGCGCGACCTCGAT
>ONBX01000077.1 GCA_900316205.1 uncultured Eubacteriales bacterium
TACGAGTCTCTGCACCTATGCGGTTGAACCGCCGTGTACCGAACGGTACGCACGGTGGTGTGAGAGGTCGGGGCTTATTCAGCCCCTCCTACTCGATTCTGTCCTCAGGCTTCGGGACAGAGGGCGGAAGGAGCGAGCGAGTGGAGGAAGGACGCCTCAAAGCTCTGCATGCGCCCGAATAGATAAGCAGGGCGTTCCCTCTGCTCCGCACCTGACAAAATGCGCTGTTACGGGAAAACACTTGCGCCGAGATGCAGCCTGTGCTAAAGTGAAATCAGATAGACAGAAGGGAGGCGGCGTTATGCGTACGCTGATCGAACTCTATGATGAACGACCGCTGGAAAACGTGCTTGGTGTGGAAGTGTTCCGGCCGGAGCGGGTGGTCTATGTCTGCCCCGAAAATGTGGCCGGGGATAAGCGAGTCCATCGGCAGCTGAAGGAGTATTTCCGCCATCGGGGAATGGCGCCGGAGCTCTCCTTCGTCCGCACCGATGTCTATGACAGCGAATCGGTGCTGCGGCGGCTGCGCAGTATCACGGAAGAGGATGAGAATTGCGCCATTGATATTACCGGCGGCACGGATGCGGTCCTTTTCGCCGCCGGGCTTCTCAGCGCGGAGCGGCCCGTTCCCGTCTTTACCTACAGCCGCAAGCGAAATCGCTTTTATAATATCCGGAATGCTTCCTTTGCCTCGGATCTGCCCTGCGACGTGCGCTTCAGCGTGGAGGACTGCTTCCGCATGGCGGGCGGCTCCATGCGCACCGGCCGGGTGGATAACAGAATCCTGGACCGCTATATGGATGACTACGATCCCTTCTTCCGGCTTTACCTGGAGCATCGGCGGGACTGGACGCGGATCGTGACCTACTTCCAGCGCGTCTCCCAGACCGCACCGGATGCACCTGTCCCTCTGGAGGTCTTCGGACCCTATGAGGTGAAGGGGGAACGGGCAGCCCGGATCCAGGCACCGGAGAAAGCTCTGGCAGATCTGGAAAAGCTGGGCTTTTTACTGGACCTGCAGATCACGCGGGGGGAACAGGTCAGCTTTCGCTTCCGGGATCAACAGATCCGTACCTGGCTGCGGGACGTGGGCAGCGTGCTGGAGCTCTATACTTACAAGGCCTGTCTGGACACCGGACTATTCGACGACGTGCGCACCAGCGCCGTGGTGGACTGGGAGGAGAATAAAAAGGACAATGCGGTCTCCAACGAGCTGGATGTGATGGCGACCCGGGGCGTCACGCCGGTGTTTATCAGCTGCAAGACCTGTGATGTGAAGACCGAAGCCCTCAATGAGCTTGCGGTGCTGCGGGACCGCTTCGGCGGACAGATCGCCCGGGCCGCTATTGTGACGGCGGAGCGGGGCCGCACCGTGATGCGAAACCGAGCCTCCGAGCTGAACATCCAGGTCATTGACCTGAACGATCTGCAGGCCGGCAGGATCCAAAAGCGCCTGGAGACCCTGATGCGATAACGAAAGCCCCTTGCCATCCCAATGGGAGAGCAAGGGACTTTTCCTGTTTTATGAAGAACTCAGCCTCTCAGAGCGCCAGGGTCGAGAGCGACCTCGCTCTTGAGCTCGGTCTTGCCGTCCAGAGACTCATAGACGAAGGCCAGCTTGCCGCCCTGGCAGAGGACGCAGTGGTTGGTGCCGTTCACCAGCTGGGAAGCCAGGTGCAGCAGCGCGCCGTCCACTTCCACGGTGGACTCGCGGTCCAGCTTCCAGCCGCCCAGGAGATTTCCGGAAGCAGGGTCGGCTGCCTTGATCTCGCCAGTCTCGGCGATGTCGCCGATGTTCAGGGCTGCGATATTCATAAGCTCTGCGCCGCCCTTCAGATCGGCGTAGACATAGACCAGGGCGTAGTAGGGAGCAGCGTCGGGCACGATGGTCCGGGCCTCGCAGAGGATGCAATAATTGGTGCCGGATACGACCTGGGTGCCGATCAGCGCCACCGGCTCATAGCCGACGCCGGTGAGACCTTCCATGGCCTTCTCAAAGGCCGCGCGGGCTTCCTCGGTGAGGGCCGCGTCTTCGGAAATGGTCCAACCGCCCACAACAGCGGGAGCCTTCTCTTCAGCAGCGGGGGTCTTGGCCTGGCCGCAGGCGCAGAGCGCCAGGACCATCAGCATGGCAAGCATCAAAGCAAGGAATTTCTTCATAGGGATGACCTTCTTTCTCATCAATATCGATTCCGACTATAAGACGCAGGACCCGGGAAAAGGTTCCCGGGTCCTGCAGATTTGTTTTATCTTTTTTCCGGCGAAGGGGTGAGACGCTGGATCTCATAGCTGTGCCGCTGAATCTCCACGGCGTAGACATAGCTTTCTCCCGCGGGGGAGCGGAGGATCAGCCTGGTCCTGCCGGTTTTGGTGAGGGAGGCGTGGACCAGAAAGCTGTCGATCGCGTCCTCATGGCGGATGGATACGGTGCCGAAACCCTCGTCCTCCAGGGACACGCTCCAGCTGTCGTCAAACTCCGTCCCGGCGGTCTCGCCGCCGCTGAGCAGCAGATCCGTTTCATAGGCATTGGATCCGGCGCCGCGGAGTCCCAAGACGGAGAAGAACAGCAGGATCAAAAGACTCAGAGCCAATCCAGCCAGACGCAGCTTTCGGTTTCGGAAAATGCCCAGGGGATAGAGGAGCAGCGATGCGGTGCAGAAAATGGCGCTCAGCAGGTGGTTCGGGAAAAAGCTGATTGCCTCCCGGAGAAAACCCATATAATGATAGCCCAGAAAGGCCAGCATGGGCGCGAGAATCAGCAGCCCCCACCATTTGTCCTTTCTCATGTAATAGCCGACGAAGGCCATGGGGAAGGTGAGAAGGGTCCAGCGAAACCAATTGGGATAGTAGCGAAACACGCCGAAGCCTTCTGCGTGGAAGGGCACCTGCACCAGGTATACCAGGGGCTGGGAGATAAGGAAAAAGACAAAGGTCTTGAGGGCGGAGTCCAGAGGACTCTCGCTGTTCACAATGATCAGGATCGCAAAGAGGATCCACCATTCAAAGCTGATGGAAATGTCCTGAATGGAGGTATCTCTGGCAAAGGGCAGCAGGGTGGTGATCCCGGTATACACGCCGCAGATCACGGCAAATAGGATCAGCCTTCCCCAGGAAAAGGAAAGACCGCCGAAGAGCTTTTTCATATGTGTTCCTCCGAAGCTTGAAAAGGGCGGCGCGGCTGCGCCGGCTGCAGAGCAGTATAGCACAGTTTCCCTCTGCGGTAAAGCCGGCAGGGGGGAGGGAGCGCGTGTTACTCCAATTTGAAAATGATTTTCAAATCTGTTGACAGGAAAGCGTGCTTGTGATATAAATGAGAACCGTTCTCAAATTTGATTGAGGTGGAGCTTTATGAACCCACGGCCCAAGTATAAAACCAAACAGCGGGATAAGCTGATCGCCTATCTGGAAACAGTCCCCGGGCGGCACATCACCGCGGGAGACGTGTGCGAGGCCTTCCGCTGCGATGGCGCGCCCATCGGTCAGTCCACGGTCTACCGCCAGCTGGAAAGCCTGGTGGGGGAGGGCGTCCTCAATAAATACATCATCGATGAGAAAAGCCCCGCCTGCTTTGAGTATGTGCGACCCGAGAGCCATGGCGCGTCAGGGACCTGTTTTCATTGTAAATGTGAGAGATGCGGAAAGCTGATCCATCTCCACTGTGAGGAGCTGGAGGAGATCCGGAGCCACCTGCTGGGCGAGCACGGTTTCCGCCTGGATCCCAGGCGTACGGTGCTCTACGGGCTTTGCGAGCAGTGCGAGCAGGCCGAGAGGTGAATGCCACCGGCATGTTCGGACATGATTCGAATCCCGTGTCTCCACAAAACCAAAAGGCCATCACCTTTTGGAGCATTTGGAATGCGCCCTACTGATACAGCTCAGGAAACGAGCCGAGGTCGGGATTCGCATGCATTCAGTTTTTTCAGGAAACGAGCCGAGGTCGGGATTCGCATGCATTCAGTTTTTCCTTGCGGGAGACGGAAGAACTGAATAAAGGTATGAAACAGTGTGCGCACTGTTTCATGAACATGCCACCGGCATGTTCGTACATGATTCGAACCCCTTGTCTCCACCAAACCAAAAGGCCATCACCTTTTGGTGCAGTTGGAATGCGCCCTGCTGATACCGCTCAGCAAAAGAACCGAGGTCGGGATTCGCATGCATCCGATTTCCCCTTGCGGGGGACGGGAAAATCGGATAAAGGAATCGACCAGTTTTTGAACTGGTCGATGAAAGCCACCTGTGTGGCTTTCGGACATGATTCGAATCCCGTGTCTCCACAAAAAAATCCGTCATCCGCGCAAGCGGATAACGGATTTTTGGTGGAGACGGAGGGATTCGAACCCTTGACCTTACGGATGCGAACCGTACGCTCTCCCAGCTGAGCTACGCCCCCATTTATGACAGCTCTGCTATTATAGCACACTTTTTTATTTTGTAAAGAAAAACTTCTCTGTTTTCCGGGAAGATTTGGAGTGAAAGCATGAAAAAAACCATTGCGGCGGTCCTTCTGCTCTGCCTTGCCCTCAGCCTGGCTGCCTGCGGAGAAAGCGATACAGCGCGGGAAGAAGCTGCTCCCGTGAGCATCGTGACCACGGTGTTTCCCGCCTATGATTTTGCCCGGCAGATCGCCGGAGAGCGGGCGGAGGTCAGCCTGCTGGTGCCCCCCGGCGCCGAGTCCCACAGCTTTGAGCCCACAGCCAGGGACATGATCCGCGTGCAGGAATGTACCCTGTTTTTCTGCAACGGCGGCGAGTCCGAGGCCTGGGTGGACGATCTGCTGGCGGAGCAGCCGGTGGAGGCCCTGCGTATGCTGGACTGTGTGGAGGCCCTGGAGGAAGAAGAGAAGGAAGGCATGCAGGAGCTGCACGAAGAGCACGAGCACGAGGAAGAGGAAGAAGGCCCGGAGTACGACGAGCACGTCTGGACATCTCCTGTGAACGCCGTGCTGATCTGCGAGGCTCTCTGCGAGCGGCTTTGTGCCCTGGATCCGGAAGGGGAGAGCCTCTATCGGGCGAACCTGGAGCGCTATTGCGGCCAGCTGCGTCTTTTGGATGAGGCCTTCCGCAGAACTGTGGACGGGGCGAAATATCACACCGTGGTGTTTGCCGACCGCTTCCCCGTGCGCTACTTCGTGGAGGAATACGGCCTGGAGTACTTCGCTGCCTTCCCCGGCTGCGCGGATGATACGGAGCCTGCGGCGCGCACCGTGGCCTTTCTCATCGACCGGGTGCGGGCGGAAGGGCTTCCCGCGGTCTTCTATATTGAGTTTTCCAACGAAAAAATGGCAGATGTAGTCTCAGAGGACACAGGCTGCCGCAAGCTCCTTTTCCACTCCTGCCACAATGTGTCGGCAGCGGACCTGGAAAACGGGGTGACGTATCTTCAACTGATGTGGGGCAACGTAAACGCCCTGAAGGAGGCCCTGAGCTGATGGCGATTTTAACATGCAAGGACCTGTGCTTTGCCTATGACGGCAGCACGGTATTGGAAGGCGTGAACTTCACCCTGAACGCCGGGAACTATCTCTGCGTTGTGGGGGAGAACGGCTCCGGCAAATCCACCCTGATGAAGGGCCTGCTGGGACTCAAAAGCCCGGACAGGGGCAGCATCGAATTCGGAGACGGGCTCAAAAGCACGGAGATCGGCTATCTCCCCCAGCAGACCCAGCTCCAGCGGGATTTCCCAGCCAGCGTCCGGGAGGTGGTGCTCTCCGGCTGCCTCAACTCCCTGGGCCGCCGCCTGCATTACAACGACGAGGATAAAAAACGCGCCCTCTTCAACATGGAGCGCATGGGTATCGAGGATCTGCAGGACAAGAGCTATCAGGCCCTCTCCGGCGGTCAGCAGCAGCGGGTGCTGCTGGCAAGAGCCCTCTGCGCCACCAAAAAGCTCCTGCTGCTGGACGAGCCGGTGACAGGCCTGGACCCCATCGCCACCGGGGAGATGTACAACCTCATCAAGCTGGTGAACCTCTGCGACAACATCACCGTCATCATGGTGTCCCATGACATCCATGCGGCGGCCCGCTATGCCACGCATATCTTGCATCTCGGGCAAAAGCAGCTCTTCTTCGGCACATCCGCTCAATATCGGGAGAGCGCCCTGGCCCGCCGCTTTTTGGGAGGGAATAGGATATGAACGAGTTTATGCATATGTTTTCCTTCCACTTCATGCAGCGAGCGCTGCTGGTGGGCGGGCTCATCAGCCTGTGCGCTGCGCTGCTGGGCGTGTCCCTGGTCCTCAAGCGCTATTCCATGATCGGCGACGGCTTGAGCCATGTGGGCTTCGGCGCACTGGCCATTGCTTCCGCACTGCATGTGGCGCCCCTGGCCGTGGCCATCCCCGTGGTGGTGGTGACAGCGGTGCTCCTGCTCCGGCTCAGCCAGAACAGCAAGATCAAGGGCGACGCCATGATCGCCATCATCTCCTCCTCGGCCCTGGCCATCGGCGTCATCTGCGTCTCGGTGACCACCGGCATGAACACCGAGGTCTCCAGCTACATGTTCGGCAGCGTCCTCTCCCTCAGCCGTTCCGACGCTGTCCTCAGCGCCGTCCTCTCTGCCGCGGTGCTGCTGCTTTTCGTGCTCTTCTATCCCCGGCTCTTCGCCGTGACCTTTGACGAGACCTTCTCCAAGGCCACCGGCACCAGGACCGAGCTTTACAACACGCTCCTGGCAGTCCTCACCGCCGTCACCGTGGTGCTGGGTATGCGCATGATGGGCGCCCTGCTCATTTCCAGCCTCATCATCTTCCCGGCCCTCTCCGCCATGCGGGTGTGCCGGAGCTTTAAGTCCGTGGTGCTCTGCGCGGCGGGGCTGTCCCTGCTCTGCTTCACGGTGGGGACCATCGCCTCCTATCTGCTGGATACGCCGGCCGGCGCCAGCATCGTGGCGGCCAATCTCCTGGCCTTCTGCGCATGCTCCCTGATCGGAAAAATCTGACAGGAATTATTTTGGTGAATAAGGACACAATATTAGCGCTCGTAATTTGTGAGTGCTAATATTCATATTTTGTTCACAATTAACGCTATATTCATTCATATTTGTTTGCTATTTTATATATACGATGAAGCGAGAGAAATGAATGTTTCACCAGATTAAATGTGTAATCAAATTTATGGAGGTTATAGAGATGTTTGAACTGATTCCTTTTACCCGTCATGTGAATGTGTACGATCCCTTCCGCGCCTTTGATGAGATGCAGCGCAGCTTCTTCAACGACAACACGACCTTGAGCTTCCGCACCGACGTCATCGACACCGGCGATGCCTACAAGCTGGAAGCTGAACTCCCAGGCTTCAAGAAGGAAGATATCAGCATCGATGTGGAGAATGATTGCCTGACCATCAGCGTGGAGCGCAAGGTGGAGGACGAGGACAAGCGCCCGAACTTTGTGAAGCGCGAGAGGGTCTACGGTTCCTTCAGCCGCAGCTTTGACGTTTCCGGCATCGACGTGGAGAAGATCGAGGCAGCCTACAACGACGGCATCCTGACCCTGACCATGCCCAAGAAGGTGGAGGTCAAGCCCGCCAGCCGCAAGCTGGAGATCAAGTAAACAGATTTGAACTTTGAGAATCGCCCCGGCTATTGCCGGGGCGATTCAGACTGTAGACAAACCTGTGCGGCCAAGCTTGGAGACGCATGGGGGGATTGTGAAGACTAACTATTAAAAGTCAAGCCCCAAGAGACAAAAGATGT
>ONBX01000075.1 GCA_900316205.1 uncultured Eubacteriales bacterium
GGCATCGGCTTTTTTGCTGGTATTGGATTGATGATCAAAGCACAGATGAAATATAACGGGTCCTTTTTTAGCTGATTTCCCAGGGTATCCCTTCACCCGACGGTAGTAAGAACCCCTCAGTTTTACTACCATTTGACTACCATTGAAGGCATTGACTTGCCGCATTTTGCCGTATTTTGCTTTTTCCGTGACAGAGTCACAGTTTATTCACAACTTTTTCTGCCCGGCAAATGGGCTGCAAAACGGGGCAGAACACGGCTTTTCAGGAGGCTGATCGCATTTGACAAAGATACTTTTTGTCTGCCACGGCAGGGCACAAACCAGCCCCGTTTTGCGCCGTTTCACCACGAAAATCCACGGTATGATCTGACTTTTACTACCGATTTACTACCGAATACAGAGCCGCAGTATGACAAAGAAACGCCGGCGAGAGGAACCCATACAGGGATGTTCCTCTCGCCGGTCTTTTGTTTTCAGATTTTTCCGTCTGTTCTGTGATACGGTTTATTCCACCGTCACGGACTTGGCCAGGTTTTTCGGCTTGTCGATGTCGCAGCCCTTTTCTTTCGCGGCATAATAGGCCAGCAGCTGCAGCGGTACCACGGCCAGCGCCGCGGAAAAGACCGTCTCGATCCGGGGAATAAAGATCACGTCATCCGCCTGGGAGACGATCTTCCTGTTCCCGCGGAAGGCCAGGGCCAGCACCTTGGCCCCGCGGGCTTTGACCTCCACAATGTTCGACAGCGTCTTGTCGCAAAGGGCCTCATTGCAGCAGACGGCGATCACCGGCTGCCCCTCGTCGATGAGCGCGATGGTGCCGTGCTTGAGTTCCCCGGCGGCATAGGACTCTGCGTGCAGATAGGAGATCTCCTTCATTTTCAGCGCCCCCTCCAGCGCCACGGCATAGTCGGTGTTGCGGCCGATAAAAAAGAGGGATTGGCTGGCGTAACGGCTGGCGATGGCGGGGATCTGATAGTTCATATCGATGGTCTCCTGCAGGAGTTTCGGCAGCATTTTCAGAGAGTGCACCAACGCGGCATATTCGGCCTTCTCCAGGCGTCCCAGCTTCTCCGCTGTGTAGAGTGCGAACAGGTACAGCACGGCCAGCTGGGTGGTATAGCCCTTGGTGGTGGCCACGGCGATCTCCGGTCCGGCCCAGGTGTAGAGGGTGTGATCGGCAAGCTTGGCGATAGTGCTGCCCACCACATTGACGATGCCGATGATGGTCGCCCCGTGGGAGCGGCACTCCTTGAGCGCCGCGATGGTGTCGGCGGTCTCGCCGGACTGGGAAATCACCAGTACCAGCGTGTGCTCATCCACCATGGGCTCTCCATAGCGCAGCTCACTGGCCAGCTCCACCTGCACCGGGATGCGGCAGAGCTTTTCAATGGCGTAGCGCCCGGAGCAGCCCGCGTAATAGGCCGAGCCGCAGGCGGTGATGACGATCTTGTTGACAGCGCGCAGCTTCTCCTCCGACAGCTCAAAATCGTCCAGCCGGATCTCTCCCTCGTGCAGCCGCGGCGCCAGAGCCGCCTTGACGGCGGCGGGCTGCTCCATGATCTCCTTGAGCATGAAGTGCTCGTAACCGCCCTTTTCCGCAGCTTCCACACTCCAGGTCACCCGGCTGATGGGCTTTTGGATCAGCTTCCCGGTGCAATCGAAGACCCGGATGGACTTTGGCGTGAGCATGGCGATCTCGCCGTCCTCCAGATAGATGACGTTTTTCGTGTGCGCCACCAGCGCGGTCACGTCGGAGGCGAAGAAGTTTTCTCCCACGCCGATGCCAAGAATCAGCGGACTTGCCTGGCGCACAGCATAGAGCGTGTCCGGCGCGTCGGCGCAGAGGATACCCAGGGCGTAGGAGCCCTCCAGCCTTGCCGCCGTCTTCATCACCGCGGCCTTGATATCCCCGTCGTAGTATTTCTCCAGCAGATGGACGATGGTCTCCGTGTCCGTCTCACTCCGGAACACGTAGCCCTCCCCCATCAGCTCCCGTCGCAGGGAGAGATAGTTCTCGATGATGCCGTTGTGCACGATGGCAAAGCGCCCGTCGTTTGAGAGATGGGGATGGGCGTTGACGTCCGTGGGCGCCCCGTGGGTGGCCCAGCGGGTGTGCCCGATGCCGATCCGTCCCGGGACCGCCGCGCCGTTTTCCGTCTTCTCACAGAGCCTGGCGATCCGTCCGCTCACCTTCTCCACCCGGATCCTGTCGGCGTCCATCACGGCGATGCCCGCCGAATCATAGCCCCGGTATTCCAGCTGCCGCAGCCCCTTCAGCAAGATGGGCGCGGCGTTCTGTTCTCCCACAAAGCCTACGATCCCGCACATGTTCCGTCCCTCCTTTTAAACACCGAAAAGCAGCTCGCCGTAGGTGGGGAAGGGCCAGCAGTCCGCCGGCGTCAGGCCCTCCGCCTCATCGCAGAGCCTGCGGAGCGCCGCCATCTTCTCCAGCAGCACGTCCCGGATATAGAAGGCCTGGGCGGTGGCGTCCTCTCCGTCCCTGCCGTCCACGCTCTCCTCCAGAGCCTCAATGGCGGCGTCGATGTCGTCCGAGAGAAGGGAGAGCTTCTCCAGCCGTCTGCGCTCCGCCCGGAAGCCCAGGGCGGCCGAGGCCTTTTCCTTTTCATTGAGCCCTGCCGCCAGCCGATCCGTATAGCCCAGGACGGCCGGGAGGATCTCCTTTTTGGCCATGTCCGCCATGGTCAGGGCCTCGATGCGCACGGTGCGGACGTAGTTTTCCATGCTGATCTCGTAGCGGGAGCGGATCTCCGCCTCGGAGAAGATCCCATGCCGCTGCAGCATCTCCATGTTCTCCGGCTCCAGCACCGTCTGCAGCGCGTCCGGCGTGGTGCGCAGATTCAGAAGGCCCCTTTCTTCCGTCGCCTCCCGGATCCAGCTCTCGTCATAGCCGTTGCCGTTGAAGAGGATCCGCTTATGCGCTTTGATGTTCTCCCGGATCAGTTCGTGCAGGCAGGCGTCAAAGTCCTCCGTGCAGCCCTCCAGGGCATCCGCAAACTGCCGCAGGGCCTCCGCCACGGCGGCGTTGATCATGATATTCGCGCAGGAGATGGAGTCGTTGGAGCCCACCATGCGGAACTCGAATTTGTTGCCCGTAAAGGCAAAGGGCGAGGTGCGGTTCCGGTCTGTGGCGTCCCGGTTGAAGCGGGGCAGCACGTCGGAGCCCAGGCGGATCCTTTTCCTCTCCGCGCCGGCATAGGGGCTGTCCGTCTCGATGGCGTCCAGCACGGCGCTGAGCTCATCGCCCAAGAAGATGGAAATGACCGCGGGCGGCGCCTCGTTGGCGCCCAGCCGGTGGTCGTTGCCGGCGGAGGCCACGCTCAGCCGCAGCAGACCCTGATACTCGTCTACCGCCTTGATGACCGCCACCAGGAAAAGCAGGAACTGCGCGTTTTCATAGGGCGTGTCGCCGGGGCTCAGGAGATTGACCCCGGTGTCCGTGGCCATGGACCAGTTGTTGTGCTTGCCGCTGCCGTTGACGCCGGCAAAGGGCTTTTCGTGCAGCAGGCACATGAGGCCGTGCCTGCGTGCCACCTTTTTCATGATCTCCATGGTGAGCTGGTTGTGGTCTGCCGCGATATTGGTCACGGTGTAGACCGGCGCCAGCTCATGCTGGCAGGGGGCCACCTCGTTGTGCTCCGTCTTGGCATAGATGCCCAGCTTCCAGAGCTCCTCGTTCAGCTCCTCCATGAAGGCCTTGACCCGGGGCTTGATGGCGCCGAAGTAGTGGTCGTCCAGCTCCTGGCCCTTGGGAGGCTTTGCGCCGAAGAGGGTGCGCCCGGTGTAGATCAGGTCCTTCCGCTTGAGATACATGTCCCGATCCACCAGGAAATACTCCTGCTCCGGTCCCACGTTTGTCACCACACGCTGCACTTCCCGGTTCCCGAAGAGACGCAGCACCCGCAGGGCCTCCCGGTTCAGCGCCTCCATGGAGCGCAGCAGCGGCGTTTTTTTGTCCAGCGCTTCGCCGCCGTAGGAGCAGAAAGCCGTCGGGATGCACAGCGTCTTTTCCTTGATAAACGCATAGGAGGTCGGATCCCAGGCGGTGTAGCCTCTCGCCTCAAAGGTGGCCCGCAGGCCGCCGGAGGGGAAACTGGAGGCGTCCGGCTCACCCTGGATCAGTTCCTTGCCGGAAAACTTCATGATCACATGGCTGTCCGGCGCAGGAGAGAGGAAGCTTTCATGCTTTTCCGCCGTGATGCCGGTCAGCGGCTGGAACCAATGGGTAAAATGGGTGGCTCCGTTCTCCACAGCCCAGGCGCACATGGCATCCGCCACGGC
>ONBX01000073.1 GCA_900316205.1 uncultured Eubacteriales bacterium
GCCTTTCGGTTTTGTCTCGACAACTCAACCTTAATACAGGCCACTCCTATTCGCTATTCTTTTTTTCATCTACTGTCACACATCATTGTAAACCCTACACGCCCCGGCCGCCCGCCCAGCCTTTCCCTCTTGCAGAAGGGGCTGCTTTCCGCTATAATAAAGGATCAGAGAACGAAAACAGGAGGGATCTGCATGAAACTTGTCACCTTTACACGCCGGAACGAGACCCGGGAGGAGCTGGGCATCCTTCGCGCCGAGGGCGTTCTGCCTCTCGAGGACCTGGGCTTTGCCTTTGCGGATATGAACGATCTGATCCTGCGCGCCTCCAGGGAGGACCTGGCCGCCATGGCCGCCGCCGAGGGCGCTTGTCTGCCCCTGGGGGACCTGACCCTGCTCTCCCCCATTCCCCGGCCCCTGCAGGATGTGCTCTGCCTGGGCCTCAACTACTCCGAGCATGCCGCCGAGGCGGGCCGCTTCTCCTCCGAGGCCTTCGGCGTGGAGCTGGCCGCCCCCATTTTCTTCTCCAAGCGGGTGAACTATTCCCAGGGTACCGGCGCCCCCATCCCCGCCCACCGGGACCTGACGCAGAAGCTGGACTTTGAAAACGAGCTGGGCGTCATTCTGGGTCGGGACGCCACTTGCGTGGCCCCCGAGGATGTGGCGGACTATATCTTCGGCTACACCGTCATCAATGACGTCTCCGCCCGGGAGGTGCAGACCATCCACAAGCAGTGGCACTTCGGCAAGAGTCTGGAGGGCTTCTGCCCCATGGGTCCCTGCATCCTCACCGCCGACGAGGTCCCCTTCCCGCCGGCCCTGCCCATCTGGACCACTCTCAACGGCAAGCTCCGCCAGAACAGCAACACCAACTGCCTGATCCACGGCATCCCCGAGATCGTGAGCACCCTCTCCCGGGGCCTGACCCTGAAGGCCGGCACCATCATCGCCACCGGCACTCCCAAGGGCGTGCTCATGGGCGAGAAAGACCCCGTCTTCCTCCAGCCGGGGGACGAGGTGGTCTGCGGCATCGACGGCATCGGCGAGCTGCGCAACACCGTGGAGTGAGGTCTCTTTCCCCCGCTCCTCCAATCTCCCTAAGAAAGAAGGCTTTCCCTTGAAGCTCAAACGGATGATCCTGGCCCTGGCGCTGATGGCCGCCCTGCTGCTCAGCTGCGGCGCCGCTGCCTTTGCCGACCCCAGCGCATTCTCCCTGGCCCTGCTGATCGGGGAGAAGACGGTGACGGTCCGGGCCATGCTGAACGAATACCCCGGCAACTACTACATCTCCCTGACGGATCTCTCCGCGGGACTGGACGGCACCCGCTGTGCCTTCCGCTTTGAATACCAGAACACCCCCGCCGACGGGGAGTTCTTCACCGTGAACACCCGCCAGTCCTCCGGCGCCTGGAGCGGCGCGGGCACTGCCACAGAGGATCCCTGGATCAGCAGCTTTGTGCCCTTCCGCAACCGGATCTTCGTGGACGGCCCGGAGCACCGCTACTACACCTACCGGGAAGGCCGGGACCTGTACATGAGCCTCACGGACATCCAGCTCATGCTGGATATCACGGCGGAGTTCACCGAGGAGGGCATCCGCCTCTACCCGGACCGGCCCTTCCGCGCCGATCTGGAGGAGCTGGACCGCCAGGGCTATTTTGACGCCTTCAGCGCCGTCCTGGTGGCGGACGCAGACACCGGGGACATCCTCTTCTCCCGCAACGCGGGCGACCCGGTGCCCATCGCCAGTATCTCCAAGCTCATGACCTATCTGCTGCTGGCCGAGGGCATACAGCGGGGGGAGATCTCCAGCTATGACAGCGTGGGCGTCTCGGAAAAGGCCGCCGCCCTCTCCCGGGGTGTGGACGCCATGGTCACCCTCTACACCGACCAGCGCTATCCCTACCAGGACATGCTGGGCGCCATGCTGCTGGCCTCCAGCAACGAGTGCGCCCTGGCCCTGGCGGAGCATCTCTGCGGCTCCGAGGAGGCCTTTGTGGAGCGCATGAACAAGCGCGCCGGGGAGCTTGGCCTGGAGACCGCCCACTTCTACAATCCCAACGGCCTGCCGGTCTATCTGCAGCAGGCTCTCAGCACCAAGGTGCAAAACTGCATGTCCGCCGAGGATCTCTTCACTCTCTGCTCCCTGCTGATCCATGAGCACCCCGAGCTTTTGAACATCACCCGGGAGCGCTACGGCAGCATGCCCTCCCTGAAATACGTCACCGCCAACTCCAACGCTCTGGTCTTTAACCTTCCCGGCTGCAACGGTCTGAAAACCGGGTCCACCAACAAGGCCGGCTCCTGTCTGGCAGCCAGCCTCCCCGTCACCGCCGGGGGTGAGACCCATACCGCCGTGGCCATTGTCCTGGGCTCCGAGACCGCCTACGGCCGCAACCAGGCGGCGGAGATCCTGCTGCGCGCCGCCAGGGACACCTGGCAGGAGCAGGGCTCCTTCGCCCCGGCGAAGCCCGAACCCTCCCCCAGCGCCGCGCCCGCAGCGACAGCCACGCCGGCGCCCTCCGCCAGCCCCGCCCCCACGGGAAAGGCAGGCTGAAGCATGGAGATGAACTACTGCACCCAATGCGGCTGCAGGCTGGAGATGCGCTTTCATGAGGGCGAGGGCCGCCTGATCCCCTGGTGCGAGGGTTGCGGCGCCTTTCGCTATCCCATCTTCAATACCGCCGTCAGCATGGTGGTGATGGATGAGAAGAAGGAAAAGGTCCTGCTGATCCGCCAGTACGGCCGCCCGGCCTATGTGCTGGTGGCCGGGTATGTGAACCAGGGAGAGGACGCCGAGGACGCCGCCGCCCGGGAGATCCGGGAGGAGCTGAACATGACGGTAAGCTCCCTGCGCTTCAACCACAGCCATTATTTCGCCCCCAGCAACACCCTGATGCTGAACTTCACCGCCACCGTCAAAGAAGATCGTCCCCGGCCC
Organism: uncultured Eubacteriales bacterium; assembly: GCA_900316205.1. Classification (GTDB taxonomy): domain Bacteria; phylum Bacillota; class Clostridia; order Oscillospirales; family Oscillospiraceae; genus Limivicinus. Next base: position 2,939 of record ONBX01000073.1, read on the forward strand.
AACCGGGAGGTGGACGACTGGGCCTGGTTCTCCGTGGAAGAGGCCAAGGCCAACATCAAGCCCGGGAGCCTTGCCGAGGCCTTCCTCCGCGGCAGCTTTGACGGGAACTATGTCTTCCCGGAAAGGAGCCGTGTATGAGCATGGATAACGCCCAGCGGCTCCGCCAGGTGAACGAAAACCTGGGGCCCTTCAACCGCCATGTGGGCCTCCGGGCCGAGGCGGTAGGCCGGGGCACCTGCCGCCTCATCTGTGAGATCAGGCAAGAGCATCTCAATCCCCGGGGGACGGTCCACGGCGGCATGAGCGCCACCATGCTGGACGTGGCCGGCGGCATCGCCGCCATCTACGCCGGGGACGAGCCCCGCCAGGTGGTGACCCAGAGCTCCGACGCCCACTATCTCCGCCCCCTCACCGGTACCATGATAATTGCAGAGGGTCGGGTGATCCGGGCGGGGCGTCACACCTGTCTGGCCCGGGCCGATCTCTATGACGACCAGGGCCGCCTCTGCTGCACCGGCGACCTGGAGCTGTTTTATCTCGAATAAAACTGTTCCGTCCCTGGCGGGACGAAACAGTTCAGGGAATGCGCCCCGCTGCGCGCACTCGCTTGCAATGTGTAATAACAGGCTTCAGGACGTGAGACACTCGCACACTTGCGGGGCGAGCAGTGTTTTTTCCGAGGTACACGCCCCCGGAAGAAACGTATTTGAATTGTTTTTCCCGTTGCGACGGGAAAAATCAGAGGGGAGATCCCCTCTGAACTCTCCCCCCTATCACAGGCGACTGTATCTTACCCCCGATAAAGAAAAGCCGGATGTGAGGCCCCAAAACGGACCTCGCATCCGGTTTTTTCAGTCCTCCAGCCAGCGGACTTCGCCGCTTGCGATGTCGTAGACCGCGCCGCGGATCTCCAGCTTTTCCGTGGGGATCTCCGGGTGCTCCCGAAATTCCCGCCGCAGGATCTCCACGCCGTGGCGCACATTCTTTTCACAGGCAAGCAGGGGGTCTTTTTCCTCGCCCACCGCCAGCAGGATCTCATCGGTGATGTATTGGATGAAGCCGTCCCCGCCGCGGTCGAGGGCCGCTCCCACCGCGCCGCAGCCGGTGTGCCCCAGCATCAGGATGAGGCGGCAGTGCAGATGCCCCGCGGCGTATTCGATGCTGCCCAGCTGGTGCCGATCCAGCACGTTGCCCGCCACCCGGATCACGAAAAGCTCCCCCAGGCCCGCGTCAAAGAGCTGCTCCGGGATGACCCGGGAGTCGGAGCAGGCGATGACGATGGCATAGGGCTGCTGCCCCTCCGCCGCCGTCTTGCGCCGCATCGCCGTCTGTTCGTCCTGCCGCTGCTGCCAGCGCAGATTGCCCTCCTGCAGCCGCGCGATCAAAGTCTCTTTCATGAAGGCACCTCCCTATATTTCATTGTATAAATGGTATCACCCGCGGCTCTCTCCTGTCAAGAAAAGGCGCGGATCCTGTTTGAAAGTCCGGTTTATGGGACAGGCGCTGCGCTATTATATGCCCATAAAGACGGTTGATTGCAAAAGTGAAGGTCACGTTTTAAGGGCAAAAACAAGTGTACGAGGTGATGTTCACTTCTGCAAAAGAGCTGGTATAAAATAGATTCGGTC
>ONBX01000070.1 GCA_900316205.1 uncultured Eubacteriales bacterium
CATCTGCTCCTGCGGGAGGGCGAGAGCGACAGCGACGTGGCGGAGCTGGTGGGGCTGTTCAAGGATAAGCTGACCATCACCTGAATATAAACGAATCTATTTGGAGGTACACACATATGGCAAAGCACGGCGGATTCCCCATGGGCGGCATGGGCAACATGCAGCAGCTCATGAAGCAGGCCCAGCGGATGCAGGAGAACATGACCAAAAAGCAGGCGGAGCTGAACGCCCAGGAGTTCACCGCGTCCTCCGGCGGCGGCATGGTGAAGGTCACGGTGAACGGGGCACGGGAGGTTCTTTCCGTGGAGATCGACCCCCAGTGCGTGGACCCGGACGATGTGGAGATGCTCCAGGATCTGGTGCTTTCAGCGGTGAACAGCGCCCTCAAGGAGGCCGCCTCCACCGTGGAACAGGAGATGGGCAAGCTCACCGGCGGCATGAACCTTCCCTTCTGAGCCATGGCTATCGAATCCATTGAACGGCTGACGGTGCAGCTGGGGCGGCTCCCGGGCATCGGTCGCAAGACGGCGGCCAGGCTGGCCTACCATCTTCTGGGCGTGCCCCCGGAGCAGGCGGAGGAACTGGCGCAGGCCATCACGGACGCCCGCACCAAGGTCCACAACTGCCCCATCTGCGGCACCTACACCGACGGGGAGCTGTGCGAGATCTGTGCCGACCCCCGGCGGCGGGCGGACGTGATCTGCGTGGTGTCGGATCCCAGGGACGTGATCGCCATGGAGAAGACCCGGGAGTTCACGGGCCGGTACCACGTGCTCTTCGGCGTCCTGTCGCCCATGGAGGGCATCGGGCCCAAGGACATCAAGATCAACGAGCTTTTGGAGCGCTGCAAGGACAACGAGGTGAAGGAGGTCATATTGGCCACCAATCCGGACGTGGAGGGGGAGGCCACCGCCTCCTATATCGCCCGGCTTCTCAAGCCCCTGGGCGTCACCGCCTCCCGCATCGCCCACGGCATTCCTATCGGCGGGAATCTCGAGTACACCGACGAGGTCACCCTGGCCAAGGCTCTGGAGGGGCGAAGGAATCTGTAAGCACAGTAGATAATCTCATATACTACCCTGGGGAGTCTCACACTCGCCTGCGGGCTCGCTCAGGGGGCAGCTCTGGAGCCCCACTGGGGCTCCATTCACTACTGCCCCCGGTTCGACTCCCCTACCGGGTACCGGAAAAACAAACACCACCCGCAAGGGGTGGTGCTTGTTTTTGGTACCCGGTAGGGGAGTCGAACCCCTGTTACCGCCGTGAGAGGGCGGTGTCCTAGGCCACTAGACGAACCGAGCGCGATTGCATGTAATATAATACAAAAAAAAGGGGGCGCTGTCAATAGTTTTTTTCAAATGAACGGCGGCCAATGATCCGGAGCATGGAGAAGCAGGGGCGAGCGAGGCGGCAAGGCCGGCCGCGGCAACGGGCTGACCATGGACAGGTTGGGATCATAGAAGGGGTCACCCGTTCGCAGCAGGGGATAAAAGACGTCCCGACAGCGGCGCAGGTTGGCCTCATCGGGGCGCAGGTCCGGCAGGGCGGGCAGACGAAAACGGACCCCAGGCACACAGAGGCTGTACAGGCCCCGGCGGCGGAGACGCAGGCAAAGCTCCTCAGCGTAGCCAAGGTACCCAAGGGACTCGTCGAAGCCACCGCCGGACAGGAACCGGTCCCGGCGGATCATCATGGCCCAGGGCGGCAGGCACGACACGTCCCGGGGACACAGCAGCTCCGGGCAGACGGTGCGCAGCCGGTCCTCTACAAGGCCGAAACCGGGGGAGCCCAAGCCGCCGAAGAGGCCCACCACCGTGCCCGTGGAAAGGACGCAACCCTGGCTATCCTGCACCAGGGGCGCCACCGCGCCTATGTCCGGCCGGCCCGCCCACTCCGTGAGCCGCTGCCCAAAGTCGGAGGACAGGGGCTCCACGCCCCCACGGAGGAACAGAAGGAACCGGCCCCTGGCGAAGCGGGCAGCCTCGTTCCAGAGGGTGCAGGGGTTGGCCCCGGGCCGACGGACCACGGGCACACCCCTGTCCCGCAAGGCCCGCAGAAAAGGCGTCAGGGGGCCGCCAATCGCCGGGATGAGCTCATACCGGGGGAGCTGCATCCGCTGCTCCACGGCGAGGAGGGTGCTCTTGAGGGCGTCGGAGCCTGCTGCGCCCGAGACAATCACGGAGACAAGGGGTTCTCCCCGTACGCTGAACCGGGGCAGGAAGGTCCCCGGGCAGGGGCCGGGCAGGATCAAGGCGTCACCCAACTGCCGTTTCAGGGGCCATGGATCCAAACAGGGTGCTTCCGCCGGCAGGCTGAACAGCACGAAGGGCAGGTGGACCACCCGGGCCGCCAGGGCGGCTGCCCGCAGGGTGAAGGCATACCGGTGGGCCGCGTCCGGCCCGGGCCAGCTCCCCACAGCCCGCAGCAGCGCCCGGGAGACGCAGAGGCTTCGGCCCATATAGTCATGGCTCAGAAGAGTATGGGGGCTGAAATCCGGCTTGAACCGGGGCCGGCACCGACGACCATGAAGGAGCACGTCCTCGTCCGCGTACAGCAGCTCCTCCCCACCTCCCGCCGCCATAGCCAGGCGGAAGAGGGCGTCGGGCGCCAGGCGCGTCCCGCCGGGCAGAAAGAGATAATAGTCCCCGTCCACCCGCCGGGAAAGGTCGGAAAGGATGAAGTTTGTATAGGTTTGCCGGGCCAGGGACTCTCCCAGGGTTCGGCCCGGCTCCGTTGCAATGATGGCGAATCGAGGTGCGGCCAAAAACACCGTCCGCCGCTGGGCGGCGGCGGCTTCGGGGGTCAGCGTGGCAAGCCGGACAAAGCGATCATAGTCCTCCATGCCCGTAGTATGGACAAATCAACTGGATCCATAGTCCAGAAACCTTACGCTTTATATTTCTTATATATCCGCTTGTATGCGATCACCAGAAGGGGTATGCCAACGAGACAGGTGAGGGCCGTCAGCACCCCGGCGGCGGCGACGTCAAAAAGGCTCAACACCGCGGCGGCCCAGAAGCCCAGGGAAAAGACGATCCACATCCAGCCGTTGGCCCGGTTGTAGGCGGGGATATCCCGGATCTGCCAGGGCTTCACCTCAGACCCGGCATAGAACCACATGGGCTTCTTTCGCACCATGGCGTAGATGCCCAGGCCCGTGAAAGCCGCAGCGCAGGGGACCATGATGAGGAGAAACAGGTACTTTTCCATATCAGTATGTGAACTCGCTGTTCTCGCCCAGGGGCTTTTCGAGCAATTCGGGGTGGGCGAAGATGTGCTTCATGAGCTTCAGGCTACGGGCGAAGTAGAACCCGTCCGCGATGCGCTCGTCCAACGTGGCGCCGATGTCCACCAAATCCCGGACCTGTTTCGTCCCATCGGGCATGAGCACCTCCTCCTTGCGGAGGGCGCCGATGGTGATCATGATGCTGTTGGTGCCGTAGTTGTTCAGGTGATGATACACGGCGGGACACTTGATGGAGCCCAGGTTGCTGGTGAGGATGGTGGTGTAGTTGGGGTCCCCCTCGGTGAGGGCCTTGGGGTTGATGCCCCAGAAGTCCAACCAGCGGATGATCCGAATGGCCACGATCAGCACGAACCGGGGCAGGGCGGCGAACTTATCGAGGAGCTCGTCTATGCCGCCTGTGGCGTGTTCGCTCTTTCTCGTCTCCCGCACGTCCCCCACGATCTTGCGGCTGATGGAGTCCAGGGCATCCTCATCCCTGGGCGTCAACACCATGAGGCTCTCCTCCGCTCCCTCGGCGAAGCGGCGCTTCACCACGAAGGAGATGGTGATCTCGTCCCGCTCGTACATGCGGTAGCCCTGGATGAAGCGGTTCATCAGCGGCCGCTCCTTCACCATGCGGGCCATGCCCGTGACGGCGGCATGAAAGAGGGTGGTCTTGTACGCCGGATGCTCGGCGTTCTTCTTTTCCAGATACCGAAGCAGGTCCGTAGCGTCGATGGTGTCATTTAGATACACCTCGCAGTCCGTCCGCTTGGGCAGCAGATACCCCATGACGGTCTGCAATCCCGGGGCCTTCACCCAGCGGCCATCCCGCCTATCGCCCCACTTGCGTTGTTTCTTGGGTTCGTTGTTTTCCACGGTTCGTCTCCTTACATCAATGGATTCCCTGCAAACGCCTATCCACCAGCGCTTCATGTTTTTCTCAAACTTGCTGAAATAGGCCGCCTTCAATTCCTCAGCGGATATCCCGCAGCAAAGCAGCACATCGGTATAGTACATGAGCACGTCTGCCAATTCCTCCACAAGCGGTGGAGAACCATCGAAGCTTCATGCGCTCTTTTGCTCCTCTTCCTCCTCCAACAGGCGATAGGCCACCTTGCCGACCAACGTCTTAGGAAGCTCGGCCCGAAACTCGATCTCCCGGGGCAGGGCGTACTTCGCTATGTGGAGCTGAAGCTGCTCCATGATCCGCTCCTTCAGCTCGTCGCAGGGCGTCTCCCCCTCCCGGGGCACGATGAAGGCCTTCACCCGCTGCATCCGCCGGGGGTCCTTCACGCCGATGACGCAGCTGTAGGACACCTCCGGACAGCTGTCGATGATGTTTTCCAGCTGCCCCGGATAGATGTTGTAGCCGTTGGTAATGATGAGACGCTTGAGCCGCTGGCGGAAGTACACATATCCATCCTGGTCCATGTAGCCTAAGTCCCCCGTGTAGAGCCAGACGTCCCCGTCGGAAAGGATGCGCAAGGTTTCGGCGGTCTCCTCCGGATGCTTCAGATACCCGGTCATGAGGGTGGGGCCCTTTAAAATGATCTCCCCCTCGGTCATAGGCGGCAGCAGCTCGTCCGTACCTGGCTTCACGATGGCGTAGACCGTATCGGGGAAGGGAAGGCCGATGCTCCCCTCCCGGTAATCGTGCTTGGGGGTCAGGCAGCTGGCAGTGACGCACTCCGTGAGACCGTAGCCCTCCCGGACCTGGATGTTCGCCCCATGGCTCTTCAAAAAGGCGTCGATCTTCTTTTTGAGCTCCACGGACAGGGAGTCGCCCCCGCAGAACATGCCCCGCAAAAAGCCCATGTCCAGCTTGTCTAATTGGGGGATATGGAGCAATGCTTCGAAGATGGTGGGCACCCCTGC
>ONBX01000068.1 GCA_900316205.1 uncultured Eubacteriales bacterium
GGGAATAATCGAGACAGGTAATCTCCGCCTCGGGCAGCTCCCGGTATACCGGCATGGTCAGCACGCCGGTGCCCACCGGCACCTCCAGCAGCTTTCCGGAAAACTCCTCCGGTACGCCGGACAGGGCGCGCTCAAGGTAGCGCAGGTTTTTCTCCCCGTCCATGTTCCACACGATCCGGCAGATCGCTTTGCCGGGCAGCGTGGAATAAGTCATCATCCCGTCATAAAAGGAGGATACCCCTCCGGTCAGCTTATAGGCGTTTTGAATCTGTTCTTTTCGTGTCATATTGCTCCGCCCCCGCCCGGTTTCTTTTTGGAAAGCGGCACGCTCCGCGCCCCTTCCTCCGTGTCGTCTGCTTCCTCATAGCCGTCGAAAGGAGCCTCCGGGTCGGTATAGCGTCTGGTAAAGGGCTTGCAGATCTCCGCACGATGGGCAAAGGCGAAGTCGAGATCGTCCGTCCAGCCGGTGTGCCCGGTGATCACCGCGATGCGGCCCTTCCGCGCACGGATGTTCCGCTCCAGCCGTTCCAGGGAACGGACCGCCAGCTTGTTGTCCTCCGCCAGGGTGCTGATGAAGCTGTAACCGCCGTCCGCGCCGAACCAGATCGTGTCCCCGGTGAAGAGATATTCGTCGTCGACGAGATAGACCATGTGTCCCCAGGTATGACCGGGGACCAGGATGCACTCGATCTTGATGTCCCCGATGGAAAAGACCTCGCCGTCACGCAGCAGCACCTTCCGGTTGCTCATCTTGACCATCGGCAGCTTGTACAGGCCGTGAATGACCCTGCGCCGCGTTTCGCCGGTCAGATAGCGGTTTTCGATTTCACCGATGTAGACCGTGGCGTTTTGAAACAGCCGCTCGCTGTCCTCTTCCAGGGCGCCCACGTGGTCGGTGTCCTGGTGGGTGATCAGAATGTGGTCGATGCTCGCCGGATCGATGTCGAGCCACTGCATTTTCTCCTGCAGCCGGGCGTAGTTGTAGCCCGCGTCGATCATGATGGTAACGCCGTTTTTGGTGTAGAAAAAGATGTTCGCCACCCATTCGCGCACGCAGGTGACGCGCTCGTCGATGCGCCCGGTGTTCAGCGGCTTGAAGATCGCCCGGCCGCGGAACATCACGCTCATGGACAGCTTCTGATGCTCGGAATCTTTCCTTGCCATGGTCAGTTCTCCTTTTTCCGAAACCGGAAATAGCCTTCCAGTCCCAAATCATTTGCTTTGTGTATCGTGAGTTACTTTCTCGCCAGCACCGCGATCCAGGGCTTGGCCGGATGATGATCGGTCTTCACCCGTGAAAAGCCCGCGGCCTTCAGCGCGGCTTCGAGCTCCCGGGTCGTGTAGTTTTTCATGCCGTCGATGATGGTTTCAAATTTCAAGCTGGTGGGATCGGTCCCGTCGGACTCGTTGCAGATCAAAAAGTACCCGCCTGGCTTTAACACCTTTGCTGCCTCAGCAAAGCATTTCTCCAGTCCGGGCCAGAAATAGACGGTCTCAAAGGCCGTGGCCAGGTCAAAGGCTGCTTCAGGAAGCTGCAGGTCTGAAACGTCTCCCTGCCGCACCTCGCAGCGCCCCGCCGCGATCATGGCCCGGTTGTACCGGGCGGCCTTTTCCACGCAGAGCGCGGAGTAGTCGATGGCGGTCACATGCGCCGTCGGATACTTCTTGAGAAGTTCCCCGGCGTTGCGTCCTCCGCCGCAGCCCAGATCCACCGCCGCAGATGCGGAGAGCTCAGGCAGATGCGCAAGCCCCCAGTCCGCCAGCTTCGCGTGGCCGCTATTCATGCCGCTGAGCATCAGCTTCCCGAGAAAGCCCTCCGGCTTCCGGGTCTGGTTGAAAAATTTCCTGAGAAGCGCCATTCCTGTTTCCTCCTGTCCTTCACCATTCCGCCAGCGCCTTTTTCAGGCGCCGGTCAATATCGAGCCTCGTCTCTCTGCACTCCTTTGGATGCTCCTTCCCGGCTTTGAACATGAACGATACCAGCAGCCCGGAGCCCACCGGGAGCATGCTCTTGAGCAGGGATTCGGGAAAGGCAAAATGAGTGCCGTGCTCATAGAGCCAGGCTTCATAAATACTGTCATGGGGAAGCCGCTCCAGCCGCTCCTCCATCCGGCGGATATACTTGCAGGTATCCCACAGCACGTCGTCCTCCGCGCCGATGAAAATGAGCTTTCCGCGGATCTTTTCGACCTTGATCCGCTCCTCTTCCCGGATGGGATGACGGCGCTCGGACTCGTCAAACATCTTCCGGGAGGCGATTTTGTCGCCGCCCGCCTTGGAATCTTTGACGATCCGCTGCCAGTATTCCGGATGGCGGTAGGCATAGGGCAGATAGGGCAGCGGCTCGCCCTGCCAGGTGACGGTGGATTCCTTGTCGCCGGGGCGCTCATGCATGCCGTCCTTGCCGTCCTGATAGAAGCCCTCCATGACGAAGTCGGGCGGTGAAATAGCGATGGTAAGCGTAAGCTCCGGATAATAGGACGCCGCCAGCAGCGCCATCATCCCCGTGGTGGAGGCGCCCACCACGCCCAGCTTGAAGCGCTCCAGCGGGATATTGTGGTGCCCGTAATCCTTTTTCTCCGGCGACATGGCCAGCACGTGGATCCCCTGTCGGTTCAGCCATTTGGCTCCGGAGGAAGCCATATAGTCCTCCGCACTGTCTCCCAGCATGGCGATGATCCCGCGTTTGCTCTTCTCGGCGCAGGGATACCACGCGCCGTTAAAGCCGTCGGTCCCTACCCGGAAAACCTGTCTTTTCATGTTTCGTCCCTCCATTGGATCATCCGCTCGACCATCTGCCGCCAGCCCTCCCTGCCCTCTTTCACGATGGGAAAGACCGGATAGCAGTGGAACAGGCCTTCGCCGAGGATCTGTTCATAGTTAACGCCGCTCTTCTGCAGCGCCGCCTCGATGGCCGGGGCGCAGGCGTAGAGCGTCTCATCGGTGCCGTAAATGAGTGTGACCGGCGGGCAGCCGGTAAAGTCCGCTCGCTGCAGCCAGAGCATATAATCGGGCACGCTGTCGTCCCCGTGGCGCATGACCTCCACCGCCATTTTCATGTACTGGGCCGGGATGGCCACATCTTTCTCGTCCAGCTCCAGCATCCGCCGCCATTCCTCCTCGCCGTCCACGCAGGTACCGGGAGAAATCGCCATGATATACGACGGCATCGGGGTGTCTGCATGCCCGTCATTGATATACGGCACCATGCCCAGCGCCAGATTCCCGCCGGAGGAGGTACCGAGGACGGAGATATGCTTCGCATCATAATGGTGTAGCATCACCCGATAGGTCTCGTGAATCATCTCGTAGGCTTTGGTGATGGGGTATTCTGTGCAGAGCGGGTAGTACGGCACAAAGAGATCCAGCCCCGTCTCTTTGGCAAAGCGCAGGGCCTTTCTGATGGAACCGGGTCTCGGCGCACTGATCATGCCGCCGCCGATCAGGAACAGATTGGCATGATCCGCGCCCTGTTTGTGGATCAGTTTCAGCACAGGAAAGCCCATGACATCGATCCGGCTGATGGTAAAGGCATCGTCCTTCAGCTCCGGGATGTGATTTTTGGCGTTTTGTCTCCGGCGTCCTTCCAGCAGCTCCTCGGTGCTCTGGCCGACCCAGCGTTTTTTGATCCCCGACGCCTTGACCAGGCGCTTCAACACTTCATATTTCAAAGACATGCTTCTGCTCCTCCTCCGCGGCTTTTCCGTCTTTACTGCCGCTCATCTTTTCTTGTATCCCTGCCAGCAGAGCCCGGCGAACAGGGCACAGAGGACGGAGCCCGCCAGCATGATGGCCGGATGTTTCTTTTCCTTCTGCGTTGCAAGTCCAAAGGCGGAGACGATCATGCCGCCGATTCCGCCCGTGGTCAGCGCACCGAAGCCCCGCAGCAGGCGGCGCTTCGGCAGCACCCGGTCAAGCCCGGCGATGCGCTCGCTGATCAGTTCTCCGACACCAAGCCCCATCAGGCCGCCGGGCAGCAGCGCCGCAATATTGAATGTGTTCAACCCGCGCTTCAGGCTATGGAACAGACAGGCCAGATAGGCGATCCATCCCGCGTTTCCCGGGATGTCATAGGCCCACCAGCGCTCATCGGAAATCTTGGTCTCATACAGCGTTTCTTTTGCGTTCATGGTTTTTCTTCCTTTCTGACCCGGCGCATACTCAGTATTTCAGGATCACCGAATAGTCCATCAGGCCGTGCAGCAGCACCGGCAGCCAGATCGAGCCGGATTTTTCCTTGAAAAGCTGAAACAGGCAGCCCATGGAAACATAGCCGAAAAACGTTCCCGTTGTGAAAAACCGGATCAGCATCTCCGCGCCGATCTCGCCCCACTCCGCGAACAGGAACAGATGCAGCAGGGCGAAAATGCCGTTCGGCAGCAGATAGCGAAGCGGCCACGAACTGTCCCGCAGGAAATACGTGCAGGCGTCCCGTATGACGAATTCTTCGGAAAAGGCGATGACCACAAGGTAATATAGAAGGCTGACAAGAATGGACGCCTTATTCGGTTTTGCAGCGAGACCGTAGAGGGTGAATCCCAGAATCGCCGCTGCGAATATTGCTGCCGCTGTACGCTGCCATTTTCCCCGCAGTCTGAAATAGAGAGCGGAGGCAAAATCCTTTTTCAGCAGAACGGCAAACAACAGCAGCAGTGCGGCGGGAAGCAGACATTCACGCAGGCATTGCAGAAGAAACGCCGCAGGCTGCGCAGCGGCCTGCCGCACGGAAATGACAGTCCCGCTCCGAACGCCGCGATAAAGCAGGAATGTGATCAAAAACTCCAGCGCACCGATCCCAAACACCGAAAAAACGCCGAGAACCTCTTTCTTTTTCACGGCACCCACTCTCCCTCCACGGCAAGACTGCATCGTCCAAACTCGATGTTAGCGGCGTCTAACCGCCATATATTGTAAATGCCCATCGCACAGATGTCCATGATCGGGTCACTGTACGATGGGCAAGCAAGGCTCGTTAGACACCGCTAACCATTATAGCGGATAGGCCACCATTAATCACTCAAACACGGTGATGGCGCTTCGATTACTCTCATATGCTCCAGCCAGCGCTGGCAGTCTGCAGCTCGGCCATACGGCGGAAGATGCCGCCATCTTTTTGCAGCAGATCTTCCGGTCGGCCTTCTTCGGCGACCTTGCCCTCGGAGAGCACGACGATGTGATCCGCTGCCTCCACGGTGCGCATCCGGTGGGCGATGACCAGAACCGTCTTGCCTTGCAGCAGACGGGACAGAGCGCCCTGAACCTTTGTCTCGTTCTCCACATCCAGGGATGCGGTTGCTTCATCCAGAAGAACGATAGGCGCATTTTTCAGCAGCGCGCGGGCAATGGAGATCCGCTGCCGCTCACCTCCGGAGAGTTTTGCGCCGTTTTCGCCGATGGGCGTATCGTAGCCCCGGGGCAGCTTGCTGACGAACTCCTCGCAGTTGGCCGCCCTGGCCGCGCGGATCACCTCTTCATCTGTGGCACCGTGACGACCCAGGCGGATATTCTCCATCACCGTGTCATCAAACAGCACCACGTCCTGGAACACCATGGCGTAGTCCGTGAGCAGCACCTCGGGATCAACAGTGGCAATGTCCACGCCGCCCACTTCGATGGAGCCCTTGTCGATGTCCCAGAGCCGGGCCGCGAGCCGGGCGCAGGTGCTCTTGCCTGAGCCGGAGGGGCCGACCAGCGCGGTCACTTCCCCTTCCTTCGCCGTAAAGCTCACGCCGTCCAGGACCTGCTTGTCATCGCGGCCCAGGCCGCCCTCTCTTCCGGCTTCGCCGGAATTCACCTTGTAGGCAAAACCTACCTTGTTGAACACGATGTCATGCCCCTGGGGCGCAAAGCGCTCCGCGCCCTCGGCGGTCTTGGCATCCTGGATCTCCATGAGCCGGTTGGCGGAGACCTGGGAGACGAACATCTCCGCGATCAGCGCCAGCGCCTGATCGAAGGGGGCGTAGACCCGGGTGATGACCAGCAGGAACATAAACAGGGTCATAAAGTCGATCTGGCCTGAGAGGATCATCGTCGTGCCGGTGAGGATCGTGGTCGTCACGCCCAGACGCATGATGACGCTGGCCGCGTTCACGAAAATGCCGGTGGAGAGCTCGCCGCGGATCATGGTCGCCTCATGATGATCGATCTTGTCGCCCAGTTCCTTCAAGAAGCGATCCTCCTGGTTGGTGGCTCGCACTTCCCGGATGTTCTCCAGCGTCTCCTGAATGCCGTCGGAGACCTGGATCCCGGCGGCCTTGGTGATCTCGGAGTTGCGCCTGGCAAGCTTTCGGCTGCCGAAGAGCAGCGCGAAGGCCACAGGCACGCCCCAGAGGCAGGCCAGAGCGAGCTTCCAGTTATACGCAAAGAGCATCACGGCGATGATGGCCGTGGAGACGTAAGAGCCGTAGAGATAGCCCAGGCAATGGGACCAGACGTGCTCCAGCCGGTTCACGTCGCCCATGATGGTCTCGGTCAGATCCGCCAGGTCGCGCTTTCCAAAGTAGCCCAGCGGCAGCTTGCGCAGGCGCTCGGCCAGGCCGATACGGACGTTTTTCACCTCGCCATACACGAGACCGTAGGTGGCCTTATACTGCTGCAGATGTGTAAGAAACGAGAGCACGACAAAGGCCAGCACCAAAAGCAGGATCGGCAGCGCCTTGGGGAGCTCCGCACCGGTGGTCAGTGTGTTCATATAGCGGGACATCATCAAGAACAAAATCCCCATGCCGCCCATGACCACCAGGTTCACGATCACGGTCCAGAGCGTGCCCTGCTTTACGTTCTTTACCCCCTGCTCCGAGAGGGCGTATTTGTGCTGAAAATCTTTTCCAAACATATTACTGCGCCTCCTTTTCCGCGGAGATCTTCCACTGAACGGCCTGATTGTAATCCGCCCACATCCGGGCGTAGAGGCCGCCCGCAGCTACCAGTTCCTCATGCGTTCCCTGTTCCGAAACCTTACCAGAATCCAGAACGATGATCTTGTCCGCCCCCACGACCGTGGACAGGCGGTGGGCGATCATGATGACGGTGCGGTCCTTTGTCAGCGCGGCAAAGGCCTTCTGGATCATGGCCTCGTTCTCGGGGTCGGCAAAGGCCGTGGCCTCATCCAGCACCACGATGGGCGCGTCCTTCAAAATGGCCCGGGCCAGCGCCACGCGCTGCTGCTCACCGCCGGAGAGATAGGTGCCCTCGGTGCCGATCACCGTGTCCATCCCCTGGGGGAGCTTTTCGAGGATATCGTCACACTGGGCAGCCGACAGCGCCCGCTGCACCTCTTCCTTTGTTGCCTCCGGGCGGGCGGCGCGCACGTTCTCCAGGATGCTGGCCTTGAAGAGGCGGTTGTTCTGGAACACAAAGGCCACCTGATCCATCAACACATGGGGGTCGGTTTCGCGCACATCCACGCCGCCGACCTCCACCGTGCCGGAGCTCACATCCCAGAAGCGGGGAATGAGACTGGCCGCGGTGGTCTTGCCGCCGCCGGAGGGGCCGACCAGGGCCACCGTCTGCCCCGGCTCAACCCGGAAAGAGACGTGATCGAGCGCGGGAAGCTCAGCACCATCATAGGTAAAGCTCACATTCTTGAACACCACGCTGTTGTCCTTCGGTGTCTGCGGATGATCCGTGACCGGAAGCGTGGGAGCGCTCATGACCTGGTTGATGCGCCCCAGGGCGGTGCTGGCCAGCATCATGCCGCTGGCCGCGAACATGATCTTGGCCAGGGCCGTGGAAATGATGGCGGAGAAGACCGCGTAGAAGGCGAAGTTCGTCACGAAAGTCGCAAAATTGCCGGATTTCAATGCGCCGGGTGCCAGGAGCAGCGCCGCGGGAACGAGGAAGATGAACGCGCCCTCGGTGAAGGTCAGGTTCACCGCCTGGGGCACCTTGCAGACGTCCGCCTGATAGTGCTCGGCCTTGGCGCTGTAATCCTCGATGGCCTGCTTGAAGGCCTTGAAGGAATACACGGTCTGCTGGAAGACCTTTACCACGGGGATGCCGCGCACATACTCGGTGCCCGCTTTGCTCATCGTGTCCTGGGCCGCCTGGTATTCGGCCATGAGTCCGGCGTTTTTCCCTCCCATCATAGTGGCCATGGCGGCAACGGATACTACGGCCGCGAGCAGGCAGGCCGCGCCCATGCGCCAGTCGTACACAAACATCAGCACCAGCATGGCGATAAACATGGCAAGCGTGCCCACGATATCCGCCAGGTTGTGGGCCAGCAGCGTCTCGGTCTCGGAGGCCGCGCCGTCCAGTCGGTTGCGCAGCAGGCCGGAGGCGTTGGAGTCGAAGAAGCCCAGCGGCGCCTTCATCAGGTGTGCCATGCCGGCCTTGCGGATATTGGAGGCCGTACGAAAGGCCGCCAGGTGCGTGCACATCAGCGCAGCGAAATACACCAGGATCCCCGCAAAGGAGAAGGCGAAAGCCATCCAACCGTAGCGGGCGATACCTAAGGCTTGCGTCCAGTTTGGCGCCACAGCAATTAAATCCCGGGCCACCAGCCAGATGCAGATATACGGTAGCATGCCCAGCACCATGGCGACGGCGGAGAGGCCCAAGCCCAAAAAGGTCAGGCCCTTATGGCTGCCCGCATATCCCAGCAGAACAGCCAGATCGCTTTGTTTTTTCTCTTTCATTTTCTTTTCTTCTTTCCTCCTTGTCTTTGGTTAGATATTGCTAACTGTTGGTTTGAAACACTGCCCCACTTTCGTGAGGCAAGTCGGTCATTGGCGTTTATTGTGTTATACTAGTTTCCCGTGAAAAGCAGACGAAGTCTGCTTTTCATAGCGCGTCAGCGCGTCGGAAACTGTATGAGACGTCATCTGTGCTTTCGCACAGATGGGCGACGTGTTGAACGGCGCCTTTTCAATAAAAAGTGTCTGCTTTTTATTGAAAAACAGTATTACTCCTCCTTTTCCGCGAAACAGTCATAGGGAGCTGTCTCGTCAAAGGGGCGGCCTTTCTTCAAAGTCGGGATCGTGTCGATATGCCGGAAGGCGCTTTTCGGATCGTCGGTAAAACCGTTGTGGGAGGTGAACACAGTTCGGATCCTGCCGAGGTCGAGCTTATTCCGCAGTGCCTTCAGAGACTCCATGTGAGGATCTGCGCCATGTGCTTATAGTTGCCCTTGTCGCAATAGGCTTTTTCCTCTTCAATGAGCTCACTGATACGGGCGTAGACTTCCTCCCGAATCTCTTCCGGGAGGCTCGGGAAATAGTTCTGATAACGGCTGATCGCCACCAGCTGTTTCGGTTCATAGTTCTTCATTTTGCATTCTTTACCCGGTCTCCAACGACCCAATAATCGCAAATGCTGTCTCCGTTTGCGATCGTGTGCTCCCGGTAAAGCCTTCCGTGCTGTAGGCGGAACATGACCTCATCCGTCGCGCACAGGGCCGGCATCAGCTCCGCAATGCCTTCCCGCCGGCAGAACTCACAGATCGGGCAGCGTGTAAAGTAGTAAAAGCTTCCGTCCTGGTGCCGGGACTCATCAAAGCAAACGTTCCAGTTGACCGGATAGTCTTTACCGTGCTTTTCAAACCAGGCCTCGTACTTCTTCATATCCCGGTACCATTTCTTCGGCTGCCTGTTCAGGTCGGTCATGCCGAACACGGTCCGGAGCAACTTCGATTCCAGTACGTCCGTCATGACAAGCGCCATTTCCTCCGGCGTGATCTCCCGGCCGCTTCCCAGCCAGGCCGCGGCAAAAACATAGGCAAAGTACGCGTTCATGGCCATGGGATTGCCGGGGCCGAGTTCGTCCGCCCGGGACAGAAGCCTTTTGTATTCTTTCTTGCCTTCCCGGATCGACCGCTCCGCCAGAGCGATGTCAAATCTTTCCCGGATGCTCTTTTTGATCATCGGCGCAAACAGCGACCAGTAGATTCCGACATATTTCACAGCTTTTCTGCTCCGTTCTATTTCTTTACACTGACCCACAGGCCGTTTTCCTTCGTTTTCAGCTCACACTCTGCCGCGATCGGATACTGTCTCCCATCCTGCCGCCTCGTTCAAAACAGCGTGCAGATCCAGGCGATCAGCAGCGCCGCGAAGGGCTGCGTCAGAATCTGCCTGAGCTGCTCTTTCCGGTTGTAGCCAAAGCTGTGGTAACCGGCGCAGCCTTTGGTCTCCGGGATATAGTGCTGGAAAAACTGTGTCTTCGTGATCAGAATGTAGTCCAGCGCGATGATGTCAAAGACCTTGACGCCGAACAGAATGACGAGAAAGCGGGCCAGAAATTGCCCGAACGTAAAGCCCTTTTGCACGCCGTCCCATCCGCCGTAAACGATCACACCGACGAAGCCCAGCGCGCAGAGCAGCATAAGGATCCGGCCCACCACCGGCGCGGCCGGGAAGGGTGGCTGATGCAGCCTGGCCTTTTCCTCGATATCCCTGGGGAAAAACCGAAGCAAACCCGTCCAGGGGTAGAAGTACGTCGCCGCCCAGATCATGAGGAACAGCAGGGCGCACATCGTCAGCGTCAGGATCAGCGTGACCATTCTTTCAGCTCCTTTGCTCTTTCGGCTTTATTTTGCCGCAAGTTCCATAAACTCGTCGATCGCCTGCAGCACCGGCGCGGTATACTGCTCCCCGCCGAAGAGCCACTGCTCATGCTGCATGTCGAATTCCCGGATCTCCGGATCCCGGAAATATTTTTTATAACGCTTCAAATATTTCTCGCCCATTTTGTTGGCGTAGATGAAATGGACCTTCGTGCCCTCCACGTGGATATCGTCCTTGAGCCAGGTGAGCAGGTCCGTGTAATATTCGTTTTTGATGGACTCCGGGCTGAACTTGGAAAAGCAGCCCAGAAAGCGATCTTTTTCTCACTCTTGGTGAAACTGGTCAGCAGCGGCACCACCAGCTTCGACTGCAGCCAGGCGCTGAAGCGCCCGCTCTGATCCAGATCCGGGCTGCCGAAGATCCCGTGGTCGATGTGGATGTTCTCCCGCTGGATCAGCTGGCCGACGAAGCTGCTACCCAGAGAGGAGCCGATGGCTCCGTCAATCTTTCCGTTATAGTTTTCTTTGATGTATTCTTCTATCTTCTCTGTGACCGTGATCATATCCGGGAAGACCGTCCCTCTCCCGTCAAAGCCGTCGTAATTGACACAGATCAGGTGATATTTTTCGCCCAGTCGGTCCAGCACCGCAGCGAAGTTTGTCTGATAGTCGCAGGCCGTCCCCGGCAGCAGCATCAGGGTCTTTCCGGACGGGTTTCCCATTTCAACAAATTGCATCGATACGCCCTCCTTATTTCAGGATCAGAGTCATTGCTCCGGAGAGGATGGCGGCGATGAGCGCCATGCCCACGGTTCCCATGATCCATTTCTGTTTCTTGTCCTTTGTTGTGATATACGGCCGCAGGTCCTCCGTGCCCGGGATGATCCAGGCCTTGGTATGGCCGACCCAATAGTCGTCGATCAGAAAGCGGTCGATCAGATTCATGATGGACAGGATCACGAAGCCCTGCCAAAAACCCGGCCAAAAGCCGCGTGCGCCGTTGATCGCGTACACGCAAAGAAGTACGTAGATCAGATAGCCCGGAAGGCAGAGGCTGCGGAAAAGCACGCTCCGCTTCCGAATCTCCTCGGCTGTCGCCAGGCCCAGCGCGACGACGCGCTCCTGCACAGCTTTATCATACAGATGCACCATGCCGACGGCGCCGTTTCGGATCCCGATCGCGCAGATCAGATACAGCAAAAAGCCCAGTCCAAGACCTTCCAAAATGAGCTTAAGCGCAATCATCCGTCAGCCTTCCTTTCGTCATTTTTGATCGCCTGGATGCCTCCTAGGAACATCACGATCCAGCCGAGGCTCTCAAAGCCCGCCGAAAGGCCGTTGAAAGGCAGCGGAAGAATCCATTCCAGCAGAAATCCGATGCCGGCGATCAACAGCGGAGCCGCCAGCACCCAGATCTTTTTCAGTGGCAGCACACCCTTTAAAACGAGCGCGATCCAGCCGCCGCTGGAGGCGATCCCCAGCACAACAAACGATACCCAGTACGGGACGGCCTGCACCGCATAGGAACGATTCCATGCGGCCACAGCTCTTGCCGTATCCCCCTGTACAGCATCATAAATGACATTGTAGCTGTGGATCAGCGTTCCGCAGGCCAGATGGAAATAGATAAAGACCATGCAGCCCCAGTAGAGTCCCGCAATGTAGAGCCTCAGAAAGCGGCGACCCCATTTGTCGCTGCACTGCGACAGC
>ONBX01000067.1 GCA_900316205.1 uncultured Eubacteriales bacterium
TACGTCTGTGAAATTCGTTTGTCCTTTCATGACCTCACCCCAAACTTATTTTACCAAAGTTTATGGGCTCAGTCATCTATTAATCATTGTTTACTTAGGAATTCGGAATTGCAGGGTTTACACGAGCAATTCTGATTCTTACTGACTTATCGTCGCCAAAACCAAGGCTGTGCCGATGGAAGGATGGTGTTTTGTGCACATTCAGACGATCCCCATTCTTTTGATTCTATTCTTTCAACTGCTTAGCCCAGCAGGGCATTATGGAGAACTCATTTCGGAAGATCAGGCTGACGCTGTCACGAGCAGGCTTAAGCTTACTGTTACGGAAAAAGAACCGGCAAAAGAGGGAATCCTTTGTTTTGACGTAGATGAGGACGAAAGAATCGCACTCGGTACAAAATCGCATGGTCGAAATTGGATCAGCATTTATGATCCGAACATGGTTTTCCAGTATGCTATTTCCTTCCGTAGTGAAGGGAGCTTCCTTGTTTTTCTGGAAGAAGACCATATCTGGCTCTTCCTGATTCGGGGAAACCTTTGTATTGAAATCGACCATACCGGTCAGCCGGTGGGCGTTTGGCAACTGAAGGACTATCACTCGAGTATTGCTCCACTCATGGAAAAGGGTCAAGCTTATAGTGAAGAAGTCAATGGAAACGTCTATGAGCTCCGAAACGAATCGCGTATTCTGAATCTTACCGGAAAAAACTCCCTTCTCGTCATGTCAAGCGCCGAGGGCGGAGAGCGTATTCTTTATGATGTATCCGAAACGATGAGACTTCGTTTCTGGTTCAGCTTAATCCTGTCCCTATGTCTGCTTGTGCTGACGGGCGGCGTGGTAATGTATCAACGCAAGAAAAAGCATAATTGAGCTACACACAGATGGTTATTCTCCCATCTGTGTGTTTTTTCAGCCCCTCGCCGTAGTGGCCGACGGCAAGCGCACACTGTTCCTCCCCCAGCGGGGGAGGATCCCGACGCGCGGGCAGCGTGTGACGTTCCCAGCTCTGCTGTCAGCGAAGCTGACAGGTGAGGGAGAACACCGCCCCATTGATTTCTGTTCATTCCGAAGCGCCATCTCCCTCATCTGCCCCAGTGTGCGCACTGGGGCACCTTCCCCCGCTGGGGGAAGGACTGTCGCTGCTTGATTTTCTCCTCATTCTTTCGTCCGTCGGCGAAGCCGACGCCATATCTTTTCACTCTTCACTATTCACTTTTCATTTTTCACTTCCCCAACGCCGCCGCGACGGCGCAGAGGAGCAATCCCATCACTGTCGGCACCAGAGCCGAGAGCGCGGTCCATTTCCAGCTGCCGGTCTCCTTCTTCACGGTGAGGAGTGTGGTGGAGCAGGGCCAGTGGAGCACCGTGAAGATCACGGCGCAGAGGGCGGTGACGCCGGTCCAGCCCTGCTGCAGCAGCAGAGCATGGATCTCCCCCAGGCCGGAAGTGTCTCCCAGGCCGCCGGAGGCGCGATAGAGCATCAGCAGGATGGGCAGCACCGTCTCGTTGGCGGGCAGGCCCAGGAGAAAGGCCAGCAGAATGGCCCCGTCCAGGCCGAAGAAGCGGCCCGGGGCATCCAGCAGAGCGGCAAGGCGCAGCAGCAGGCTCTCCCCGCCGGGGCGGAAGGCGGCCAGGCACCAGAGCAGCGCCCCTGCCGGAGCCGCCACCGCCGCGGCCCGGCCCAGGACGAAGAGGCTCCGATCCAGGAGGGAGCGGAGCAGCACCTTTCCCACCTGGGGCTTGCGGTAAGGCGGCAGCTCCAGCACGAAGGGCGTGGGCGCCCCCCGCAGGAGGGTTTTGGAGAGCAGCGCCGTTGCGGCAAAGGTCGCAAGGACGCTGCCCGTGAGCACCAGGCACAAAAGCGCAGCGGGCAAAAGAGCGGAGCGCTCTCGTGCGAAGAACATGGTAAGCAGGGCGATGAGCAGTGGGAAGCGGCCGTTGCAGGGGGTGATGCTGTTGGTTAAGATGGCCAGCAGCCGCTCCCGCCGGGAGTCGATGATCCGGCAGCCCGTGACCCCCACGGCGTTGCAGCCCAGGCCCATCAGCATGCAGAGGCTCTGCTTCCCGCAGGCATGGCAGCGCTGGAAAGGCCGGTCCAGGTTGTAGGCCACCCGGGGCAGAAAGCCCGCGTCCTCCAGCAGGGTAAAGAGGGGGAAAAAGATGGCCATGGGCGGCAGCATCACCGAGACCACGGCGGCAAGGCTTTGGTACGCGCCGTCCAGCAGCAGTCCCTCCAGCCAGGGCGGCGCCGACAGGGCAGTAAAGCCCCGGCGCAGCACAGTCTCCAATCGGGCAAAGCCAATACCAAGCCACTCTGAGGGGAGATTGGCGCCGCGGATGGAGAGATAGCAGATTCCCAGCAGCAGAAGCAGCATGACAGGAAAGGCCCAAAGCCTTCCGGTAAAGATCCGGTCCATCCGGGCATCCCGCTTGCCGTAGGCCCGCTCCTCCCCGGCGACAGAGCGCGCAGAGAGCCGTGCCGCCTCGGCGGAGAGGGCGGCGGAGAGCAGATCCTCTACTCCCGACGGCGTGAGACGCAGTTCCGCCCGCTCCGCCTCTGCCGCCCGCCGCAGCTTTGCCGAGGCGGAGAGCCCTTCCCCTGCCAGCAGGCGCAGGCAGAGCCAACGGGCGGGCAGGCGCTCCCCCTCCGCCAGGGGCAGCATATGTTGCAGGGCGGTCTCCAGCGCCTGCCCATAGGGTGGGGAGCGCCGGATCGGCGCGGGAGCGGTCCAAAGAGTGTCCAGAGCCGCGAGCAAGCGCTCCCGGCTTTCCTTTTCCCGGGCCGTGATGCCCACCACCGGCAGATCAAGGCCCCGGGAGAGGGCTGCGCAGTCCACCCGGATGCCCCGGCGCTCCGCCTCGTCCATAAGATTGACACAGACAAGAACTCTTTGGCAGAGTTCCCGGCACTGAAGCACCAGGTTCAGGTTCCGCTCCAGGCAGCAGGCGTCGCAGACCACCACAACCGCCTCCGCCTCATCCCGGAGCAGATAGTCCCGGGCCACCCGCTCCTCCTCGGAATGGGGCAAGAGCGAATAGGTCCCCGGCAGATCCACCAGGCGGTAATCCCCGCAGCGGCCCACGGCGGTGGCGACGGTCTTGCCGGACCAGTTGCCGGTATGCTGTCTAAGGCCGGTCAAGCGGTTGAAAAGGGTACTTTTGCCCACGTTGGGATTGCCCGCCAGGGCTACGATGCGTTCCATGGCTCCACCTCCACTTCGATGCGGCAGCTGTCCGAGCGCCGCAGGGCGATGGCAGCGCCGCAGATGAGATAAGCGGAAGGGTCCCCCAGGGGGCTGCGGCCAAGGCATTGGAGCCGGGCGCCCTCCACCATGCCCAGGTCCCGCAGGCGGCGGCGCAAAGGGCCCTCCAGTCGAAGGGCCAGCACCGTGCCGGCCTGGCCGGGGCGCAGTTTTTCCAAAGTCATCCAAGATCACCGGGCCATTCTATGCGGGCGGACGGGGCCGGGTTCTCCTCTCCAGGCGCTTGACCGGAGGACGGGAAAAGCTTATAATCAGGGCAGAAAGGGGCGCTGATCTATGTTCACCTTCAATCACTTCAACTTCAATGTTTTCGACCTGGAGCGCAGCCTGCGATTCTATGACGAGGCTCTGGGACTCAAGCCCGTGCGGGAGAAAAACGCCGCCGACGGCAGCTTCCGCATCATCTTCCTGGGAGACGGGGTCACGGATTTCCGCCTGGAGCTGACCTGGCTGCGGGACCGGACGGATCCCTATGACCTGGGCGAGCAGGAATACCATCTGGCCTTCAAGACGGAGGATTTCGACGCGGCCCACGCAAAGCATGAAGCCATGGGCTGCATCTGCTTTGAAAATCCCTCCATGGGCATCTACTTTCTGGAGGACCCGGACGGCTACTGGATCGAGATCATCCCGGATCGCACGAAGAGAACCTGACAGAAACGAGAAAACAGCTCCGCAGGTCAAAAGATCTGCGGAGCTGTTTTCTCGTTTAGGGGAGCGATGCGCTCCTGTGTCGACCGCCGTCTCCCGCGAGGCGGGCAGCGGTAGGAGGCGCCCCCCTATTGGCCTTCGGCCACTTCCCCCGAGGGGGAAGCGAGGGGACGCGCGGAATCAAGCTGCGGGCCTCAGTACACCCGCTCTTCGGTGACGATGGCGTCCATGGGCCGGTCGAAGCGGTCCGCCGATACCCGGGGGAGCTTCTGGGCCTCGAAGGCCACGGCCACCGCCGCGGCGTGAGTCCGGGGCAGGAAGCGGTCATAATAACCCGCGCCGTGGCCCAGGCGATCCCGCTTTTTATCAAAGCCCACGCAGGGGGCCAGGATCAGGTCGATTTCCTCCGGCGCGACCTTGACGGAATCCGTCCGGTCCGGCTCCCAGATGCCGTAGCGGCCCTGCTTCCAGCTTTTGGGTTCCCAGGCCTCCAGCACACCGCCCGCAAGGCTCACCGGAAAGCAGAGACGCACACCCCGCTGCCGCAGGGCATCGTGCAGGGAAGTGAGGTCCACCTCCTCCGGCAGGGCCCGGTAGCTGAGAACGGTTTTGGCCTGCTGCAGCCGGGGCATCTCCAGAAGCCTTTGGCAGATGGAGGCGCTGGCCCGTTCCCGTTCCTCCGGCGTGAGGGCGGCACGGCGGGCGGCAACGGTCTTGCGCTGGCGGGCCTTGCGGCTGGGTGCTCCCGCCCTTCTCAGCGCGGCCAGCAGCCCGGGGAGCACCGCGGCATAGAGTACGGTTTTTGCCGCGCAGATGCCCAGACGGATCCAGAAGCTGCCGAAGACATAGGCATAGGAATAGTAGCCGTAGATCTTACTGTCGGCATAGATGACGAGGGTGTTCAGCAGGAAGATGAGGCCCTCCCCTGCCAGAACCGTGGCCGCAAGGCGGGGAAAGCTCTTCTCCGGGGCACAGTGATCCCCCAGCCAGCCCACCAGCAGGCCGCAGAGGATATAGGGCAGGATCCAGAGGGGCGTGGTGGCCGTGACGCCGTAGCGCAGCAGCTGATAAAGCAGGGTGCCGATGCCGCCCACCGCGGCGCCGTCCAGGGGGCTGCACAGCAGCGCCGCCAGGATCACGGGCAGGCCCTCAAAGGTGATCTTCATGTTGCCCAGATCCGGGCCGTAGTAGCCCAGGACCGCGCAGACCGCGGCCAGCACCGCGTCCAGGGCCATCTGCCGGGTGGAGAATGTCTTTTTTTGCATAACAAAAACTCCTTTCGTGACAGGCGCCACGAAGGGAGTTTTTCCTCTTCTGTGGCAGCGGAAGCGGAGACAGAACCGATTTCGTCCGCGGACAACTTCCCATCCCGCGGCACTCCAGGGCTTTCGCCCAACGCGCTGTTCCTACTCTGGCACTTTCTATTTGCTTTTCAGGTTTCCAGTTTCTCCCGCACTCGGGCGGTGACCCCCGCCGTCAGGGGCAGGGTCCGATCCAGGATGCGCCGGGTCTCGGCATTGAGGCTCTCCGCCTGGGCATCGCCGGGAAGGCCCTTGGTGTTCACCCAGACGTTCATGGCGGCAGCCTCCAGGGCGCCATGGCAGAGGGCCGCGGCGCAGCCGATATCGCTCAAAAGCAGGGGGCTCACCATCCAGGAAAGCTCCTCCAGCAGCTCTGCCGTCTCGCCGCAGCAGCGCAGCATCTCCATGGGCGCGGCACAGGCGTTGAGGGAGGCGGCGCGGAGCTTTTCCTTCCGCTCCGGGTCCTCCCTGGGGATGGCATAGGCCTTGGAGAGCGGCTCAAAGCACACCGCGTCCCAGTCGATGAGGCTCAAAAGCCGCTGACGCAGGGCGTCCGCAATCTCCACGTGCTCCTGCAGCGTCTCCCGCTCCGGCTCGGTCTTTTTCCGGGGCGCGCTCAGTCTGGCGGCCATGGCGCCGAGAGCGGCCGCCAGGACACCGCAGAGCGCCGCCGCGCCGCCGCCCCCGGGGGTCGGCGCATCGGAGGCCAGGGCGGAGGCAAATTCCGCGCAGCTTTTTCGGATCAGATCAGACATGAGAGCTTGCCTCCTCGTCCGAACAGGTTTTTCTGTATTATAATGATGTGCGGGGATCTTGTCAACAGCTTAGTGTAAAATAGATGTAGGAAAAATAAAGACAGAGGGCACCTCGAAGTGGTTAAATGTAAGTACCACCAAACATCAGCCACAAGAAAGAGGTGTCC
>ONBX01000081.1 GCA_900316205.1 uncultured Eubacteriales bacterium
CCTTTCGGTTTTGTCTCGACAACTCAACCTTAATACAGGCCACTCCTATTCGCTATTCTTTTTTTCATCTACTGTCACACATCATTGTAAACCCTACAAGGCCCCCGAATCTCGGTGTAGCTCCCAGATTGACGCGGAGCGGAAAAAGCGGTAAAATGAATAGAAGTATTATTTCCGCAAGGAGGTTTGCCTCATGAAGAAGAAAACAGCTTTCGGTCTCATTCTGGGCGCGGCGGCAGCCGTGACCCTGCCGGTATTCCTGGCCGCTCCCGGCCGGGCCGGCAAGGCGCAGAAGGCCCCCTTCCTGGGCTGGAACTTTGCCCACCGGGGATTGCACCGGGCGGACAGGTCCGTGCCGGAAAACTCCCTGGAGGCCTTCCGTCTGGCAGGCGAGGCGGGCTACGGCGCGGAGCTGGACGTGCAGCTTTCCAAGGACGGTCAGGTGGTGGTCTTCCATGACGACACCCTGGACCGGGTCTGCTCGGTCCACGGTCGGGTGGACGCCTTCCCCTATGAGGAGCTGCGGCAGATGTCCCTCTGCGGCACGGACCAGCACATCCCCCTCTTCTCCCGGGTGCTGGAGGTCTTCGGCGGCCGCGGTCCCCTGGTGGTGGAGCTGAAGACCGGCCCCCGGAACCGGGAGCTCTGCGAAAAGACCCTTGCCCTGCTGGAGGGCTACCGGGGAGAGGTGTGCATCGAGAGCTTTGACCCCCGGATCGTGGCCTGGTTCCGCCGCCACGCCCCTCAGCTTCTGCGGGGCCAGCTGGCAGCCCCCATGGAGGAGTACACCAAGGACGGCCGGGGCAAGGCCCAGGCCTTTCTCCTCAGCCGCTGCCTGCTGAACTGCCTCGCCCGGCCCCAGTTCATCGCCTACAAGATCGGTCCCCGGCCTTTGATCGTGCGCCTGTCGGAGCGGCTGGGCGCCCTGAAATTCGGCTGGACCTCCCACGGGCAGGAAAACGAAGCCGGCCGGGACGCCGTGATCTTCGAATTCTACCGCCCCCGCCTCCGGTTTCGCTAAGTTTTCAGTTTTGAGATTTGAGAAATCAGGCTTCGGAAGCATACGCAAAACTCAAATCTCAAAACGCAAAACTGAATAAGGAAAAGCCACCCGCACCTGCGGGTGGCCTTTTCCTTATTCGTCGGTAACGGCGTCGCTGCGGAACAGCAGCGAGATGCACCAGATGGCCGAAAGACCTACCAGGGTGTAGATCACCCGGCTGACCGTGGCCGTCTGGCCGCCGAAGAGCCAGGCCACCAGGTCGAAACGGAACAGGCCCACGCTGCCCCAGTTGATCCCGCCGATAATGGCAAGGCTCAGGGCGATGCGATCCATGATCATGACGATACTCTCCTCTCTTGCCGCAAGCGCCCCGATGAGGACGGGCGCGGTCATGTTAGCGGCCTTAGTTTACCCGCGAAAGAAAAAAATATGCAAAAAAGCCTCTTCGACAAAACTGGTGCTCTTTCGCTCTTTACAAAAGCGCGGCAAAGGATTATGGTATAGGCACAGCTTATCCAATGGGTCTTCCGCGGGAAGATCGGCTCATATCTTTATCCCACAATCCTGTCTGGGCGGATCGATCATCGATTCGCCTCTTTTTTTGCCAAAATGTGCTGAATTGTATAAGAAACAGCTCTTGCATTTTGCCGCATAGAAGACTAAAATAGCGTGGCGTTTTCAAAGGAGTTGATCGTATGTCAGAGCTTTTGTCTCTTTCCGTCGCGATTTTCGCGGGCCTCATGATGACCCGTGTGATGAGCCGCTGGCACCTGCCGGACGTCACCGCCTATCTGGTGGCGGGCGTGCTCATCGGCCCCAGCCTCATCGGCCTGCTGCACATCCCGGGGCTTGGCTTCAGCAGCTATGAGGAGCTGCGGAGCCTGGGTCTTATTTCCGATGTGGCCCTGGGCTTCATCGCCTTTTCCATCGGCAACGAGTTCCGCCTCTCCCAGCTGCGGGAGACCGGCAAGCAGGCCACGATCGTCGGCATCCTCCAGGCCGTGCTCACCACCGTGGTGGTGGACCTGGCCCTGGTGCTGATCCACCTGGCGGCCCCGGAGGTGCTGAGCCTCGCCGCCGCCATCACCCTGGGCGCCATTGCCGCCGCCACCGCTCCCGCCGCCACCCTGATGGTAGTGCGCCAGTACAAGGCCAAGGGTCCCCTCACGGACCTGCTGCTGCCCATCGTAGCCTTGGACGACGCCGTGGGTCTGGTGCTCTTCGCCGTGAGCTTCGGCATTGCCGAGGCGCTGGGCAGCGGCACCGTGGACATGATCTCCGTGGTGGTGAACCCCCTGCTGGAGATCCTGGGCTCCCTGATCCTGGGCGCTCTGGCCGGCTGGGTGCTGACGCTGCTGGAGCGGCTCTTCCACTCCAACCGCAACCGCGTGGCCATGACCATCGGCTTCGTGTTCCTGACGGTGGCGCTGGCCAAGCTGGAGCTGCCCCTGGGTCGGGCCAGTCTGGGCTTTTCTCCCCTGCTGGTGTGCATGATGCTGGGCAGCGTCTTCTGCAACCTCTGCCCCCTATCCGATGAGATCATGGAGCGGGCGGACAAGTGGTCCTCTCCGCTGATGGTCCTGTTCTTCGTGCTCTCCGGCGCGGAGCTGGAGCTGGGCGTCTTTGCCAGGCTCAGCTCCGTCATCATCGGCGTGGTGTACATCGTCTCCCGCTGCCTTGGCAAGTACTTCGGCGCCCGGGAGTCCACCCGGATGGTACACTGCAGCCCCACCGTGACCAAGTATCTGGGCATCACCCTCTGGCCCCAGGCAGGCGTGGCCCTGGGCATGTGCGTCACCGCCGCCCAGCTCCCCGGGGACGGGCCCCTGATCCGGAACATCGTCCTCTTCGCCGTGCTGGTCTATGAGCTGGCCGGTCCCGTGATGACCAAGTGGGCCCTCACCAGGGCGGGCGACATCAAGCCCAAGAGCGAGGATGTGCTGCGCCGCCGGGAGCGGAAGCTCGCCGCCGTGCAGCAGGGCAAATAAACGAAAAGGCTGTGGCCATATTGTTCATACTAATACCTGATAGAAAGCTTTAGAAAGATTTCCGAGGCAGAATTGTGACAGGCGAGGCGCTTCCCGCAGAGCATAATGTCGTCCTCGCAAGCT
>ONBX01000066.1 GCA_900316205.1 uncultured Eubacteriales bacterium
TGCGAAAGTTTTCCACAAAAGGCTCTGAAACGAGGCTGTACTTGCGCTTGTTTGCCCTTATTTGTGCCTTCTTTTCATCAACTGTTTGAAATTGTGGCTCTTAATCATCGTTTACCTAGTTTCGAGTTTTTAGAAGGCGGGGGATGCGATGGCGTCCTCCGTCTTTTTTGCGCAGGCAGCACGCAAACCGTGTCATTGCGAGCCAGTGCGCACACTGGCGCGGCAATCCGTTCTCCTTTCCGCAATAACAGGAAGCCGCTTTGTCTCCATTCCGGGACGGGGGATGCGATGGCGTCCTCCGTCTTTTTTGCCTTCCCCTTGAGGGGAAGGTGGCATCCGCCGATCTCCCGCGAGGCGGATGACGGATGAGGTGTCATCCTCGCCGTCTTTTTTCATCCCGGCGTTTACAAGCGGCGGGAAAGGGAGTAAAATACAGCTATCATCGGAGCTCTTCGGAGCCTATCGGGAAAGGATGATCCACATGTTCAAGAAAAAGACGGCGGAGGGCCCGGTCAACGGCGGCCTGAAGCTCAACGTCCGGCGCACGGCCCTCATCGGCTTTGCCTTCTTCGGCATCCTGCTGCTCTGGCAGGTGTACGACTCCTGGTGCCCCACGTTTTTGACGGATATCTTCGCCCACCACATTTACGGCATGACCTCTGCCGAGCTGAAAGCCAGCGATCCGGATAAGATCCTGAACGTGCAGTGGATCGTGGGCATCATCATGGCCTGCGACAACCTGGCCGCCCTGATCCTGCTGCCCATCTTCGGCAACCTCTCGGATAAGACGAAGTCCCCCATCGGCAAGCGCATGCCCTATATTCTGGTGGGCACCTTCGTTTCCGCGGTGGCCTTCCCCTTCATCCCCCTGTTCTTCCACCGCAACAACATCGTGGGCATGGTCATCACCATGGTGATCGTGCTGGTCTTCATGATGATGTACCGCAATCCCGCCGTGGCCCTGATGCCGGACATCACCCCCAAGCCCCTCAGGGCCAAGGCCAACGGCATCATCAACATCATGGGCTACTTCGGCGGTGCCTTCGCCACAGTCCTGGGCATCTTCATGGTGCTCTCCAACTACATCAACGCCCGGCCCGAGGACCGGAACATCTGGACCATCGAGCTGCCCTTCATCATCGCCTCGGTGCTGATGGTGATCTCCGCCCTGGTGCTCTTCAAGACCATCAAGGAAAACGAGCTGGCTGAGCAGCTGAAGGATGAGCTGGCCCTGGGTGAGCAGCTTGCCGCCGTAGAGACCCCCATCGACGACGACAAGCCCATGTCCAAGGCAAACCGGAACATGCTGCTGGCCATCCTGGGCGCGGAATTTCTCTGGTTCATGAGTGACAACGCCCTGGGCACCTACATCGGCAACTATGTCATCTACTATCTGAAGTCCGTTTCCAGCTCCACCATGATCCTGACCATTCTGGGCGGTCTCGCCTCGGTGATCGGCTTTGCCATCGCCGGCTCCCTCGCCGAAAAGGCGGGCCGGAAGTGGACCATCTCCACGGGCCTCATGATCACCTTCGCGGGTCTCATCGTCATGTGCTTCGTTCGGCCCACCAACACCGTCTCCGCCGGGGCCGCCCACGGGGAGTTCACCTTCCCCACGCTTCTCTATGTGGTCTGGGTGCTGAAGGGCTTCGGCATGGCCCTGGTGCACAACTGCTCCTTCCCCATGGTGGTGGAGCTCTGCTCGGCCAAGAAGATCGGCCGCTTCACCGGCTTCTACTACGCCGCCAGCATGTCCGCCCAGACCGTCACCCCCGTGCTGTTGGGCCTGGTGCTGAAGGCCGCCATGGCCTGGCGGGCTCTGCCGGTGTACGCCTGCATCCTGACGCTTTTGAGCTGCACCGTGTTCACCGCCCTGGTCAAGAACATCAAGGCCGGCAAGGTGGCAAACGTCACCGGTCTGGAGGCTCTGGGCGCGGACGACTGAAGCCCCTGAAAAATCAAATACGCCCAAGCGCCCGGACCCTTTCGCAGACGTGGAAAGGTCCGGGCGCAGTTCTTTTGGAGGGGAGTTGTCTTTCGCGCTTTTCTGTGCTAAACTAAACCGCAGAGAAGGTCTGCGTCGAGAAATGTGTAGCAGAAAAATCTGACTGGAGGTGGGGAGGATCGGCACTGAAAAACAGAATCAGGCGCTCATCTCCGCCCTGTACTGTCTGGCTCAAATGCTATACTGGAGCAGTGGTTTTGCCACCGTGGGCTATGCCGCCGCCTACCTGGGCAGCATCGGTTTCTCCAACCGGGCCATCGGTCTGATCACTGCCCTTGCCGGGCTGACAGGCTTTGCGTTGGTCCTGGCCCTTTCCGTTTGGATCGACCGGGCCGGGGACGGCGCGTTGACCTTGGGGATTGGAGGGGTCCTGGTGAGCCAGCTGCTGCTGATCATCTGCCTGGCCGCTTACCGATACGCGGGATTCCTCCCGGCGCTGCTGTATACGCTCTTTCTTTCCCTTGGACATGTGATGAACAGCCTGTTCTCCAAGCTCTATATCGACCTGAAGACGCGGGGAATGGGAATTGATTTCGGTCTCGCCCGGGGGCTGGGTTCTCTGGCATTTGCCGGCAGTTCCTTTTCCATCGGCTATCTGCTGGCGCAGCGGCCCGGTCTGTACGTCCATTGGCTCACACTGGTTTTCTATGTGCTGCTGCTGCTTGTCACCCTTTCCCTGCGGCTCCTGTGCCGCCGCCTTCCCGGCAAGCCGGAGTCTGTCTCCGCCGCAAAAAGAAGGGAAACGCCTCTCCGAATCGGTCCCTTCCTGCGGGACTATCGCTTATTCTTGGTCCTGGTACTTGGCATCTCGCTGGTCTCCGCAGCCAACAAGACCTTCACCACTTTCCTGGTGAACCTGGTGGTGGAGCTGGGCGGAGATATCGGCGCCTTTACAAGAATCACCGGCTTTCTGGCTCTGATCGAGATCCCGGTCATGCTGTTCTTTTCCAGGCTGAGGAAGCGGCACTCGATCTCCGCCATGCTGCTGATGAGTCTGCTGCTCTACGCCGTCAAGCTGGGCGGTGCGGCGGCGGCCCGGAGCCTTCCGGTGCTTTTTGCGGCCGTCACAGCCCAGACCTTCGCCGCCGGCCTTTATCACCCCGCCAGCGTGGAATTCATCCGGGAGACGATCCCCCACCGGGACACCGCCAAGTGCCAGGCGCTGCTGGATGGCGCACCGGTCTTCGTGTCCTTCCTGACGATCACCGGCTTTGGTACTCTGCTGGATTCTCTTCCCGCCCGAACCGTCTGCCTGCTGCTGTTCCTGCTGGCGCTGCTGGGAACGTTCCTCAGCCAGGCGGTCATCCGCCATACCCGTCCCGCGCCTTTGAGCCGAGACCGCTTCTGATCCTCTCAAAACAAATCCCCCCGGACAAGACCGCGAAACCGGTCTTATCCGGGGGGATCAGCGTTTTGGAGGGGATCAGTCGATCTTGACCAGCTTCCGTTTGGTTTTCTCCGGCTGGTAGAGCTTCGGGTCCTGCCGGGTCTTCAGCATGTTTTCGCTGAGGATGGAAATCGCTCTTGCCACAGCGGCAAGATCCTGGTCGCTCACATTCTCCAGTGCATCGAAGAAGGGCTTGAAGTAATTCTGATAGGACTGACCCGTGTGATATTCATACACGGTGAGCGCATACTCGGTAGGCTTGAGAAAGACATCCTTCTTATTGTCCGCGCTGTGGAAGCGTTCGATCAGTCCCAGGTCGGAAAGAGCTTTTGTGATCTTGGAGAAATAGCTCTGACGAAAGCCCAGGGCCTCGGACATGTGGATCATCTTTTCGTCGTCCTCCCGGTGCTCCACAATATACTCAAGCACCTGCCACTCCTTGGTGGACAGATAAAGGCCCTCATACATGAATTTTCGCAGGCTCTCGCCTTCGATGACCACGTTGGTGTGCTGAACGATCGCCGCAACCAGCCCGCGATACCGCCCCATCCATTCAGACATGCTGCCCCTCCATCCTTATTTTTTTTGATTTTACCACAGAATCATCCCTTCGTAAACAGGAAAACGCAGTTTTTCTGCCTACAAAAACGCAGTTTTTCTGCCTGCGTCATTCAAATACATTCTTCTGGAATGCATTTGTACGTTCTGTACAAAAGTCTCTCTGCTTTTTCATGCATTGCCACAGTTGCATTCTTTGATACTTGATTCTATAATGATATTGTATTCCTAGGGAATATATATATTGAGAAAGGACAAGGAGGAGAAACATGAAAGGTGAAAAAATCGGCTTTTGGAAAACGCTGAAAACCACCAAGGGCGCCTGGAAGCTGCTTGCTGTCTGCCTGGCGGTGATCATCGTCTTTTCCTGCATCGGCGCCTTGATGGCCCATTCCGGCACCAAAGTGGTGATCCGCAACATTTCCTTTGACAAAAGAGGCGCAGTTCTCACCGCTGAGCTCTACACCCCACGGCATGTGAGCGCGGAAGACAATCTTCCCGCCGTTCTGCTGGCCCACGGCGGCGGCGTCTCCAACGGCGTGATGGGCGGCTTTGCACAGGAGCTGGCCCGGCGCGGCTTCGTTGTGCTGAACGTCAACGCCTACGGCGCCGGAACCAGCGAGAATCCCCCTACCGATGAGACAGGCGCGGCACCCGGCGCGCTCTGGTCCCCCCGTGGCCTGCACGACGCCTATGAGTATCTCTGCTCCCTGGAGTACGTGGACAAGACCAGGATTGCCGTAGGCGGTCACTCCATGGGCAATATCCGCACCGGCTGCGTCGGCGCCATGGACGGCTGCTGGATGACGCTGAACGACATGCTGGTAAACGATCTGTACGAGGTCTTTGGCATCGAGCTTACCGAGGAACAGATCTATGAGGACGCGGACAAGCTGGCGGAGCAGTATCTCAACGAGGATCAGATGGTCTACTATACCGCGCTGAAAGCTGAAAAGGAGGAGATCTGGAACAACAGGATCAAGGGCGTGGCAGGCATTGGCGGCGGCGACAAGGCCAACCGCTCCATGGATATCCAGACCATTACCGTGGCCGGGCACGAGGTCCAGCGCATGCTCAACGCCAATGTTCTTATGTTCAACGGCCGCTACGACGAGAACAACGCCGAGATGAGCTACTTTTATGACAGTGCCAAGTACACCTCCACCGAGGGCATCCTGCACGCCATCGCCCCCTACTGCCAGGTAGCCAGCGGCCGTGCAGAGGAGGGCCATGTCTATGCCACGGATACCACCATGCGCACCACCGACAAGGGCGTTGACCTGGGCTACTTCCGGGACCTGTCCGTCACGGACGACCCCGTATTTGCCGAAGCGGTCAAGAACACCTGCCTGCGCGGCACGCTGATCGTCAACGAGACCCACTCCCAGAACTTTCTGTCCACCGAGACCACCCAGAACGTGGTGAAATTCTTTGAACAGACTCTGGGCTACAACAACGGCGACCTGGGTGATCCCAGTGCCGATCCCATCCCCTACACCAACATTATCTGGCTGTGGAGAGAAGTTACCAGCGCCATCGCCATGTTTGCCATGTGGGCCATGCTGTTCCCCATGGCCGTGCTCCTGTTGAACACCCCCTTCTTTGCTGAAATCGTCTCAGAGCCTGCTCCTGCCCGCATCAGCAAGAAGGACAAGGGCTACTGGCTTATGTGCCTGGTCTATACGCTGGCCGCCATCTTCGGCGTGCTCTATGTAGGCGGCATTCGGGACCGGAGTTGGTCCGATATTCTGTCCCCCCATCCGCGGATCCTCCCGAGAGGCTGGTTCCTGCCCTTTGACGTCGGTCCGCTGCGCGTGCTGGGCTGGATGCTCATTGTATCCATCGCCATTGTCATCTGCCTTGTCGTGAACGGTCTTGTTAACAAGAAGGCTTCTCTCAAGGCCTATTTGGAAGACACCAAGCTCAAGTTCCCCCTGGCCAAGATCTGCAAGACCTATCTCCTGGCGCTGATCATCATCTCCATTTCCTACATCATCCTGGAGTTCATCAACCGTGTTCTCTTTGTGGACTATCGCTTCTGGATGGCGGGCTATGAAATCCTGGATCCCTCCCGGGCCTTTGGCGGCATCCGCTTCATGATCGTGCTGCTGCCTCTGTATCTGATCAGCGGCGTGTTTATCAACAGCGGGCGGATGACTGACATGTCTGAAGGAAAGAACACCGCTTTGAACGTGTTTATCTCTGTGTTCGGTATGCTGCTGGTCGCCATCGTGATGTACGCCATCTCTGTCACCTGCGACATCCCGACTCCCTGCTACTTCTTCTGCACCAACTTCGCTGCGGTCCTCCTGGTACCGGTGACAGCCTACATTTCCAGAAAGATGTACAATATCACCGGCAACGTTTGGCTTGGCGCAATCACCAACGCCATGCTGATCTCCTGGCTCTGGGCCAGCATGACCGACACAACGCAGCTCATGCGCTGATCCGTTTTCAAAACCCTGACGCTTGCTCATACTCTCTCCTTTGCATTCTCTCGCCACGGACAGCTGCTGTGACTTCACGGCAGCTGTCCCTTTTCCTTCTGCTGGAGCTAAGACGTGCAGCGTGATCCTTGTTTTTCTTGCCGAAGGCCCCCGAATCTCGGTGTAGCTCCTGTAGGTTTGTCAATGATGTGTGACAGAGTCAGGAAAAGAAGAAAGAGCCTGTTTAGGTGAAAGCCAGCCGAGTGGACGCATGGGGAAATCGTTGTACT
>ONBX01000064.1 GCA_900316205.1 uncultured Eubacteriales bacterium
GGTGGGAAGCGCCATTGGCAACGATCAAACATTTGAGCTCGAAAAACTCGGACCTCGGGGCCGCCGAGCGTTACTTGATCTTTCAGCACGACGAGAGCAACAACAACCCGGTTCTTGATGAATACGGTCATCTGATCCCGCGCGAGGATTACCGTATCGACACTGTGCTCTGCGGCGACGAAGATTTTGCCATCGCCTGCATGAAAACGAATCTCGCCTATAACAAAAATCTTTCGCGCGGCGACATCAAGACGCATCATTACATTATCAGCTTTGATCCACGCGACGCAGAAGATAACGGACTGACAATGGATCGCGCGCATGAGCTGGGTCTCGAATTTTGCAAAACACATTTCCCCGGCCACCAGGCGTTGGTCGCAACACACCCAGACGGTCACAACAAAAGCGGCAACATCCATGTGCATATCGTCATCAACAGCCTACGCATCGAGCACGTTCCCATGATGCCGTACATGGACAAAGCCTTCGATACACTTCCCGGCATGAAGCACCGCTGCACCGCAGCCGCACTCCGTTATCTCCGTGCGGAAGTGATGGAAATGTGCCAGCGCGAAGGACTGTATCAGATCGATTTGCTCAACGGCAGCAAGAACAGAATCACGGAACGCGAGTACTGGGCGCAGAAGCAGGGACAGAAAAAGCTTGACGAGGAAAACGTCGAATTGATCGCAAACGGTGAAGAACCGAAGCAGACGAAGTTTGAAACGGACAAGGCGATCCTGCGGAAACAGATCCGTGCGGCGTTGAAGAAATCCAAAACTCTGGATGAGTTTTTCGATTCTCTGTTGGAGGATTACGGCATCGCGGTGAAAGAGAGCCGCGGCCGTTTCAGTTATCTGACGCCGGAGCGCACAAAGCCGATCACGTCCCGCAAGCTGGGCGACGATTTTTCCAAGGAAGCGATCCTCGCCGCATTGGAGCAAAATACACCGCGAATCCTTCCGTCTGTCAGTCAGAGGCCGGTCATTTCTGTCACGCCCATCGCAAAGCCGGAGATCGAAAAGTTGATCGATCTGGAAGCGAAACGCGCCGAAGGGAAAGGCGAAGGTTACATCCATTGGGGCAAGACCTTCAATCTGAAAACGATGGCCAAGACGCTGATCTATTTACAGGAAAACGGTCTGACCGATCTGGACGCGCTCGACGCCGCACTCGCAGAAGCGCATGAAAAAGTCAATGCCGGCCGTGCCAATATAAAAGCGATTGAGCAAACCCTAAAAGAAAAGAAGGAATTGCAGAGACAAGTTTTGAACGCTCATGCCGGAAAAGATTTGCACGCGGAGTACCTAAAGCTGCCGAAGAAAAAGCAGGAAAAGTTTTACGAAGAAAACCGCCCGGCGCTCATGCTCTACGACGCGGCTATGCGGTATTTCAAAGAAAACGGGGTCAAAACGATTCCTACCGTCAAGCGAATCCAGGATGAGATCGAAGATCTGACTTCTGCCAAAAACGCTGGATACACCGAATACCGCGAGAGTCAGAAACGCGAAAAGGAGCTGCAGACCGTCAAGGTCAACATTGAAACAATACTCCGACAACAAGAGCCGGAGATCGGACAGGAACGCAAAGCGCACGAGCAGGAAATATAGCCCCGGTGTCACGCTTTAAGCATGAAAGAAAAGAACGGAGGAAGAGTTCATGATAGATTATGAAATAGAAGAAGATGGCATTGATTGTGTTGACGAAGGATTTGATGAAATGGAACGGGCGTGGGAAGATGACGAGGATAACGGAGACGGAAGCATCCCCGAGCTGTATTTCAGCCGGCCCGATCCCTACGCAAAATGTGATCCCCTTTCTGATGGTCAGCGTCGCTACAATTATCGCATTGATGAGCAAGGGCGCATCGTTGTCAGAAATCTTGACGCCTGGTGGATTCCGGAAATGAAGATCATAGAGGAAATCGACGGAACATTATATACGGTCACCGGCAGCTATGAGGGAACTGAGATGCTGGATCAAAAGCTTACGCGGATCATGCTGCATAATTTGGAGGATTCCGAATGACAAACGAAGAAAGTTATGTTAATATAGAGCCATCCAATCCTGTACAGACAGTTGCCCCTGAAAAGGAGGAAACAGAATTGATCAGGGCAACTGATAAAATCACCGCGTTATACTGCCGCCTCTCAAACGAGGACTCCCTGGACGGCGAGAGTAACAGTATCCACAATCAGCGCCGCATCCTCAGCGACTATGCACGAGACAAAAAGCTGCCGAACCCCGTTTTCTTCATCGACGACGGATACAGCGGAACCGATTTTGATCGTCCCGGCTTTCAGGAAATGCTGGATGAGATCGAAGCGGATCATGTGGCGGTCGTGCTGACGAAAGACCTTTCCCGCCTTGGACGAAATTCCACAATGACGGGCATGTTCATCAACATCACCTTCGCCAAGCACAATGTCCGGTACATTGCCATCAATGACAACTTCGACACTCTCAACCAAAACAGCGTAGACAACGATTTTGCCGGGATTCGAATGTGGTTCAATGAGTTCTATGCCCGCGATACCAGCCGCAAGGTCCGTGCAGTTGTCAAAGCAAAGGGAGAGCGCGGCGAGCCTTTGACCGGATTCCTGCCATATGGCTATGTGAAAGATCCGAACGATCCGAAGAAATGGATTGTGGACGAGGAAGCCGCGAAGGTGGTCAAACGCATCTTCTCTCTCTGCATGGAGGGACGCGGTCCGTCTCAAATCGCCAAGCTGCTCCAAGAGGAAAAAGTGTTGACCATCACAGCATATAGACTGCAAGAAGGCCGCAACGCGAACCATCCGGAACCGGCAAATCCGTATGAATGGGACTCCCGGAGTGTCGCAGATATTCTAGAGCGCCGCGAATACACCGGCTGCACGGTCAATTTCAAGACTTACTCCAATTCCATCTGGGACAAGACGACCCGCAAGAACCCGATAGAGAACCAGGCGATCTTCTACAACACGCACCCGGCCATCATCGACATTGACATCTTTGACAAGGTGCAGGAGATCCGGGAGCAGCGCCACCGCAGGACGAAATCCGGCAACTCACATATGTTCTCCGGCTTGGTTTTCTGCGCAGACTGCAAAGGCAAGATGTATTTCAACAGCTCAAGCGGCGAAGAAAGCAAGTGGTTCTTTTCCTGTTCCAATGCCCGCAGCGGCTCACGCAAATGTACAAGCCACTATATCCGCGCGATTGTCTTGGAACGCTTGGTTTGGAATTACACGCAAAGGGTCATTGATCTTGTGCTCCGCTATGAAGCCCATTTTAGGACGATCATGGAGGAGAAGATGCAGACCGAGAGCAAGGCGATCCTCAAGGCCAAACGCAAGCAGCTTGAGAAAGCGGAAAAGCGCATTCAAGAGCTTGATCGGCTGTTCGTGCGAACCTACGAGGATAACGTATCCGGTAAGCTGAGCGACGAGCGCTTTGCAGCGATGAGCCACGGCTATGAGGAAGAACAGCAGGGCTTGAAGGAAGCGGCAGAGGTTCTCCGGAAGGAGATTGAAGTACAGGAACAGCAGAACCAAAATTTAGATCTGTTCATTGAGCGCATTCAGAAGTACACGGCTTTAGATGAGTTGACGCCCTATGTGGCGCACGAGCTCATCAAGGCGATCTATGTGGGAGCGCCCGACAAGAGCAGCGGCAAGCGCCGCCAGAGCATCCACATTGAGTATGATCTGATCGGATTTATCCCGCTGAATGAACTGATGAAGCAGGAAACGGCATGACAAATGCCATGCCGTTCCTGCAAATGACGATAAAACTATCTTACGGGTGGCGGCCCTTGCCCCTCCCGTTTGGGAGCTGTCCGCGAAGCGGACTGAGGGGGCTATCTTCCTTGTAGCCTCCCCTGCCTATAAAACAGAGAATAGTGAATAGTGAATAAGGAAGAAGGAATAAGAGCGGAAATCATACCTTTTCCCTTTTCACTCTTCCCTCTTCTCTCAAATCCGTTCCGCCATTTCGTCGTGGGCGGCCAGCTCCGCCGCGTCATCCAGGGGCGAGAGCTCCGCCGCGCCGTACTTGCGCTGCAGGGCGGTGAGCAGGATGAAGTCGCAGAGAGCGGGGTTTTTCGGCAGCAGGGGACCGTGGCTGTAGGTGCCGAAGACGTTGCGGTAGCGGGCGCCCTCGGTGCCGTCCTCGCCGTTGTTGCCAAAACCGGCCAGAACCTGGCCCAGGGGCTGCACGCCGCTGCCGAGGCGGGTCTTGCCGCTGTGGTTTTCAAAGCCCACCACCAGGCTGCCGCCGCTCTCGGGGCCGCACTGAAATTTGTAGTTGCCGATCATGCGCTGCTTGCTGCCCACGGTGTACAGGTCCAGCGCGCCGATGAAGTCGCAGCGCTGCCCGTCATAGGTCTCGTAATAATGGCCCAGCATCTGGTAGCCGCCGCAGATGGTCAGAAAGGGGATGCCGTCCTCAATGGCGGCGCGGATCTCCCGGTCCTTGCCCCGGTGCAGGTCCTCCAGCAGCACCTGCTGCTCAAAATCCTGCCCGCCGCCGATGAAAACCAGGTCAAAGTCCCCGAGCCTGGCCTGCGCGCCGATGGGGAGGCGCTCCACCGCGGAGTCGATGCCCCGCCAGCGCAGCCGTTGCTGCAGGCATCTCACGTTGCCCCGGTCGCCGTAGAGATTCAGCACGTCCGGATACATATGGCAGATCTTCAGTTCCATGTTTCCACCTCAGTTCTCCCAGAATTCCCGTCCGCCCACCTTGTGGACCACGGTCTGCCGCAGCTCCAGCATGGCGGTGTAGGTGGGCATCAGGAACACCGGCACGGTCTGTTCCGCGGCCCAGTCCACCAGGCGGGTGTAATCCCGCTCCACGCGGATCTTCTCATCGGGGATGCCCGCGTATTTGATGCGGACCCGCATGTCCTG
Source organism: uncultured Eubacteriales bacterium (assembly GCA_900316205.1). Taxonomy (GTDB): domain Bacteria; phylum Bacillota; class Clostridia; order Oscillospirales; family Oscillospiraceae; genus Limivicinus. The sequence goes on from ONBX01000064.1 coordinate 4,890, forward strand.
GGCCCGATCGCCGGAGACGACGACCTGTTTGAGTCTGCCGGAGAGGGCCTCCAGCCCTTCAAAATCTGCGTCCCAGATCCAGGAGATGTCCTTGCCGTCGGCGTCCCGGTCGTTGAGACACACGGCCAGCACGAAGTCCTCCTTCACGTTCTGCAGAAATTCGATGACCTGGTTGCAGCCCGCGGGATTCTTCACCAGCATCATCTTGGTGCCGGCCTTGCCCAGCGAAAACTGCTCCATGCGCCCGAAGCCGCAGTGGAAGCTGCCCAGGGCCTCAATGGCCGCCTGTATGGGCAGACCCATGGCGGTCACCGCCGCCACGGCTCCGGCGGCGTTATAGATATTGTACATGGCGGGGAGGTTGACCTCCACCAGATGCTTTTCTCCCTCCGCTTCCAGGACGATGCTGCTGCCGTCCAGGCGCTGCTCGGGGACCGCCGTCACGGCCACATCCGCCTTGTGGCGGCGGTAGCCGCACTTGGGGCAGCGGAAGCCGCCCAGGTGGCCATAGCTCACATAGTCGTATTCATAGGCGGTCTTGCAGCGGATGCAGTGGGTGGCGTCGGAGATCTCCGGCAGCGGCCGGGAGGGAACGGCCCCCTGCTCCACGCCGAACCAGCGCACGGGATTGGGCAGATCCAGGGCCAGAGAGGCAGTCAGGGAGCAGTCCGCGTTCAGGCAGAGCAGCGCCTCCGGCGCGCCCTGGATGCCGGCGCGGATGTTCTCCAGGGTGTGGGTCACCTCGCCGTAGCGGTCCAGTTGGTCCCGGAAGAGATTGGTCACCAGGATGACCCGGGGCTTGATGCGGCCGAAGACCGTGCGGGCCGCCGCCTCGTCGCATTCCAGAATGGCGTAGTCCTTCTTCGACTTTCCGGTGAGAGTGGCGTTCATCACAAGCTCCGTCACAAGGCCGCTGGCCAGGTTTGCGCCGGACCGGTTTGCCACATAGGACAGGCCCTGCCGGGAGAAGGCCTCCTCGATCATGCGGGCGCTGGTGGTTTTGCCGTTGGTGCCGGTGACGGCCAGGATCTTCAGGTCTTTTGCCAGAATCTCAAGCAGATCGGGGCAGAGCTTCAGGGCCCAGCGGCCGGGCATGGCGGTGCCGCCGCGGTGCAGCAGGCGGGAGAGCAAGCGCAGCAGGCGGCAGAGCAGGATGGCGAAAAAGGCACGGATCTTCATGGGTTGCGTTCCTTTCCAGATGATAAAGGATTCTATGCGTCATAGGCTTCAAAAAGAAACTCTTGAATTGCTATTATATCACGGCTTTGCGCCGATGACAATTCCTGCTCTTGGGGAAAACGGGAGAATCGGGAGAGCCGGGGAATAGAAAAAGCGGAGCGTTTTCGGCCGCTCCGCTTTTCTATGAAATGAGGACAAAATGAAAAAGATGAATACTCTGCTTGTGAGCCTTATAATAGAGAAAAGATGTTTCGGAAGTAACCGATTTTCTGTTACAAGAATGTAAAATAGAAAAAGATATTTGGTTGACTTTGTAAAAAGCCTTCCGTATAATGATCATCGGATGGCGAATGATTCGTTGAATCATTCGCCCGATGCGCATTGCAAGGAATATATGGCAAAAGCTTTTTGGCTTTTCGACATCATCAACGTAATCATGATGCCGAAGAAAAGAACCATGATCGTATGAAGGAGAAACACATGAAAAAAGCATTTGCCCTGCTGCTGGCTCTCTGCCTGGTCCTGTCCCTGGCAGCCTGCGGGGGACAGAGCAAAACGGCTGCGGGGACCTGGAAAAGCAAGCTGGATCTGAAGGATCTTGTGAGCGACAAGCTGGACGAGATCCTGGATCGTCTGGAGAAGACGGACATGGAAGTCACCCTGGTGCTGCACGAGGACAAGACCTTTCTTCTGACCATGGACGGCACCGGCGTCGCCGACGCGGTGAAGGATGCCGCTGCGGCATTTTTTGCCGAAGTGCTGGATTCCCTGGGCATTAGCCAGGAGCAGTATGAGCAGATCTCCGGCAAGTCTCTGGAGACCTTGATCGAGGAGGCGGCCGGCAAGATCAATACCGAGATCCTGAGCCAGGGAGTCACCGGCACCTATACGGAGGAAAAGGGGACGCTGCTCCTCAAGGCAAAGGGCTTCAGCGCCAGAGGAAGCTGGGAGGGGGACGTCCTTTCCCTGAATGCCAGCGGCGTAGGCAAAATGACCTTCACCCGCGGATGAAACAACGGGGCTGTGAAAACATGTGTTTTTCACAGCCCCGTTTCAAGCTGTCGACAAAGTGTCGACAGCTTGAAAAGCCAAAATGGAAACTTCCGAAAAAGTTCCCATTTTGGCATAGATTGAACGTGAAGGGGGCATCCCTTCGCCCTCCCCCCTTGTATTATTAAGTCGTAGTTAATATAGCTCGTCTCTCAGAGCTGTGCTACACTGCAAAGGATGCTGTGGATTG
>ONBX01000083.1 GCA_900316205.1 uncultured Eubacteriales bacterium
TTTACCGGAGTAGTACACCGGGTAGACGTCCGTGTCTTCCGTGAAATCGTAGCTGCCGTTGGGCAGGAGCGTACGGCCGCCATGAGGATCATCGCCGTCCGTTTCGCTGGCGTCAGTACCAGGGATGAGCGACCAGCCCATGAACTTCAGCGTGGTCGAGGGCGCGGGAACGGTGACAGAGCTCAGATCCATGGTCGCCTTGCCGGTGGCCTCATTCACAGCCAGCTGCTTGCGCTCCAGCACGACCTTGCCGGCGGCATACTGCCAGAAGGTCACATAGATCACGTTGCCGTAGAAGGCCTTCACGGTGAAGGTCTTGTCCTCGGTCACGGTGATGGCCTCGCCGAACTTGACCTCCTGACCGTCCAGCTCTCCGCCCTCATAGACCCACATCACGAAGGCGTTGTTGTCCAACAGGCCGGGGGCGGGCACTTCCTGCAGGCTCTCGCCGTTCTTGATGATCTGGGAAGTGACGGTCTGACCGGCGGTGTTCAGGAAGGGATAGGGATTGCCTTTACCGTCCACAAAATTATAGGTGTGACGGGGAACGGGATCCTCCTCGCCAGCAACAACGTAGACAGAGAAGCTGTTGGCCCGGAAAGCGATCTCGTTGGTGCCGAGAGCAAAGCTCAGCTCGTCCTCGTCGATGAGGTCGATGGCTTCGGGCGCGGCGGCGTCGGGGATATGCACCAGAGTCAGATTGCTCTGGCCTTCCAGCTCGGGGGCACTGATCTTCACGTTCACAGGCTCCTCGGGCTCGATCTCAACGCCGTTCATCCAGAAGGAGATGTCCATGGCGACCAGGATCTTGGCCTCTCTTGCCATGACAGACTCCACGGCCTCGCGGACGTCTTCGATCTCAACGGGCTCCGCGCGCAGCTCTGCCAGGGTGGGCAGGGCGCCCATGGGGGCCTCTACCGTTACCTGTGTGCCGCTTGCGGCGTCGAGGGCCTGGAAGTAGTCAAAGGGCTCTTCCTCCTCGACGACAGGCTCGTCAAAGTCACGGATCTCGTCCTCACCGATCTCGCGGTCCCAGCCGCTGCCCAGATCGCCGCCGCCCCAGGCAAAGGCCGGGGTGGAGACGGTCACGAACATGACCAGGGTCAGGATCAGGGAGAGAACTCTTGTCATTCTCTTGCTCATGCACTTGACCTCCTTAAAAGGACGCTGCGCGCCCATTACTTACTTGCTTGGAAACTTTGAATGACAGGCTGTGCTGTGGGCGTCTCTGCACCACACCACAAAATCTTGTGGATCAACACGCTTAACCGTGGTATAGGCATAGTAACCCCATGGAGTTTCCACTGTTGATTGTATTATAAGATTCATCACCGGACGTTTCCACGGAAATAATGCGGCAAAATTGCGGCTTCTATTGCATTTGTACCCTAAGGTGCATATACTTTATGTCAATAAAGTAAGAGGCAGGACGAAATCTGAGGACCTTTGGCCTTAATGCACAGGAGCGATGGTATGAGCAAAACGATTTTTATTGCCGATGACGAAAAAGAGATCCGCAATCTGGTCAAAACATTTCTGGAGCAGGACGGATTTCTGGTCCAGACCTTTCCCGATGGGGACAAGCTGATGGCCGCCCTGGACAGTGCCAGCCCTGATCTTGTGATCCTGGATGTTCTTATGCCCGGGACAGACGGGCTCAGCATCTGCTCCTTTCTCCGCAAAAAATATCCCCAGCTCCCCATCATCCTTATTTCCGTGAAGGACAGCCCTCTGGACCGGGTCACGGGGCTGACCTTGGGCTGTGACGATTATCTTTGCAAGCCCTTCCTGCCCCTGGAGCTGATTGCCAGGGTCCGCGCCGTGCTGCGCCGCGCCGCTCCCGTGGAGAAACCGGAGCAGGACGGCTCTTCCCTGGTCTTCGGCCCGCTGACCCTGTACCCTGACCGGCGTCAGGCCATGCACAAGGGTCTCCCCTTCCAGCTCACCCCCTCGGAATTTGACTTTCTCCATTATCTGATCCTCCATCAAAGCAGCGCCGTCAGCCGGGACGAGCTGCTCAAGACCCTCTGGAACATGAACTGGACCACCGATACCCGCGCCACCGACGATCTGGTCAAGCGCCTGCGCAGGAAGCTTCGTGAAATGAACAGCCCTGTCAGGATCGAAACTGTATGGGGCTATGGCTTCCGGATCTCTCTGGAGGGATCAAACACTGAGGGCTGACCCATGGATCGCGCTGAAACCCTTGACGAGAGCAGGCGTCGCTTTCTCCTCTATGCCTCCCATTCTCTCCAGACGCCTCTCATGATCATCTCCGGCTATGCCCAGGCCATCCAGCAGCACCGTCTCCCTGCGGAGGATGCCGCGGGCATCATCCTTGAACAAAGCGAGAAATTGTCCCGGCTGACCGGGAAAATGCTGCTCTTTTCCGGCCTTGACGATCGTGCCGCCAGTGCGGAGCTATCGGCCCGATCTCTCACAGTCGCAGTCTCCTCCTTGCTGGAACGCGGTATCTTTGCCACCGGGGAGACCCGCGTCCGCTTCTCCCCCGCCCCCTTCCCGGACGACCGTGTTATGATATTGGATGAGCTTCTGGACATGATTCTGGATAACCTGATCACCAACGCTCTCCGCTATGCGAAAGAAAGCGTCCTGGTCAGCACCCGTTCAGAAGGCCCCTGGCTCTGCCTGGACGTTGCCGATGACGGCGACGGCATCCCGGAAGAAGCGCTCCCCTATCTATTCGAACTATTTTATAAAGGAAGGGATGGCCGGCACGGCCTGGGCCTTCCACTGGCTCTAAAAGCCGCCAAACATATGGGCGCGGAACTCACCGCCGCCAATCGCCCCGAAGGCGGCGCCCTCTTCACCCTCCGCCTCCAGCGCACCTAAAGCCTCCCCCACCCCAAAGCCTTCCCCGCGCACGGGGAAGGTGGCGCGCAGCGCCGGATGAGGTCCCCCCGAAGCGGATTCCCTCGCATCCCACGTCCCCTTGGCTCCCCTCCTGGGGAGCTGTCGCGGCGGTCTGCCGCCGTGACTGAAGGGATTATGCCTTCCCCGCGCACGGGGAAGGTGGCGCGCAGTCCCCGCGCACGGAGAAGGTGGCGCGCAGCGCCGGATGAGGTCCCCCCGTCCCCCTCGAAGGGGCGACCCTTGCGGTCGCCCGCCGTCCCCCTGTCATTGCGAACCAGTGACCGTCGTCACTGGTGTGGCAATCCGTCCTCCCCCGTCCAAAGCCTTCCCCGCGCACGGGGAAGGTGGCGCGCAGCGCCGGATGAGGTCCCCTCGAAGCGGATCCCCTCGCATCCTACGTCCCCTTGGCTCCCCTCCTGGGGAGCTGTCGCGGCGGTCTGCCGCCGTGACTGAAGGGATTATGCCTTCCCCGCGCACGGGGAAGGTGGCGCGCAG
>ONBX01000059.1 GCA_900316205.1 uncultured Eubacteriales bacterium
AGCAGGTGCTCACGCAGGACGGTCGCCAGAGTCTCGTCCTTGTCCAGGACCAGGTTCCGGGTAACGCCGTTGATGACAAGCGTTTTTCTGATCATGTGTTTTCCTCCTTGCATGTTTTTATTCGCGTTTCGTTTCCGAAATGTGCCCTTATTCGTGGCTGTGCCCGTGGCCGCCGCAGCGGTCGTGATCCGGGCCCTTGCCGGTGATGTCCTTGACACGCTGGATGCCTCGGGGGGTGTAGAACACCAGCTGGGAGAGGCTCCCGTCCAGATTTTCTCCGCTCAGGCGGAGAAAGTTGGCGTTTTCAAAGTAATCGATGGGCAGCTCCCGCCGAAAGACCTTGCCCGTGGCCTTGTCCCGGACCTCCACCGTGATTTCCTCGGCGGTGATCTCGAAAAGTTCCTCGTTCATGGGGATCGACCCTCTTTCCAGGGAAAGGCGCCAGGGCCCTTTCCCACATCTTTACGCTTTTATCATACGCTTTCCTGCTCTGCAGCAGCAAGTTACAACAAAAAGCAATTCGCAGAATCTGCGAATTGCTTTTTGTGAAAAATGCGCAAAGAGAAGCAGGAAAATCCTGGTTGTCTTGTAAGTATTTCAGATCAAAGGTCGAGATCGCGCGGCTTCGTCAGCACCAGGGTGCCGCACACGTCGCAGAGAGGAACGCCCGGCAGCGCCTTGCCAAGCTCTGCCTCATAGCGCTCCAGGGCCCTTGCCACACCCGGCAGCCGGGGATTGGCCCAGTCATGCAGCAGCAGGGCTCCGCCCGGGGAAAGCCGGGGCCAGAACCAGCGCAGGCCCTCCAGCGTACTCGCTTCCAGATCCGCGTCCAGGGAGACCAGGGCAAAGCGCAGTTTCTCCAGCCCCGCCGCCGTTTCGGGGAAGAAGCCCTTGCGGATCACCGCCCGCTCCGGGTGGGGCAGCAGGGAGAGGACCTTCTCCCCATCGGTGAGCCGGTGGGCCTCCACCAACCCGGCGGCCTGGTGCCGTACCTCCTCCTCGTCAAAGCCGGAGAAGCTGTCAAACAGCCAGAGCTGTCTTTCCGGCAGCAGGGCATTGATGCAGCGGGCAAAGCCGCCCCGGTAGACACCCAGCTCCGCCGCGTCTCCGGGAACGCCGCTGAGCCTTCGGCAGATGGCCTCCAGGCTCCGCAGCCGCACGCAGTCGTTTTCCAGATCCCGCGCCGTGAGAGGACTCTGTTCCAGCCACAGCGGCTCCCGCATGGGAAGCTCCGGGCGGCGCAGCTCCTCCAGCAGTTCCCGGGGGAGGACCCGAGCCGCCGCCTCGTAGGAGAGGTTTCTGTCTTTCAGCGTCCAGTTGTTTTTCAGAAACAGCAGCTTTTCCCGGGGCAAGCCCAGCTCCTCCGCCTTCGCTGCGATGGCCTCCGCCTGACGGCTGGCGACAAGGACCAAATCGAAATCCGCTCCCTGCAGCGCTTCCGGACCGATCACCGGCCGCCCCAAAAAGCTGCCGCCTCTCCCTTCTCCGTCCAGAAAGGCAGAGATCTCACTCGGATCCAATCCCCTGTCGATGAGATCTCCCGCGCCGCAGCCGGTACCCCAGACATAGACTTTCATGTCCTCAGCTCCTTCGAACAATCTCTTTTTTGTGATTATAGTCGAAAAGCTCGTCCGTGTACAGCCTTTTGCACTTTACAAATACAGCGAATGAGGTTATACTTCAAATCGTCGAAGATTATTTGTTTGTAACTCGTCGAAAGGAGGCCTGTCCCATGCGCATAGGCGCTGTGATCGTGGCGGCCGGCATGTCCTCCCGCATGGGGGACTTCAAGCCCATGCTCAACATTGGTTCCATCTCCATTGCCCAGCGGATCGTGGCCACCTTCCACCAGGCCGGGGTCGAGCGAATCGTGGTGGTCACCGGCTACAATGCCCAGCAGCTGGAGCGGCACCTTGCCAACAACGGCATCGTCTTTCTCCGAAACGAAAACTATGCCGCTACCCAGATGTTCGACTCCGCCAAGATCGGCCTTTCCTACCTGAAAGACAAGTGCGACCGCATCCTCTTTACCCCGGTGGATATCCCGCTCTTTACGGCCATGACTGTGGCAACGCTCCTCCAATCCAAAGCGGAGCTGGCCTGCCCCGTCTGTATGGGCAAGACCGGCCACCCCCTTCTCATCGGTTCGTCCCTGCTGGATGCGATCCTGGCCGATGCCGGCGAGGGCGGGCTGCAGGGAGCCATCCGCCGCTGCGGCGCGGAGATGACGAAGATCCCCGTGGATGACGCCGGGATCCTCCATGACGCGGACACGCCGGAGGACTACCGGGCATTGCTGGAATACCACAATGAGCAGCTCATCCGCCCGGAGATCAGCATCTCCCTCTCCCGGGAGCGTCCTTTCTTCGATGAGCGCACCGCCATGCTCCTGGCTCTGGTGGACGAGACCAAATCGGTCCGCACCGCCTGTCAGCGGATGCAGATCTCCTATTCCGGCAGTTGGAACATCATCCACGCCCTGGAAAGCCAGCTCCATTTCCCCCTGCTGGAGCGGAGCCAGGGCGGCGCCAATGGGGGCGAGAGCCGCCTGACCGAGAAGGGCAAGCGGCTTGTGGAATGCTATCAGGGCTATGCCCAGCGTCTGCGGCAGGACGCCGCGGAGCTGTTTGAAGAATACTTTGGAGAAGAATTATGAGCCGTAAGGTCTGGCTGATCCGCCACGCCATGCCGGATATCCCCATGGGGGAGCGCTGGTGCGTGGGCGGAAGATCGGATTTCCCTCTGGGGCGCCTGGGGCGCATCCAGGCAGCCCGTCTGCCGTTTGTACCGGAACTGAAAGCTGTGCAGGCTGTCTTTGCAAGCCCGCTGGTCCGCGCCATCGAGACGGCGCGGCCTCTGTGCGAGGCGCCGCGGATTATGCCCGGGCTGGAGGAGCAGGACATGGGCGTGTGGGACGGGCTCTCCTTCCGTGAGATCATGGCCCGTTTCCCGGAGCTGTATGCCGCGCGCGAACAAGACCCCTCGCGGCTGCCTGACGGCGCAGAGAGCGGGGAAGCCGTCGCCGTGCGGATGCGGGAGGCGATCCTGTGCGCGCTGCGTGAGAGTAGGGGGGAGATCGCCCTCGTCAGCCACAAGGGCGCCATCGCCGCGATCACGGGAGAGCGCAGCAAGCTCGGTTATACCTCGCTGACTGTTCTGGAGGAAGAAAGCGGCGAGCTGCGCGTGTGCGACGTGGGACTTCCGCCGCACGCTGAGCCATCGGATGCGCTGTGCCTTGCCATGCTGCGCGCGTCCGGGGCGGATGAGGCGCTGATCGCCCACTGCCGTGCCGTTGCCGCACTGGCGGACGAGATCTGCGTCAAGCTGAAAGGAAAGGGGATCGCCCTCGACAGCACGGCGGTCCATGCTGGGGCGCTGCTGCACGACATTGCCAAAGGCGAGCGCGACCACGCTGCCGTCGGCGGGCTCTGGCTGAAAGAACTGGAGTATCCCGACCTTGCGGAAATCGTCCGGCAGCATACCGAGCCGGACAGCGACGCGCTCAACGAAGCCGGCCTGGTCTTCCTGGCCGACAAGCTGGTGAGAGGAGCGGAGCGCGTGGAGCTCGAAGAGAGATTCGGGGCGAGTCTCGCCAAATGCAAAACCCCGGAGGCGCAGGCCGCGCACGCAAGGCGCCTGGAGCTGGCACGTTCCCTGAGAGAAAAAACCGACCGGCTCGCGGGAGCCGAATGAGTGAAATAGTAGAGGAGGCAGCCATGAAACTTGTCAATACCGAGGACGCAGTGGGCCACGTGCTGTGCCACGACATTACGCAGATCATCAAGGACGAGAAAAAGGGCCCGGTTTTCCGTAAGGGTCACATCATTCAGGCCGAGGATATCCCTGTCCTGCTGAGCGTGGGCAAGGAGCATCTCTATGTCTGGGAAAACGACGAGACCATGCTCCACGAGGACGAGGCAGCGGAGATCCTGCGGGATATCTGCATGGGCGAGCATATGCGCGCTACCGCCCCCAAGGAGGGCAAGATCGAACTGATCGCCGAAGAGGACGGGCTGCTGCTCATCGATCTGGAGCGGCTGCGCGCCATCAACGCCCTGGGCGATATGATGATCGCCACCCGCGCCTCCGGCTTTATGGTCAAAAAGGGCGACAAGCTCTGCGGCACCCGTGTGATCCCGCTGGTGATCAAAAAGGAGCGCATGGAAAAGGCAAAGGAGCTGGCCGGAGACACGCCGCTGATGCGTCTCGTGCCCGTGCGGCCCCGGAGCTATGGCGTCGTTACCACCGGCAGCGAGGTTTTCCACGGCAGGATCCAGGACACCTTCACCCCCGTGATCGAGCAGAAGCTGGCCGAATTCGGCTGCACGATGACCGAGCATGTGATCCTTGGCGACGACAATCAGGCGATCACCGCCGCGGTGCTGGACATGCTGGCAAAGGGCTGCGAGATGGTCTTCTGCAGCGGCGGCATGAGCGTGGACCCGGACGACAAGACGCCGCTGGCCATCAAAAACACCGGAGCCAACATCGTCTCCTACGGCTCGCCGGTGCTGCCCGGGGCCATGTTCCTGGTCTCCTACATGCCGGACGGAAGGCCCGTCTGCGGGCTGCCCGGCTGCGTCATGTACGCAAGGCGCACGATCTTCGATCTGCTGCTGCCCTATCTGGTGACGGACACCCCCATCACCAAAGAGCAGCTGGCCGGGCTGGGCCACGGAGGCCTCTGCCTCAACTGTCCGGTCTGCCACTTCCCCAACTGCGGCTTCGGCAAGGGCGTGTAAGCCGGCCGAAGTCACGGGTCTCCTTTTCGGTATAAGCACGTAAAGCCGTGTTTATATAATCTGTTCCCTGAAACACGGGAAAAGGAGGAATTCCCATGAAAAGGACCCTGGCGCTGCTGCTGGCTCTCGGCATGATTTTTGCCCTGGCGGCCTGCGGCGAAACACCCAAGGAGGCGGAGAAGACGGATGTCATCGTCTTCGCGGCAGCCTCCATGACCGAGACGCTCACGGAACTGAAAACGGTCTATGAAGCGGAGCACCCGGATGTGAACATTGTGTATAACTTTGACTCCTCGGGCACTCTGAAGACCCAGATCCAGGAGGGCGCGGACTGCGATCTGTTTATCTCCGCGGGACAGAAGCAGATGAATCAGCTGGACAGCACAGCAAGCGCGGAGGTAAACACAGAAGGGCTGGATTTCGTGCTGGAGGGCAGCCGTCTGAATCTGTTGGAGAACAAGGTGGTCCTGGTGGTCCCGGAGGGAAACCCCAAGGGCATCGAGAGCTTTGATCAGCTGGCCGAGCTCCTTCGGAACGGGGATGTGCTGATGGCCATGGGCGGGGCGGACGTGCCTGTGGGCCAGTACACCCAGAAGATCCTGGCCTTCTACGGGCTCAACGAGGAGGAACTGGCCAATGCCGGTCTTCTCAGCTACGGCAGCAACGTGAAGGAGGTCACCACCCAGGTGAAGGAAGAGAGCGTTGACTGCGGCGTTGTCTACTGCACCGACGCTTTTTCCGCCGGCCTTACCGTGGTGGGCAGCGCCACCGCCGAGATGTGCGGTCAGGTCATCTACCCCGCCGCCGTGCTGAAAAACGCAAAGCACGCGGAGGCCGCCCGGGCTCTTCTGGACTTTTTGAAGACCGATACCGCCATGGCTGTCTTCGAGAAGGTGGGCTTTGCCCCTGCCGCATAAAACATACGGGGATGGGAAAGCACATCCCCATCCGTTCGGAGTACTGTATGAGTTTTTTGGATTGGCTGAAAACCGCAGATCTGTTTCCCCTGTGGAATTCTCTCCGCATCGCGGCCATCAGCTGTGTGCTGGTGTTTTTTGCGGGGATCTTCTGCGCCTATTACGCGGCAAAGCTTCCCCGCTGGCTCAAGGGCGTGCTGGACGTGGTGCTTACCCTGCCCCTGGTGCTGCCGCCCACGGTCTGCGGTTACTTTCTGCTGCTCCTTTTCGGCAAGACCCGGCCCGTGGGCCAATGGCTGCTGCAGTACGGCGTTCAGTTCGTCATGACCTGGTACGGCGGGATCCTGGCCGCCGCGGTGGTGGCTTTTCCCCTGATGTACCGCACCGCCCGGGGCGCCTTTGAGAGCTTTGACCAAAACCTTGCCTATGCCGGGCAGACCCTGGGCCTCTCCAACAGCTTTATCTTCTGGCGGGTGCGCATGCCCGCCTGCCGCCAGGGGATCCTGGCGGGAACGGTCCTGGCCTTTGCCCGGGCCCTGGGCGAATACGGCGCCACCAGCATGCTCATCGGCTACACCCCGGGCCGCACCGCCACCATCTCCACCACGGTCTATCAGCTCTGGCGGAACAACGACGAGCGGGGCGCTCTCTGCTGGGTGTTGGTGAACCTTGCCATCAGCACGGTGGTGCTGCTCACGGTGAACCTGCTGGAAGCCCGGCAGAAAAAGGCGGTGAACGCATGAGCCTGATCGTGGATATCCGCAAGGACCTGGGACAATTCAGGCTGCAGGCCGCCTTTGAGGCGGGGAAAGGCGTCACCAGTCTGCTGGGGCCCTCCGGCTGCGGCAAAAGTCTTACCCTCAAGTGCATCGCCGGCATCGAAAAGCCGGATTCCGGCCATATTGAGCTGGACGGCAGGGTGCTCTATGATTCGAAAAGACATATCAATCTCCGGCCCCAGGAGCGGCGCGTGGGCTATCTCTTCCAGAACTACGCCCTCTTCCCCAACATGACCCTCCGACAGAACATCCTCTGCGGCATGCGGGAGAAAAGCAGAGCCGAGCAGGAGCAGAAGCTTTCGGAGATCCTCGCTGTGATGCAGCTGGAGGGTCTGGAAAAGCACAGGCCCCATCAGCTCTCCGGCGGGCAGCAGCAGCGGGCCGCCCTGGCCCGGATCCTGGTCAGCGAGCCGAGGCTCCTGATGCTGGACGAGCCCTTCTCCGCCCTGGACGCTCACCTGCGAGACGCCCTGAAAATCGAACTCCGGGACATGCTGCAGCGCTTCGGCCGGGAGGTGCTGATGGTGACCCACAGCAGGGAAGAGGCCTACAACATGAGCCGCGCCATCGCCGTGATGGACCAGGGACGGCTTCTTACCATGAAGCCCACCAAGGAGCTCTTTGCCGACCCCGGCAGTGTGCAGGCCGCCGTCATCACCGGCTGCAAGAACATCTTCCCCGCCCGAAAGTGCGGCGACTTTGAGGTGGAGCTCCCCACCCTGGGGATCCGGCTGAAAACCGCCCGTCCGGTGGAGGATGGACTTGCCGCCGTGGGCATTCGGGCCCACTATTTCCACCCCTCCGCGCCCCACAACCGCTATCCCGTCCGCTTCGTGGAGGAGATGGAGGAACCCTTCGAGACCATTCTGCAGTTTCGCTATGCCGGGCAGGACCCGTCCTCTCCGCCGGTCTGGTGGCGCATCCCCAAGGACAAGCGCCCCGCGGCCTTCCCGCAGGAGCTGGGCGTCGCCCCGGCAAACGTTCTGCTGCTCTATGAGATCTGAACCGCGTCAAATGAAAAGCGCGTGCTTCGCAGTCTGCGTTGCACGCGCTTGTTTTTCCTATTGGGGCTTACCGACAGCCACCCATTGCTTCAAGGCCAGCAAGTCCGGCTCAAAGCCGCGGATCCGGTGCTTCTTTCCTTCGCAGTCCAAAACCGCCATGGTGCAGATATCTCTGCCTTCATACAGTCTGCGGATCTTTCCCGTTTTGCGGATAAAGCCGCGCCGAAAGGCGATCAGCTGGGAATCGGTGGAGAGAAACCAGCGTTCATCCGGAAGATCCGGCTCCAGATCCTCATCGGCAAAGCGAAAGCCAAAGAGCCTCTCCTGCCGCCGCAGCAACAGAACCCCCTTCCATCGCCCGAGCAGAAAAACAACCAGAAAGACCAGATACAAAATGGCCGCCATGCACAGGGAGAGCGCCAGGATCTTCCGCGGCCCCAGGTGATAGAGAAGCCCGCAGAGAACGCCCCCGGCCAACGCTATGGCAGGGACAGACAGCAAGATAGACCGGAGATCCTTCCCACAGCGCCAAAAGAGCCTTCCCTTTGTCAGTTTCTTTTTCTTCATGACCATCATACGCCCGAAAAACACTTCTATTCTGATATGCCTGACGTACGCTCAAGGGAAAAAGTTTCGTCTTCCTCAATTCCGAACTCCGAATTCCGAATTCAGTTTTCGCTTCCGTCCTCCACCAGCACCTTCATCGTACCGCCGCAGACCATGCCGTCGGATTCTGCCACATCGCCCGTCAGGTCGATGTCGATGATCTGATAGCGCCCGGTGCCGATGATCTTCACCGCGTCCCGGATCACCGCGCCCTCGCTGCAGCCGCCGCCGATGGAGCCGGTGACCTTGCCCAGAGGGCTCACAGCCATCTTGGCCCCTGCCTCCCGCGGTGTGGAGCCCTTGGTCTCGATCACGGTGACGATGGCCTTCGGTTCGCGGTTTTCCGCAAGATAGCGCAGCGTGGAAAGCTCCATATCCGAATCGCAGACGCAGCGCCCTTTGCCGTGCTCCGGCAGGCGCTTATAGGCGATCAGCTCCGACAGGATCGAGATGGCGATCTCCTGGGGCGTGATCGCCCCGATGGGAAGCCCGATGGGCGTGCAGATCTCCTCCATCCGCTGGGTGGAATAGCCCTCCTCCGCCAGCATTTCCATCAGCCCCTTGACGCGGCGGCGGGAGCCGATCAGCCCCAGATAGGCGGTCCTTACCCCCGGCAGCAGCACGCGCAGGCAGTCCGCGTCGTGCCGGTGGCCGCGGGTGATGATGACCACATAATCATAGGGCGTGAGCTTCACGCTGCGGATGGCGTTTTCAAAGCTGTCGCAGAGCACCTGCTCAGCCAGCGGGAAGCGGGCGCGGTTGGCAAAGTCCGGCCGGTCGTCCGCCACGATGACGGAAAAGCCGCACTTGGCCGCAAACTCCACCACATGCAGGGCGATATGCCCGCCGCCCAGCACCAGCAGCCGCTCCTGGGGCAGCATCGGCTCCGTGACACGCAGGCCCTCTTCCGTCTGCTCCGCCGTCACCGAGGCGACCAGGCGCCCCTTGAGATCCGCCTTGGGCGTGACCGCGGTGAGCCGGCGGGAAAAGTCCTGGGCGATCGTTCCGCTCTCTCCGCAGATCACAGTTTCCAGCGCCACAGCCTCACCGGCCGCGAGCTTGTTCAAAATATCCTGATAGACGTGCATCCATAACACCTCCGTGGGGCATCATTTTTCCTGATGCTATCATAGCGCAGCCCGGCCCGCTGCGCAAGTTTTTCTTTTTGTGAGGTCGGTGTCAAGTTGTTGTAGGAAAAAGCATGAGGGGTCAAAATGGTCTAAGAGCGTTGAAGAGCGGGGTAACCTTGTTTTGCCGAGCGGGGAAAGATA
>ONBX01000069.1 GCA_900316205.1 uncultured Eubacteriales bacterium
TCCCCGCTCAAATTGTCCCCAGTAGGGGCTCATGACCGAAGCATTCAGAATACGCCGGATCATCGTGCCGTCAAAGCCCTTTTCAGACAGGAACTCCTTGATCCTGAAATCCGCCAGAACGCCGCCAATGTCAAATACAATATTTCTTATCCGCTGTTCCATGACCTTCCTCCTGTTCATGCGCATCTGCCAAGCAGTAGACTTAGACCGGCTGCGATTCCTCTCCCAGCGCCCAAGTCACCATCATCTCCAGAATAGGCCGCAGCCGCGCGGCCTTCTCTGTCAGCTCATATTCCACCCGGATGGGGACTTCCATGTACTCCCGCCGAAGGACCAGTCCGTCCCGTTCCAGCTCCTTCAGCGTCTGAGAGAGCATGGTGTTGGAGATGCCCTGTATCTTCCGCAGGAGCGTATTGTACCGGCTGGGGCCGTCCGCCATGAGAGAACAGAGGATGGGGAGCTTCCACTTTCCGCCCAGCCAGGTCAGGGCCTTTTGCAGCGGACACGCCGGGGTGCAGGGGCATTGATTCGATCCGGACATATCGTTTCCTCCCACTCAGGTCCGCCTTACCTGCTCAGAAAAAACTGAGTAATTGACGGACCCGTATTTTGTCACTATACTAGCAGATAAAGATTCCGTTGTAAATACGGAAAAAATATAAATGGAGGAAACAATCATGAAAATCGCGATTTTGAACGGCAGCCCCAGAAAGCAGAACACGGAGGCCATGGTCAACGCCTTTGCCGAGGGCGCCAAGGAGGCCGGCCATGAGGTGGAGATCCTCCACGTGGGCAAGATGAAGATCGCCGGATGTCTTGGCTGTGAATACTGCCACGGCAAGGGCGAGGGCAAGTGCATCCAGAAGGATGACATGGAGAAGCTCATGCCCGCCTATCTGGAGAGCGACATGATCGTCTTCGCCTCTCCCATCTACTACTTCTCCATGACAGCCCAGCTGGAGGCTGCCCTTCAGAGAGTGTACTGCATCGGCAAGCCTGCCAAGGCCGCCAAGGCAGCCCTCCTCCTGAGCTCCGCCTCCGGGGCCTATGACGCGGCCATCACCCAGTACAAGGCCTTCACCGGCTTTACCGGGATCGAGGACATGGGCGTCTGCACGGCCACCGGCGAGGAGAACAAAGCCGAGGCCAAGATGGCGGAGATCCGGGCCTTTGCCAAGGGTCTCTGAGCGCTACGGCTGCGATTTGCCCGCTGGTTGCGCGGGAACAGCATCGACACAGGAGTGATCTCATCATGAGCGGAAAAGGAACCAAGAGCCGGGTCAACACGGCGGGAGAGAATTACCTGGAGGCCATTCTGATCCTGGAGGACTGCAAAAAGGTGGTTCGATCCGTGGATCTGGCGGAGCAGATGGGCGTCACGAAGCCCAGCGTCAGCCGGGCGGTCCACATTCTGGAGAACGAGGGCTTGGTTATCATCGACCGGGATCATTTCCTCCATTTGACAGAGGCCGGCCGAGAGATCGCAGAGAAGATCTACGAGCGGCATGTCTTTTTCACCAAGGCGCTCATCCGCCTGGGTGTGGACCCAGACCAGGCGGAGACCGACGCCTGTGAGCTGGAGCACGTCATCAGCGACAAGGCCTTTTCCATCCTCAAGGCCCGCTGCCAGGGTTCGAACGCCGGTTTTGCCCGACAGGCTTGATCCGTTTTTAAAGCCCAGAAAGGAACCATGAAGGGAAACGCCGATGGCACGTTTTTCGTAAGCGTCAATTGTAGGGACGGCTTGTCCAGCGCCACCTAACATGAGAAAATGAACAGGGGCTCTCGTGGATTCTAAAGGAGTCTGCGAGAGTCTCTGGTATTTTCTCAGACAGTCTATGAGAATGCCAGGCATTCTCGTAGAGTCTCGCAGACAGGAGGTACAGCCATGACCGAGCTAACGATTCAAAGCACAACCAAACAAAAGCATCTTCTGGAATGGAGCCAGCGGGTAGCGGACTGCCGCAGCAGCGGGCTTTCGGTAAGTCGCTGGTGCACGGAGCATGACATCAAGCCCAAGACTTATTATGCATGGCAGAAAAAGGTCTTTGCAGCGATGATCGAGCAGCAGAAACTCCAGATGATGGAAGAAACCGGGAACGAAAACAAGTTTATAGAGTTGCCTTCCTTGGAGTTGGGAGCAAAACGGGGCAGAGATCTGGTTGCTTCTGTTCATGTGGGAGAAGCGTCCCTGGATGTATATGAGGGTGCGAGTCCTGAAATCGTGACCACACTTTGCCAGGTGCTGAACCATGCTAAATGATTTCTCCGGTGCAGACCGTGTATACATTGCCTGCGGCTACACAGATCTTCGAAAAGGGATAGACGGATTGGCTGCCCTGGTCCAGCAGCAATTCGAACTGGACCCGTTCACAAACACATTGTTTCTGTTCTGTGGCCGCCGGAGAGACCGGATCAAGGGCTTGTATTGGGAAAAAGACGGATTTGTTCTCTTGTACAAGCGACTGGAAGAAGGCGTTTACCAATGGCCGCGATCCGAAACAGAGGCCAGACAGATTACGCCGCAGCAGTACCGCTGGCTGATGGAAGGATTAAAGGTGGAGCAGCCCCAAGCCCACCGTCCGGTGACCGGATTGAGTGCCATATAAAAGTGACGGAAACCCTTGAAAACTCTGTACTTTTTGGCACTTCTATGGTATAATAAGAACATGAAAAACGATGCTGTTTTGGAGACAAGCAACACGGAAACGGTCACCATTTCCCGTGCGGAATATGAAGAACTGAAAGCGCAGAATCAGTGGCTGCTGGAGCAACTGAAACTGATCCGTCGGAGGAAATTCGGAACATCCTCAGAGAAAGCGACGGAGGAAGTTTGGGAGCAGTTGAGCCTTCTGTTCAACGAGGCCGAAGTGTGTGCTTCTGAAGAGAAGGAGACAGAGGCACCTGTCGTGGAGGTTCGTCCTCACACCCGGAAGAAATCCGGCAGCGTGAGAGATGTTGTCCCCAAAGACATTCCCGTAAAGGTCGTGGAACACAGCCTGCCTGAAGAAGAGCGAGTTTGTCCTGAATGCGGAGAAGAGATGGCCGTGATCGGGAAAGAGATTCGTGAAACGTTGGTGTTTCAGCCTGCCCAAGCATATTTGAAGCAGGATGTATACTACACCTATGGATGCCGGAAGTGCGAAGAGGAAGATGTCACGACACCTATTCTCAAGACGCCGAAGGAGCCGGCTTTGATCCCCGGCGGATATGCCTCTCCGGAAGCGGCAGCTCACATTGCCGTGCAGAAATTTGTGATGGGATCTCCGCTGTATCGTCAGGAGCAGGAATGGAAGGGGCAAAACATCCTGCTTTCCCGGCAGACGATGTCCAACTGGCTGATCCGGTGCGCCCAGGATTGGTTTGGCCCGATATATGAGCAGTTACATAGGAAGCTTCTGAAACAGGATTTGCTCCATGCGGACGAGACGGAGCTTCAAGTGCTGCATGAGGATGGAAAGAGCCCGCAGTCCAAGAGCTATATGTGGCTGTACCGAACCAGCGGAGACGCTGTCCATCCCATTGTGCTGTACGAGTACCAGCCAGGCAGAGGGCAGGAGTACCCGCAAAGGTTTCTGGATGGATTCCAAGGCTATCTGCAAACAGATGGTTACGCAGCCTACCATGGTTTGGAAAATGTGACCCATGTTGGATGCTGGGCTCATGCCCGAAGAAAATTCGAGGAGGCACAGAAAGCTGTGCCAAAAGGGAAACGCTCTAATACAGCAGAACAAGGCGTTGCCTATTGCACACAGTTGTTCAAACTGGAGGAAAAGTTTAAGGAACTCTCTCCGGAAAAACGGAAGAAGAAGCGTCTGGAGCAGGAGAAGCCTGTTCTGGATGCTATGTTGGTATGGGCAAATACGAGGAATGCGGCACCCAAGTCCGCATTAGGCCAGGCGCTGACCTATCTCAAAAACCAGTGGCCATATTTGACCAACTATCTTTTGGACGGACGGATCGAGTTGAGCAACAACCGCGCGGAGCGAAGTATAAAGCCCTTTGTGATTGCACGGAAGAACTTCCTGTTTGCCAACACCTCGATGGGCGCCCAAAGCAGCGCCGTGATCTTCAGTTTGATTGAAACAGCCAAAGAGAATGGCCTTGATCCATATCGTTATCTGACTTGGGTCCTTGCAGAAGCACCAAAGCGCTCCGCAAGCGATTCCTTATGGGCTGCTGCCCTGATGCCCGAAAATGCGCCGCCGCAGTGCAGGGTAAAGTGGACATGATTGAGGTAAGATTCTCTGTTTTTTGCTGACCCGCCAGAAGTGGCCGGGACAACAAGAGTCGATCCTTATAGAATAAAGTTGATGGCAATCCCATCAATTTTATTGACAGGAGGACTCCCCATGAAAAAAAAGAAAGTCAGCGGTGCACATCCCAAAAGTCCCCTTCAGCAAGCGAGAATAAAGGCAGGGCTTACACAGGAATATCTCGCAGAGATCCTCGATTGTGGTACGCGAAGTGTTCAGGGATACGAGGCCGGGCGGTGCGATCCACCCCTGGCCAAATTGAGGAAAATGATGTCTCTTTATGAGTGCGAGTTTGCCGACCTGTATCCCGACAGTGCTGATGCAAAGCCTCCGTCCTCAGAACTGGCGAACGGCGGCAATCTTAAGAGAACATCTGTTTTTGCACAGCAGTTTTGGTGCGTTTCCTTGTGCTCTGCCGGTTACAGGCAGAAGATGCCCATTACTGAAATCATGGTTTTTCATACTCATTTCGGAGAAACCGGATTCTACGTCTGTCCACGATGCAAACTCACTTTGGACCGCGATTTTGTTTCGTTTTGCGACCGCTGTGGCCAGCATCTTGATTGGAAGGATTACCGAAAGGCCAAATTGATTTATCCGGGCCGGAAATAAATTTATACGAGGAAGTACGGGTTGGCGGCTTTGTGCCCTTTCCCGTACTTCGTTTTATTCTGACATCTGTGTATGCCGTTTGACGCTTACTTTTCGTCTGACATTTCCAGATGCAGAACATCGCGGAGAAATACTTTGACGTTCTCCTTGATTTCCATGGCATCTTTCTTTGAACCGATAACACCGATGACGAAGTCGTCTGCATAGCGGTTATACTGAATCTTTTTGTATCCCTGTTCAAATGGGTCGTGGTAATGCTGACTCATTTTTCCT
>ONBX01000058.1 GCA_900316205.1 uncultured Eubacteriales bacterium
GCTGTATCTTTCCCCGCTCGGCAAAACAAGGTTACCCCGCTCTTCAACGCGCTTAGACCATTTTGACCCCTCATGCTTTTTCCTACAACAACTTGACACCGACGCGTTCGCGCAAGCTCCTTGTGCTTCACATCCCTTTATGCTACAATATTCAAGAGACGGTCTGGCCGGGACCGTGCCGAAAGAAAACCGATATGCTGAAAGGAAATGAGGGAAACAAAATGAAAAAAATCTACGCATTGCTCCTGGCTCTGTGCCTGCTGCTGGGCCTTGCGGCCTGCGGCTCCGCTCCCACCTCTTCAGTGCCCGTCGATGCAGCCCAGGCCAGCGCCGAGACCCAGCCTGAGGCGCAGGAGCCGGAAGTTCAGGAGAGCCTTCGCGGCAGCATCGCCGACGGCATCTATGAAAACGGGATGCTGAACCTGCGCATCACCTGCCCGGAGGGCTGGATCTTTTACGATGATGAACAAATTGCCCAGATCAACAACATGACCGGAGAACTCCTGTCCAGCACGGATGTGGCGGACTTCCTCGGCAAGAACGGCCAGTTCATGGATATGATGTTGGCCAACGGCAGCAGCAACAGCGTCAATCTGATCCTCCAGCCCAAGCAGGAGCAGCTTGCTTTATACAGCGACGAGCAGATCTTCACCTTGATCGAGAGCACCTTAAAGGAGCAGTTCGCCGCCGCCGGGATCGAGGTCTCCCTCTATGAGCCCCTGACGATGCAGGTCGGCGGCCAGGAGCGCACAGTGCTCCACATGGTTCTGGCGGGCGATCCGGACGTGAACGAGTATCAGATCTGGTACCGGGACAGCGATGCCTATATGGGCATCCTGACCGTTGCCATCGCCGATGGCAGCGATGTGCAGTCCATCCTGGACGGGATCACCAGTCTCAGCTGATCCGAAGCTGATACACAAGCAAGGCCCCTCCGGCCAGCCGGAGAGGCCTTGTTTTTTCGCTTGTCGAGATATGGACGCCGCCGAACGGAGCCTGCGGCCTGTGAAGCGCGAGTCAGGATCTGACGGCCTTTTTCAAAAGATACAGCCCGCCGATCAGCAGCAGCGGGAAAACCAGGGCGGCCAGGAGACCGGGCTTCAGGTTTCCGCCCGCCGCGCCGGAAACGGCGCCCACCAGCGCGGGCCCGACGGCGCCGCCCAAATCGCCGCCCAGGGCCAGCAGCGCAAACATGGCGGTGCCGCCCCGGGGGCAGCGCTGGGCCGAGATGCTGAGGGTCCCCGGCCACATGAGGCCCACGGAGACGCCGCAGAGTGCGCAGCCTGCCAGCCCCAGGATCGGCCAGGGCGCAAGGGAGGCCAGCAGATAGCAGCCGATGCAGAGCAGGCCGCAGCCCAGCATGATCTTTGTCAGGTCGAGCCTGGCGCTGTTTTTGCTGTAATAGGCGCGGGACAGGCCCATCAGAACGGCAAAAAGGCAGGGCCCTGCCAGATCGCCCACGGTCTTGCTCACTCCCAGGGCAGACTCCGTGAAGGCGGAGGCCCACTGGGACATGGAGATCTCCGAGGCACCGGAGCAGACCATCAGCAGCGCCAGCAGCCAGAAGATCGGCGTGTGAAACAGCTGCCCGATCCCCATGCTCTCTCCCTCGTCCACCAGACGTTCGATGGGGCAGTGGAGGAAATTGAAGGCGTTATAGAAGGGCAGCGCCGCCCAGAGAAGGGCCAGGATGCGCCAGCGCTCCAGGCCGAAAAGCACAAAAAACAGGGTGGAGCCCAGGATCACAGCCACAGAGCCCCAGCAGAAGAAAGAGTGCAGCAGGCTCATCATCCCTTCCTTGTTGGGAAAGGGACAGGCCTCCACGATGGGGCTGATCAGGACCTCGATAAGGCCGGAGCCGATGGCGTACAGGATCACGGCGATCAGGATCCCCGGCAGCGGGGAAAGCAGCTCCGGCAGCAGGGCCAGCAGCACCAGGCCCAGGGCAGACAGGAACTGGGAGGCGACGACACAGCGGCGGTATCCGATCCGGTCCACAAATCTGGCAGCGGCCAGATCCGTCAGCAGCTGGGTAAAAAAGAAAAGCAGCGGGATGGCGGAGATCTGCTCCAGCGACAGGCCATAGGCGCTTTTGAAGGTCAGAAACAGCAGCGGCGTGAAGTTTGCCGCAATGGCCTGGGTCACAAAACCAAGGTAGCAGGCCAGCAGGGTTTTCCGGTATTTGGATGGGGCAGGCATGAATTCGTTCCTTTCACAGTGGTGACTGGGCAATCCGTGGGGGATTATACCATGTCGGTGCGGGAGATTCAACGCGGTTTTTTCCTCCGGCGGGGAGCGATCCCCTGATCACTCCGCCTCCTCCCTGCCATAGGGGACGGCCCTTCCACCTCATCCGGCTTGCCCCTCGTGTGAGATCGGGGCAAGCCACCTTCTCATCAAGTAAACGATGATGAAATCGGAAAGAGCGAATCCCGAGAGAATTTGCGTTCTGATACTCTTCTTCGGCAAAAAACAATCTTGTTTTTTGCTTTTTGTGGGCCACGGGTCCACAAGAAGGGCGCATCGCGCCCCGAAGAATCCGTGTAATTCCGGCTTTCAGCAAAGCGATGCTTTGCTTAGCACAGCCCACGTAAGTGAGCGTCCAAATCTTTGATTTGGCTAACGCGAACTTATGCATGCGAGCAAAGCGAGTCGTATTGTGTATTCCAAGAAAAAGTGACGAAATCAGGGTACAAATTGTCCGGGAGGCGCCGTAGGCGATTTGATCAGCGTTTACTCAAGGAGAAGGCAGGGGCGCTGCGCCTTAGCCGGGAAGAAGAAACGGCAGGGATCGCTCCCTGCCTTTTCTTTTATGTATTTGGTTGTGCGGATCATCCTCTTGCCAGATCGAGCAGGCCGATCATGGCCGCGTCGGGATGCTCGCCCTTGGCTGTGGCGCTTTCCCGGATCTCCATCTCCCGGGCGATGTGCTCCAGGGTCTCCAGCGCTTCCTCGCCGGAGACCACCACTAGAAAGCCGGCCGTTTCGTCAAAGAGAAGGATAAAGTTTGCCCGGTCGTAGGTGGGAAAAACCAGCTTGCTGCAATCGGAGCTCACTTCAAGCACCTTCCAGCTGCCCCAGCGCTCCTCTTTTACGACCTCCACCTCGCCGCTCAAAACCAGCTGAAAGCCGTCCCGGAGGGCATCATAGGTGGTGATGCTGTAGGGGATGCTGTCTCCCGCGCTGCAGAACAGGCGCTTGGTCCAGCCCTCAGCGTCGGTCAGGCCCTCGGTGGCCTCCCGGGGCAGCCAGAAGCAGCGAAACTCCGCCGTGCGGCTGCTCTCCTCCGGGCAGGCGAAGGTAAAGACCATGCCCGCGTCGGGATAGGCCAGGATCTCGCTGTTCCAGACCTTGCCGTCCACCACTTCCTCATAGCGGAAGCCGGAGACGAGGATGTCCTCCGCTGTGGGCTTTCGCAGGCTCATGCCGTATCCGGCAAGGGCGAAGGCCGCGGTGCCGAAGGCAAGCACCAGCGCAGCCGCCAGCAGGAAGGCGCGGGGCAGCTTGCTGTGCCGGCGCCGCGGGGCGGCGTCCATGCCCAGACGCCTCTGAACGCGGTCCGTGATACGCAGAGCAAGAGCCTCATCGGGCTTTCCCAGCGCAACATTTTCGGGACAGCAGTCCGCCACAAGATCAGTAATGCGTGTCTTCACAGCCAAACCCCCTTTCTTCCAGGTAATCTTTCAGGCGCCTGCGCCCCCGGGCCAGCTTCACCCGGACCGTCGCGTCCTTGAGGCCCAGGGCCCGGGCGATGTCAGCAGTTTTTTGATAAAGATAATAATAGCGCTGGAAGATCTCCCGATCCGGCTCGCCGAGAGAATCCACGGCGGCATGGGTGATCTCCCGCAGCTCCGACAGCAGGATCTTCTGTTCCGGCTGGTTCGGAAGGCTGATCTCGATCAGGTCGTCCTCCAAAGGCTCCTCCGCCCGGGCCTTCCGCAGGGCGGATTTCGCCTTGTTGCGGGCAATGGCCGCCAGATAGGCTTTCAGCATCTCCGTTTCGATGCGCTCCCGGTTTTCCCAAAGGCTGAGAAAAGAGTCGGAGACCACCTCTTCGATATCCTCTTCCCCCAGAGCGTGGGACAGGATGTTGGAGGCGATGGCATAGACATAGCCGCTGTATTGCCGGATCAGCTCCGGCAGCACCGTTTCATCGCCCCGCCGCAGGCGGCGGAGCAGCCTTGCATCGTTCATTGCCGCCTCCTCAGGACTCCGGCCAGACCACTTTGTCAAAGCGGATATCCACGCTCTTATAGAGCTGCTCGATGTGCAGCGTTTCCCCAAGGCTCCCGCTGATCTTCCAGATGTGAGCGGGCGTGGCGGTGATGACGGTCACCCAGGCGGTATATTCCCGCCCCTCCTCCACGCTGTGCATTTCCTTCACCTTGGCCTCGCAGCCCAGGTCGATGAATTTCCGCGCCAGAGCAATGTGATCGTCCATGGTGTCCGCACCCCGGAGCATGGCGCTGGTGTGGACCACGAAGGCATAGGGCTCGTCCTGGGGCAGCTCCCGGAACATCTCCATTTCCCAGTTGATGGCGTAGAGATCCCCCTCCACGGTATACATGTTGCGCAGCAGTTCCTCCCAGTTGTCGTAATGCTCTCCCTCTGTTTCTGAGGGCGGGGCAGCGGCAGGCTCCGTTTGCAAGCGCACATAGGGGGTGGCCTCCGGTGCGTGACTGGGCCAGGGAACTTCGCTTGCGGCTGCTGCCGGCTCGCCGCTTCCTCCGCAGGCTGCCAGAAAAACAAGGCAGAAAAGAAACAGCAGGATCGCCTTTTGCTTCATACTCTCACTCCTCTCCGCGGGTTTCACTTCTATAGACACGGCATGCCGCAAAAATGTGACAGGGTCCGTAAAGAATTTAAAAAAATCGACAGGCGCTCCGAAGAACGCCTGTCGAGATCTGCTTATCCCTGGACAAAGCGGATGAACGCTTCGGCCTCTTCAAAGCTTTTGAGTCTGGCTGTGTACATGTAACGGCCCATCTGCGGCCAGTTCATAGGCGGCATTTCCTCCTGCATCACCATGTTTTCCCCGTAACGGGCCATGATCTCCTCATGGCTGTGGGAATAGCTGTGGCCGTCCTTCCGGCTGGCGTAGACGCAGTAGAAATGCTCCGGCCCCTCCGCTTTTCTGCGGCTGTTGAAGGCCACCATATCCGCGTAGATCTGGTAGACGTCCGTTTCGTGGGCGAAATTCATCATGTCCGGCGTGTAGCCGCCCGCCGGCCGCATGTTGACCTCCAGCGCCACAAAATCCCCCACCTCACCCAGGCCCTTGCGGGCCTTGGTCAGGCGGAAAAACTCCAGATGCACGAAGCGCCGGTCCACACCGAAGGCCTTGACGGTCCTGCGGCCCAGGCTCCGCAGCGCCTCCGGCATCTCCGGGCAGGTGTAATACATCAGGTCCAGGTCCTTGTTCACGATGTCCATCACCGGGGGCCACACCGTCATGCTTTCAAAAAGCGGCTCGCAGCTTGCGTCCAGGATCGCGTCATAAGAGCAGATGATCCCTTCGATAAACTCCTCCATCACATAGGGAGTCTCCGGCAGATGGTCGTAGAAGGCCTCGAAGTCGCTCTCGTTTTCCAGCTTCCAGGTATCGGTGGCGCCAACGCCGATGTTGGGCTTCACGATCACCGGGTAGCCCACCTTCTTGAGAAAGGCGCGGCCGGCCTCCCGGGTGGAGACCATGCTCTGCCTGGCGGTGGGGATCTCCGCCTGGAGGTAGAGCAGCTTCATCAGGGACTTTTCCTTGATGAAGCCGATCCGGCCCGACTGGATGCCGGTGGTCACGTGGAAATCCGTGCGCAGACGGGCGTCCTGCTCCAGCCAGTATTCGTTCATGGATTCGATCCAGTCGATCCTGCCGTAGCGATAAGCAAAGTAGGCCACGGCGCGATAGACCTGGTCGTAGTCCTCCAGACTGTCCACCCGGTAATACTCCGTCAGCGCTGCCTTCAGCGGGGCCTCCAGACTGTCATAGGGCGAATCGCCGACGCCCAGGACCCGGATGCCGTTTCTTTCCAGGGCGGCGCAGAACTGCCAGTAGGTATGGGGAAAATTGGGAGAGATAAATACAAAATTCACGGGGGTGTTCTCCTTTTATATAGAGGGTGAGTCGTTCAGCAGAAAAGGCAGAAAATAGCGGATCTGCCGGAACCACCAGGGCCAGTCGTGATTGACGTCATAGCCCCAGAAGTCGCACCAGGCGCGGATCCCCTTGCTTTCAAACACGCGCTGGAGATGGCGGAGGGTACGCACCCCGTCCTCCTCCCAGGCGCCCTGCCCCACGCAGAAGATCAGCTTCTTCTGATTATAGAGGGCGATGTAGGGGTGATCCGCGGGCATGTTCGGCAGAAAGCGCTCCGGGGAGTTGTCATAGAGCGTGGGGTCCATGTAGCCCTCAAAGAAATAGTCCGCGTCGTAGACCCCCGACAGCGCCAGCATGCCCCGGAAAAGCTCGGGTCGGCGCAGGAAGGTGATCGCCGCGTGGTCCGCCCCCATGCTCATCCCAAAGGTAAAGGGCAGCGCGTCGTTTTCCTCGCGCATCAGAGGCACCACTTCATCCACCAGGTAGCGGTAATACTGCTCCTGCCGCCGGGCGCGCCCTGCCTTGTCGCCCTCCCGGAGAGACCAGCTCTCCGCATCCACCGTGTCCACCACAAAAAGCTGGATGCGGCCATCCTCAATGAAATCCCGGATCTGCTCGATCAGACCGAAGTCCTCCAGCTGGCGGCACATGCCGTCCTGGGTCGGAAAGGCCAGGAAGGGAACGCCTCTGTGGCCGTAGATCATCATGTGCATGTCCTTCCCGAGGGAGGAACTGGTGTGGGTCAAAGCTCTCGTCTGCATGGGCCTTCTCCTTGTGTTCCTTTGTGCTGAAAGGTAAGGCAATCATACACACTGGATGGGGCAAAGTCAAGAACGAGGATGGGAGAAGGTCTCCGCACCCGGCCTGGAGGATGCCGCAACGAGAGGAAAAAGGCCCGCCGCTCCGGATGGGAACGGCGGGCTTTCGGGAAAATGCGATGGCATGGTTACCGGATCGTGCTGAAATCCACCATGTCCAAAATGGCGTCGATCTCTGCATCCCCCATGCCGGCAGTCTGGGAGATGTGCAGCGTCACGAAGGAATCATCCAGATAGATGTAGGCAAAAGCCTCCGTACCATTCTGCAAGACAGTCAGCTCCGCGCCATCGGGGGTGGTGTGGCTCCTGACTGTAAAGGCGCTGATATCCTTGACCACATCGAAGATCTCATAACCGCTGGACAGCGTGCCGTAGGGAGAGTTATAGAGATAGCAGCTGCTGCCGGTATAGCTCTGATCCTCGCCGGTGTAAAAGCTGACAGCAAAGGTTCCTTCGTCGAAATAATAGAATTTGTCGTAGCCGGTGGGCTCGGTGCGGAAAAAGCGCTTCCCTCCGGCGCAGATCTCATTGATCTTCGATGTTATTTCCTCAAAAGAATAGAAACCCGTCTGCTCATCGAAATTCTGAAGCATCACTTCCTGCTTATGGCGGAGTTTCAGACCATAGCGTGCGGCGATCTCTTCCAGCTTATCGGCCATTTCTTTGGTATAAATGTGATAGTTAAAGTCGTAGCCGGAGAATCCCCGGGATCTGAGATCCCAATACTCCTTGAAAAGCTGATAGTCCTCGGCAGAGATGATGCGCCGTTCGATCTCCTCTTCACCGTTTAGGAAGATAAAGGTCACTGTGCCATCTTCGTTTTTCTCTTCAATGATACCACTCGCATTTTCTGGCGCGCGGCAGCTCTCCGGCTCGCGGGGGGCGTTCTCTTCACACCAGGCGCGCCACTCCGCCCAGGCTTTGGCGGAGTGATCGATCTTCTCTCTGATCGCGCTGTCCATCTCCTCCGGCACAGCCTGAGGCTGGGTAATCGACAGGCGTCCGCCGTTGACGTTTTCGGGAGATGATAAGCTTCCGTTTGTGATCAGCAGCGCCTTCAGCCCGAAGAGATCCGCCGCATAGGCCATGGCCCCCAGCGCCAGGATCAGCGCCGCGGCCAGGGCAAAAGTAATGATCCGTTTCTTTTTCATGGGTACGATCCTTTCCGAGGAGCCGGATGCAGCCTCGGGTACAGGACGGTAGGCTTCGGCGATATAGCGCTCGTCGATCTCACAGAGCGCCTTGGATAACAGTTCCCGATTCATACAAGCAGGCCCTCCTTCGTCAAAGTATTCCGCAATTTCTCACGGAGGCGGAAAAGACGGACGGAGATCCGGTTGGGGCTGCTGTGGGTCTCGGCGGCCAGATCCCGGACAGGATCCGCATACCAGTAGCGCCGGACGAATAAAAAGCGGTCCTCCCTGCTCAGGGTGTTCAGAAAACGGTTGATGGAAGCGCCCAGTTCCTTTGCCTCCAGTTCCGTTTCCAGGTTCATGCCGGAGGGGATACATTCCTCCATTTCATCCAGCACGAGATCATACTTGCCGTTTCGCTTTTCGGCCCGGTTGGCGTGGTAGCGGTCGATGGCCAGATTGTGGGCAATGCGGCAAACGTAGCTTGCCAGAGGATTCGGAGCCTGAGGCGGAATACTGTTCCAAGTCCTGAGATAGGTATCGCTTACGCACTCTTCCACATCCAGCCGGTCCTGCAGGATGTTGGCTGCCGTTCTCTTCACGGCAGGCCCGTGTTTGCGGTCCAGTTCCTCAATGGCCTGCTCTGAGCGCTCAAAAAACAGGCTGATGATTCTGCTGTCCTCCATTCGCGTCACTTCCTTTCCGCCTCACCCTATATCACGGGATGGAGGAGCAAATCTTACAGGTCCCCGGGAAATGTTTTTTTCTATTCTACCATGCCAGCACAAGGCCCGCCGCTCCGGATGGGAACGGCGGGCCTGAGTTATATTTTGGTTATCCGAACTTCTCGAATGCGACTTCCGCGAGGGTGTTTTTATCCCAATCTATGAAGCGGATGACCGGGCTGTCGCCGAAATCGCCCTGCCCCTGACTGAATACAGCGTAACCATTCGGGTCGATACTACCGGCTCCGTGAAACTCAACGCCCTCCAGACGCAAGGTGAGCAGATGCCGTGCGCTCTCTTCGTCAAGCATCTTCATTTTCAGCCGCAGCTCTATGCCCAGCGGCGTTTGCGTCAGGCTCAGCTCACCCAGCTCAAAGCCGGGCAGGGTATGAGGATCGGCAGGCGCGTAAAGCCCCAGCGGCGTGCTTTTGCCCTCGACCAGCGTGATGGGGAGCTCCCGCCGTTCCGGTACTATCGTGTTGGCGTCTTGCGCTTCGGGGGACCATGCCACAGCAACAACTGTGCAGACCGTATCAACGGGCGCGGCCGCGCTGCTGCCGCGTGCGCCTTCCACATAGATTGTCATCTCCTGTAGAGAAGCGTTCTCAAAACGCTCTCCGGCAGAATGAAGACCCAGAGCTTCCCAGTCGAGATTTGCCCCCACGAACAAAAGCGTTTTCCCTTCTTCTTGGGCATACTCGCGGAGCGTTTCCTTGCCCGACAAGCCGATCACGGACAGCGGGCTGTCGAGATCCGCATCAGTCGGTACAACGATATAGCTTGCATCAGCGCTCACGTGAACGGCGACGAGCACCGTTCCCTCATCGCAATAGGTTTCCTGCACGCTGGCACTCCAGCCCTCGCCTTCGGCTTCCGCGCTCTGGCTGACGATCAGATCAGCAGCATCCTCGGGCATGTCGCCGCGGTTTGGATTGGCATAAAGCTCGCGCAGCCCAAAGAGATTGGCGGCATAGGCCACGGCGCCCAGTGCAAGGATCAAAGCAAGTACTGCGGCAATGCTCAGTAACCGCCCCATCCGAATGGGGATGCGGGAAGTCTGCCTCCGCGCTTTCTGATAGCCCAGCGCACGGCTGGCTTTTTCAATCTTATCATCGGAAATATCTCCGATGGCTTTCATCATTCGTTCCGATTTGTACATAAGCCCTCCATCATCAGATAGGTTTTCAGCTTGCTTCTTGTCCGCTTCAGCATGGCGGAAACACCGCTGCGGCTCATCCCCAGCTTTTCCGCGATTTCACGTTCCGTCGCCACAAACCAATACCGGCTGACAAAGACAAGCTGCTCTTCTTCCGGGAGACTTCCGACAAAGGCATCGATTGCGCGGCTCAATTCCCGGTCTTCGATCTCTTTTTCCAGATCATAGCGGTCGGCCAGGCACTCGTCTAATTCCTCCAGCGCGAGCTCAGCCTCACCGCCGCCCCGTTTCTTTGCTGTGCGGCGGACGATTTTGGTCAGGGCGAAGTTGCGTGTGATCCGGGCGAGGAAGGGGCCGAGCCGCTTCGGGCGCTTGTCCGGCATGGCGTTCCAGGCGCTCATCCAGGTGTCGTTGACACATTCCTCGGAATCCTCGGTGTTTTCCAGAATGTTGTAAGCGATGATATGGCAATAGCGCCCGTACTTCTGCTCGGTTTCCGTGATGGCCTGCTCCGAGCGCTGCCAGTATAAAT
This sequence comes from uncultured Eubacteriales bacterium, assembly GCA_900316205.1. Lineage (GTDB taxonomy): Bacteria > Bacillota > Clostridia > Oscillospirales > Oscillospiraceae > Limivicinus. The sequence goes on from ONBX01000058.1 coordinate 10,459, forward strand.
TGACGATCTCTCTGTCGTTCATACCTCGTCTCCTTTGAGGATGGGAGCGTCGATCTCATGCGTGCGAAGGGATCGCGCTCCCTCAAGGGCCCTCATTTATATAAATCCATTTTTCGGGCAAAGTGTCACGGGAGCGGAAGAAATTTTTCAGAAAGAAACAGAGCCCGCCGCTCCGGATGGGAACGGCGGGCCTGGATAGGTGCTGCTATGTCGCTTTGCCGGGCGGCGCGGAAAACCACCGCGTTTTCATGGGTCCGGCAGCAGGTCGGAAAAGGGAAACATCAGGTTCAGGCAGTCCGGCGCGGCCTCGTCGATGTAGCCGGTATCGACAAAACCGACCTTTTCATAGACCCGGAGCGCCGCGGCGTCATTCTTCTTGACGCAGACCTCTGAACAGTCGTATTTCCGCTCTTTTTCCAGCGCGGACAGGATCAGGCGCAGCGCCGCCGTGCCGTAACCCTTTCCTTGAAAGCGAGCGTCGATCATGAATTGCTGCAAGTCATAGCAGGCGGGTTCCTCGTCCAGATCCCGCACCAGGGCAATGCCGACGGCTGTGTCATCGTCCGCGATCCCGATGACGCTTGCCCGGTCATGCCGATAGAGGTATCCCCTTGCGAGGATGCCGACAGGGCTGTCCAGAAAGCCTTTCTGATCATCGCGGACAGAGAGCCTTCTGAAATCCAGCCAGTTTTCTTCGTTTACTTCGATCAGCTTGAGCATGATTCCATCCTCCTTTTTCATTGGAGGGTCAGATCTCGTGGGCCCTCCCGACACGATTCCTTTTCATACAGGACCACCCCTTTCTCTGAGATCGCCGCTCACAGGCTGCAGCATAGATAGTACAACATATTTTGCTTTTATTTTCAAGGGAGAAAAAAATCGACAAATCCGGAATCTAATTCTGGATTTGTCGATAGAATACGGAGAAAACTGACTTCTTATTCCCACTCGTTGTTGGGCATCATATTTAACGGATTTTGCTTCATAAATTTGATACCTCATTTTTTTGATTATTTGATGTGTCCATATTATCCAGCCCTATACGATGGGCTGTTATCAAATTGTTATCGGTGGTGATAACGGGGGGTAGCAGGGTTGTTGTTTTCTCTGGTGGTTTACAACTACATTTTACCACGAAAGGCAGGGAAATGCAATAACCATCCTTGCTGTGGCGTATCAAGGAATCTTACTGAACATATGGCGCACCTTATCCAAACGGCTGTTTGGACGACGGGGCTGGATGATTGGCTCGCCGACAGTGGCCTGATACCCTTTCAGTTCCGTCAGGCACACACTCCGCCCGTTGGTGTAAAAGGCCAGATCAGTACGGTATGCCTGTATACAGCGGGCGGGAATCTCGCCAGTAAAGACAACTTCATCCTTTTTTACCTGG
>ONBX01000057.1 GCA_900316205.1 uncultured Eubacteriales bacterium
GACCATGGGGAAGTTCTGCTCATCGGGCGGCGCTTCATAATGGAGATAGAACACCAGGGCCAGAAGCAGCATGGAGGCCGCCGTGTCCCAGAAGGGATCATTGGACTGGCTGCCCTTGGGGGTCGTGCTCTTAAAGAGGTTGGTCACCAGGCGCTGCACATCGTTATCATCCCGGAGATAGACAAAGGGGTTATAACAGTGGCTGCGCTCCATGTTCAGCAGATCCAGCACCCGCACCTCGTAGCCTTTCTGCTCCAGGAGATAACCGGTATCTCGGACCAGCTCGCCTTTCGGATCGAGGACAACAAAGCTGGTGTTGGCCTGGCAGAGATTGGGCTTGGCGTAAAAGCGGGTCTTGCCTGCGCCGCTGCCGCCCACGACCATGGTGTTAAGGTTGCGGCGGTGCTTTCTGCCGTCCAGCCCCATGCCCACGCTTTGGGTAAAGAGCTTGTTGGCCTCCGGCTTTTTGGCCCGGTACTTCTTGTCAATGGCCTTAGCGTCGCCCCATTTAGCAGAGCCGTGTTCCTCCCCGCGCCGGTAGTTATGCCGGGTGGAGAAATAGATACCGAGGCACATTCCATATGCGAACAGAAAAAGGAGGACAGTTTTGAAGCTGTCCTCGCAAAGCTCGATATGGGTCGGGTCATTCACCGCCTCTGTGAACCGGGCGAAGATCTCCGGCAGGCCGCCGGACGCGGCGGGCGCGGTCAGTAGCCCCAGCCAGACGACAGGGACGATTCCCAACAGGCACAGGATACGGACGGCCCGCTTATCTTGCTTCATCCCGGCTCCTGACCTTCTTGGTCGGCGCGTCGATGGTTTTCAGGAGGATCTCGTCTGTGGGACGATCCTCTCCGATCAGATCGTTGCGCATATCGTTAAGGGCGTTGATGACCACGCCGTGCTCATAGGGGGTCGAGGGCAAGAATGCGCTTTTCTTCCTTTGCCATTTCAACGCTCCTGTTCTTTCGCGCGGGGAGCCTTGACCTGCTCCAGCGCACGGTTCATCCGCCCGGTGATGTCCTTGGCCGTCTCGCTGATCTCGTTCAGCGCAGCGCGGACGGTCTGCGGGCCGGCATCCCGGATGCTGTCCGGCAGGGCGGAGAAGTCATAGGCGCTCACATCCACGCCGTAGCGCTTGCAGACCACATAGGAGACGCTGTAGGCGGCGAAGCCCGCGCTTTCGCGGCTGTATTCCGGCGAGGAGAGCGCCAGCTCCGCATGGGCCAGTTCCTTGGAGAGACTGCGGAAAATATCATGCGCCTCCATGCCCCGCCGCACGAAGATGATCTTCTGCTCATTGTCGTAATACGCGCCCATGCCGCGCGGCAGCTCGTCAACGCCCTGGATGGGAACGGGAGACTTGTGGATCAGCGCCTTCAGAAGCTGCCGGTCGTCCACATTGACGGAGGCCGCCGCTTTAATTTTGGAGGTGGTCTGGGAAACATCGAAAACGTGCTTCACATTCCAACTCGTTCCGATGCTCCCGTCGCCGCGCTCATAGCTGTCGCCGGCTTCCAGGATCTTAATGTGATTTTCTCCCCGCCGGATGGATACACCGTCCTTCTTCCAGGCGTTGAAATCCTTGAGCTGCGTTGCCAGCGGTTTCTGTGCAAGCACAAGCAGGGCGTTGGTGGCCGAGTAGTGGATCAGGCGGCTTTTCACATCCAGAAAGTTTCTGTACTTGTCACCGTCCGTGCTGACCTCCTCGGTGGTCTTGTCTGCAAGCTCATAGACCTCCTGCCGTTCCGCCTGCTTTTTCTCTGCCCAGGCGTCCTTGTCAAAAGGGCGTTCCTGCTGCTCCGGCTGGGCTTCAGGTTCAAACAGATCGTCAAAAATGCTCATGCTGCTTACCTCGCTTTCGTTTTCGGTTTTTTCTTCTTCGGCGGCTGGATATGTTCTGCCGTCTGGGAGACCGGCTTTTCTTTCAGCGCCGGCTCCTTCACCGCAGCCTTTTCCGCCTCCTTCTGCTTCTGCCCGGCGCGAATCTCCCGCAGCTCCTCCCGGACGGAGGGGCGGGCTTCCGGCCTTTTAGCAGTACCCTCGGCGGCTTTGGGCGGCGTCTCTGAGATAGGCTCGGACAGAGGGGATTTTTCCGTCCTCGCCGCGGAGGGGTTTGGGCTGCTACGCTCCTCCTTCTGGATGGGCGCGCCCATCAGATCGTCCAGCAGACGATCCTCGTCCGCCTTTTCCGGCGCGGCCTTCTCCGGGACCGGCTGCGCCTCCGTTTTTTCGGCACGGGACTGTTCGATCTCGTGCTTGATGGACGCGGCGTCCACTGTGGCCAGCTTAAAGCGCTCCACGATGCGGTTGATTTTGCTGGCGTCCTCAGCGCGAACCATAATATCTACCAGCCCGTCTGCCGATGGCTTCTTATCCCGCAGCGCACAGTAGACCACGCCGTAACGCTTGGCCTCCATCGTGAACTGCCGCAGATGCGCCTCCGGCAACGTGAACACCTTCAGCTCCTTGCCGGATTTGAGCATGGCGGTCAGGCGCTGATGGCCCTTGGTCTTGGTACGGTCCTTGTTTTTCAGAATGGTGTAGAGCGCGGCGGCGATATTCTTTGCGGCGGAACCGGTCAGCCGCAAGGCCACCTCCGTTCCCTCCAGAGACAGTCTAACGACTTGTTCTGCTGCGTCGCCTGAGCTGTTCATCTCGATTTTCCTCCTGTTCCTTGTTTCGTTCTTCTTCCTGGATCACGCGCAGCTTTTCCAGCATCACGCCGGAGCGCTCGGCAATATCGTCACACAGCCGCACCTCCTTCCTCAGTTGTTTCAGTTCCCCGGAGAGCCGGTCGATCTCAGCCTTGAGCGCTGCCTGTTTCCCTTCATCCGATTTCACAGCGACGGTCCGCTTTTTCTTATAAAGGCTTTTCCTCTGTGCAGTCACGTTCTTGATTTTTCTCTCCAGGTCGGTCTTATACGAAGAAAGCTGCTCGCCTGTGTCGATCTGACAGCGGGCCAGCAGCTTTGCTTCTTCGGATATGGCGTCCATTTTCAGCAGGTCCTCTCGGAGAAGAAAATGGAGGCGTTTGTTCTGCCGGGGCTTGTCCTTCGGATAGAAACCCAGCAGATAGCAATAATGAAAATATAAGGCGCGGAAGCCGGTAGCTTTTTTGACCGCCCTGATACTGCCCTTGATCGGAACACGCCGGGAACGACGTTCCGGCTCCGGCAAAGGCTTTTCCCTTGTCCGTTGGTTGAGGATGCGCTCCGTGATCCCTGTCACAGAATAGTCTGGGCCAAAGTGGCGCTCGATCCGGCAGAAGTAGGGAGAGCCCGGCGGCTTCAGATACAGGAGCTTTTTGACCTTTACCTCATAGCCGCGCTTCTTCAGATTGCTCCAAAACTGCTGCATGGTCATGGACTGGCGGATGGCTTCATCCACATCATCTCGAACAAGACCGGGCCAGGTAGGACGGTCATCCTGCTTCGCTTTCCATGCTGCGTAATGATCGGCTTTTCCCGGCTGTGGGTTTTCGATCACGGACAGGCCGTATTCCCGGCATAGCGCGTCCGACGCCTCGCGCATGGCTTTATGTAACCAGATTTGAAGTAGATGACGATTATTGTTCGCAGTTTGAGATTCATATTGTGGGGAACCATTATCATCAAGAATTGTGGATTCCGGCTGAGGAGCTTAGTAATTTCAACCGCCATATAGTTGGCCCGATAAGTGTTGTTTCTTCGTTTTCCGTTGATGAATCAATATCACGATCATTATAATTGTGCTTCTGCATGCATTCCGATACACCTCATCCGCCCCAGTGTGCTCACTGGAGCACCTTCCCCTCAAGGGGACGGCTTTTTACTACCCCTCCTTAAAAAAGCAGACGCTGCGGAGCTATTTCCGCAGCGGCGTTTTTGCTTTTTCGGGTATTCCCGGCCATCCTTCCCTGGATCAATCGTTTTCACTGAGGGGTATCGTTCAAATTGAGGCCTTGATTGCTGCTCCGGTTGTTATTCGGATCGGGGCATGGTATACTCAGCTCAATCAATCGTTTCTTTGGAGGCGGACATGGAAATCATCAGGATCGGGATCGAAGACGCGGAGCGGATCGCTCCGCTGGTGGCCGCGTTTCGGGTCCAGCTGAAAGCCTATAAGGGGATCCGGTCCCGGCCGAACGGGGAAGCCGGCAGGGAGGAGATCCTGGAATTCATAAACGCCGGGTTTCCCGTTTTCGCCGCCGCGGAGGATGGCGCTCTGGCGGGCTATCTGGTCTGCCGGATCGACGCGCCCTGCCTCTGGGTGGAGCAGCTTTTCGTCCGGGAGGAGTGCCGGAGAAAAGGCGCCGCTTCCATGCTCTTTGCCAAGGCGGAGGAGTTGGCTGCGTCCATGGGGGAGAATACCGTCTATAACTATGTCCACCCCAACAACGAGGGCATGATCCGCTTCCTGCGCGCGAAAGGCTACACGGTCCTGAATCTGATCGAGATCAGAAAAGCCTATGAGGGAGAAAAGCTGACGGCAAAGATCCGCGTGGAGAAGGAAGTCTTTGACTACTGAGAATCCGGCGGCGATCGGAGGGTGTGATATGATCGAAGTGAAAGAGACGACGGTGCGGGAGCTTCCCCTTGTCCAAAGGCTTTGGGCGGACGGGGACGTGATGCGCTTCGTGGGCTTCCCGGAGGGACTCCGGCAGACGGACGAGGAGATGCGGGACTGGTACCGGTGGATCGAATCCGGGCGGCCCGCGCGAAATCACTATTCGATTTTTGAAGACGGGAACTACTGCGGAGAGGCCTTCTATCGGATCGATCCGGAGCGTCGCAGCGCGGCGCTGGATATCAAGCTCTTCTCCTTTGCCCGGGGCCGGGGCATCGGGACGGCGGGGCTCAGCCACGCCATCCGGGAGGCCTTCCGAAACGGCGCCGAGCGGGTCTGGGTCGACCCGAACCCGGAGAACGGAAAGGCGATCGCCTTGTACAGGAGACTGGGCTTTCGGGAGAAAGAATATCCTTCCTACCTGTATTCCGGGGACGAAGCGCAGCGCTCGATCTATATGGAACTGCGGAAGGCCTGAAAGAAACGTCGATCCAAAGAGAAGCAGCTCGGCCTTCGGTTTTCTTAATTATCCTTAAGTACCCTTGCATTCTCCTGTGCTTGAGACTATAATCACCCAAACGATATGCAATTGGAGGATACCATGAAAAAAGCGATATTGAGTTTGCTGCTTGCGGCAGCGATGATGCTTTCCCTGGCCGCCTGCGGCGCTGCTCCCGCGAGCGGGAACGATACGTCCGCAGCAGAGGCGGAGAGCCAGACCAACGCTTCCGACGACGGGCAGATCATCGTGGAAGAGACCCCCGAGACGCCGACCCAGGATGAGCGGCAGGACGGGGAGCGCTTCGAGGCGGTCATCATGATGGAGGGCATGGAGGAGACGGTCCGTTACGAGCACATCCGGCGCGAGGACCTGGGCTTTGCCATGGACTATGACTATGAAAACTTCGTCAGGCAGAGCGAAGGGGACCGGGAGCGCTTCGTCTCCAACTGGGACGACCCGGCTGATCCCCAGAACTACCTGGAAGTGAGCTATGACACGGGCAATGCCAACCTGGTGGCCGATGCCATCAGCGCAGGCCTCTCCGATGTGTACGATCTCTTCCAGGACGAGCGGGAGCTGGATAACTCCGTCAAGTGCCTGCGCATCGAAGCCTCTGTCATCAAGGGCACCAACCAGATGGCGGACAGGATCCAGGAGATCTACATCATCCCCGCCGGCAGCGGCAGCATCGTTGCCCGGGCTTACTACGCCATTGAGGGCGCCGAGGGCTTTGGAAGACGCTTCGCCTATATGGTGCGGACCCTGAACACCCTGGAGCGGGATGTGGAAGGGACGCCAGTGGAGGATGAGCTGGCCCTCTCCATCATCCAAAACTACTGCCTTACCCAGAACCCTGACCTGCAGGGGATCGTGGATGCCGGTGAATATCCGGTTTCCTGGGAGATCGAGTCCAGCGACGGGCAGCAGGTGGTGATCCTCTTCCGGCCCTACACCGGCGCGCTGGTCCGCTACTACATCGACCGGGCCACGGGGGATACCTATGTGACGGAGTTCGTCCCCGGTATCACCGCCGAGGAGCAGCGGACGGGAGAGAGCTTCAAGCTCTGGGATCAGGTGGGCTGAGAGCCTTTCCGCCTCGGCGCACCCGAACAGATCACGGCAGATCAGCAGCCCGGTCCCTGACCGGGCTGTTTCCTTCCCGATCCACCCGGCGATGCGGGACCTTCCGGCAAAGAAGAGCCCCGGCCTTGGCAGGACCGTGAGCTGAGGCAAAGTGAAAAGAGACGGATTGACTTTACGCATTTTCGCACTATAATGCTACATAAAGAAAGCTTGAGAAAGGAGCTGCCCGAATGAACAGGCTGGAACAACATGGTGCGAAGGAACGCAGAGTCCTTCCGAAAAAGAAAATGGCCCTGGCCCTGATGCTGTGCCTGGCCGCGCTGCTGCTGGCCGGCTGCGGGATCCGCGTCAATCTGAATCAGGACAGCCCGAATGTGGAGGAGCTGCTGGTCAACCAGGACCTGGCGGCTGATCCTGCGGCGTACAATGAGGACGGCAAGTATGAGATCGTCTTCCACTACGACAAGGGCAGCCTTGCAAAGATAGACCTGTCCCAGGCCTACGTGGCTTACTACGCCATGACGGTCCAGGATCAGATCGATACCATTGTGGGGGAAGATCTGGAGGATTTCCCACCTCTGCCGGAGGATGCGCAGATCGCCTTTGACGAGTCCATCGGCACGATGGAGCTCAGAAAGATCGCCCGGATCAAGATCCGGACCCTGAACGACAATACGGTGAGCGTCTCCTTCACAGATACGGACGATCCGCTCCCGGGCAGGGAATACTTCTTTGTTATCCCCAACGCCGGCCTTGGCGGCTCCGTGATCCCGTACTGAGAGCGCGGGAGCTGCGGCAGCTTCCTGGCAGCGTCCCAAAGGACTGCATCAGCGAAACCCCGGGCCCTGTCTGAAATGCAAATAACGAACGGCCATACCGGGCAATCTGCCGGTATGGCCGTTTTGCGCCTTCCTTGTGCGCATGCCATCAGGCTAACTGCAGAGAACGGTGATGACCATGGGGGAAAGACCCGCCTCCCGGATCCGGTCCAGGTCGGCCTCCATCACCGGCTGGCCCCTGGAAACAGAGGCTCCCTCCCGGACCAGAGGAGTCAGCCCTTCCCCGTTGAGGATAAAGGTATCAAGCCCCACCAGAAGGAGGACCTCCATGCCCTCGGCAGTCTGGAAGGTCAGGGAATTGCTGGTGTCGGCAATCTCCAGGACCGTTCCATCACAGGGAGCCAGGATATGGCCGCTCTCCGGCAGAATGCCGATGCAGCTGCCGATGACGCCGGATGAGAACATGACGTCCGGGATCTCCCGCATGGGAACGGTTTCGCCCCCCACAGGGGCGGTCAGCGGCAGATCGGCAAGGTTCTGCCCGCCGGCGGAGGTCAAGGGCTCCCCGGCTTCCATATGCCGGGATCTCTTTTTGCTGAGACGGGCAAAGGAGGCGTTACGCAGAGCGGCGGCCTGCTCAGCAGGCAGCGTGGTCTCGAAGCTCAGCTCCTCCTTGCGGTAAAGAAGGTTTGTGACAAGGTAGCCGCCGATATAGCTGATGACAAGGGCGACAAGATAGAGCAGAACGCTCCGCCCCGATCCTCGGGGGCCGGCGGTCATCACAAAGGCGCCCAGAAGACCGGAGGGCCCCCAAGTGGTGGAGGCCACCTGGGTGACCATGATGAAGGCACCGCCGAAGCCCGCGCCCAGACCGGCAGTGAGGAAGGGCTTGCCCAGCGGCAGCGTGACGCCGTAGATCAGCGGCTCCCCTACGCCCAGAAGACCGGCAGGCAGTGCCCCGGAAATCACAGAACAGAGATTGCTGTTGCCAAGCTTTCTGGCCTTCTTCCAGAGAGCGAGGGCTGCGCCGACCTGCCCGGCCCCGGCCATGGCAAGAGCGGGATAGAGGGTAATGAAGCCCAGCTCCTGCAGCTGTACGCTGTAGAGCGCCACAAGACCGTGATGCATGCCCGCTGCCACCAGAGGGAGGAAAAAGGCCGCGGCGAAGTAGCCGGAAATTGCGCGGATGAAGACGCTCTCGGAGAGAAATGCGCGGCTGAAGAGCCATACGATACCCTCGGCAGCATAGCCGAAGAGCGGCATGATGAAGATGATGTAGGGTACCACGCAAAGGAACAAGGTAAGCAGGGGCGTGAAGACCACATCAATGGAAGCGGGCATGACGGAACGGATGGCTTTTTCCACATAGGCAATGAGAAGCGCCCCGGCGATGACGGCCAGCACGCCGCCCTTCCCGCTGCAGAGGACCGAGTCCAGGGGAACTGCGCTGTTATAAAGCCCCATGATGGATGCAATGTGGTTGATCCCTTCCAGAGACGTGATCATACCCAGCATGCCGCCCAGAATGGGCGTGCCGCCGAAGCGCTCCGCCGCGCGGTAGCCTGCCCAGGCGGTGAGAAAGCTCATCATGGAGGTATTGATCAGCGTCAGGATCTGGTAGAGAAATGCCCAGATGTTGTTGTCTGCATAGTTTGGCACTGCCTGCGCGATGAGAGAGGCCACCCCGCCGCAAAGGCCGGCACTGATAATGCCGGGAAGCAGCGGAATAAAGATATCGCCTATGATCCGCAGGGTGTGCCGGATCCTGTCCCGTTTCATTCGTGTAAGTCTCCCTGTATGTCTGCCGCTGCGTTCAGAGACGCACCGGCCCCGGAATAGCGAAAGCACAGCATGGTGATGTCGTCAAACTGCTCCGCGCCATCCACAAATTGCTCAATATCCTGGGATACCCTGGCAAGGACCTGCTCCGGATTGGCATCCGGTTCCAGGTTCAGCGCCCGCAGCATCCTTTCGGTGCCGTAGAGCTCCTTCAGCGCATTTGTTGCCTCCGGCACGCCGTCGGTATATACAAAAAAGCTGTCGCCGGGATGCATCTGAAAAGCGTGTTCCTTGAACTTCAGGCCCCGGAGAGTGCCGATGGGCATGGAATGGCGGTAGACCCGCAGCTCGTAGCTGCCGTCCTTCCGTCGGAAGGCCGGATGCTCGTGCCCGGCATTGGCCGCGAGCCCTTTTCCGCTGGATATTTCCAGCACCGCGATCCAGACGGTGACGAAAAAGTCTTCGGCATTGCTCTCACAGAGCTGATTGTTGACGCTCTCCAGGGCCTCCCCGGGACTTTTTCCGTTTTGCAGGCTGGACTTGATCAGAACGCGGGAAACCATCATCATCAGCGCGGCGGGAACGCCCTTTCCGGATACGTCCGCCATGACAAAGCCCATGTGGTCGCTGTCGATCATGAAGAAATCATAAAAATCGCCGCCCACTTCCTTGGCAGGGTCCATCGTGGCATAGAGGCTGAACTCTTTCCGATCGGGAAAGGGCGGGAAGAGGCTTGGCAGCTGGCTGGCCTGGATGCGGCTTGCCATGTCAAGCTCCGCGCTGATCCGCTCCTTCTCCGCGGTGACGCGTTTGACCTGGTCGATGTAGAGCTTTGTCCGGGCGGACTGCTTGGCAAAGGACTCCGCCAGAACCTCAATCTCGTCTCCGGTCCGATAGACGTCCTCCATCTTGAACTCCCGGTTTCGCACACCCATGGAGGCAACGCGCCGGGTAATGGTGTTCAGCGGGTCCGTGATCCGACTCGCGATGGAAAAGGCGGAGGCCATACCCGTCGCCACGATGAGCAGGATCAGGAGGATCAGAATGTTTCGGGCGTGGAACATCTCCTTGTGGAAATTGGCAACGGCGCTGTCCCGGAAGGCTTCTTCCTGCTCCTCCTGCCCGTTTGCGGCATCGAACTCATGCTGCGCCTCATAGGCGTCGTTGACCAGCTGCTCCACCTTGTTGGACTGATAGAAAAACACTGCGGTATAGGCCGCGATGATCAGGACGATGGTGATCAGCAGCGTTCGGAATATTTTGAGCCGGATCCCTCCGGAGAAAAGGTTTCTGAGCTTTTCCATGTGTGTCTCCCTGTGCGCTTCCGCCAGATTTCAGCCAAAATGTGTAAAAAACATTTTAGCGAAAAAAGGGAGGAATTACAAGTGGTATTTCAGCTTTTCCTTCCGCAAAGCCAGGCTGCGGCCAGAGAAAAAAGAACCGGACGGAGCCTGCGGCAGCTTCCCGCAGCATGCAAAAAGGTGCTGTCTCAAAATGCGGCAAGGCGGGAAAAGCGCCGTAGGGGCGGCTATCAGCCGCCCGGCAGAGCAGGTTTGAAGCAGCACAAAAATGTGAGGCGCATTCGTACTTACCTGCGAATGCGCCTCACATTTCTTACTTTTTGACATATTACCGCGCGGGCGGCTGGTAGCCGCCCCTAGCCCCTTTTGCATGTTCAGGGGTGCCGGCCTTTATTCGGCGCTCACATATTTGTGCAGGGTCTCGCGGACGGCACCCACACCGGCGGTGAGTTCAGCAAAGTAAGCGCAGACCTTGTCGGAAAGCCCTGCCTCCACCAGATCCACGCCGAAGACGGTCTTGTTGCGCAGCAGGCCCTCCAGCTTGCCGCAGTCGGGCTTTTCGCCCAGTCTGCAGCCGGCCACATAGGCCTGGGCGGAGGCCAGCAGAGGATCGGGAGAGGGCTCAAAGGCCTGGCCCTTGTCGTCCACGGCCATCAGGTAGCGCAGCCAGCCGGCAAACACCAGGGGGATCAGCTTAAGATCGGAGGCCTGGAGCGTGTCGGAGGCCAGGTAGGCCTTCACCGTCTCGCCGAAGCGGATAGAGAGCTTCTGGGAGGTATCGGTGGCGATGCGCTGGGGGGTGTCCGGCATGAAGGGGTTGGGGAAGCGCACGGTCAGGACCGTCTGGATGAAGTCCTCCGGGCGGATGATGCCGGGGTCGGTGACCACGGGGAGGCCTTCCTTGTAGCCAATGGTGTACACCAGCTTCTTCAGATCCTCGTCCTGCATCTCCTGCCAGATCTTTTCATAGCCCAGCAGGCAGCCGTAGACAGCGAGAGCGGTGTGCAGGGGGTTGAGGCAGGTGCAGACCTTCATCCGCTCCACCTTGTCCACGGTCTCCCGGTCGGTGAAGAAGAAGCCGGCCTTTTCCAGCGGGGGACGGCCGTTGGGGAAATCGTCCTCCAGCACCAGGTATTCGCTCTCCTCGGCGTTCACATAGGGGGCCTTCACGGTGCCGCGGGCGTTGCGCACGGGGGCAAAGCCCTCCAGCCCGTCCTTTTCCAGCATGGCGCCCACAGAGAGATCGGGGCTGGGGGTGATCTTGTCGATCATGGTCCAGGGGAAGGAGACCTTGCTGCCATCCTCGATATAGGCCAGAAAGTCCGCGTCGCCCCAGGCCTTGGCAAAGGCAAGCATGGCTGCCTTCAGCTTGTCGCCGTTGTGGGAGCAGTTGTCGGTGCTGACCATGGCGATGGGGAAGGCGCCGGCCTTGCAGCGCTCCAGCAGCAGGGCGGCCACCCGGCCCATGTAGCTCTTGGCCTCGGCGGGGGAGAGCGCCAGGTCGGCCTTCACGTCCTCGGCGTCCAGGCTGTAGCCCTTCTCGGTGATGGTGAAGGTGGCCAGCTGCAGGGAGGGATTGCGGAAGATCTCCTTGAGCCGCTCCTCGCCGCCGTAAAGATAGCAGGTCTCCGCCATGGCGCCGAGGATGTTCTTTTCCACGCTGCCGCTGGCCTTCAGGGTCACCACCACGGCCAGATCGTCATACTTCTCGCCGCCGCGATCCATGCGCTCCACGGCGATGATGCCCTTGTCCAGGATCCCCTCGTTGAGAAGGCGCTGGGCGGCCATGCCGTGCAGGGCCTTGAAGATGTTGCCCGCGCCGAAGTGCAGCCAGGCGGGATTTGCTTTGGTGCGGGCGATCATGGCCTCCCGGTCATACTCCGGCAGCCGATAGCCCTTGGCTTCCCAGACTTCTCTGTTTTTCAGACAATCGTTATTCAAAATCATTCTTAGTTGCCTCCCATTGTTGTAGGGGCGGCTGTCAGCCGCCCGTGGACTCGGTCTTTGTCTGGCGGGCGGCTGATAGCCGCCCCTACGGATTTGTCAGACAAATTCTCACTTGGAGAATTTGTCCATGTAGTCCCAGGCGCCCAGCATGTACATGATGCCGAGGGCCCGGTCATAGAGACCGTAGCCGGGGCGCACATTGCCGGGCTGCTCATCCCAGAGGTGCCGACCGTGGTCGGGACGGATGTAGCCTTCAAAGCCGCAGTCGTGATAGGCCCGCAGGATCTCCAGGATGCCGGTGTCCCCGTCGCAGTCCCGGTGGCTGGCCTCGGAGAAGTCGCCGTTGGGGAAGTGCTTGACGTTGCGGATGTGGGCAAAGGCGATGCGGTCGCAGTGCTTGCGGACGATGGCGGCCACGTTGTTCTCGGGATTGGCGTTGAGGGAGCCGGAGCAGAGAGTCAGGCAGTTGTAGGGATCGTCCACCATGCTGAGGAAGCGGTCGATGCTCTCGGCATCCACCAGCAGGCGGGGCAGACCGAAGATGTCCCAGGGAGGATCGTCCATGTGCACGGCCATTTTGATGTCGCACTCATGGCAGACGGGCATCAGCCGCTCCAGGAAGTACTTGAAGTTCTCCCAGAGCTTTTCCTTGGTGACGGGCTTGTACTTTTCAAAAAGCTCGTCCAGCTTGGCCATGCGCTCGGGCTCCCAGCCGGGGAAGGTCATGTGGTACTTCTCGGTGAACGACATGACGTAATCCGCCATCTCCTTGGGATCGTCCTGGATCATGTCCTTCTGGTAGTAAAGCGCGGTGGAGCCGTCGCCCACGGGGTGGAACAGGTCGGAGCGGGTCCAGTCAAAGATGGGCATGAAGTTGTAGCAGATCACCTTCACGCCGAAGGGGGCCAGATTGCGGATGGTCTGGATGTAGTTGTCGATGTAGGCGTCCCGGGTGGGAAGACCGATCTTGATGTCGTCGTGGACGTTCACGGACTCCACCACGTCGGCATTGAAGCCGGCGGCCTTGATCTGGGAGACGACCTTTTCGATTTCTTCGGGCTGCCAGATTTCGCCTGGCATCTTGTCATGGAGTGCCCAGACGATGGTGCTCACGCCGGGAATCTGCCGGATGTCGCTGAGAGAGATCTTGTCGTTGCCCTCGCCGTACCAGCGAAAGCCCATTTGCATAGCCATGGTGAATTCCTCCTTCATGATGACACAAATTGGTTCTTATGGTTGCAGTATAATACGCAAATCACACAATGTAAATTGCTATTTTTGCTTGAAGGATTGCGAATCTTGCGGTATACTAGTGATTGCGAAACTCTGGTTTCGCAATCAAGGACTCGCGTTTATCGCACGCGGCGGAGCGTAACACGCCGCGTTTGGTCGACGCGAGGCCTCGCTCAGCTCGGCTTATGGTGTTTTTGAGGCGGCAAAGCTGCCTCAAAAACGATTTTGATCCCCTTCGGGGTACAAATCTGAGCTTTTGAGAGATTGTTGCAATCGATTGTTGCTGCATATGGAGAACGAGGTGAGGCGGATGCGGCGCAGGGCGCAGACTTTCGATCCCCGACAGGTGATGAAGCGGGGAGATTTTGAGATCTTCCACTTTCGGGACCCCAAAATGCAGGAGGTGCCGCTGCATCACCACGACTTTTATGAGATCTATTTCTTTCTCAGCGGCAGGGTAGACTATCTGGTGGAGGGCATCAACTATACGCTCAATCCCGGGGACCTGATGCTCATCAGCCCCATGGAGCTGCACCGGCCCACCGTGGCGCCGGAGGAGGCCTATGAGCGCGTCGTCCTCTGGATCAACGCGGAGTATCTCCGGAAAAAGACGGAGGGGACGGACTTCCTGGAGCGCTGCTTTCAGCCCGGGCACAACCTCTTCCACGTCTCCCGCACCCAGATCCCGGAGCTCATCCGCCGCCTGGCGGAGGAGTTCGGCGGGCAGGAGGGCGGAGCCTCGCTCTATGCCGAGGGGCTGCTGCTGCAGCTTCTGGCGGAGCTGCTGCGCCTGGCCGCGGGCAGCGGCGACGCGGCGGAGGCCAGGCAGAGCTCCCCGCTGATCGAGAGCGTGCTCCACCACATCGGCGAGCACTACCGGGAGGAGATCAGCCTGGACGAGCTGGCGGAACGCTTTTATGTGAGCAAGTACCATCTGTCCCATCTCTTCCGGCAGACCGTTGGGGTGAGCGTCTATCGCTACGTCCTGCTCAAGCGCCTGCAGCACGCGCGGCAGCTCCTTTCCGAGGGGGAGAGCCCCGGCAGCGCCAGCCGGGCCAGCGGCTTTCCGGAGTACAGCGGCTTTTACCGGGCCTTTCGCCAGGTCTACGGTACCAGCCCCGGCGAGGCCGCGGGGCAGTGAACAATAGATGCGGAGCAGGAGGGCCTCACGCTGAGACAGGTTTTTAATAGGGTGGCAAAGCGAATAGACTAACAGGAGGAATACATGAAGCTACAACAGTTATTTGCGGGGCAAGATATTGATTGGAAAAGAACAAAACTAATCCGCCACAATCTCACGAATGAAATAGTAGCTGGAAACTATGCGGCAGGATTGCTTGACGTTTATCAGTCGGTCCAGACGCGGACACGATTTCAAGGATGTGACACGATCATTAGTTTTCTTGGAACAGAGAGGACAAACGGCGTTTATCAAGGCTGTTTTCGCGTGGTGGGCTCTGTTCCGTTCGATAAGTCCTTACTGCCTGAAAACTTTGTTTTCGATTCGGGTATGGATGATAACTGCGCGATCTATCAATTAGAGCCAGTAGATATTCTTTCTGATCTTAAAGATCGGCTCGTGATTGATTGGGGGCGCGGCACGATCAACTGGTGCCAAAATGGTACAACACCGAAAGAGATACTTGAAATCAGACCTGCTCAATCGGAAATACGCTTCAAGAGCTATGAAGATGTTATCCTGTCTTTTGATACCTTGCATACCATAGTCTATAATCAGTCCGCATACAAAGAATGGTATGATAAACTCTCCGCAGTTGCAGGTGTATATCTCATAACGGACAAAAGAACGGGAAAACATTATGTCGGCTCTGCCAGCGGTGAGCAAGGTGGTATTTGGGGACGCTGGAGTGAGTACGCCCGGACAAAGCACGGCGGAAATAAGCGCCTTGTTGAGCTGATCAATGCTGATCCGGAATACTGTCACAACTTCCAGTATTCTATC
>ONBX01000086.1 GCA_900316205.1 uncultured Eubacteriales bacterium
GCCGCTTGCCAGGGTGTACTGCCGTACGAACTCCGACACGCCGCCCGCCTCGCTCATGGTGTAGTCCAGATGGCACATGGCGGGGGTCAGTTCAAACAGGCCCAACTCCTTCATCAGCGTGCAGATGCCGCATTTCGTGAAGCGAGCCTCATAGCCGCTGCCGTCCGGATAGGGCAGATAGTCCATGTTCCAGGAATAGGGGTTGCGGTCGGCGGCGTGCAGCGCGGCGGTTTCCTGCATGCCCCGAAGGTCCGCATCCGTGAATTTGCGCTTCCCGCTCATCCGGCAGAACCACCGGGTGGGCGCGGTCATCATGGCGCTGGCGTAAAACGCGGTCAGCTCCTCCACGCTCGGCCGCTCCGCCATGCTCAGCACAAAGGCGCAGAGCAGAGCGCAGTTGACGATGTTCATTTTGAAGCGGTCGCCTTTTTCAAATTCCGGCAGCTTTTCGATGATCTCCCGGTATCGGGGCTTCGCCTTTTCGGCGATCTTCTCCGCTTCCCGCGGCGGAAAGCCCAGTACGGAGACCAGGTGCTCCCGGAAAGACTTTCGATACAGCAGCCACATGCCCAGCGGCATCCCCATGTACTTCATGCTTTGTCCTCTCCGAATGTGATCTTCACGATCACCATATTGACCAGATTGTCACAGAAGCGGATCATCAGCTTGTGGAAGGCGTTTACCTTGGAGTAGATGTCCCGGTAGCCGCGCATATAGCTTTTCGTCGAGACATCTGCGAACTGTTTGCTCCAAAGCTTCAGGATCGCGGGATCGTCCAGGGAGAAGAGCGCGTTCACGTCCCGGATCCCGGCACCCTTGAGCCAGGTCTTTGTCATCATCCTCGCGCCGCGCCGGTTGCAGCAGTCGAAGGCCAGCACCGCGCCGGGGAAGCGCTCCGCCATCGCCCGAAACAGCGCCTTGACTGCCTCTGTCTCAAAGTAGTAGAACACCCCGGAGGCGAAGAACACCGCGCCGCCGCTCACATCGATC
Source organism: uncultured Eubacteriales bacterium (assembly GCA_900316205.1). Lineage (GTDB taxonomy): Bacteria > Bacillota > Clostridia > Oscillospirales > Oscillospiraceae > Limivicinus. The sequence goes on from ONBX01000086.1 coordinate 991, forward strand.
CGGTCCATCCAGCTGTGGTCGTTCAGGTCGATGCCGATGTTTTCTTCCCGCTCGCCCGCGGGCAGCAGCTCGTTCCGCACAGATATCACATCCGGCAGGTCCAGGTTATAGCCCCGGCACTCGCCGTTATCCACCTGGGAAAAGGTGTCGTCCAGCCCGCAGCCCAGGTTGACCACTGCCGCTTTGGGGTGGGCTTTCAGATAATCCCGCACCTCCCACATGAGGTCATACTGCCGCTGGGCCACCTCCAGCGCGCCGAAGAGTCCCGCCTGGGACTCCATGAGTTTCCGCTTTTCGGAGAAGTCATAGTCCAGCATGGCGCAGATGCGCTTCGCCGACGGATCTGAAAACAGCTCCGGGTAATGCTCGGAGCAGATGAGCCGCCCAAAGAGCGGGATGATCAGGGTCTCCTGAACGGAGTTCTTTTCAATGTGATATTTCAAGTTTTTCTCCTCCTTAGCCCAGCGCCACATCCAAGGCCATCATCAGGCTGAATCCGAAGGCAAAGGCGATGACACCAATATTGGAATGTTCTCCCGCGGACATCTCCGGGATCAGTTCCTCCACGACCACATACAGCATGGCCCCGGCGGCAAAAGACAGCAAATAAGGCATGGCGGGCACGATCAACCCCACCAGAAGCACCGTCAGCGCGCCGAAGACCGGCTCCACCGCGCCGGACAGCAGACCAAGCCAGAAGGATTTACCCTTGCTCTTACCCTCGGCGTACAGCGGCATGGAGATGATCGCACCCTCCGGGAAGTTCTGGATCGCGATGCCGAGAGTCAGGGCCAGCGCCCCGCCCGCACTGATCATCCCGGAGCCGGAGAGAAGCCCCGCGTACACGACGCCCACCGCCATTCCCTCCGGGATGTTGTGGAGCGTCACCGCCAGGACCATCATGGTGATCCGGGCGAGGTGACTCTTCGGCCCCTCCGTCTGATTCACAGCTCGGTGCAGATGCGGGATGATGTGGTCCAGCAGAAGCATGAAGGCGATGCCGATCCAGAAGCCGAGGAAGGCAGGGAGAAAGGCCAGACGGCCTTTGGCGGCGGACTGCTCGATGGCTGGAACGATCAGGCTCCAGATGGACGCCGCCACCATGACGCCTGCCGCGAAGCCGTTCAGCATCCGCTCAACACTGTGCTTCAGATCTTTTCGGAGGAAGAACACGCAGGCTGCTCCGGCTGTTGTGCCGAGGAATGGAATCAGAAGTCCGAGAACTACGGTTTTGATCACGGCAGCGCTCACTTACTTTCTGCCAACCAGCAGCGTGGAGCCAACCAGGCCCAGCAGCACGGCTTCCCTGCGGCCCATGAAGCGTCCGTCCGTGGTGTCGATCAGGCGCAGGTCCTCATAGCCCTCGGCCTTAAGCTTTTGAACAAAAGCGTCCATATCGCCGTAACGGGCGTGGCTCATCAGATCGTGGATGGCAAAAGTGCCGCCCTTTTTCAGCACCCGCAGCGTCTCCAGCAGAAGTTGCTGTTTGTTGTGCCCTGCGATGTTGTGGTACACATAGTTGCTGGTCACAGCGCCCTCGGTAAAGCGAACATTGCTCACACCTTCCGCAACAGCGTTTTCCTCACAGCGCTTTTTGGTAAAGACCGCTTTGTACGCGCCGCTCCAGATGTCACAGCCCAGCATCTGCGCCCCGGGGTTTCGCTTGGCGCAGGCAATGGTCAGCGCCCCGCTGCCGCAGCCCACGTCCAGTCCCGTTCCGCCATCCGGGATGTGCACGAAGTCCGCAGTCCCCTCGATGATGGTCTTGGCCAGTTTGCGCTTTCCCTTATAGTCGAAGGTTCTGTGCAGGGCGCCCATCCAGGCGGTGTAAAACAGCAGCACCGGGGTAGCTGCGCCAAAGGTGGCGGCAGCGACCTGCCGCGCCCTGCCCTTCAGAATGCGATCCGATGCACCGAAGAGCACGAACAGACTCGCGGAAGCGGCTGTCGCCCCGCCGAGGCCGATCACCATGCTCTTGGGCACCCAGTTTTTATAGTCAGGTTTTTGCATATTCGTCCTCCATTCCGTTCTTATCCCTTGACGCAGCGGAAGCAGCCGATGCCTTCCACGCTCGTCACGTTCACCGTGCTGTATAATGCGGATAGCCGCTGCCGCAGGCTTGTCTCCGTCTCGTAGGGCGGCGTGAAAAAGCCCTTGGGCTGGTAGAGATGCCGGATGAACCAGTCAGTCCGTTTGCAGCCGCCCCGGATGTAAAAGCAGCCGCAGAAGGTCCCGCCGCGCTTCAGCACGCGGAAGGTCTCCCGATAGGCCGCCTCCTTGTCCGGGAAGGCATGAAAGCCGTTGAGGGAAAGAACGACGTCAAAGCTCTCGTCCGGAAAAGGCAGCGCGCCGACGTCGCCCTGCACAAAGCACACGTTTCTGATCCCGGCCCGTTTCGCGCGCCGGCGCGCCGCCGCCATCATATTGGGGGAATAATCGAGACAGGTAATCTCCGCCTCGGGCAGCTCCCGGTATACCGGCATGGTCAGCACGCCGGTGCCCACCGGCACCTCC
>ONBX01000055.1 GCA_900316205.1 uncultured Eubacteriales bacterium
CCTTTCGGTTTTGTCTCGACAACTCAACCTTAATACAGGCCACTCCTATTCGCTATTCTTTTTTTCATCTACTGTCACACATCATTGTAAACCCTACAAAACTGGATCAGGACAAGAATTTCAAGAGCCGGGGAACAGAGAGCGGGGCCACACCTCATCCGTCACGGCGCTTGCGGGAGACGCGCCGCGACACCTTCTCCTCCAGGAGAAGGCTTGGGGGACGGGGGAGCCACCTCATCCGTCACGGCGCTTGCGGGGGACGCGCCGCGACACCTTCTCCTCCAGGAGAAGGCTTGGGGCGGCGGGCACCCCTATCGGCCTGACGGCCACTTCCCCCAGAGGGGGAAGCAAGAGCGGGGACATCTCATCCGCACCAGTGTGTCGCCGAGCAATGCTCGGCGCTACGGGGTATCTTTATCTCAAGGAGAGGGCTTGGGGGGCGGGGGCGACACCTCATCCGTCACGGCGAGTCACCGAGCAACGCTCGGCGCTGCGGGCGCGTGATCCTCAAGAAGAGAGCGAGGAGCAGGGAGGGGAGCGTCTGCTCAGGCCGAGGCCATGGCTTTCCGCTGCCTGCGGCGAAGGTAATAATAGCTTAGCTGCACGATGAAGCAGAGGGTCCAGCCCACGGGATAGCCCAGGCCCACCAGGAGCGGAGTGTTGGCCACCAGGTGGGTGACGAGATAGAGGTAGACCTGCCGCGCGCCCACAAAGCAGGAGAGCATGATGATCATGGGCGCGGCGGAATCGCCTCGGCCCCGGAGGGCGCCGGCCAGCACGTGGTTCACGCAGTTGAGGAGCAGGAAGAAGACATTGGCGCGGATGAAGAGCACACCGTAGCGGATAACGTCGCTGTCCGGGGAGAAGAGGCGGACGGCAGGGGACGCGAAGACGAAGAGCGCCACGGCGATGCCCAGCGTGACCGAAGTGCTGAGCATCAGCGCGACGCCGGTGCCCTGGTCCGCCCGACGTTCTTTTCCGGCGCCGATGTTCTGGCTGACGAAGGTGGTGGAGGCCATGGCCATGCTCTGCATGGGCAGCATGATGAACTGGTCCAGTTTGTTGTAGCTGCTCCAGCCGGCCATCACGTCTGAGCCGAAGACGTTGACATAGCCCTGGACGAAGATGTTGGAGAAGGCTGTGAGCACCTGCTGGATGGCCATGGGAAGCCCCACGGCAAAAATCTTTTTCAGCAGGAAAAGCTCGATCTTCAGCTCCCACCAAACCAGACGGTAGATGTCCCTGGTGCGGGTGAGCAGGACCAGGATCAGGGCGCCGGAGACGAACTGAGAAAGGACGGTGGCTACGGCGGCGCCGGCCACGCCCATCTTCAGCACCAGGACGAAGAAAAGATCCAGCGCGATGTTGAGAAGGCTTGTGAGGATGAGAAAATACAGGGGCCGCGTGGAGTCTCCCACGGCGCGGAGGATGCCGCTTCCCATGTTATAAATGAGGAGCCCCGAGATGCCGCCCAGGTAGATGCGCAGATAGACCGTGGCCTCCGGCAGCACGTCCTCCGGCGTGCTCATAAAGCGCAGCAGGGGCGGAACCAGAGCCACACCCAGCAGGGAGAACAGCAGGCTCAAAACGAAGGTGGCGGCCATGGTGGTCTCGATGGCGCGGTGGAGCTTGTCCATATCCCGGGCGCCGAAATACTGCCCGATGACAACCCCGGCGCCGATGGAGAAGCCGTTGAAGAAAAAGACCATCATATTGACGATCACGGTGGTGGAGCCGATGGCAGCCAGGGCCTGCTTGCTGACAAAGTTGCCCACGATGACAGAGTCCACCGTGTTGTAGAGCATCTGGAAGACGTTGCCCAGCATCAGCGGCAGGGCGAAAAGGATCATCTGACGCAGGATGGAGCCCTCAGTCATATCCCGGGCGGTGCTGTGGGTGTGCAATTTCATGAAAAGAAGGCTCCTTTCCCGCTGTTTTCCATGAGAGTCTATATCAAAGAAAGCCCGCTGTCAAGAGCGTGTCGCGGGGGATTAACAGCCGTGGGATAATGATTTCGGACGGGAGGGGAGAAGATGGAACGCAAGAGAAAAAGGACTGCGCCCAAAACGGACTGGGAGCAGATCGAAAGGGATTTCCTGGCCTCCGGTATGAGCTACAGGGCCCTTGCGGAAAAGTACGGGCTGAGTCTCAGCGCGGTGCAGAAGCGGGCGGCGGCTGGACACTGGCAGGAGCGGCTCCTGGAGCTGAGGCGGGAGGAGGAGCGCTCTGCGCAGAGCCGGACCGAAAAGATCCTGGAGCTGCGGGAAAGCAGGCGTGCGATCCTGCTGAACACCGCCGATGATCTGCTGGAGAAGCTGCGGCAGGCTCTGGACCAGCTGGAGCCGGAAAACACCCCGGCCCTGGCAAGCTTGACCAGGACGCTGAAGGACCTGCGGGAGCTGCAGGGCCTGCGCAAGGATGCGCTGGATCTGGAGGAGCAGCAGGCGCGCATTGAAAAGCTGCGCAGCGAAATCCGGAAGACGGAGGAGGAAGAGGCACCCGCCGGGGTGCTGATCCTGCCGGAGATCCGGGAGCCGGAGGACGGGGAGACAAGCTGAGACGGCTCGGAAGGGCGCTTCTTTTTTTGAAAATGAATTGTCTTCAAAAGACAAAGAAAGAAGTGGGGAGGGGAAAAACGTGAGCAATGTGATCTGGAAACCGCAGGAGAGACAGGTGGTCTTTATGCAGCGGGGCGAGGACGAGGTGCTCTATGGCGGTGCCGCCGGCGGCGGCAAGAGCGACGCCCTGGTCATCGAAGCCACGCGGCAGGTGGACATTCCCTATTACAAGGGGCTGATCCTGCGCAAGACCTATCCCCAGCTCACAGAGCTCATCGAAAAGAGCCGCCGCTATTACCCCGCGGCCTTCCCCGGCGCCCGGTATAACGAGCAGAGGCATACCTGGACCTTCCCCAGCGGGGCCAAGGTGGTCTTCGGCTCCCTGCAGCACGAGCGGGACAAGTTCAACTACCAGGGCAAGGCTTTCGACTTCATCGCCTTCGATGAGCTGACCCAGTTCAGCTTTGAGGAGTACATCTACCTGAAAAGCCGCAACCGCCCCAACGGGCCGGGGACCCGGGTCTACATGCGCAGCACCGCAAACCCCGGCGGCGTGGGTCACGCCTGGGTGAAGGAGCGCTTCATCACCGCGGGAGCGCCCATGGAGACCCTCTGGGAGGAGGCGATGGTGGTCTATCCCGACGGGCACAGCGAGAAGCAGCGGCTGAGCCGGGCCTTTGTCCCCAGCACCGTCTTCGATAACCGCATCCTGCTGCAAAACGACCCCCGCTATCTGGCAAGGCTGGCAAGCCTTCCCGAGCGGGAGCGCAAGGCCCTGCTCTACGGAGACTGGGACAGCTATGAGGGCCAGTTCTTCGAGGACTTCCGCATCGAGCCGGACATGCGCGCGGCCAACGCCGCCGGGGTAAATCTGCCCCGGGAGACGCTGCGGCAGCAGCGGCGCTGGTGCCATGTGATCGAGCCCTTTCCCATCCCGGAGGCCTGGAAGCTCTACCGCAGCTTCGACTGGGGCTACAACCGACCCTTCTCCCTGGGCTGGTGGGCGGTGGACCCGGACGGGGTGGTCTACCGGATCCTGGAGATGTACGGCTGCACCGAGACGCCGAACCAGGGCGTGAAGTGGGTGCCGGAGAAGGTCTTTCGGGAGATCGCCCGGGCGGAGCGGGAGCATCCCTGGCTGAAGGGACGGCGCATCGGCGGCGTGGCGGACCCGGCCATCTGGAACGCGGAGACCGGCGTCTCCATCGCGGAGACCGCGGGGCGCTGCGGCGTCTGGTTCGACAAAGGGGACCACCAGCGCATCCCAGGCTGGATGCAGCTGCACTACCGGCTCTCTTTCGACGAAAACGGCTTTCCCGGCCTGTATGTGTTCAACACCTGCAAGGCCTTCATCCGCACCGTTCCCGCCCTGCGGACCGATCCCGCCCGGCCGGAGGATCTGGACACCGCGGGAGAGGATCACGTGGCCGACGAGACCCGCTACTTCCTCATGTCCCGACCCATCCAGCCCAGAAACACGGTCCGGCCCGACAAATCCAACCCGGGGCCGCTGCACCTGTTCCTGGATATCGAGGAGGCGAAGCTCCCGCCTCCGGCCTCCCGGCCAAGGCTGGAGCGGGTGAAGGACGAGGAAAAGGAAGGAGAAAGCAATGGAAAAGGATAAGGAAAAGCGTCCGGGGGAGGGACCCGGGGAGGCGGCTGCCCCGCCCATCGGGGAAAAGCAGGTGGAGGAGGCCTACCAGACCCTGCTGCGCTATCGGGCGGGAAAGGCCAACCTGGAAAAGCGCCTGGTGGAAAACCAGCAGTGGTACCGCCTGCGCCAGTGGGAGTGCATGCGTCGGGGAGAGAATGAGGTGGAGCCCGCCTCGGCCTGGCTTTTAAACGCCATTGCCAACAAGCACGCCGACGCCATGGACAGCTTCCCCCGGGCCAGCATCCTGCCCCGGGAGGAGGGAGACCGGGAGGAGGCCAGGATCCTCTCGGGCATCCTGCCGGTGGTGCTGGACGCCTGCGATTTCGAGGAGGTCTACTCCCGTGCCATGGACGACAAGCTGGAGAGCGGCACCGGGGTCTTCGGCGTGTTCTGGGACCCCAGCCGCCTGGGCGGCCTGGGCGATATCCGCATCTGCGCGGCGGATCTCATCGACCTCTTCTGGGAAAGCGGCGTCACCGACATCCAGCAGAGCCGCAACCTCTTCTACGTGACGCTGCGGGACAACGACCTGCTGGAGCAGGAATATCCCCAGCTGAAGGAGCGGCTGCAGGCACCGGGGCTGGAGCTGAACCGCTATCTCTATGACGACGCGGTGGAGACCTCCGGCAAAAGCGCCGTGGTGGACTGGTACTACAAAAAGCGCGTGGGCGGGCGGACGGTGCTGCACCTGTGCAAATTCGTGGCGGGGATCCACGAGCCCCTCTTCGCCAGCGAGAACGAGAGCGCCTATGCCGAACGGGGCTGGTATGACCACGGGCTCTATCCCTTCGTGCTGGACCCGCTGCTGCGCTGCAAGGGCTCCCCGGCGGGCTTCGGTTTCCTGGACATCGGCAAAAAGGCCCAGGAGTACATCGACCGGGGAGACCAGGCCGTTTTGCAGAACATGCTCTTCAACGCCCGGCCCCGGCACTTCATCCGCACAGACGGGGCGGTGAACGAGGAGGAGTTTGCCGACGCTGCCCGGGACTTTGTCCACGTGGACGGAAACCTGGGGGCGGACAGCATCCTGCCCATCCAGCCCAATCCCCTGAAGGACATCTACGTCACCATCCTCCGGGACAAGATCCAGGAGCTGAAGGAGACCACCGGCAACCGGGACGTGTCCACCGGCGGCACCACCGGCGGCGCCACGGCGGCCAGCGCCATCGCCGCCATGCAGGAGGCAGGCTCCAAGCTCACGCGGGACTGCAACATGGGCTCCTACCGGGCCTTTCGGAAGCTGATCCTGCTCTGCATCGAGCTGATCCGCCAGTTTTACGATGTGCCCCGCTGCTTTCGTATCCTGGGGGATCAGGGGCGGGAGGACTTCATCCGCTACTCCAACCGATCCCTGCGGCTGCAGAGCGGCGGGGAGGAGAACGCCTACCGCCTGCCCCTCTTCGATATCCGGGTGGAGGCGGAAAAGCAGAGCCCCTACAGCCGCATGGCCCAGAACGAGCTGGCCCTGCAGCTCTACGGCGCGGGCTTCTTCGCACCCCAGAACGCAAAAGCTGCCCTGACCTGCCTGGATATGATGGAATTTGAGGGAAAAGCCTTCGTGCTGCGGGCCATCCAGGCAAACGCCCGGGAACTGGCAGAGGCGGCTCCGGGTCAGGAGCCTTTCCCGGAGGGAAAGCTCCGGGGCGGGGAAGCGCCGGGCGTGCTGCAGGCGCGGCTCCGGACGGCAGAGGCGGGAAAGCCCAGATAAGGCGGGGCCGGCTGCCGGAAAGCAGAGAGCAGGGGAGAACAAGCCCTCAGTCACGGCGCTTACGGCGCGCAGATGGCCTTTTGGGGCATGAGACGCGCCGTGACAGCTCCCCTTGTACAGGGGAGCTTGCAAGGAAGGGATGAAATGATCACAGCAAGCTTTGAACAGAGCCGGGAGAAGGGCATCCTAAGCATGGAGCTGCGGGGACACGCGGGCTTTGCAGAGCTGGGGAAGGACCCGGTCTGCGCCGGGGCCAGCGTCCTGGCCATGACGGCGGCCCAGTGCGTGAGGAGCATGGAGCAGGCCGGGCGCCTTCAGAAGAAGGCCCACATCCTGATCCGGGGCGGAAGGGTCCTGGTGACGGCAAAGCCCAGGGAGGAGGCCTTCGACGAGGCGCGGCTCCTCTTCTGGGCGGTCGAGACGGGACTGCGTCTCCTGAGCGAGGCCTACCCGGGATATATTCAAGTGAAGAAGGAAAAGTGAAGAGGGAAGAAGTTCGGTGTCGCCTGCGGCGACGATTGAATGCAGTCCCGCGGAGCGGGACGCAAGCTGTCGACAAAGTGTCGACAGCTTGAATCGCCAAAATGGAAACTTCCGAAAAAGTTCCCATTTTGGCAAGAATTGAACGTGAAGGGGGGCATACCGCATACCCTCCCCCCTTCACAATCCCCCCATGCGTGTCCAAGCTTGGCCGCATAGGTTTATCTACAGTCTGAGTCCCGCGAAGCGGACACCATCCCTATTCTTTATTCCCTATTCCCTATTCCCTCATTTAGTGTCGCCCACTTTACGGGCAGAAAGGAAGAACTATGAGCAGATTTTCTCTGATCCCGCTGGACAGCATCCAGCTTTTTGCGCAGGACGGAGCGGCGGGGACAGGCGGGCAGGAAACGGCGGCCTTCGCCCGGCCGCAGACGGGCGATACCCGGTCTTCGGCTCCGACGGGGCGGGAAGAGGGGACTCCCGACGCCGGGGAGAGCAGGAACGCGGCAGCCGACCGGGAGGCCCGCTTCGAGTCCCTGATCAAAGGCGAATACAAGGATCTCTATGACCGGAGAGTGCAGGACACCATCCAGAAACGGCTGAAGGGCAGCGCCGGCATCGTGCAGAAGTACAATGCACTGGCTCCCAGCCTGGAACTGCTGGGCCAGCGCTACGGCGTGGACGCCTCAGACCCGGAGGCGCTGCGCCGGGCCATCCAGGCGGAGAACGCTCCGACCTCGGAAGGCGAGGAGAAGAGCGGCGCTTCGGAGCAGGCGGAGAGCCTGCGGCAGGAGCGGGCCAAACGCCAGCTTTCCGACTGGCTGCACCAGGCGGAAGTGACAAGGTCCCGTTACCCCAGCTTCGACCTGCAGCAGGAGGCCAGAGATCCCCGCTTTCGGAGCCTCCTGCGCAGCGGGGTGCCCCTGCAGACCGCCTTTGAGGTGCTGCACCAGCAGGAGATCCTGCCTGCGGCCATGGCCTATTCCGCAAGACGCGCGGAGGAGCGCATGGCCGACAGCGTCATCGCCGGGCAGCTCCGCCCCGCCGAGGGAGCCATGGGCGGCCAGAGCCCGGTGCTGAGCAAGCGGGACGTGAGTCGCCTGACACGGGCCGAGCGGGACGAGATCGACCGCCGCGTGGCACGAGGAGAGAAGATCCGATTCTGATACCCCTTCCGTCATCCGGCTGGCGTGAGACGCCGGATGACACCTCCCCCGGAGGGGGAGGCAAGGGGCGGGCGCTCTCCTCTTAGGAATACGGGCGAACGCAAGGGTCGCCCGACGAAAGCGTATTGAGAGGAGAAAAATACATGAACACCATCCCTGATTTTATCCAGCTGTTTGCCACCCAGGTGACCACCATGAACAGCACCGGGAACGACCTGTCCCCGGAGATGAAGACCTATTACGACCTGCGCCTGCTGGACTATGCCCAGGCAAACCTGGTGCATGACCAGTTCGGCCAGAAGCGCCCCATCCCCAAAAACGGCGGCAAGACCATCGAGTTCCGCTCCTTCAGCCCCCTGGCCAAGGCCACCACGCCGCTGACTGAGGGCGTGACCCCCAGCGGCAACCAGCTGGACGTGAAGACCATCACCGCCACTGTGAGCCAGTACGGCGACTTCATCGTCCAGTCCGACGTGCTGGAGCTCACTGCCGTGGACAACACCATTCTGGAGGCCACCAAGCTCCTGGGCCGTCAGGCCGGCGTCACCCTGGACACCGTCACCCGCAACGTGATGGTGGGCGGCACCAACGTGATGTACGCCCCCAAGATCAACGCCTCCACCGGCGCCGAGACCCCGGTGACCTCCCGGGCGGGGCTGGACAATACCTGCGTGCTCACCGTGAACCTGGTGGAGCAGGTGGTGGCGGAGCTGCGGGCCCAGAACGCCCCTACCATCGACGGCGACTACATCGGCATCATCCACCCCTACACCGCCTATGACCTGATGCGGGATCCCGACTGGCGCGATCCCCACAAGTACGCCGACACCACCAACCTCTACGAGGGCGAGATCGGCAAGATCGGCGGCGTGCGCTTCGTGCAGAGCACCGAGGCCAAGATCTGGCGCGACAGTACCTGCCCCGCCCAGAGCGGCGCAAACCCCGCCTATTACGCGGTGTTCGCCTCCCTGTTCTTCGGCGACGGCGCCTACGGCACCACCGAGGTGGAGGGCGGCGGCCTGCAGACCATCGTGAAGCAGAAGGGCTCCGCCGGCACCGCCGATCCCCTGGACCAGCGCTCCAGCGTGGGCTGGAAGGCCCTGAAGACCGCGGAGATCCTGCTGCCCAGCTACCTGATCCGCGTGGAGCACATGTGCCGCCGCTACTCCGCCACCGCGGGAGCCAACTGAGCGACAGGAGACGGATTGTCCCTGAAGGGACTAGCTCCGCGTCGCCACGCCAGTGTGCGCACTGGCTCGCAATGACAAACAAGGGGGAGGGCTTCTGCTCTCCCCTGCGGAAATGAGAAACAGGAAGGAGAAAGAACATGGCTGAAACCAAGAAGAAGGACCAGGCCGCAGAGGCGGCTGCCGAAGAGCTCAAGGAGCAGGCGAGCGAGCAGGAGGAGCTGATCAGCATCCGCCTGCCGCTGACCAAGGAGCTGCAGAACGACGTGTTCGTGCGGGTGAACCACCGCACCTGGCTCATCAAGCGGGGCGAGACCGTGAAGGTGCCCGCCTGCGTGGTGGAGGTGCTGGAGCACGCCGACCAGGCCACCGCCGAGAGCCTGCAGTACCAGGCCGCCCACGAGAGCCGCAGCTGAGCGAAAGAAATGGAAACAGGGAGCGCGGGCTGAGGGAAGAGGGAAGAAGGAAAAGGGAAAAGGAACGAGGGGCTTCCCCCTTCTTCTCTATTCCCTATTCCTTATTCCCTCATGTGCCCCTCAGTCACGGCGCTTGCGTGAGACGCGCCGCGACAGCTCCCCTTTCAGGGGAGCACAAAAGGAAGGTGAACCCCTCAGTCTGCCTGACGGCAGACAGCTCCCCTTAGGCAGGGGAGCCTATAAGGAAGGTGATTGAGATGACAGCAATGGACGCGATCCGGGAGGCGGATCGGCTGCGGCCCAACAGCTACCCCGCGGAGGACAAGCTCCGCTGGCTTGCGCGGCTGGAAGCGCGCATCCGGGAGGAGATCCTGCAGCGCTATGAGGGTGAAATCCCGACGACGGAGGAGACCGACCCGGAGACGCCGGACCGGCAGCTCACGGCGGAGGCACCCTACGACGAGATGTACGTCCACTGGCTCTGCGCCCAGATGGCGCTGTATGAGCAGGAGCTGGAGAGCTTCAACGCCGCAAACGCTCTGTTCGAGGCGGTGTTCGGCAGCTTTCGCAGCGCGTACAACCGGGAGCACCGGCCTTGCTCGAGAGCAAAGCGCTATTTCTGAGGAGGCGGCGCCATGTTTTATCCGAGACTGAAGCCCCTGAGAAGCAGGCGGGTGACCACCGACCGCTTTCGCGGCTATGAGCACCGGCTGCACATTCCTGACGGGGCCTTTTTCGAGACAAGAAACCTGAGCGGGGATCAGTACCCTTTGCTCGCCAGCAGGAGGCCCCGGGGACTGGTGGCATCCCTGGAAAACCCGGGCGGTCTGCTGGAAAAGGACGCGCCCTGCTGGGTGGCGGAGGGGACGCTCTATGTGAACGGGCTTGCCACCGCCCTGACGGGGCTTGCTCCCGGGGAAAAGCAGCTGGTCAGCATGGGGGCTTATGTGCTCATTTTCCCGGACAAGGTCTATTACAACACCGCCGACCCCGCGGACTGGGGCAGCATGGAGGCATCTTTCAAGACCCTGGGCGCCGTGACCTACACCCCCTGCAGCGTGGACGGCGAAGCCTACACGGTGGGAAGCATCGGGCCTCAGGAGCCTGCCGCCCCGGAAAACGGGGAGATCTGGATCGACACCGCCGACGGCGCAACGGTCTACCGGCAGTGGAGCCAGGTGAGCCTCCTGTGGGTGGAGATCGAGACCGTATATACTAGGATCGGCTTCACCAGCCGGGGAGAGATCCCGCGGCTGTTCCGGCAGTATGACGGCGTGAGCATTTCCGGCAGCCAGAAGGAGGAACTCAACGGGGAAAAGATCCTCTACGCGGTGGGCGGCGATGAGGATACCGACGACTATGTGGTGGTCGCGGGTCTGCTGCGGGAGGCTTATACCGACGAGGGAAAGCAGCTGAAGCTGGAGCGGAAGCTTCCCCCGATGGACTATGTCTGCGAGTGTCAGAACCGGCTCTGGGGCTGCTTTTACGGCAGCGACGGGGAGAAGAATCTGAACGAGATCTACTGCAGCGCTCTGGGGGATTTCCGGAACTTTCGGCAGTACCTGGGCCTGAGCACCGATGCCTGGACCGTGAGCGTAGGCTCAGACGGGCCATGGACCGGGGCGGTGAACTACCTGGGCTCGCCCACCTTTTTCAAGGAAAACCGGATCCACCGGGTCTCCGTCAGCTCCGGCGGCGCCCACCGGCTGGAGGAGACCGTGTGCCGGGGCGTGCAGCGGGGCAGCCACAAGAGCCTCTGCGTGGTGGGGGAGACCCTGCTTTATAAGAGCAGGACGGAGGTCTGTGCCTGGCAGGGCGGCTTTCCCCAGAGCGTGAGCGGAGCGCTGGGAGAGAAAAACTATTACGAGGCCGTCGCCGGGAGCATCGGGGAAAAGTACTACATCTCCATGCGAAATGACGCGGAGGTCTGGAACCTTTTCGTCTATGACCTGGGAAAAGGCCTCTGGTACCGGGAGGATGGACTTCACGCCCTCTGCTTTGCCCGCTGCGGCGACAGCCTCCTGTGCATCGATGCCCGGACAGGAAAGCTCTGGGATCTGCAGGGAGCGGCGGGAGAGCAGGAGACGCCCATCTCCTGGCTGGCGGAGACCGGCGTGCAGAGCTACGAGACGGCGGATCGAAAATGCCTTACCCGCTTCGACTGTAAGCTGCAGCTGGCCCGGGGCGGATGGATGAAGGTCTTTCTCAACTACGACAGCGGCGAGGACTGGCTTCCCGCCGGAGAGATCGAGGGACGGGGACTGGAGACGGTGCTGCTGCCCGTGCGGCCCAGACGCTGCGACCATCTGCGCCTCCGTCTGGAGGGAGAAGGAGAGCTGCGCCTCTTTTCCATCACCAGAAAGCTGCGGAAGGGGAGTGATCTGCCGTGAGAGAGCTTCCGCCGGTCCTGTCCGGAGACGCGCTGCAGCAGATCGCCGCCCTGCGGGATTATCTGGTGCGCACGGCACGAGGCAGTGAGAGCGAGACGGTGGAGACCGTCGCTGCCCATGCTGGCGGCATTTGGAAGCAGGCCGGGCGGGCGACCGGCGCGGCGGCCCTCCCCGGAGGAGAAAACCAGTCCCCCGATGCGCTGCAGCGGGAGGCAAGGCTTCGCGCCCTGATCGTGAAGAGCGCGGAGGATAGCCGGAAGCGGGACCATGTTCTGCAGGAGAGCATCGGCGACCTGGGCTGTGAAATGCGGCAGAGCTATCTTGCCAGAAGCGAGTTCGGCGAGTATCAGCAGGAGATCCTGCTGCTCATCGACGCCACCGCCCGACAGATCGTGGAGAGCTACGGCCTGCTGGAGCAGATCCTGGCCACCCGGGCGGAGCTTGGCGAGATGGGGGAGGCCTTGGCCGCCTATGAGCTGGAGATCAGCGGGCAGATCCGCCGGGGCTTCCTGGAGGACCCGGATACCCACCAGACGGTGCTGGGCATCGCCATCAGCCAGAAGCTGCAGTTTACCGGCAGGGAGCTGACAGACGGGGGCTGGAACTATTACGAGCTCTCCCCCGGTCAGACCCTGGGCCTCTACACCTCCACGGGCTGGCAGTTCTGGGTGAACGGCCGGAAAGTTGGCTGGTTCGACTCCACTGATGGCATGCTGCACACGGTGAGCCAGATGGTGGAGGAGGAGATCCGCATGGGCGACTGGCGGATAAGCGCGCAGGGCGGATTCGGCCTGAAAACCATGGGAGGCGAATGAGATGAGCACGACTTTGACAACGGAGGACCGGTGGTACCGCGGAGACGCAAAATACGGCATGCCCGGGAGCCTGGGCTACGACTACGCACCGCTGGTGGGACGCTTCAAGTTCCACACGCCGTCCACCGGTGCGACCAGCGTGAGCTTTGCCTCCACGAAATACGATATCTACGAAGGAGAATACACGCCTTACGACTTCGGCTATCGCTTCCTGGTGACCTCGGAATCCACAGGATACGAAAGTGAATGCGGTGACGAGCGGGGCATCCTGACGGTACATGCGGGGGATTCCCTGACCGGAAGCGTCAACATCGACCTGATGCCGGACCGGGATTATTACCTCTGGATCTGGCCGAGAGTGGACGCCTACCACCGCATGGCGCCGGGGGTCATCACCGTGACGGTGGACGGCATCTACGGAACAGCCAGCACCATCACGGCGAGCGACGGGAACTTCGGGAGCCAGATCCCGGTGAGTCTGGCGGTGTCCACGGAAGGCGCGGTCCACGATCTGCGGGTGAGCTGCGCGGGGCGGACGGAGACCCTGCTGAGCCGCAGCGCAGCCACCAGCTTTGTCTGGACGCCGGATCTCACGACCTACGCGGCGCTGCTGCCGAACGCCGGCAGCGCCCAGGCGGTGTTCACCTGCGAGACCTTCTTCAACGGGAACAGCGTGGGGAGCACCACAGCGACCATCACGGTGCGCTTTGCCCAGGGGGACCTGCCGCCGACGCTTGCGGCGGGCTGGGCCAGGGCGGCGGTATACAACGTCGGGACCGCGGCGGCGGGGATCAGCGTATACGTTCAGGGCTTCAGCAAAGCGGAAGTGAGCTTCGACAGCGCCAAGATCAGCTGCAAAAACGGAGCCAGCGTGGCAGGCTTCCGGATCCGCTGCAGCGGCGTGACCGTGAACGCAGCGCCATACCGGACCGGGGTGCTGACAGGCAGCGCCGAGATCCTGTGCACGGTGACGGACAGCCGGGGCCAGGAGGCCAGCGAAACGCTGCAGATCACGGTGCAGCCCTATGCGGAGCCCAGGCTGACAGAGGTGACGGTATTCCGCTGCGACAGCACGGGGAACGCGGCCGACGACGGACAGTATTACAGCGCCAAAGGGAAGGGGCTGTATTCTCCCCTGGCCGGGGAGAACAGCATCAGCCTGACGGCGGCCCACAAGCTGCGGGAGGCGGCGGACTACGGCGCGGAGACCGCTCTGGAAAACGACAGCGCCAGGGTGATCGGCGGTCTCTCCGCTGACAGCAGCTATCTCGTCCGCCTGAGGGCGAGGGACGTGTTGGGAAAGAGTGCTGTGGTCACGGCGGAGCTGCCGACCCAGCATTGGGCCATGAAGTTTCGGCCCGGCGGGATGGGCGTGGGCTTCGGCAAGGCGCCGGAGCACGACAGGTGCATCGAACTGCCGGCGGGCTGGGTGATCCGCATCGGGGACACGGTGGTGCTGGGAGAGTAAAGGAAGCTCTCCCAGCGCCGGACAGCGCCATTCAGGCAGGGGGGCAAAGAGGAAGGAAACCCCTCCGCCATCCGCCTCGCGGGAATCGGCGGATGGCACCTCCCCTTAGTCAGGGGAGGCTGAGAGGAAGGAGACCCCTCAGTCACAGCGCTGCGTGAGACGCGCTGTGCCAGCTCCCCTTAACAGGGGAGCCTAAGTGGAAGGAGAATAAAATGATCCATGTAACGATACGGGAGCGGGATGCCTCTGCCAAGGCCACGGAGCCCATCACCAGCGGAAGCGTGGGGCTTCCGGTCCGCTTCCGCTTTTCTGACGATTGGGAAGGCCTGGGCAGGACCGCGGTTTTCAGCGGCAGCGGGCAGACCGTGGACATGGCGGTCACGGAAAACGGGTGCGTGGTGCCCCATGAGGTGCTGCGCCATGCCGGCGGCAGACTGAAGATCGGCGTATACGGCACGGGAGAAAACGGCAGCAGGGTGACACCCACGGTCTGGGCAAACGCGGGGGTGATCCTGCCGGGGACGGAGCCGTCACAGATCGACCCGACGCCGGCCACACAGAGTCTGGTGCAACAGATCCTGGAGGCAGCGGAAGCGGCCCAGGAGATGGCCCAGAGCGTGCGGAACGACGCGGACGCCGGCGCGTTCGATGGCCTGGACGGCGCCACCGGGCCAGCGGGCAGAGACGGCACCGACGGGTTGAACGGCAGCAGCATCTGGACAGTGGCGGCGGAAGACGCCAACGGCGGGACGATCCGCATCAGCGATCTGGTCGGAAGGACGGGCCTGACACCGGCAAAGAACGACCTGGTCCTTGACGGCGACTGGAACATCTATCGCGTCGATCTGGTTAACAGCAGCACGGTATCCGCCACGAAGTTCGGCAACGTAGGCGCCGGCGCAAGCAGCGTGTTCCTCGCGCATTACGGCAGCACCACGGCAGATGCAATCTACGAGGCCAGCGCAGACGGAAAGGTCTGCATTCTGACCTACATGTTCCCAGGAACGATTTATTATCTGACCTGGCTCGGGCAGGAAGCAGTCCTTGGGCCGGAGGGAACAGCATTCGAGAAGGCGGCTGTTTTCACCGCACTGAACGGAGACGAGAAGACAGAGACGGAAGTGGTTGGGTCTCACTGGTCTTCCTTCAGCACTGTCAAATACGCAAGGTCCGCCTCCCCGACCTTCACCGGAACGCCCAAAGCGCCAACGGCTGCCAGCGGGACGAACACCACGCAGCTTGCCACCACGGCCTTCGTGCAGCGGGAGACCGGCGGCAAGCAGGACAAAAACCTTGGCGCAGCCAACGCCGGGAAGTTTCTGGTGGTGGGCTCTGACGGCAACATCACGGCGGTCACCATGACCGCATGGCAGGGAGGGAGCTTTTGATGGCGCTTGACAAACTTGTTGACAGTACCCAGCTCAATACCGACCTGACCAGTATCGCCAACGCCATCCGCACGAAGGGCGGCACGTCGGCGCAGCTTGCGTTCCCGCAGGGCTTCGTTAGCGCCATTGAGGCCATCTCCGGAGGGGGAGGGGTTCCAGGAATCGCAGATGCCGAGGCGGGGATCATCACTGTGGAAACGGACATCGCAACGCCTGCCAACACCGCAACCAAATTGTTCCCCGGCCTCGATCTGGATTTCAAGCCGGACTTCCTTTGGATCTCCATGACGAGAGAAACCTGGGACGGCCTCGCGGCAACAGCTTCTAATAACCACATCTACTGGCTCGTCGCTGTCACGTCAGAGCTTATGCCGGTGCTCCGCTTCGGAAACACAACGTCTTCGGAAGACCGAGTAACAACTTTTATGTACGGAGGATCCGCTTCCAGCACTACAGCTGATGCAGACGGCGGACATGGCGTGTGGCCAGGAGCGAATGTATCAAATGCTCTGTGGGCGCTGAACGATGACGGCACGCTGTCCTACTCCCGCAACGGAACCGGCAGTAACGCGCAGACGGCGATCTATGCGGGACAGTACCAATATGTCGCGGTCAAGTTGAACGGAGGAGATTGAATGCTGAAAGCTGTAAACGGACGATACTGGCATGACGACGCGGAGATCGGCAAGAACGAGTATGATGCGCTTGTCGCCGCCGTGATGGAGAAGAACGCATGGACAAGCCGGGTCTACTCCGGCGCAGCGTCCATCGACGAGGTTCCCGCCGAGTGGCGGGAGGAGATCGCGGAGCGCGTGAAGCAGCGGCGCGAGGAAGACGAACAGCCGAAGGATCTGGAGCCTGACGAGGCGCTGGAGATCATCCTGGGAGGTGGCGAAGCATGACAAGAGAACGAGCCTTG
>ONBX01000088.1 GCA_900316205.1 uncultured Eubacteriales bacterium
AGAACGCTTCTCCTTCCAGGCACCGGAGCTCACAGAGGAGCTGCAGCAGTTGGATCGGGATGTGGACGCGGTGTGTTTTGCGGAATTCACAGAAGAAGAAATCCGGCAGTACCGCAAACTGGAGGAGCGAATCGGCAACTGTATTCTTCACCATCTGCAGGCCGAGACGGCAAAGGAATCGTAAAACTTGCTCACGAAAACCATGAGCTTGCAAAATAGCCATCAACATATTTTGAGGAGGAACCCTGTATGCAGGAAGTGAAACGCCCGAAAAAGCCACTGATCTATTTTTATGTGGCGATGATCCTGGCGATCTTGGTTTTCAACTGTCTTGTTGTCCCTTATTTCGCAGGGAAAGCCATCGAGGATGTGGACTACGGCACCTTCATGACCATGACCGAAAAGGGAGAAATCGGAAAAGTCCAGATCCAGCAGAATCAAATCGTGTTCACCGACAAAGACGAATCTACGATATACCGGACAGGCGTGATCGAGGATGACGGCCTGGTGGAGCGGCTCCATGCATCCGGGGCAAGCTTCACAAGCGAGATCGTAGAGGAGACCTCACCCCTGGCAACGCTGCTTTTGTCATGGCTGCTGCCGATCGGCGTATTCATTTTGCTCGGTCAGTTCATGTCGAAGAAGCTGATGGACAAAGCCGGTGGTGGTGCCGGATCCATGATGTTCAATCTTGGCAAATCGAACGCCAAGGTCTATGTCAAGTCCTCGGACGGCATTCGCTTCAGCGATGTGGCGGGGGTGGACGAGGCGGAAGAAAATCTGCAGGAGATCGTGGATTATCTGGAAAACCCCGCAAAGTATCGGGAGATCGGCGCCTCCATGCCGAAGGGCGTCCTGCTTGTCGGCCCTCCGGGCACGCGTGGCCGGTGAGGCCAACGTTCCCTTCTTCTCCATGTCCGGCTCGGAATTTGTGGAGATGTTTGTGGGCATGGGCGCCTCCAAGGTGCGGGATCTGTTTCGCCAGGCCAAAGAGAAAGCACCCTGTATCGTCTTTATTGATGAGATCGACGCTATCGGTCAGAAGCGAAGCGGCGGACAGTACGGCGGAAATGATGAGCGCGAGCAGACCCTCAATCAGCTGCTCACGGAAATGGATGGCTTTGACGGGAGCAATGGCGTGATCATCCTCGCCGCGACCAACCGTCCCGAGTCACTGGATCCGGCCCTTACGCGCCCCGGTCGCTTTGATCGGCGTGTCCCCGTAGAGCTGCCAGACCTCAAAGGGCGGGAAGCCATCCTGAAGGTTCACGCGAAAAAGATCAAGGTCGCTGACGATGTGGACTTCCTGCAGGTGGCGCGTATGGCCTCCGGAGCCTCCGGGGCAGAGCTTGCCAATATTGTCAATGAGGCCGCGCTGCGCGCGGTGCGCGATGGCCGCGGCTTTGCCACCCAGGCCGATCTGGAGGAGAGCATCGAGGTGGTCATTGCCGGCTACCAGAAGAAGAACGCGATTCTCACGGACCAGGAGAAAAAGATCGTCGCTTACCATGAGATCGGTCACGCCCTGGTCGCTGCAAAGCAGACAAATTCCGCTCCGGTGCAGAAAATCACCATCATCCCCCGCACCTCCGGGGCCTTGGGCTATACGCTGCAGGTGGAGAATCACGACCACTACCTGATGAACAAGCAGGAGCTGGAAAACAAGATCGCAACCTTCACCGGCGGCCGGGCGGCGGAAGAATTGGTGTTCGGTTCCATTACCACCGGAGCCGCCAACGACATTGAGCAGGCTACGAAGCTTGCCCGCGCCATGATCACCCGCTACGGCATGAGCGAGGATTTTGACATGGTCGCCATGGAAACCGTCACGAATCAGTATCTGGGCGGGGATACGTCCCTGGCCTGCTCCGCTGAAACGCAAGGCAGAATCGACGAACAGGTCGTTGCCCTGGTTCGAAAGCAGCATGAAAAAGCGCTGTCCATTCTGAAAGACAATCGCGGCAAGCTGGATGAACTGGCCTCCTATCTGTACGAGCACGAAACCATCACGGGGGAAGCGTTCATGCAGATCCTGAACGCAGCATAAAGTCCATGTGAAGTCCATGTGAAGAAAGACCCGCAGGGTGAACCGCCCTGCGGGTCAGACTGTAGACAAACCTATGCGGCCAAGCTTGGACACGCATGGGGGGATTGTGAAGACTAACTATTAAAAGTCAAGCCCCAAGAGACAAAAGATGTA
>ONBX01000074.1 GCA_900316205.1 uncultured Eubacteriales bacterium
ACAAAACTGCAAAGGGCTGTGGTCGGAGCCTGTCTTAAACCATCGTGTGGTAGGGGACGGTAACCAATCCACAGCATCCTCTACAGTGTAGCATAGGCCCCTCTCGGAGTCACTAATACCTACTTTGCTATAATACAAGGGGACGGTTTTCACGTCCCACCTGACCGGGCACAACTGAATCCAAAGCACGGCACCCCGAGGGCAAACGTCCTCGGGGTGCTTTTGCGCGGTTGGGATGCGGCATACCCCTTCCGTCCTCCCCCGAAGGGGGAGGCAAGTCGCCGAGCGATGCTCGGCGCTACGGTGGCAACGTGGGTCTGCGCCGTAGGGGCGGCCGCCCTCGGCCGCCCGCCATTCCCCGCCAGATGGGCCAGGGGACGGTTCATGCATAAACACCGCTGATCGGTCAGTTCCCATGACCGATCGGCGGTGTTTTTCCGCTTCAGTTCTTTGCCGCTTTTTTCAGCGCCTCGTTTCCCGCGTGGGCGTAGGTCAGGATCAGGCGCTGCATCTCATACCAGGTCTCGTCCTTGTTCCAGCGCAGCGCGCGGTTGATGGCAAAGGCGCCCATCACAGTAAAGAGGAAGAGCAGCTCGCCCTGCCGCTGGGTGATCTGCATTTCCCGCATCATCTCCGGCACGATATGCGCGCACTCCTGCCGATAGACCCGCATGATGATGTATTCCGCGATCTCAGAGTCCCGGAACAGGGGCTTGTAGCGCGGATCGTCCACCACCCGCTGGCACAGGGGCAGCAGATGCAACAGCCCTTCCAGCTCGGTCGCCTTGTCCATCTCCGCAACCTGTCCCGCGAGATAGCCCAGCTGTTCAAAGCCGGTGGTAGACTTTGCCGCAGCGCTGCCGATGGCTTCATCCGCCAGCTCGTCGATCACATCCATAAGGCCGGTATAATGCGTGTAAAAGGTCGCCCGTCCCACGCCCGCCTCCCGGCAGAGCGCGGCAACGCTGATCTTGTCAAAGCTGTCCTGCCTCAGCAGACTGAGCATGGCGTCCCGGATGAGATTTTTCGTCACAAGGGCCCTGCGGTCCTGTCCTCTTTTTTCACCGTCCATGACCAACGCCTCCCGGTTTGGATCTGCCGTCTATTATAGACACATTTTTCAAAACTGTCCAGCAAAGATACAACTTTCACAAAACTGTCATGGCAATGCTCCGCTGTCTTTTGATATCTTGACGATACAAGGTCAAACGGCCTGGAAAAACGTATGAGAGAGGAGCAAAACCATGATCTCGTTTGAAATGGAAGACCTGATCGGCGTACTGCAGGGGCTCGTTCCCTACTTTATCGCCATTGCCGTGGCCCTTGTGGCCGCCATCGCCGTGACCGTCGCGGTGAAAAAGCTGCCCAAGGCCCGGAAGAAATTCATCCGCGGTGAGAGCTGGCTCGCGGCGCTGCTCGCGATCCTGATCGTGGCAAATCTCATTTGCCTCGGCCCCATGTCCGCCCTGCTGAGCCTGGTCGGCGGCGGCGCAACGCCCACCACGATCTCCGAGGACCTTGCCAAGGAGGCGGAGGCTGTCGCCACACAGATCGCGGAGGAGGGCTTCGTGCTCCTCGAGAACGAGGGCGTCCTGCCCCTTCAGGACACCAAGCGTCTGAACCTCTTCGGCTGGGCCTCCACCAACCCCGTCTACGGCGGCGCCGGCTCTGGCGGCCTCAACGACCTCTACCACAAGGTCAGCCTCATCGAAGGCATTGAGAACGCAGGCTTTGAGATCAATCCCGCTCTGACGGAGTTCTACCTGGGCTATGCCGAGAACCGCGCGGCGGTCTCCATCACCGCTCAGAACTGGAACCTGCCCGAGCCGCCCGCCGCCAATTACGGCGCGGAGCTGCTGCTGGGAGCGAAGGACTTCTCCAACACCGCGCTGATCGTCATCTCCCGTATGGCGGGCGAGGGTCACAACGACATCCCCCAGGATATGGCGAACTGCGAGATCTACACGGACAACAGCGAAGCCTACCCCGACTGGGACGAGGGCTCCCACTATCTTGAGCTGAACAACACCGAGCGGGACATGGTCGAGCTCGTGTGCGCGAATTTTGAAAACGTCATCGTCGTCTACAACGGCGCCTATGCCTTTGAGCTGGGCTTCTGCGAAGAGTTCCCGCAGATCAAGGGCGTGATCTGGGCCGGTGGCCCCGGCAACGTGGGCTTCACCGCCCTGGGCGAGATCCTGGCGGGCACAGTGAACCCCTCCGGCCGCACCAACGACACCTTTGTCTATGACATGACCCAGACCCCATACTGGAACAACGCCGAGAAGCGCGACTATGCCAACATGCTCGACATGACCGTGGAGGGCATGAACGCCGGTGTCCCCACCAACTACGCTCCCGCCTTCATCCACTATGTGGAGAACATCTACGTCGGCTACAAGTTCTATGAGACCGCAGACAAGGAAGGCGTCCTCGACTATGACGCTACCGTGCAGTACCCCTTCGGCTACGGCCTGAGCTACACCAGCTTTACGCAGAGCATGTCCGAGCTGAGCGTGGACGGCGAGACCCTCTCCTTTGACGTGACTGTGCAGAACACCGGCTCTGTGGCGGGCAAGGACGTTGTGGAGGTCTACTTTGATCCTCCCTACACCAACGGCGGCATTGAGAAGGCCAGCGCAAACCTGGTGCGCTATGAAAAGACCGGCCTTCTGAACCCGGGTGAGAGCGAGACCCTCCACATCTCCTTCGCGCTGGAGGAGCTGGCCTCCTTCGACGAGCAGAGCGGCTGCTATGTGCTGGAAAAGGGCGATTACAGCATCGCCATCAAGGCCGACTCCCACCGGGAGCTGGACAGCAAGGTCTACGCCCAGCCCGACACCGTCCGCTATGACGACTCCAACCCCCGTCCCTCTGACGACGCGGCGGCTGTGAACCAGCTTCAGGACGCCCGGGGCGAGGTGGAGTATCTCTCCCGCAAGGACGGCTTTGTGAACTTCGAGACGGCCACCGCCGCTCCCGCCGACCTGAACCTGCCCGAAAAGTACATCGCGGGCTACCATCTGAATGCAAACTACGATCCCAAGGCTTACATTAAGCCCGAAGACACCATGCCCACCACCGGCGCGAAAAACGGCCTCATGCTCAAGGACCTGCGGGGCAAGAGCTATGACGATCCCATGTGGGAAGCGCTGCTTGACCAGCTCACGGTGGACGAGATGGCGGACATGATCGCCCTCTCCGGCTACCAGACTCCCGCCATTGCTTCCATCGGGAAGGTACAGTGCGTGGACTCCGACGGCCCTGCCGCCATCAACAACAACTTCACCGGCGGCGGCTCCATCGGCTTCCCGGTGGAGGTGGTCATCACCTGCACCTGGAGCCATGAGCTGGCTGCCCGCTGGGGCGAGGTGATGGGCAAGATGGCCAAAGAGCTGGGCTCCACCGGCTGGTACGCCCCCGGCATGAACACCCACCGCTCCGCCTTCACCGCCCGCAACTACGAGTACTTCTCCGAGGACGGCGTGCTGGCCGGCTGGATGGCAGCCGACGCTGTCAAGGCCGCCATGCAGGAGGGCGTGTACTCCACCATCAAGCACTATGCCATGTACGACTGCAACGGCAAGATGGTCTGCGCCTGGGCCACTGAGCAGTCCATGCGCGAGATCTACCTCAAGCCTTTTGAGATCGCCGTGAAGCAGGGCGGCGCCACCGGCGTGATGGCCTCCTGGGCCTACATCGGCAACAAGTGGGTCGGCGAATCCAGCGCCCTGATGAAGGCCATCCTGCGCGACGAGTGGGGCTTCAGAGGCTTCGTGGTTTCCGACTTCTTCCGCAACAACGGCCACGGCTTCATGAACGCAGACGAAGCCCTTGCCAACGGCGTGGACGCCATGCTCTCCACCTTCGCAGGCGGCCCCAACCAGGTCAGCGACAAGACCGCGGCCTCCAACGTCCGCTACATGCGGGAGGCCACCCATAATATCCTCTACACCACGGTCAACTCCTGGGCCTACGACGAGGAGCACAGCCAGGGCGGCCTGGAAGCCTGGAAGAAGATCCTCATTGCGGTGGACGTGGCCGCTGGACTCACTCTCTGCTGCGGCGCGGTCAGCATCTACAGGAAGTATAAGAAAACCAAATGATCCCATCGCAGGCCGGGCACTATGCCTGTCCTTCAGAGCAGACACAAAAGGGCACGTTGCAAAATAACGCAGAATAACAAAAGCACCAGTTGGGTCCAAAAAGGACTTGGCTGGTGCTTTCGTTTGCGTTAAGCTTTAGGTGTGAAGAAAAACCAAACGCTAGAACAGTGTACCTTAGTTGAGCGGAATGGTCAACT
>ONBX01000054.1 GCA_900316205.1 uncultured Eubacteriales bacterium
CCATTTTTTCAAAGCCCGCAATCTGGTGGGTTTATTTTGTGTACCCATTTTTATTCCATCAAGCCTGAAAAAGGGACTTGACAAACATTAGCAAGATTTATAGGAAAACACCGCCGGACGGGGAAAATCCCTGTCCGGCGGCAGTGTAATGCTTGTTTCAACCGCGTTCGCTCACTGCCGATGGCGCCGGAGATCCCGGATGCTGACGGCTGCCACCGCCAGACAAAGCACCGCCACGGAGAGGAAGATAAAATTCCAGCCCAGGGTATCCAGCAGGAAGCCGTACAGCAGCGACTGGATGGCTGCGCCCATATAAGCGGAAAAGCTCAGTATCCCGGAGGCGGTCCCGGCAAAGACCCGGCCGCCCACGTCGGTGGCATAGGTGTTGGAAACGCCGCTGATGGCATAGATCCCGAAGCCCGAGAAAAACAGCAGCAGCTGTACGCATGCCATCTGCCACGGCACCGTGGGATCCAGCCGCGTCATGGCAAGCATGATCAACGGGAGCGTGAGCGCGCTGAACACCACCGCCCGCAGACGGTTGTCCGGGCAGAACCGGTCTGTCAGCCAGGGAACGGTGATGGTGCCCACGGCCATGCCCAGCGGCAGAGTCAGGGAACTGAGAAGGCCGCTTTTTATATTGATGCCGTATTTCTCAACAAAATAAAGGGGAGCCCAGGTGGACAGGCCGTAGCGGATGATGCCCACCAGAAAGATAATGATGATCCAGGTGAGGAAGTGCGTTTCGGAGAGCACGTAACGGTAAGGCCAGAGAACGCCCTTTTCCCCGGCCATGGCCAGCATCTCCCCTTCTTTTTCCCGGGCGGAGGCGTTCTCCTCCTCAAAATCCGGCAGGCCAATGCGCCGGGGCGAGGAGCGCGCCAGCGCCAGATAGACACCCAGCGCCGCCAGCGGGAAGAGCGGAGGGATCAGGAACACTGCCCGCCAGCCAAGCACCGGCGTGGCGCGCAGGGAGAGAGACACCGTGAGGATGGCGGCCACCTGGCCAAAGCCGGTAAAAGCATAGGCAAAGCCGGTGGCAAAGCCTCTCTCCCGCCGGGGCCACCAGCGGGTGATGATGGCGATCCCCGGCGCCCAGGCCATGGACTGGGCAAAGCCGTTCAAGCCCCACAAAACTACCATAAGGGGAAAAGATCGCTGCAGTGCCACGAGAAAGTTCAGCGCCACGGAAGCGGTCACGCCCCACACGATAAAGCGCTCCGGCCCCAGCCGGTCGCTGAGCCGGCCGTTGATCAGCTGCCCGATGCCGTAAGTCCAGAACAGGGTGCTAGTCAGGATGCCCAGCTGCGCCTTGCTCAATCCCAGCTGCTCGATCAGCAGGGCTCCGGCATTGGATAAATTGACACGGGCAGAGTAAAAAGTGCAGTAGAGAAGAGAAAAAAACAGAAGAAAACTCCAGGCGCCCCGACGGAAGCGCCTGAATTCTTCTTCTGTATATCCGAATTTTTTCCCTTCGGTCACGACTCGACCACCGTGTATTTTCCGTTGATGACAGCCAGGCAATACTCCATGGGCTTGTCATCCTGGTTATAGACAGTGTTGGTAAGATGCAGCAGCGGCGAATTCTTGCGCACCCGCAGCTCCACCATCTGTTCCTCCGATTCGGCGTGGCAGCACTCAAAGGTCCGCACCGCGCGCATGGGGATGACGCCGTATTCGGATTCGATCACGCTCAGAAGAGAGACGGACAGGAAATCCATGTACTCGATGCCCGGACAGTATTCATAGGGCACCCAGTCCTCGGTATAGACCGCCGGCGTGCCCGCGATGCTGCGCACACGCTTGATATAAAAAAGCTTCGTCCCCGGCTGGATATCAAAGGTGCCGCAGAGGAAGTCGCTGGCGGTGACGATCTCCTTGGCCAGGACCTTGTTGGTAAGCTCCACACGGCCGTGCAGCGGCGAGGCCGCAGCAAAGCCCTTTACCTTCTCCTGGTAGCTCAGAGAACTGAGATCCTTGACAAAAGTGCCCTTGGACTTTTCCCGCACCACGTATCCCTTATGCACCAGATCCAGCACCGCCTGACGCACCGTGGCACGGCTGATGTCATACTCCTGCATCAGGGAAATCTCCGTTGGCAGCATGTCTCCCGGCTTCAGCTTCCCTTCGCTGATTTGCTCCTGGAGAATATTGTACAGCTGATAATACAGCGGTACCGGGGAATTTCTGTCCAGCTTATTCATGCTTTCATACCTTTCATCCGCATGGCGATGCCTGCTTTGCACGAAAACGCCGCTTCACGAAAAACAGGCCATAGTCATCATATATCACTGATAATAATAGAGTTTTTTACGCAATTCGTCAAGGAGTGAGTATGCCGCCGTTAACATGCAGCGCCTGCCCCGTGACCCATCCTGTTGCCGGGGAAACAAGAAACATGACGGCGTTGGCTATGTCCTCCGGCGTGCCCAGGCGCTTGACATGCATCTGGCTCAGCCAGGAATCCCGTTTCGCCTCGATATAATCCTGGATGATCTCCGTATCCACTGTGCCGGGGCAGATGGCGTTCACCGTCACGCCGTGGGGCGCAAGCTCATAGGACAGCCCCCGGGTAAAGCCCAACACACCGGATTTGGCGGTGTTGTAGTGCACATGGCGGCTGGAGCCGCGCAGAGCACTCATGCTGGACATGTTGACGATCCGGCCGTATCCCTGCTCCACCATGGCCGGAGCCAGGGCCCGGCTGACGTAGAACATGCTGTCAAGATCCACACTGATGGTCCTGTGCCATACTTCCTCGGACATCTCCAGGAAAGGCACGTGAGTCTGGATGCCGGCGTTGTTCACCAGAACGGAAACCGTTCCCAGACGCTCCAGCACGTGCCGGCAGACGTCTCTGACCCGGGTGGGATCGGACACATCGCACGGGTAAAAGTGGAGATCGTCACTGTTTTCCTGAAGGAGAAACTCCTCCGCGCGCTGCTGGTTCAAGTCCAGAAACACCACCTGATATCCCCCGTCCAGCAGGGCGCGGCAGATGGCCTTGCCAATGCCCTGCCCGCCGCCGGTGACCAGCGCCAGATTATGCTCTTTCACAGTTTATGTCCCTCCTGTCATAGATTTCCCACGTTATGGACCACATGGCGCAGCCGCTCCGGGCTGGTGCCCCGGGCAAGGCCGATCTCCGCCGCCACAGCCGTATGAAACGCGGCGGCGGCGAGCACCTCCGCCGTGGTCTCCCGGGGCGCGGCGGGATCCGCGCACATGGCTCCCTCCGGGGCGTCCCCGCCATAATACAGCAGCGGGCAGCCGTAGGAAATCAGCTCTTCCGCCACGCGAACGTCCCAGGCGCGGGTAAGCGTGCCGGGGATCATGTGGATCAGCGTTGTCTCGTCCGCCCAGGAACGGGGCCCGTGGCGGAACTCCAGATTGCCCCAGCTCTCCACGGGAAGCTGGGTGATTTCCCCGTCCTTGAGCATCATTTCCCTGTGCAGCGGAACATAAAACCCGGAAGCGAGAGAAATGATGCGGGAAGGGATCCCCCGATCGCGCACAATGGCGCGTCCGGCCTCCTCGCCCCGGGACAGGGCATCGGAGACCAGCGGGGGGATATCGCCGCCGACCGGCAGCCCGCAGCAGACGGCCCCCAGCAGCAGCTGGGCATAGTAGGAAAAAGACTCCAGTACAAGCGTCTCCTCCGCCCAGGGGATCACCCGGGCGCTGTCGCAAAGCGTGTCAAGCGGGGATGCCGGGGTACATCCCAGATAAAAGCCCGCAACGCCCCGCCGACGCAGTTCCTCCGCGGCCAGCACCGTCTCCCGGGATCGGCCGCTGCGGGAGATGTAGACCGCCACTTCTCCCCCGCTTTTTTCCGCCGGGTGCTCCAACACCTCCACGGCATCCAGCGCCGCGGCTTCCCTTCCCACTGCCCGGCAGAGGCGCTCCAGCTGAGCGCCGATATACAGTGAGGTGCCGCAGCCGACGAAAAGCAGCCGCTTTGCATCCCCGAGCAGGGAATCCGTGCTCTCGCGCAGAACGCGCCGGAGTATATCCGGCGTCCGGAACAGTTCCTCCTTATATATCACGCCCAAAACACCTCTTCCTTTGTACGGTTGGCAAAAGACAAACTATAGACAATCTGTTAAACACGACCCAGACGAATTTGTTTATTTTTTCATCTTGCTTTTTGTTGCTTTCTCACAATCAATACCGTATAATGAAGCTGTAATGTACGGACATTCGTTAGTTGGAAACTCCACATTTACTTTCGTAATGATCATAGCATGCCGAAAGAGATTTGTATACAGTTTTTTCAGGAGGAATCGTTATGGAACAGCAATATATCCTCGGTATCGATCAGGGTTCCACCGGTTCAAAAGTCATTGTGGTGGACAAAAGCGGAGAGATCGTGCGCAAGGCTTACCGGCGGATCGAGAGCTTCTTTCCCCAGGACGGCTGGCTGGAACATGATGCCGATAACATCTGGAATTCGGTAAAAGACTGCCTGCTGGAGATTGCCGAGTCCTTCGATTTGTCCCAGGTGTGTGCCATCGGCATCACCAACCAGCGGGAGACCACCATCCTTTGGGACAAGGCAACCGGGCGCCCCCTGCTGAGTGCCATCAGCTGGCAGTGCACCCGCAGCCAGAGCATCATTGACCGTTGGGCTCCCTTTGCCGACGAGATCCTGGAAACCACCGGGCTGATCAGCAATCCCTATTATTCTGCCAGCAAGATCGTATGGGCGCTGGAAAACGTGGCCGGTCTGCGCGAGCGCTGCGAACGGGGCGAGGTGCTCTTCGGCAACGTCAACACCTGGATCCTCTGGAATCTGACCGGAGGAAAATCTCATATGACCGATTCGTCCAACGCCGGACGGACCATGGCTTTCGACGTACGGAAAAATGACTGGAGCGATTCCCTGCTGGACAAAATGGGCATCCCCCGCTCGATTCTGCCGAAGGTCATCGCCTGCGACGGCGATTTCGGCATGGCGGTGGAGCCCCGGGAGGCCTTCAAGACGCCGGTACCCATCCGCGCCTCTATCGGCGACCAGATGAGCGCCCTGTTCGGCCAGGTATGCTTCCGTCCCGGCGAGGCCAAGTGCACCATCGGCACCAGTTTGAATCTGGTGACTTACACCGGGCCTTACGCCCAGCCCACCAAGGGCGTGCTCCCCGCCATTGCCTGCAATCTGGGCGGTGCCATGGAGTATGAGGTGGAGGGCGGCGTCAACGTGGCCGGCTCCATTTATGACTGGATCAGTGACCAGCTGGGCATCGTATCCGGGCCGGAAGAGGCCAACGCCCTGGCCGAGCAGGTGGGTTCCGACGGTGTGTACTTCGTGCCAGCCTTCGGCGGACTGTACGCCCCCCACTGGAATTCCGGCGCCCGGGCTCTGATCATCGGCATGTCCAAGTTCCACGACAAGCGGCATATCTGCCGGGCGGCGGTGGAGTCCATCGCCTTCCAGGCCAACGACGTGGTGGAGGTGCTGCGCAACGACTTTCACGTGGACGTGCGCACGCTGAAGGTGGACGGCGGCGTCTCCCGCAGCGATCTGGCCATGCAGATCTTTGCGGACATCACCGACTGCCGGGTGGAGAGGCCGAAGAACACCGACTCCACTTCCATGGGCGCGGTGTTCGTGGCAGGTCTGGCCGCCGGGCTGTGGAAAGACAAGGCGGAGATCCGCTCCCTCTGGAAGCTGGACCGGGCCTTTGAGCCGCAGCTGACGCCCCAGCAGCGCAAAACTCTCACAGACGGCTGGAACGAGGCAGTACGCCGGTCGCTGGACTGGCTCAAATAAGCAGGGGAAGGAGCAGGTCGTATGGATAATCAGATCTCAGCTCTCGCGTTCAACAACATCACCATGGATTTCCCCGGAGTCAAGGCTCTGGACGACGTCTCCTTCCAGGTCAACAAGGGAGAGATCCACGCCCTGATGGGCGCCAACGGCGCGGGAAAATCCACGCTGATCAAGATCCTCGCCCGGGTGTATCAGCAGACCTCCGGCGACATTCTGCTGGACGGGGAAAGCCTGAAGGACACCACGGCGCAGACCATCCGCGACAAGGGAATCGACTTCATCTTCCAGGAACTGGAGCTGGTGCCCGGCTTTACCGTGGCGCAGAACATCATGATCGGCATCGAGCCCCGGAAAGGCAATGGTCTCATCGACTGGAAGAAGATGCGGGATGACGCGCAGAAAGCCCTGGACGAGTTCATGCCGGGCGTTATCGATGCCCGGCAGCAGGTGGGTCAGCTGTCCGTGGCCAAGCAGCAGATCGTGAGCATCGTGCGCGCACTGCACCGCAAACCCAAGATCCTGGTGCTGGACGAGCCCACCAGCCGTCTGAGCTCCACAGAGACCGAAGCGCTGTTCACCGCCATCCGAAATCTGAAGGAAAAACAGGATCTGACCATTATTTATATCTCCCACCGCCTGGAAGAGCTGTTCCAGATCTGCAACCGTGTCACGATCCTGCGGGACGGCAAGTACACCGGCACCTGGGATCTGGCTGACATGACGCAGGAGCAGGTCGTCTACCACATGGTGGGTGAGGTCAAGGAAGGCGGCGGTGAGAAAAAGGCGTGTTCCGCCTTTGATGAAATGACGCCCGCGCTGGAAGTATCCCACCTGCGGGTCCCCGGCATCATCGAGGATGTTTCCCTGAAGGTGCGTCCGGGCGAGATCGTGGCGCTGGCTGGCGCGGTAGGTGCCAAAAAGACCGAAACGCTGGAAGCCATCATGGGCATCCTGCCCGGCGCGGAGGGCGAGATCCGGAAAAACGGCGAGCTGATCAAACTCCGGGGTGCGGCGGACTCCAAGCGGCGGCACATATGCCTGATCCCCGAGGATCGGCGGCGCAATGGCGTGATCGTGGATTTCACCGTACGGGAGAACACCACCTACGCCTTCATGAAAAACTTCACCCGTCTGGGTGTGATCAAGCAGGCTTTCGAGCGCAAGAAGGTCCGGGAGCTGGACGAGCGGCTGCAGGTAAAGACCCCCAGCACGGAAACCTACGTAAAGAACCTGTCCGGCGGCAACATCCAGAAGGTGGTGGTGGCCAAATGGCTGGCAGGCGATTCGGACATCTACTTCTTCGATGAGCCCACCGTGGGCATCGACGTCCGGGGCAAGAGCGAGATCTATGAGATCATCCGGGATCTGGCCGCTCAGGGCAAGGCTATCGTGGTCGCCTCCTCGGAGATCGACGAGGCCATCAACATTTCAGACAATATGGTGATCCTGTTCAACGGCCGGGTGGTGGGCAACCGCGTCTCCGCCCAGGCAAACCACGAGGAGATCGTTTATCTGACCATGGGAGGAGGGATGAATGATGAATAAAACAGAGAAAAACTCCGCCACCAATCTGCTGGACCGGTACGGCTCCATCACGGTGTTCGTGATTATGTACATCGTGTTTTTCATCATGATCCCAGTGTTTCGCACTCCCGGCAACATCATAAACATTCTCGGCCAATCCATTCCCACGCTGCTGATCGCCCTGGGCATGACCTTTGTGAACATTTCCGGCGAAGCCGATCTGTCCATGGGCGGCGTGGTAGGCCTGTGCGCTACGCTGTTCTGCAGTTCCATCCTCGGCGGGCACAGCTACCTTTACTCCACCGTTCTGGCTCTGGCCGCGGGGTTGGGCTTCGGTCTGATCAACGGCATTCTGGTGGCCTACTGCGGGCTGTCCTCCTTCATCACGACCATCTCCATCATGTTCCTTACCAAAGGTCTGGAGTACGCCGTGGGCGGAGGCAAGAGCTTCTGGGTCCGGGACAATCCGGTGACCAACGTGGTAACCACCAAGATCGGCCCCATCCCCTATTACATCATCGCGGCGCTGATCCTGTTCATTCTGGTCTATCTCTTCCTGCATCAGACACGGGTCGGCACCCATTTTCAGGCCGTGGGTCTGTCCACGGACGCGGCAAAATACGCCGGCATCAACGTGAAGCGGATCAAGCTGATCTCCTTTGTGATCGCCGGATTCTTCTACTCCATCGGTGCGCTGGTGAACGCCCTGCGTACCATGGGCGCCCAGGTGTACGCCGGTGAGCGGCTGCTGCTGCCGGTGTTCGCCGTAACCTTTATCGCCAAGACGATCCTGGGCTCCAAGCGGCCCAACGCCCCCGGCATTCTGGTGGGCGCGCTGGCCATGACGGTCATCTCCAATGCGTTCACCCTGA
The DNA here is from genome assembly GCA_900316205.1 of uncultured Eubacteriales bacterium. GTDB lineage: Bacteria > Bacillota > Clostridia > Oscillospirales > Oscillospiraceae > Limivicinus. Next base: position 8,167 of record ONBX01000054.1, read on the forward strand.
TGGGGCTGCAGTTTTACTGGACCTATATCGCGCAGGGCCTGGTGCTGATCCTGGCCGCGATTCTGGCCGTCAGTGACCGGAAGGTCATTCTGCAGGACAGTCTGAATTAAGGAGGGGAAGGATATGGAAACTGAAATGGCCTTGAAGCAAAAGCGTGCCGGCCTTCCCTGGAGGGCGCTGGCCTCCCCGCTGCTGTTTGTGGCAATGATAGTCATCTTCACCGTTCTGCGGCCAGGTTATCTGACAGCCATCAGCATCAAATCCGTACTTGTGCAGACCTCTTTCCTGGGCATTATCAGCATTGGTCTGACCCTGGTGATGATGACGGGCGGCGTGGACATGTCCAACGGTTACGCCGCGGGTCTGGGCGCCATCGGTGGTATGTGGTTCGTGGTTAATAACCACATGTCCATCGGCATGGGACTTCTGATCGCCGTGGGGCTGGTATTGCTGATCGGAACGATCAACGGCCTGTGCGTCTCCCGGCTGGGCGTGGCTCCCTTCGTTGCCACCCTGGGGACCATGTTCCTGGGCATGGGGCTGCAGAACTGGCTGGACGAAGGCGGACAGCAGATCTCCTACGGTCTGCCGGAAGCCTACGTGTTTCTGGGACAGGGCAGCGTCGGAATCGTGCCCATGCCCGTGCTGATTTTTCTGATCATCTTTGTGATCTTCTTCTTTATCACGGAACTGACCCCGGTGGGCCGCTATCTGCGCGGTTCCGGCCTCAACCAGTTCACCTCCCGCCTGTCCGGCGTCAAGGTGTCCTTCTACGTGTTCATCTCCTATGTGCTCTCCAGTCTGCTGGCTGGTGTCCTGGGCTACATTCTGGGCGCCTCGCAGAAGTACATATCCTCCGGTCTGGGCAACACGTATCAGATGGACTCCCTGCTGACCGTCCTGCTGGGCAAAACGCTCACCAACGGAAAAATCACTGTGTGGTCCACCGCCTTCGGCGCGCTGTTCCTGTGTGCGTTCCAGAACGGGCTGTCCATGCTGGGTATGCCAGTGACCACCCTGGCCATCAGCAAGGGTCTGCTTCTTATCGCGCTGCTGCTGTTCTCACGATATCGGAAGAAACAGGAAAGCTGAGGGAGGGCTGGATTCATGAGCAAAAGAAATCTCATTGCGACCATAGACTGCGGCTCATCCAACGTTCGGTGCATCATTTTTGACATGGACACCGGCGAGCAGGTCAGCGCCGAGGCCAGAGACTGGTACGTCCCCCAGAACGGGGACATTCCCGGCGCCTATGACTTTGACGGAAAGATCAATTGGCCGCTGGTGTGTGAGTGCTCCAGGGAGGCGCTGAGCCGGGTAGACCCCGCGGAGATCCGCGCCGTCACCGCCACGGGCTTCCGTCACGGGATCTTCCTGCTGGACCGGACCCGGGACGAGGTGGTCTACGGGTGTTTCAACATGGACAGCCGCACCGATTTCACCGAGATCCAGCGGCTTGGGCTGGAAAAGGCCATTTTTGAGACCGCCGGCGACTGGCCCACGCTCCATGGCCTGCCGCGTCTGATGTGGCTCAAGCGCCACGATCCCGAGGCTTTTGCCCGGGTCACGGACGTGATGCTGATCTCCGACTGGGTTGTATACAAGCTCTGCCGGCAGATCGCCATCGAGCCGGGTGACGCCTCCTCCACCCTGCTGCTGGACGTGAAGACCCGCCAGTGGTCGGCCAAAATCGCCGACGCGCTGGGGATCCCCATGCACATTCTCCCCCCTGTGGTGGACGCCGGCACCGTACTGGGCACGGTGGATGAAGACGCCTCCCGGGAAACCGGTTTCCCGGTGGGAACGCCGGTGGTGTGCGGTGTGGCCGACACCCAGGCCGGTCTGGTAGGCGTGGGCGCCGTGGGGCTGGATACCTCCGCCATCGTCGGCGGCACCTACTGGCTGGTATGCCACAGCACCGACAAGCCGGTGGTGGATCCGGAATACCGCACCAGGCTGAGCTGTCATTCGGAAAAAGGCCAGTGGATCTATGAGGGCATCGGGTTTTATCACGGACTGATCGTGCGCTGGTTCCGGGACGTGTTCGGAACGGAGGAAAAAGCCTTTGCCGAAGCCCACGGGCTGAGCGACTACAACCTGCTGGATCGGCTGACATGGTCCGTTCCCGCCGGCAGCTACGGCATGCAGGTGCTCATGAGCGACGTGGCCAATCAGCAGAACTGGCGCATGGCCGCCCCGACTTTTATGGATTGGGACATCCTCGATCCCAAGAAGAGCCACAAGGGCGTGTTCTTCAAAGCCATTCTTGAGAACGCCTGCTATGTGGCAAGCGGCGAATACGCCAACATCCGCCGGGTACTGAGCCGTGAGGATATTCCCGGCAAGGTGCTGCTCTCCGGCGGCGCCGCCCACAGCGACACCTGGTGCCAGATTCTCAGCGACGTGCTGGGGACGAAGGTCTCCACCCCCAAGGAACGGGAGGGGACTTCCATCGGCGCGGCGATCTACGCCGCCGTGGGCATCGGCCTGTATGCCTCCACGGCGGAGGCGGTGGCCGCCATCGTAAAGCCCGGGAAGGAATTCCTTCCCAATGAGGCCAACCACCAGGTATACCTGCGGGAGATGGCCCGCTGGCAGGAACTGTACAAAAACGGTCTGGAACTGCTGGGACGCGGGCTGGTGCGTTCCATGTGGCAGCCCGAGAGCACACTGACCCAGGCACAGCGGGATGACCCGTGGAAGATCCGGTAAACCAAAAATTCAAATATACGGGAGGGTTTAAAGCACATGAGAACCGATTTGGAATTTGCGCGCTATATTGATGCGACCCTGTTGCGGCCCGAGGCAACCAAGGAAGAGATGACACAGCATCTGGAAACCGCCAAAAAGTATCATTTCAAGACCGTGGCCATTGGCTGCGCCTGGATCCCCTATGCCAAGGAAATCCTGGCCGGAAGCGACGTGGGCATCGACGCGCCCATCGGCTTTGCCAATGGGTACAACACCACCGAGGCCAAGGTGTTCGAGACCCGGGATGCCTTTGCCAAAGGCGCGACGGAGGCAGACGTGCTGCTGAACATCGGCTGGCTGCGCAGCGGCATGTACGACGCCGTGGAGGAAGAGCTCACCCGTTTCCGTGAAGCCTGCGGCGACCACGTGAGCAAGGTGATCCTGGAAACCTATTATCTGGAGGAGAAGGACATCCGGGCTGCGGTGCGTATTGCCAAGCGCGCCGGACTGACCTACGTCAAGACCTCCACCGGCTTTGCCAAGGGCGGCGCCACGGAAGAGGCGGTGCGCATCATGCTGGACGAAGCCGCCGGCGAGATCCAGGTGAAAGCCTCCGGCGGTATCCGCAGCCGTGAGGCCGCCGACCTGTATCTGGACATGGGCGTAACCCGTCTGGGCGCCTCCAATGCCCACAAGCTGCTGCTGGGAGTGTAAAACAAGAATCGTCTGGTTTTCCCCTCCGGGAGAACTGAATGATAAAACATGAAAGGAAGAACTGTTATGAAGAAAATCACCATCGGGGAGCTCCCCCTGTACCGGGCGGCCGCTCCCAACGTCAGAGACAACCTCATTCTGGTGGACGGCCAGGACGGTGCAAAGAACGCCTCCGTGGGCATCGGCGTGTACAACAAGGGACAGTCCTCCGAGTTCCATGTACATGCCAATGAAGAGGAAGTCATGATCTATCTGAAGGGCGAAGGCAAAATGCGCATGGAGGACGGCACCGAGGTCGACCTCAAGCGCGGCGACATCACCTTCGTTCCCGAAGGAGAGCGCCATCAGCTGGTGAACACTGGCGACGGCGAGTTCGTATTCCTGTTCATCTACGCCCCCATGGGTCCAGAAAAGGGCATCCGCAAATGGGATATCGTGGAAGGCGAGCACTACACACTGGACGATCTGGTGTAAAAAAAGCGCATCCCGGGTACATCACCCATAAAAATAATCTGCAAAGGAGAAAGGAAAAATGAAACAGCGTAAAATCCTTGCCATCGTTCTGGCAGCGATGATGCTCATGTCGCTCCTTGCCGGCTGTGGGAGCTCCTCCGGAAACACCCCCGCCGCCCCTGCCGCCCCTGCTGCTGAGCCTGCCGCTCCGGCCGCCCCTGCCAGCCAGGGCTCCACCGCACCGGTAGAAGGTCCCACCGCCAACACCGGCGATCTGGCCGGCAAGACCATTGCCCTGTCCTCCCAGCACCTGGGCAACCAGTTCAACCAGGGCGTTCTGGCCGGCGTGACCGAGCAGGCAAAGAAGAGTCCGATACCGCCCAGCAGGTGGCCGACCTGGAGAACTTCGTGGCCATGGGCGTTGACGCCATCATCATCGGCGGCGGCGAAGGCGCTGCCTTTGAGAACGTCATGAAGGAAATGGACGAGAAGGGCATCACCTGCATCACCGTGGATATGTCCTCCGCCTATGCCGATGCCAACATCACCTCCGATAACTTCAACGGCGGCGAGCAGATGTGCCTGGCTGTCAAGAACATGATCAACGGCCAGGGCAACGTCCTGATCTGCACCACCCCCGGCTGGACTTCCCTGGAGATCCGCGACACCATGCTGGAGTCCATCGTGAAGTTCAATTCCGGTCTGAAGATCGTTGACACCATCTCCCTGTCCACCGAGGACGCCGTCAACAACTACCAGAAGGAAGTCAAGGCTTACCTGCAGGGCAACCCCGACATCCAGTGGATCTTCTGCGACTGGGGTCTGGCGGCTGTCGGTTCCGCTCAGGCGGTCCGTGAGCTGGGCATGCAGGATCAGGTCATCATCTCCTGCGTGGACGCCGACCAGGTGGTTCTGGAAGAAATGAAGCGCGAAGACAGCCCGCTGAAGGTCGTTGTCGGCCAGTATCCCGACATGCTGGGTGCCGGCGCCGTTGACCTGGCCGCCACCGCCCTCTCCGGCGGCGTGCTGCCCACCGAGGCCTACGCTCCCATCATTCTCATTGCGAAGACCAATCCCAGCTCCTGGTTCTCCGCTCCCGCCATCATGACGGCTGAGGAAGCCTGGGCTGTCCTTTACGGCGGCGGCAACGCTGCCGGTGAGTCCGCTGTCGATGCCGCCGGCACCGCTCTGGGCGATCTGGCCGGCAAGACCATTGCCCTGTCCTCCCAGCACCTGGGCAACCAGTTCAACCAGGGCGTTCTGGCCGGCGTGACCGAGCAGGCAAAGAAG
>ONBX01000053.1 GCA_900316205.1 uncultured Eubacteriales bacterium
AAGGGCCATAGCAAACCACGGCAACGGGAAATGCACCCTGCTTTCCCAAAATGCACCCTGTTATTCAGAAATGCACCCGACTCTCGGGAAAATGCACCCCGATTTTCAGGAATGCACCCTACTCTCCGAAAAATGCACCCTGCTTTTTCGGAAATGCACCCTGAAAAATCTAAAATGCACCCGAGTCTTTTTTTTTGGTGCATTTTTCTATCAAAATATGAGTACTAAGCCAACAGAGAGACAGGGATACGTACCTACACAAATAATAGAGAAGAGAGAGATACTCACGGTCCGAGTATCTCTCTCCCACTTTTATCCAACCCTTATCAGACAGTTACCAAGTCATTTTTGCTTCAAAACTCTCTTATGGGTGTTGGCACAAGGCCCTCCCCTACGGTATCAACGGACTTCCGCCTATGATTTCTCCCTTCCCTGTATACGGAAGGCTCTTACTTCTTCCCGTAGCGAAAGGCGAAGATCAGACTTGTCACCGAGAGGGCCACGGCGGTGCCCACCAGCATGGCCTCGTAGGAAAAGGGCAGGATCTTCCGCAGCAGAAAGACCAGCAGCAGCGCCGCCATGTCGATGACCATGCGGCCAAGATTTGCCGCCATGAGCAGGTTGCTGTCGTTCTTCCCCAGGCTCTTTTTCAAAATCAGGATGTTCAGTCCGCCCCAGAGCGCGCCCCAGACAAGGCCCGCCAAAGCTCCCCAAACCAAATGCATGCGTTTCCCCTCTTCCCCAGTTTTTTCGTTTTTTTTGATTGTAGCACAGTTTTCTTCCGGACGGAAGTGCCTTTCAAAAAAGCATCCGCATAAAAAAGTGTTTTCGGGGCAAACTGATCCCAGATGCCGGCGAGATCTGTCGTCCGGCAATTATGATGATGAGGTGATCTGATGAGTCCCAAAGAACTGCTCTATATCGAAGACGCCCTGGGCCATGCTCAGTACCTGCGCACCCAGTGTGAGACCGCTGCCCAGCAGCTGCAGGACACCGCCCTGCAGACCCAGGTAAGGCAGCTGGCCGAGAGCAACAAGGCCCTGTTCAACCGCTTTTTCAATCTGGTGTAAGGAGGGAGAACCGATGAACGACAAGGAGATCATGGAGGGCATCCTCCTCACCACCAAGGGCGTATGCGACCTGTACCTGCACGGCTCCGTGGAATCCGCCACGCCCCAGGTCCACGAGACCTTCAATACCGCCCTGAACGACGCCATCTGCATGCAAAACGGCATCTACTCCGCCATGCAGAGCCGCGGCTGGTATCCCGCCGACCAGGCCCAGCCCCAGAGCATCCAGCAGGTCCGCCAGAAATACAGCGCCCAGGCGTAAGGCTCTGCCGGGAAAGCCCGGGAAGAACGAATCTTCCCGGGCTTTTCTCTTTCTTCTATGGTTCCGGAGCAAAATCGGCTGCGTGCGCAGGCTGCTCCGCGCTCTTGACATCCTTCCGGAACTAACATACAATACATGCAGAAAAATGGGCGCGGATCTGCGTGCCGTGCAGAGGGATGTGATGCCATGAGACCAATCAGCGAGAACAGGCACTCGGAAGGCCTGACGCCTTCCAAAGGCCCCCTCCGTCTTTCGCCCGCTCATATCATCCCGCTCAGCTTTCTGCTCGCCATAGCGGTGGGGACGCTGCTGCTCCTTCTTCCCGCTTCTTCGGCGGAAGGGGTGGAGACGGATCTTCTCACAGCGCTGTTTACCTCTACTACCTCTGTCTGCGTGACAGGCCTGGTGGTGGTGGATACATACGCCCACTGGAGCCTGTTCGGCAAGATCGTCATCCTGATTCTGATCCAGCTCGGCGGTCTTGGGATCGTTTCGGCCATCTCCATGGTGATGCTCTTCCTTCGCCGCCGCTTTTCCCTGCGCAGCAGGACGCTGCTTCTGGACGCGCTGAATCTGGACAGCCGCCTCGGTCTCACGTCCTTTCTCGCGAGGATCTTCAAATGGACCTTTCTGGTCGAGCTTCTCGGAGCCGCTCTTTACTGCATCGAGTTCATCCCCCGCTTCGGCGTGCTGCGGGGAATCTGGTTCTCCGTTTTCACCTCGATCTCCGCTTTCTGCAACGCAGGACTGGATATTCTGGGGCCGGACAGTCTCAGCGCCTATGCATACTCTCCGCTGGTCATCTGTGTGACCATGGCGCTGATCGTATTGGGTGGTCTGGGCTACATCGTATGGTTTGACATCGGCCGCTGCGTTCGAGACGGGCTCCGCTTTCGCTTCTCTCTCCGCCAGGCCATCCGGCGGCTGGGTGAGCACACGCGGCTCGTCCTTCGCCTGACGGCAAGCCTGATCCTCCTGGGAGCCGTTCTGATTTTCCTGGCAGAGTACCGAAATCCGGCCACAATGGGAGGCATGAGCCCGGGATACAAGATCCTGAACTGCCTGTTCCAGTCTGTGACGTTCCGAACCGCAGGTTTTTACACCGTGCCGCAGGAAAAGCTCAGCGACTTCTCCTGTCTGGTCGGTTATCTCTGGATGTTTATCGGCGGCTCGCCCATCGGCTCAGCGGGCGGCGTCAAAACCGTTACCATGTACCTGGTGTTTGCCAACGCCATCTCTTACGCGCACGCCAGAAAAGCCAGCGTATTGTTCCGCCGGAAGATCTCCGACGAGCTGATGCAGAAGGCCGCGGCTATCGTAATGATCAGCTTTCTCTCGCTGCTCGTCTCTTCCCTGCTGCTGTTGGCTTTTGAGCCTGTTTCCATGACGGACGGGCTTTTCGAGGCGATCAGCGCCGTCGCCACCGTGGGCCTTTCCCGCGCTCTGACGCCGTCTCTCCACACAGCGGGGCGCATCATCATCATCGCAACGATGTATCTGGGGCGCATCGGCCCCATTTCCATGGCGCTGTTCCTGGCCCGGCCGAAGCCGGAGAAAAACAGTATCTCATACGCAGAGGGCAAGTTCTATGTGGGATAGGAAGGAAGGCTTATGAGCAAATCGTTCGCAGTTTTGGGACTGGGCAAGTTCGGCCGCAGTCTCGCGGAAAACCTGTATTCCCTGGGCATGGATCTGATGGTCGTGGACCGGGATCCGGAAGTGATACGTGAATTTGCGTCCAAGTCCACCACCGCCGTTTGTGCAAATCTGGAAAACGAGGACGAGATCCATGCTCTGGATCTGAAGCATATGGACTTTGTAGTGGTCAGTATGGGTACCTCTCTGGCTCCCAGCGTCATGAGCGTTGTGGAGGCAAAGAAGCAGGGTGTTCCCTTCGTTATGGCCAAGGCGCTCTCCGATCAGATGGGCACGATCCTGAAGATGGTCGGCGCGGACCAGGTGATCAATCCGGAGGCGGAAAGCGGCGTGCGCGTGGCCCGGGCTTTGGCCTCGCCCTCGATCCTGGATCTGTTCGACGTGGGTGAAAACCTCTGTATGATCGAGATGGTCCCGGACAGGAAATGGATCGGGAAGACCTTGCTGGAACTGAATTTGCGGCAGAAGCGCGGGATCAACGTGATCGCCATGAAAGAGCCCGGGACGTCCTGGACCTATCCCAACGCCCAGTCTCCCATCAAGGACAATGCCACCCTACTTGTGGTTCTGGAAAAGAAGCTCTTAAGCCAGTTCTGAGCGCCGGGCCATGCCGCTTGATCCTTGCGCGATCCCCACCCGGAGTCAACAGTCAAAAGCAAAAAAGATCAGGAAGATGATATCTTCCTGATCTTTTTTATCTGTTCCTCCGCAGCGGAGCTTTCCGCTTCCCTGTTTTTCCTCTCTTTCCTCGTGTCCCTGTCTTATCCCACGGTAACCAGGCCGCGGATCTCTGCCAGGCGCTTTTCGCCGATGCCGGGGACCTGCAGCAGTTCCTCCACACTTTGAAAGCGGCCATGCTCCTCCCGCCAGCTGACGATGGCGGCGGAGAGCTTCTCCCCGATGCCCGGCAGCCGCTGCAGTTGGGCCGCCGTGGCGGAATTCAGGTCCAGCTTTTCTCCGGGCAGCAGTTCCGTGGGGAGTCGGTCCGCCTCGTCGCCGCCCACCAGCGTCCGCTCCGGGAGGGAGGCAGCTGCCTGGATCTCCGTCGGCTCAGCGGCGCCGGCCCCCGGCAGAAACAGCAGCAGGCTCAGCCCGAAGAGCAGGCAGAGCAGCGCCGCAAGGGCCAGGGTCAGTCTGCCGGAGAGTCTCTTTTCCTCTTTCATCGCTTCCATGTCCGGGGGCTGAGGAGCACCAGGATGGGATAGATCTCCAATCTGCCCATGAGCATGGCCAGGCTCAGCAGCAGCTTGGTCCGGTCAGAGAAGAAAGCGAAGCTTCCCGCCGGTCCGATGGCCCGGGTCATACCGGGGCCGATGTTCGACAGGCAGCTGAGGGCCGCGGTGAAGCTGGTGGGGATGTCCACCCCGTCCAGGCTCACCAGGAAGGAGAAGAGCAGCAGCAGGGCCATGTACAGCGTGAAAAAGGTCGTCGCGGCCTTCACAGTGCTGCGCTCCACCCGCTTGCCATCCAGCTGGACCCGGACCACATTACGGGGCCGGATCATCTGCCGCAGTTCCGCCTGTGCGTTCTTGTTCAGGATGATCAAGCGGGAGATCTTGATGCCGCCGCCGGTACTGCCCGCGCAGCTTCCGCAGAGCATCAGGAGCATCAGGATCCACTTGCAGTACTCCGGCCAGTCCTCGGTGAAATCCACCGTGCCGAAACCGGTGGTGCTCAGCAGGGTGGCCACGTTGAAGAAGGCCTGATGCAGCGTATCTCCCAGGCTGCCGTAGAGCTTGTAGATCCCCAGACTGATCAGGATGGCGCTGCCGAAGATGATGGCCAGGTACCAGCGCAGCTCCTCGCTCTTCAGCGCGTCCTTCCAGTGTCCGATGAGGATCAGGAAATAGAGGTTGAAGTTCACGCCGAAGAGGAGCATGAACACGGTGATGACCGTTTCGATATAGCGGCTGCCAAAGCCGCCGACGCTGGCGGGATTGGTGGAGAAGCCGCCGGTGCCCGCCGTGGAGAAGGAGTGGACCAGGGCCTCATAGAAGCTCATGCCGCCGCAGAGCAGAAGCAGGGTCTCCGTCAGGGTCAGGCCGATATAGATGAGATAGAGCACCCGGGCGGTCTTTCTGGCACGGGGCACCAGCTTACCCACCGTGGGGCCGGGGACCTCGGCCCGCATGATGTGCATGGAGTGCTCCCCGCTCATGGGCAGCACCGCCATCAAAAACACCAGCACGCCCATGCCGCCGATCCAGTGGTTGAAGAGCCGCCAGAACATGTCGCCCCGGTAGTTTTGGGCCATGCCGCCGATGTCCGTTACCACCGAGGCGCCGGTGGTGGAGAGGCCCGAGGCCGTTTCAAACACCGCGTCCACATAGCGGGGGATGCTGCCGGAGAGGACAAAGGGCAGGGCTCCCAGCAGGGAGATGCCGATCCAGCCCAGGCCCACGATCACGAAGCCGTCCCGGGCCACCATAGAGTTGGTCCTGGGCTTCGGGATCAGAAGCAGGCCGCCCAGGGACCCGGTGATCCCGATGGCGATGATGAAATTCAGCACGTTTTCCCCGTACCAGAGTCCCGCCGCCAGGGGCAGCAGCATCAGCGCCGCGTAGATCAGCAGGATCCAGCCCAGGACACGGCAAATCATACGGTAGTTCATGCTTTGCCCTCTAAAATGGCGTCCATATTCTCGATCCTGCCCGCCGCCGTCACGATCACCGCGTGATCTCCCGGCAGGATGCGGGTATTGCCGTCGGGGACGATGCTATTGCCGCCCCGGATGATGGCGCTGATGAGGATATTGGGCTTCAGCTTCAGGTCCTTCAGGGGAATATTCACGCAGGCGGAATCCTCGCTCACTTTGAATTCCAGGGCTTCCACCTTGCCGTCCGCCAGACGGTAGAGGGTCTCCATGCTGCCGCCCATGGAATTGCCCATGGCGCGGACGTAGCGGGCCAGCTGCTGGGCCACGATCTCCTTGGGGGAGACGATGCTGTCCAGCCCCGCGTTCTCCAGGATCGCGGCACAGTATTCCCGGTTCACCTTCACCACGATCTTGTCCACAGCGCAGCTCTTGGCATAGAGGGCGGTGATGATGTTGTCCTCATCGTCGCCGGTGACGGCCACAAAGGCGTCCGCCGTGGCGATCCCGTCCTCCTGCAGTACGTCGCTGCGGGTGGCGTCTCCGTAGACGATGTGGGCCTCCGGGATCAGATCGCAGAGCGTATCGCAGCGCTCCCGGTCCCGCTCCACCACCGTTACATGGATGCCGCTCTCCTGCAGCATGCGGGTGAGATAGACCGCGACTCTTCCGCCGCCCACCACCATCACCCTGCGCACCGGGCGTTTATACTGGCCGATGGCGATGAAGAAGCGCCGCAGCTCCGTGGTGGAGCCGGTGATGCTCAGCCGGTCCCCCGCCTTCAGCACGAAATTGCCGTTGGGGATCAGCCCCTCGCCGCTCCGCTCGACCACGCCTACCAGGACCTTGGCGCCGAAGCGCTGGACCAGTTCCTTCAGGGCCACACCCTCCAGCTTGCCGCCGGCAGGGACCTTGTGCTCCACGATCTCCACGCTGCCCTTGGAAAAGGCGTCCACCCGGGCAGCGCCGGGGAAGCGCAGGGTACGGGAGATCTCCTTGGCGCACTCATACTCCGGATTCACGATGACGGAAAGCCCCAGGGCCTCTCGCAGAAAATCCACCTGGTGCAGATACTGGGGATCCCGCACCCGGGCGATCACATGGGACGTTCCCAGCTTCCGGGCCGTGATACCGCAGACCATGTTGGTCTCGTCCTGCTCGGTGGCGGCCAGCAGCAGGTCCGCGTGGGCGGCCCCCGCCTCCCGCAGGGTTTCGGGGTTGGTGGCGCTGCCCTCCACGCAGATCACATCCAGATCGTTGGACACGTTCTGGATGGTATCCGGGTCATGGTCGATGATCGTGATGTCGTGTCCCTCCTGCGCCAGAAGCTCGGCCACCGAACGGCCTACCTTCCCCGCGCCGGCAATGATGATCTTCATAGCGATCTCTCACTTCTTTCGTAAACTTCGGTATCGTAAAGTATACCATGTTCTCTCCGCTTTGTACAGCTTTTGTGCGCTGAAACACAGGCCCCGCACTCCATCTCCGTCGTAGGGGCTGCCGGGGGCGGCAGCCCGCAATGGCCCCCTTGCCTAAAGGGGGCTGTCACCGGAGCCTGCGACGGTGCCTGGGGGATACGCTGTCAGAAGCAGAGATCGAGACGCGCCCGCTTGGCTCGCCCCGCGCAAATGCGCAGGGGAGAGCTGGCGCGGCAGCGCCTGAGAGGGGTTTTCACATGGTCCGCGCAGCCCCTCTCCGTCGCTTCGCGACACCTCTCCCCGGTGTTCTGGCAGCAGTCGGCAATGCTGCACCTCTGCAAATACCGTTTGGGCGGACTCGCACATATTGCTATGTACGGGTCCGCCCTATTCTTTCTGTTCGTCTTGTCAATCCACACCGAGACGAGTCAGGATCGCCTCCCGCTCAAAGCCGGTCAGCTCTCTTGGCGGCTCCCTTGCGGGTCGCTCCGCCCAATAAACCTGAAGGGGCCGTTCCCGATTCTCCAGAAGGATTTGGACCAGCGTATCCGCAGGCCAAGGGGCCATGGCGTTGCATTCGGAGGGGGTCAAGTCCCGGCCCCGGTCATCCCACAGGAAGCCCATGAGTTCGCCGCCCTCTTCCCAAAGGCAGAGCTTCAACACCGTGTCCGCGGGGAGATCCGGCCGCTTATAATAGGCGCCGCCCCAGAGCTCGAACTCCTCTTCCAAGGCACCTTCCAACTCGATCCACCCGTTCCGCAGACGAATGGGATAGCTTCGACTGCCATAGGAGAAGCAGAGCTCTCCCTTTTCCTGGACAAGGTCGGTTTCCCCCCACTTCATCCAGTAGAAGCTTCTCCCCTTCAGCCAGGGGGTGCCGTCGCTCACACCGTAAACCGCTATCGTCTCCGTGAAGATACCGGAGGTAGGGCCATAGCCCAGAAGGACGATCTCCTCTGTCCCGTCGTCGTCCATATCGGTGCAGGCCAGGCCCTCCCCGTAAAAGCAGTAATGCAGGGGGATCGCCTGCTCCTTTCCCACCAGCCAGGTATCGGTCTGATAGAGAGGGTCCACAATTCCTTCCTCCGGCGGGTAGTCCACCAGCAGGCAAAAGACCTGGGTTCCTGTGGCTTCATACAGGCCCTCTGGCGTCCGTTCCAGAAGATGAACTGCCTCCACCGGGATCAGAGCCCCGGCCTCCTCGACGCTGAGGGCCTGTTCATCCGCCGTACTGCGTCCCCAAGTCTCCGTGATGACGCATTTGTGATAGCTTTTGGTGTTGTCACTGATCTCCACCCAAAGGCCGTCCCCGTACAGGATCTTGCCCCAGCCCTCTGCCGTGGAGGGGAGCAGCCGCAGCCCACGGGACACATATTTGTCTATGATCTCCCGCAGCTCAGAGGGGCTGATATTCTCATACACCATTCTGACACGGTGAAGGCCGTTTTCCCAGTCCTCTTCCGTTTCGCATGCAAGGGCAGCCTCCCCTTCCCCGCTCTGCGCCGGCGCGGTTTCGCAGCCAACGAGCCAGGGGGCGCTCAACATCAGCGCAAGGGAGAGGAGCAGCAAGATGGTCGTTCTTCTCATAAAGCAAGCTCCTTTCTATCCATAGAACGGATACGGATGTCGAGAGTTTTCAAGATTATATAATTATATCAAGTGCGTCTATCCCCCGTCAAGGCAAACGCGTGTAAAGTCTTTCCGCCCTTTTGCCGCTCTTGCACAAGCGGCCCGGAAGGAGTATAATAAATTGTTATTGGCAGAAGAGAGGACTTCCTATGTTTCAAGGCTTTTCCAAGGAGACCGGGGAATTTTTGTGGGAGCTGAGCTTTCACAACGAGCGCCCCTGGTTTCTCGAACATAAAGAGCAGTTTGAGCGCTGCCTGAACCAGCCCTTCAAGGACCTGGCCAGGGAGACCGGCCAGCTGCTGCAGCAGCGCTTTCCCGAGATGGACGTTGAGGGCCACGTCTCCCGCATCTACCGGGACGCAAGACGCCTCTTCGGCCGGGGGCCCTACAAGGACCATCTGTGGTTTACCCTGTGGGACAGCTCCGCCGGCAGAGACGGCCCCGCCTTCTGGTTTGAGATCGGCGCCGCCACCTGCAGCTGGGGTCTGGGCTATTTCGACGTTACCCCGGCGGAGATGGAGCGCTTCCGCCGCAGCATCGACGCCAATCCCGCCCGTTTCGCCCGCCTGGCGGAGGAGATCGATGGTATGGGCCGTTACCGCGTCTTCGGCGCGGCCTATGCCCGCCCCAAGGGCAGCTACGACGAGCCGGTGCGCAGCTGGTATGAGCGCAAATACGTGGGAGCCGAGCATGTCTGCGACCTGGAGGGGGACATGTTCAGCCCCGCCCTGCCCCACATCCTGGCGGACGCCTTCACGGAGCTGATGCCCATGTACCGCTTCCTGCGGGAGGTGCACCTCTCCGCAAGAAAAGACGGACTGACCAGAGCAGAAAAGGAGCGAAGCCATGGATAAGCTTGTCACCGTGATCATCCCCGCCTGGAACGCGGAGCGCTACCTGGAGGCCACCCTGGAAAGCCTCCTGAATCAGAGCCATCGGGCTCTGCGCATCCTGGTGGTGGACGACGGCTCCACCGACTCCACCCCCCGGATCCTGGAGCGCATCCACAAGGCCGATCCCCGGCTCCAGTACTGGACCATTCCCAACGGCGGCCCCGCCAAGGCCCGGAACTTTGCCCTGGAGCAGATGCCGCCGGAGACGGACTTTGTGATGTTCCTGGACGCAGACGATCTGCTGCTGGAGGACGCGGTCTCCTACGCCCTGGAGGGCGCCGAGGGGGCGGAGCTTGTGATCTTCGGCTTTGCCATCCGCCAGACGGACGGCACCCTGCTCCCCTACTGCGAGCCGGAGCAGCTGCTGGAGCGGCGGGACCTGGGCGCGTCTCTGGCCCGGCTCTACAAGGCCAATCTCCTGAACCAGGTCTGGGCCAAGCTTTTTTCCGCGGAGCTCGTGAAGGACATCCGCTTTCCGGATTATCGCTGGGGCGAGGACCGGCTCTTCCTGTTCCAGGCGCTGGAGCGGGCGGAGCGGGTCAAGATTCTGCCGGAGTGCAAGCACCGCTATGTGATGCACGAGGGGGAAAGCCTCATCACCCGGTATTATGACAAGAAGTTCCGCGTATGCTGTGAGGTAGACGAGGCGATGGAGCGTCTCTGCGAAGAGCTTCGGGTCACGGAGCAGGCGGATTTTCGCTACATGTTCGCAAAGAGCGTCTTTTCCTGCATGACCACCCTCTATGCCCGCTCCTGCCGCCTGACAAAAGCGGAAAAGCGGACAGTCGTCTCTCAGATCGTAAACGACCCCCGGGTCCAGCGCCGCTGCCGCGCCTGCGCAGGAGGCCTGCCCGTCAATCTGCTCTGCGCGGTGCTGCGCAGCCGGCTTGTGGGCCTGAACCTCTTCGTTTTCCGGCTTGTGGCCTGGTGCGGGGAGCATCTGCCGAGACTCTTTACACGGATCAAACACAGGAAATAGTTTTTAGTTTCTAGTTTCTAGTTTTCGTTCTGTGGGAAAGCGGATGCAAAAGCTTCGCTCTTGCCAAGCTACTGTTTTTGCGCTATAATCGGTTTCACTTTTTCGGCAAGCAGCAAAATGTATTTTGCATTTTAAAAGAAAGGGGGTGGCTGCGGCCATGGACAATCGACCCATCGGCGTGCTGGATTCCGGCCTCGGAGGACTCACCGGTCTTCTGGAGCTGCGCCGGCTGATGCCGAAGGAAAATATCGTCTACTTTGGCGACACAGGCCGCCTGCCCTATGGGGAAAAGACCCTGGCGCAGCTGCGCGTCATGGCGGTGCAGGATCTGCGCCTCATGCAGGAGCAGAATGTAAAGGCCATCCTGGTGGCCTGCGGCACCCTCTCCAGCAACACGCCGGAGATCCTGGAGCAGTTCCCCATCCCCACCACCGGGGTGCTGATCCCCAGCATCCGGGCCATGGCGGAGGCCCCGGGCAAAGGAGCCCTGGGCATCATCGCCACCGCCGCCACCATCCGCAGCGGCGCCTTTGAACGGGCCCTGCGCAAGGCCTGCCCCGGACGGGAGATCGTCCCGGTCCCCTGCCCCAAGCTGGTGCCGCTTATCGAATTCGGACATACGGACCCGGAGGACCCCCTGCTGCAGGAGGCTCTGGAGGAATACACCGCCCCCCTGCAGAAGGCCTCTGCCGTGCTGCTGGGCTGCACCCACTACGGCATCGTCGCCGAGGGCCTGCGCCGACTCCTGCCGAAGGACTGCGCCCTTGTCAGCGCCTCCGCCTGCGGCGCCGCCGCCATCCACGCGCTGCTGGAGCAAAGCGGTCAGCTGGGCGGCAGCGGAGAGGAGCGCTACCTTGTCAGCGGCGATCCCCGGGACTTTGCCCGCTCCGCCTCTGTGCTGCTGGGCCGCTCCATCGACGACAGGGTCCGGCGGGTACCGATTATGAGGATAGAAACATGATGAAAGATGTGATCATTTCCATCAACAGTCTCTTCTCCTTCGAGGAAGGCGAGGAGCAGCAGATGGAGTTTACCACCGACGGCTACTATTTCTATGAGGATGAGGTGGGCTGCCTCAGCTATGAGGAGACCGAGGTCACCGGCCTGGAGGGCACCCGCACCAGCCTTTTCGTGATGCCGGACCAGGTGGTGGTGGACCGGGAGGGTACCGTCACCAGCCGCATGGTCTTCAAGGAGGGGCTCAAAAGCGCCTTCCAGTACACCACGCCCTTCGGCAATGCCACCATGGGCATCAACACCCGCCGCATCCGCCAGAACATGGGCCTGAACGGCGGCAAGGTGGAGATCGACTATGTGGTGGATATGGAACACATGGTGGCCTCCCGCAACAAGTTCGAGATCACCGTGACGGAGATCCCGCCCCAGTAAAACATCACCGGGCATTCCCATTACGCCGTAGGGGCGGCTATCAGCCGCCCGCGCGGAAGAATGTCAACATTTGACAAAGAGATGAGCAAATTCGCAGTATGTACGTATTTGCTCATCTCCTTTTCTTTTCGGATGCAGTGCCTTGTGCTGACAGCCGCGAAAACCATTCCTTTCCTATTGCCCCTATAGAACCGGCCTGGTCCCGTAGGGGCGCCCTTCGCTCCGCTTCGCCCTTGCGGTCGCCCGTCTTCCAGCCTTCCCCGCGCACGGGGAATTCCGGCTTCGCGCTGCCGGTGGCAGAGGAAGCGAAGCCGGAATTTTCCGCAGCGGTCGAAAATCCCGAGGATCAGCGCAAGCCCGACGGGATTTTCGGGAACTGCAAGGTGGACAGGTGGCGCGAAGCGCCGGATGAGGTCCCAGCGAAGCAGATGACGGATGAGGTGCCATCCCTCGGCAACCCAGCCGTAGGGGCGACCTGTGGTCGCCTCCTTTTGCCCTCCCCCTGTCAGGCGACCAAAGGTCGCCCCAAGCTGTCGACAAAGTGTCGACAGCTTGAACCGCCAAAATGGAAACTTCCGAAAAAGTTCCCATTTTGGCATAGATTGAACGTGAAGGGGGGCATCCC
>ONBX01000052.1 GCA_900316205.1 uncultured Eubacteriales bacterium
GCCTCCGCTTCCGCCACCCCCAACCGTTGGCAGGAGGACATGCTCTCCCGTCCCATGACCGTGGAAGAGATCCACACCATGGTCGATGCCTTCGGCAAGACCGCCAAGAAGCTGCGTGACGCCGGTGTTGACGGTGTTGAGATCCACGCCGTTCACGAAGGCTACCTGCTGGACCAGTTCACCATCGCCAACTGGAACAGCCGTACCGACCAGTACGGCGGCTCCTTCGAGAACCGCTTCCGCTTCCCTGTTGAGATCGTCCAGAGCATCAAGCGTCAGGCCGGCGCGGACTTCCCCGTCTCCCTGCGTTACTCTGTCGTCTCCAAGACCAAGAGCTGGTTCCACGGTGCCATGCCCGGTGAGGAGTACGAAGAGTTCGGCCGCGACATGGCTGAATCCGAAAAGGCCATCAAGTACCTGGAGGAGGCCGGCTACGACTTCTTCAACTGCGACAACGGTACTTACGACGCCTGGTACTGGGCTCATCCGCCTCAGTACATGCCCGACAACTGCAACCTGGCCGATGTGGAGCACATCCGTCAGTTCACCAACGCGCCCGTGGCCTGCGCCGGCCGTATGGATCCCGTCAAGGCAGCCGAGGAGATCGCTGCCGGCCGTCTGGACGCTATCGCCATTGCCCGTCAGAACCTCTGCGATCCCGACTGGATCACCAAGATCCGCCAGGGCCGTCACGAGGAGATCAAGCCCTGCATCCGCTGCCACAACGGCTGCTTCAACTTCGCCAAGTTCAAGGGTACCGCCAACATCCAGGCTCTGCCCGACTCTCTGCACCTTGGCCGCTGCGCCCTGCACCCGCCCACGATGCAGCACAACCGCTACAAGATCGTTCCCACCAAGAAGCCCAAGAAGGTCGCCATCATCGGCGCCGGCATCGGCGGCTGCGAGACTGCTCTCGTGCTGAAGAAGCGCGGTCACAATCCTGTGATCTTCGAGAAGACCGACAAGATCGGCGGTCTGTTCCTCACCGCTTCTGCCATGAGCTTCAAGGAGAACGACAAGGAGCTGCTCCGCTGGTACGAGCGTGAGATGAAGGCACAGAACATCGACATTCGCTTCAACACCGAAGTCACCGACCTGGGCACCCTCCGCGGCTATGACGAGATCGTCGTCGCCACCGGCGCCATCCCCAGAACCATGCCCAACGTCAAGGGCTTCGATAAGTGCATCACCTTCACCCAGCTGCTTCGCGAGAAGAAGCCCGTGGGCGACAAGGTCGTGTTCTTCGGCGGCGGCCAGTCCTCCTGCGAGGCTGCCTATGAGATGATCCTCCAGGGCAAGCACCCCATCATCGTCGAGTACGCCAAGGACCTGGTTCCCGCGCAGAACGTCTGCCTGGCCAACGCCTCCTTCCTGCGTGACATGATGCTCTACAAGAAGGTTCCCACCTTCCTGGAGTCCACCATCACCGAGATCAAGGACAAGACCGTTGTCATCCGCGGCAAGGACGGCAAGGTAACCGAGGTCGAGTATGACGATATCGTCAACGGCATCGGCTTTGTTCCCACTCCCGTGGGCGGCAAGGGCCCGCACATCCACCGCGTGGGCGACTGCGTCTCCATCGGCAACCTGCGCACCGCCATTTGGCGTGCTTGGGACGTGGCCATGAAGATCTAAGTCCTTCCCCCGGCTCCAATAACGCAAAAAACCTCTTCCCGTTTGGGAAGAGGTTTTTTGATCTCAGAATGACATTGCGAGCCAGTGTCGCAACACTGGCGTGGCAATCCGTATTTATAGTCCAGCAATCAAAAAGACATAAAAAATGATCCCCCGATCTCAGAGCCCCTGCTCTGGTGATGGGCGATCCATTTTTTATCTGCCTGCAGAGATAAAAATGAATTAGAAAGAAAGCGTGAGAAAATGGAAGCCGGAACGATTCTGTTTGTTGTGCTGGAAGAACTTGCTCATAAAGCAGCTCTCGTACTTCAGAGCGCGGAAGGAATGCAGATCCATGTGAGTTTTCCCCTTTCTTGTTGTGTTCAATGCGGGCATGATTATACACTTTCGACCTTGAAAGTCAAGTGGCAGATTTGCACAAATATTCGAGCATTATACGTATAAAACGTCATATTTTCAGGCGACATGCACAGAATCGTCTTCCATCCTTCTCGTTTTTTCTTCTTACTGTCTGTCGCTTTGAAAGAGCTTTATTCTCGGTTAAAAAAACATGGAAACTGTGCATCTATATGAAAATCGAAGGCCATCGTCCCACCTGTACAGGGGCCATAACGTCCCTCACAGCTTTCCATGCCACCACTCTTTCCAACTCAAGCAGCTGCAAAAGGCGGAGTCCCGGTTTCCTTCCGGGGCTCCGCCTTTTTGCATATTCTCTGTTACTGGATCATGGCCGCGAATTCTTCCTCGTTCAGCACCGGGATTCCCAGGCTCTGGGCCTTGGTCAGCTTGCTGCCGGCGTTCTCGCCTGCCACCACATAGCTGGTCTTTTTGGAAACCGAGCCGGAGGCCTTGCCGCCGTAGCTTTCGATGATCGCCGAGGCTTCGTCCCGGGTGAATGTGCTCAGGGCGCCGGTGAGGACAAAGGTCATGCCGGCAAAGCGGTCGTCCTTCTTCTCCTCGTGGCTCCGGAAATCCACTCCGGCCTTCCGCAGCCGCTCGATCAGATCCTGAGACTGGGGATTGCCGAACCAGTTGCGGATGAAACCCGCGGTAATGCCGCCGATATCAGGCACCCGGGTCAGCTCTTCCTCCGTGGCCTCCATCAGGGAATCCAGATCGGGGTAATAGCCTGCCAGCACCTTGGCCGCCTTCTGCCCCACCTGTCGGATCCCGAAGCCGCAGAGCAGCCGGGAGAGCCCCGCTTCCCTGCTCTTTTCAATGGCTGCGATCAGATTCTCCGCGGACTTTTTCCCCATACGGTCCAGCCCTGCAATGGCCTGCGGCTCCAGATAATAGAGATCCGCCGCGTCCTTCACAAGGCCGCTGTTAATGAGGCTCTCGCACACCGAAATGCCCAATCCTTCGATGTCCATGGCCTCACGGGAAGCAAAATGCGCCACGTTGCGCAGCCGCTGTGCCGGGCACTCTGGACTGGTGCAGCGCAGGGCTGCCCCGTCCTCGTCCCGCACCACCGGCGAGCCGCATTCCGGGCAGAACTTCGGCAGCACGAAGGGGACTGTTCCCTCCGGCCGTTTGTCTTTGTTGACGGAAAGAACCTCCGGGATGATCTCCCCCGCCTTCTGCAGCAGCACCGTGTCTCCGATGCGCAGATCCAGCCGGTCGATGTTGTCTTGGTTGTGCAGCGTCGCGGCGGAAACGGTTGTTCCCGCAAGCCGGATGGGCTCCACGACGACCTTTGGCGTCAGAACACCCGTACGGCCCACCTGGACCACGATGTCCAGCACCCGGCTCTCTTTCTTCTCCGGCGGATACTTGAAGGCTACGGCCCATCTGGGGGCTTTGGCGGTGCTTCCCAGGGTCCGCCGCTGGGCAAGAGAGTTGATCTTGATCACGGCCCCGTCCATGTCAAAGGGCAGCTCCTCCCGGTGCTCTCCCAGCCATTCGATCTGCCGCACACAGTCGTGGATGTTGTCAAAATGGGTGTAGTTCACCACCGGGAAACCCATCTCCCGCATGGCATCCAGCGTCTGGGCGTGGGTCGTGTACTCTCCCTCGGAGCTGTACTGCATGTTGAAGCAGATGATGTCCAGCTTCCGCGCCGCCGCAACCTTGGGGTCCAGCTGCCGCATGGAGCCGGCAGCGGCGTTCCGGGGATTGGCCAGCAGCTGCTCCCCGCTGATCTCCCTCTGGGCGTTCAGCTCTTCGAAAACCGCCTTGGACATGTAGACCTCGCCACGGACGATCAGGCGCTCCGGTGCGTTCTCGATCCGCAGCGGCAGCGACCGCACCGTCCGGAGATTCTCCGTCACGTTTTCGCCGGTCACACCGTCGCCCCGGGTGGCGCCCCGCACAAACACGCCGTTTTCATATTCCAGAGACATGGAAAGCCCGTCGATTTTCGGCTCCACCACATAGTCATGTGCCTCCGACAGCAGCGAATCCATCCGATCGCCAAAGGCGAAAAGCTCCTCATAGGAAAAAACATCCGTCAGGCTCTCCAGCGGCACCTGATGCTGCACCGGCTCAAACTGGCTCAGCGCCATGCCGCCCACTCTTTGGGTGGGGGAATCCGGCGTCACCAGTTCCGGGTGCTCTGCTTCCAGCGCCTTCAGCCGATTCATCAGCATATCGTAATCGTAGTCGGAGATGACCGGCGCGTCCATCACATAGTAGAGCTTGTTGTGATGCTCGATCTCTCTGCGCAGCTTCAGGATCTCTTTTTGTGCGTCCATATTCTCACCCTTCGTTTCCCTCGTATTGTAAAAAGGTCTGCGGCACCTGCCCCAGCAGCACCGTATCGGAGATCAGCACCTCCGTACATACCTGGGTGCTTTCCGTGCCCCAGGGCACCAGCACGTCGATATCCACGATCACCAGGAGACTGATCTGGTGCTTGGTCTGGTTGATGCCCGCGGTCAGGATATTGTTGTGAAATTCCACATGGGAGGAGGTCAGTACCATGATCTCCACCGGGATCCCCGGTCCTCTGCCCATCAGCAGGCTGATCCCCGTCAGGTTCCCCGCAGGAATGGACACCGTAATGGTCCTGTTCTCCGTGAGGCCCACCACCCGTTCCAGCAAAACCGTGGAAAGGGCGTTGATCCGGGCCATGTTGCTTCTCACGGCGGTCACTTCCCCGCTGTTGTTTTTCTCCAGCTCCACGAAGTCTTCCGCCTGATACGCTCCCTCCTGCAGCACCTGGGAGATGGCATTATTCACCTGCAGGATCATGATGTCGCTGGCGTCCGATACCGCGATCTGGCAGGAGATCGTTTTCAGATAGATCATCGCCGAGATCAAAAAGCATACGGCAGCCAGCAGCAACAGCATAAGCGGGACCAGCGCTTTGTGTCCGCGCTTACCTTCTCTGGGGGGTCTTACTCGTCTTCGAAAAAAGGGTCTTCGATACATGGGAGTTCACCTCCCGGTATCTTATGCGCCTTCCGCCTCCAACATGGCAGAAACCGCCATCATGATCCCCAGCTTTCCGGACTCATAGGTCAGTCCCCCCTGCATATAGACGATGTACGGCTCCCGCATGGGTCCGTCAGCCGAGAGTTCGATGGAGGAGCCCTGTACAAAGGCCCCAGCCGCCATGATCACCGGGCAGTCATAGCCCGGCATGGGCCAGGGCTCCGGCGTCACATAGGAGTCCACAGGGGCTCCCGCCTGAATGCCCAGACAGAAGCGTTTCATCTTCTCCGCATCGCCCAGTTTGATCATCTGGATGATGTCGGAGCGCTTTTCGTTCACCGTGGGAGAGCTCTCAAGTCCCATCTGGTCCATCATGGCCGCACAGAAAACAGCCGTCTTCAAGGCCTGGGCCACGATATGCGGCGCCATAAAGAGTCCCTGGAACAAAAGCCTGTTATTCCCCAGGGTGGATCCGCACTCTCCGCCGATCCCCGGCGTAGTCAGCCGCATGGCCGCCCGGTCCACCAACTCCTTGGTTCCCGCCACATAGCCGCCGGTGGGCGCGATGCCGCCGCCGGGATTCTTGATCAGAGAGCCCGCCACGATGTCCGCTCCCACGTGGGTGGGTTCGATCACATCGGTAAATTCGCCGTAGCAGTTGTCCACCATGATGTGGGCCTTCGCATTCACCTTCCGCACCGCTCTGCAGATTTCTCCGATCTCCGCAACAGTCAGAGCCTTCCGCTCTCCGTAACCTCGGGAGCGCTGGATCATCACCCCGGTCACCTTCGGGTCTGCGGCCGCCCGGGCGATCCCCTCCAGATCCGCGTTTCCGTTCGGCAGCAGGTCCACCTGGGCATAATCGATCCCGTAAAACTTCAGGGAGCCGAATCCGTCTCCGCTGATGCCGATGGCGCTGCGCAGCGTGTCATAAGGGGTTCCCGTCACCGCCAGCACTGTCTCTCCGGGCTTGGAAAGGGCAAACATCGCCGCAGTCAGGGCGTGGGTCCCGTTCACGAAGCCGATGCGCACCAGCGCCGCCTCGGTCCCGAAAAGCTGGGCGTAGATCTGATCCAGGGTGTCTCTTCCCAGATCATCATATCCATATCCGGTGGTGCCGGCAAAGCAGCTGTCGGAGACCCGCTTATCCTGGAAGGCCTCCATCACCCGGCGTGTATTGATTTCCGCCACCCGGTCAATCTCCAGGAACTGTTCCCTGCAGGCGTCCTCCGCCAGTTTTGCCATTTCAGCCACCTTCGGCTGAATGTCCGCTATCTTCATTTCACTCGATCTCCATCACAATTTTCCTAAAGGTGTTGCCGCGCTCTTCAAAGTTTTTAAAAGCGTCAAAGGAGGCGCAGGCCGGGGAAAGGAGCACCGTGTCCCCCGCTTCCGCCAGATGAGAAGCCGTTAGAACAGCCTCCCTGAAGTCTTTCACCATCGTCACCGGCACCTGCCGTTTCTGATAATTGGGAGAATTTAGGATCGCGTCCCGGATCTTCTCTGCCGTGGCGCCTGTCAGCACCACCTTTTTGGCCCTCAGGCAAAGCTCGTCGCCCAGCGGGTCAAAGGGAATGTGCTTGTCATAGCCGCCGCAGATGATGATGGGCATATCGGGCAGGGCGCGCAGGCCCGCGATGGTCCTGGTGGGGCTGGAGCCGATGGAGTCATTGATGTACTTTACGCCCCGCAGCTCCCGCACCAGCTCCAGTCGGTGGGCAACGCCGGGAAACTCTCTTGCCACCTTGCGGCAGGTTTCCGCGTCCACCAGGCCCCGCACCGCCTCGAAGGCTGCCAGGTAATTCAGCACATTGTGATCTCCCGGGATCCGGATCTCCGCAGCAGGCAGGATCTCCTCCCCTTTGCCATCGGTCATCCAGCAGAGCTTTCCATCGACCAAAGCGGTCCCCTGCTCCACCGGATGCCGGTTGGAAAAGAAGCTCACCTTCCCCGGCGCCGTGCTGCTGTAATAGTCCGTATGCGCGTCATCCGCGTTCAGGATCAGCCTCCCCTTCGGCCCCTGGTGCTCATAGATGGACTTCTTCGCGTCGATATAATCCTGAAAGTCCTTGTGCTTATCCAGGTGATTGGGCGTCAGATTGGTGATCACCGCCACGTCAGGATGGCACATCATACTGTGCAGCTGGAAAGAGCTCAGCTCCAGGACCACGTAGTCCTCCGGCTTCATTTTTGGTGTGTCGCAGAGCAGCGGGTGGCCGATATTGCCGCCCAGATGCACGGTATACCCCGCAGCCTTCAGAAGCTCGGAAATAATGGTCGTCGTAGTGGTCTTGCCATCGCTTCCCGTGATCGCGATCACCTTACAGGGGCAGAGGCTCAAAAACACTTCCATCTCGGATGTGATCAGAGAACCCTTTTCCCGCGCAGCTTCCAGATGAGGATCAAAAGGCATCAATCCCGGCGTCCGGAAGATTACATCCTGATCCAGCCCTTCCAGATAGTCCTCCCCCAGCTTCAGCTTGCAGCCCAGCCGGAGAAGTTCTTCCCCGGTTTCTCCCATCTGCTCCAGGCTTCTCTTGTCACAGGCCGTCACATCACAGCCCTTTTCCAGCAGCAGCCGCAGCCAGGGCTCATTGCTTACGCCGACACCCACAACGGCGATCCTCTTCTGTTTCAAACTTTCAATATACGAAAACAAATCCATTCCGGTTTCCTCTCAGTTTGATTCTTGGCCTTTTCAGACACTCTATTATATAGCTTTCCGCTCTTCTTTACAAGAAATAATATTGACTTTCCCCCGCGCTTTGAGTACAATACCACCCGTGAGTTGGCCGAACGACCGCGGGTACAAGGCGAAAGCCTGTACATGAGGAAAGTCCGGGCTCCATAGGGCAAGGATAACGGGTAACGCCCGCCAGGGGTGACCCTCGGACAAGTGCAACAGAAATAGACTGCCGGGCTTCGGCCCGGTGATGGTGGAAAGGCGAGGTAAGAGCTCACCCGCCGCATGGAGACATGTTGGTGCTGTAAACTCTATCCGGAGCAACACCGTGGGAGAGCGCATGGCCGGCCCGGCCGCTCTCAGGAGGTGGCTTGAGCCAACGGGCAACCGTTGGCCTAGATAGATGGTCGTTCTCGACAGAACCCGGCTTACAGGTCAACTCATAAAAAAACGGACGCATCTGCGTCCGTTTTTTTATGCTCTTACTCTTTATGCCCGGGGATGGGCCTTGTTGTAAACATCCTTCAATTGCTTTTTCACCAGGTGAGAATAGACCTGGGTAGAAGAGATATCCGAATGGCCCAGCATTTCCTGAATGGAATGGATATCCGCTCCGTTTTCCAGCAGATGTGCGGCAAAGGAATGGCGCAGGGTGTGAGGCGTAATGTCCTTTTCGATCTTGGCCTTTTTCTGATAATACTTGATGATCTTCCAAAAGCCCTGCCGGGACATCCGCTCCCCGCTTACATTGACAAACAGAGCTTCTTCATCCGGAAGGGCAAGCATTTGGGGCCGAACAAGTTCGATATACTCACCAAGTGCTTTGATGGCAGCCGGGTACATGGGAATATAGCGTTCTTTCCCGCGACTCTCACATCGAATTACGCCAGCATCAATATTTACATCAGAAAGATTCAAATCAATCAATTCTGTAACGCGCATGCCGGTAGCATACAGCAATTCAAGCATAGCGCGGTCACGGTACCCCTTGGCATCGACGCATTCAGGTTGTTCCAGGAGAAGCTCAACCTCTTTACTGGTAAGGATTTGAGGTAGTTTCTGAACATTCTTATCCGTCACAAGATGTGCGGCAGGATTGAGATTTAGGTGCTGCCTGAGACAGAGGAAGGCATACAGATTCTTTAGAGATGCAATGCAGCGGGAAACCGTTGCCACAGATTTACCATTATTTTTGAGCCAATTCACATAGCTCTGCACAGTCTCTTCATCGGCGTCCAAAATAGAGACCTCGGCGTGAAGATCAAGATACTCGCCAAACTGGCGAATATCACGGAGATAGGAGCTGAGAGTATTTGCAGAAGCCTTTTTTTCATTTTTCAAATAGTCTTCGAAAAGCTGAAGAACATCTTGATTCTGCAAATTCTTTCCCTCCTTTCTGATGGGATCAGGTGAAATAGAAGATAATGGCAAGGCTGAACAGAGAATAAAGCGCGGCGGAGGCAAGCTCCGACTGATACAGCGATCTTGCGGTAGGGCTGGCTCGAAACAGGGCTTTGCGGAGTGATGAGGAGGCGCAGAGGCCGTGGAAAGCAGCCATAATAACCAAAGGAACCAAAATTGTACTTAAAATGAGGGTATGGGGTTTCTGGAGGACATTTCCATTTTGAAATATGTTCAAGGAGAGAACTGCGCGCTCGCTGAAATGGCCGAAGAGAAACATTCCCGCGGGGAGGAGCAAGAGGCCAAAACCGGATGCCGCAAGGAATAAAACGCAGCCAAGGAAAAGGCCAAAGAGCATTCGCAACGGAGGAAGAGGCGGAACCGTAATGAGATCCAGCACCGCAAAGGCTGCTCCGCAGGTGAATGAAAGAAAAATCACTATGCGCTCCAAGGAAAAATCTTTCCCGTGGGAGCGGACAAAAACGGCGGCGCTCATCCGCAAGAGCGGCGCAAGCGCAGCCAAGGCATAAGCGCTCGATTAACATAACGACGCTTCGATAACAATATATTACAAATTTGCAAACTTATCAAGTCCTTTTTCCAAAATAATTTCTTTTTATGTAAACGGTTGTAACCTATTGACGCAATTTATTGTGCGGGAAGAGAGTCGTTTTTTGCGATAAAAACCACATCTTGTGGTGAATGGACAGAAAAAAAGAATGCAGCAATAATATTATGTCAACTTTAACGACCAATAATGCCACTGTGATCCGATTTTATTGTTGTCAGGTCTGATGCTGTTCTATCGTGAGAAATTGCGCAGCCGATGAGAGAATTTACGGGGAGAGAGACGAAAAGGCAGAAGGCCTCCCAGCAAGACACCGGCAAAGGTGAAGCTGACAACGCTGAGAACCCCGGAAGGATTGAATGAGCGCTCCCCTGCCAGGTAACCCAGCGTCAACAGGAGGATCACCAGAATAAAACCAAAAAGCATAGAAGAGAATAGGGACTGGGATTTTTGAGAACGCAAAAGCAGGCGGGTCGAAAGGAAGGCTGTCAGAAAGCTGATAACGGAGCTTACGTAGCCCAGAACATGGGAGCCGACATCGGAACGGGAAAGAAGGAACGAAGCGAAAACCAGGAGCAGAAAGGCCGAGAGAACATAAGAACACAGTGCCCGGACCAGCATGCGAAGGCCCAGGGATGTTCCAACAGATTTTTGCATGACAGGAGTACCTCCACAAGAAAGATCGAGACATCCTATTCACTGCGGAAGCGCATCATGCCGGCAGAAGCAGGCGCCTTTTGCGGTGCAGAGAGACGGGTGAAGCGACTCAGGCCTGCGGATAGAAAAAAGAGCGATCGAACGATCGCTCCTTCAATGTGTAGACAAAGACCATGTCGCCCTCCCCTGCAAGGGGTCTTGGGTGTGGCATCCGGTGTGTCGCGGTCCGCCGGATGACGGAGGGGTAGAAAACAAGAAAACTGAGGGAGTGTTTGCATCTATCGTAACCCCTCAGTCACCGCCGTTTACGGCGGCGACAGCTCCCCTTTCAGGGGAGCCCTGTTTCCAAACTTTGTCGACAGCTTGAAAAGGAGCGATCGGATGATCGCTCCTTTTTGCAGGCTTCCGAATGGAAGGCGCTTATTTCTTCTTGGTCTTGCTGGCCTCTTCGGCCTCGACCTTGGCAGTGGTCTGAATGGCCCACTTCTTGACCTGGATGCGGACGCGGTCCTCACCGGTCTCGAAGGTGACGGTATCCTCGGTGACCTGGACGATCTTGCCGGTGATGCCGCCGATGGTGGTGATCTCTTCACCAAGGCTGAGGGAATTGCGCATTTCCTCGGCTTTCTTTTTCCGCTTATTCTCAGGCCGGATCATGATGAAGTACATGAGGACAAACATCAGGACCAGCGGGAGCATCAAGGTCAGCATGGAGCCGCCGGCCGCGGCATTGGGATCGGCAGCTGCTTGAAGAAAGAAGAACATAGGGGCGATACCTCCGATTCGAATGAGTTCATGATGCAGATAAAACACAATCATCTGCAGTCTGATTGATTAGCATTATACATACTTCACGAGGAAAAAGCAAGACGCTTAGATCCTTTTATCCAGAATTTCTGTGTATTCCCGCCGAAAGCTGTCGAAACGACCTTCATCCAGGGCAAGACGGATCTTCGCGGTGAGATCGTTATAGAAATAAAGATTGTGGGCGACGGCCAGGCGCATGGCCAGCATCTCCTCCGCCTTGAAGAGATGGCGGAGGTAGGCGCGGGAATAACGGCGGCAGACGGGACAGGAGCAGGCCGGGTCGATGGGCTGATCGTCCCGGGCGTATTTCTCGTTCTTGATGTTGATGATGCCGCCCCAGGTGAAGAGATGGCCGTGACGGCCGTTGCGGGCGGGCATGACGCAATCGAAGAAATCCACACCGCGGGCCACGGATTCCAGGATGTTGCCGGGGGTGCCGACGCCCATGAGGTAGCGGGGCTTGTCCTTGGGCATGTGCTCCTCCACGGCCTCGATGGTATCATACATCTCCTGGTGGGTCTCCCCTACCGCGAGTCCGCCGATGGCATAGCCGGGCAAGTCCAGCTCCGCGATGCGCTTCATGTGGTCGATGCGGATATCGTGGAAGACCGCGCCCTGGTTGATGCCGAAAAGCATCTGACCGGGGTTCACAGCGTCGTCCCGGGAATTGTATTCAGCAAGGGCTTTCTTGCAGCGCTCCAGCCAGCGGACGGTGCGGTCACAGGAGCGGATCACATAATCCCGGGGTGAGGGGATCTTGATGCACTCGTCAAAGGCCATGGCGATATCGGAGCCCAGGTTTGCCTGGATACGCATGCTCTCCTCCGGACCCATGAAAATATGGCGTCCGTCCACATGGGAGTTGAACTTGACGCCCTCCTCGGTGATTTTGCGGAGGGAGGCCAGGGAGAAGATCTGAAAGCCGCCGCTGTCGGTGAGGATGGGGCCGTCCCAGGTCATGAAGCGATGGAGGCCGCCCATTTCCTTGACGAGAGTATCGCCGGGGCGAACATGAAGATGATAGGTGTTGGACAGCTCCACCTGGCAGCCGATCTCCTTGAGATCCCGGGCGGAGAGCGCGCCCTTGATGGCGCCCTGGGTGCCGACGTTCATGAAAACCGGGGTCTGGACAAGGCCGTGGGGCGTTTGAAAAGTGCCGCGGCGGGCGCTGCCCTCCTGTTTGAGCAGGGTGTACATGGCATACCTCGTATTTTTGATTTCAGCTTACTATATCACAGCGGGCGGGAAAGTCAAGAATGGAGGAAAAGGAAAACGCCGACCGGAAGATCGGCGTTTTTGGGATGTGTTTGATGCCGTGCAGGCAAGAACGAAGGTGTGACGACCCCTCCGCCACCTTCGCAAGCTCATGCGCACCTCCCCCTGATCAGGGGAGGTATGCGGGAATGTGGATACGACTCCCTCCGTCACGGCGCTTGCGTGAGACGCGCCGCGCCACCTCCGCCTTGCGGTGCCCGGAAAACACTTCGGGCTTACGCTTTTCCTCGTGTTTTCCGACCGCTGCGGAAATTGCGGCCTCGCTTAATCTGCCACCG
>ONBX01000050.1 GCA_900316205.1 uncultured Eubacteriales bacterium
ATACTGTCACAACTTCCAGTATTCTATCCTTGAAGTATTCCCTATAAAGAAAGATAGGCAGGAAGTATTAGAATGTGAAAGGCTTTACAAGAATAAGCTTCTCTCCGTTCAGTATGGTTTGAATGACAACTATTGAACAGGGGACAGCTTGCTTTGTGTCTCACGGTGAGACAGATTTGAGGAATCAATATGTGCGGACGATACAATTTTACCCGGGTGCCGGGGGATGAGAAGATGGAGGCCATCCATCTGGCCATGGAGAAAAACTATCCCGGCGCCTACAAGACCGGGGAGATCTTTCCCGGCGACACGGTGCCCGCGGTGCTGGACCGGGGCGGGAAGCTGGCGGCGGTCCCGGCGATCTTCGGCTTTCCGGGCTACCAGGATAACAGGCTGATACTCAACGCTCGCTCGGAAACAGCCGCAGAGAAGAAAACCTTTGCCGACTGTCTTCGGGAGCGGCGGGTGATCCTGCCGGCCTCCGGTTTTTATGAGTGGAGCCGCGACAAGGAGAGGACCAAGTACCTCTTCACCGTGGACTCCCTGCGGACCATCTACCTCTGCGGGATCTACAAGCTGGTGGACGGGGCCTGCCGCTTCGTGATCCTGACCCGCCCGGCGAATGCCTCCATGATCGAAGTCCACGACCGGATGCCCGTGATTGTGGGGGAGAAAGAGGTGCGGCCCTATCTGACGGACCGGGACGCCGCGGCGGAGATCCTGGCCACTGCCGCGCCTATGCTTGTGAGGACGCCCGCGTGAGGGATCGGTAGATCATGGCCGAAAAAAGAAATGCAACTTCAAGTTGCGGAAGAGCAAACTGAGGTTGGTGGAATCTTTCCGGTTCAGGCCCTATACTGCCCTTACAAGGAGGTTGATACGATGAGCTTTGGAGAAAACCTGCAAACGATCCGCAAGAAGAATCAGCTCTCCCAGGAAGGGCTGGCGGAAATGCTGGGCGTGAGCAGACAGGCCGTGTCAAAGTGGGAGCTCGGCGAAGGATATCCCGAAGTCGAAAAGCTTATGCTCCTGTCAAAAAAGCTGAATATTTCCCTGGACAGCTTGCTGGGAGGAGAAAACACCACAGCCGATCCCGGGGAAGGGAAGGCTCCCGCCGGGATCCGGATCGTTTCTCCCCATGAGGGAGTCATCATCCACGCATCAAAAGTGACCCGTTCCCAGCAGTTCAAGGGCGGCAAAAACAGCCCCAAATTTGCGCTGTACGCATCCGAGGGGAAAGACCTGTCCCTGTGGGGAGCGCAGAACACGTTCCTTGCCTGGTACAGAAATCTGGAAGACGTGACAAGGGAGATCGCCGAAATACAGGCGGCCCTGGACGCAGGCGCGGCTTCCTATACGCTGCAGTACAGCGTGAAGTGCAGACAGAACCTGTTCCGGACGATCGAGGACGATTGAATGAACGCGAATCGCCTGAGCTGAGAATATAGCAGAGGAGTACCGCAAAACTCTCTTCCGATTCAGCTGACGGTTCTCCTTTGAATCGTACATTCTTTCCATTTGGAAGCCTGGGGGCGTGAGGCATGACCCTGCACGCTCCCATGGTGACGGAACGACGCCCCGGTTCCTTGACGTGTGTCGAGGAACCGGGGCGTTTCGTGTTTCCGTTCATGTCAGATGCTTTTCAGCGTGAGCGTGTTCGCTTCACAACCATCGGCTTCGACGCGAACGCGGATCTCACCGGCTTCCTCCGTGCTGCGGACGACCGCCATCACGCGGCCGTCGAAGCTCTCCCAGGTGCTGTCCTGATAACTGCCCTCGCACTGGGGATGGGCGGAGCCGAAGCCCGCGAGCACACCCGCGCCCTCTACCGTCACGGTGATTATCCTCTGCTCAAAGCGGCTGGGCTGTCCCTTTTCATCCAGCAGATCGATCGTCACGAAGGCAGCGCCCCGTCCGTCGGCGGACAGTCTGTCCTTATCCGTGCTGACGCCCAGCTTCACAGCTGTGCCCGCTGTGTGCAGGGCAAAGCGTCCGTCCTCTTCGCCGTGGGTGTAGCCGATGGCCAGCAGCTCGCCGGGTTCATAGGTCAGCGCAAAGGCGGCCTCATGCTCCTGGGTCGCTTTGCGGCCCAGGGAGACGCCGTTCAGGAAGAGCTCCACTTCCTCGGAGGCGGAAAGCACGTGGGCCATGCTTGCTTTACCTGTAAAGCCGGGCCAGGTCCAGCTGTCGAGCGCGTCAAAGTATTTCCAGTCGTTGGTGTTGTCCGGCTGGCCGAAACGATCCAGCCGCTCCACAGCGATCATGGGCTCCCTGCGCAGGCCGTAGGCGATCTCGCGCAGATAGCTCACCGGGCGGCGATAGGCGTTGAGGTTGATGTCCCCGCAGTAGGCAAGCCGATCGGGGTACCAGCCCTGCTCGCGGCGCTGGGGGGCGTAGTGATAGCAGGCGATGCCCGCCTCGCCCAGGTAATCATAGCCCGTCCAGGTGAAGTCGCCGAGAACATGGTGGCTGCGCTCGGCGATCTTCCACAACCGGGCGATCTCGGTGGGATAGGTCTCGCTGCCTACCACGATGCGCTCCGGGTGGGCGGTGTGTTCGTATTCATGGCGGGCGGTGAGATAGTTATAGCCTACCACGTCCAGCTCGCAGGCGACCTCCTCCATGGCATCGCTGAGGCCCCGGCTGGTGGAAAAGGCGTCCATTTTCTGCCGCTCCATCTTGGCCATGGCGGCGTTGAGCGCCTCACCGCCGGAGGATTCGGCCTGGCCGGAAAGCGCCGCCTCGGTCTGGGCCATCGCGGCCTTCATCTCCTCGACGCGGTCGGACATGGCCAGAAAGCCGTTGATGGCCCCGGTCACATAGCGGGTGCCGTCCAGCGCGCGCAGGAAGTTTGCCATCTCCCGGCAGCGCCGCCCGCCGCTGCGGCGGCCGACCTCCGGGATCTCATTGCCGAGGCTGTAAAGCACCACGCAGGGGTGGTTGTAGTCCTTAGCCACCAGGCGCTCGATGCTGAGGCGCCATTCGCTGACAAAGTCCAGGGAGTAATCCGCGCTGTTTTTCGGCATTTCCCAGATGTCCGTGAGCTCGTCCATCACCAGGATGCCGAGGCGGTCGCAGGCATCCAGCAGGGCCTTGCCCGCCGGATGGTGGGCCGAGCGGATGGCGTTGAAGCCCGCCGCCTTCAACTGCCGCATGCGAAATGCCTCCGCGTCCGGCAGCGTGGTCGCGCCGATAAGGCCGTTATCGTGGTGGATGCAGGCGCCGCGGAGCTTCGTCTCCACCCCGTTGATGCGCAGGCCGTGCCGGGCGTCCAGACTGAGCTTGCGGATGCCGAAGCACCCTTCGGAGCCGTCCAGGAGCGTTTCTCCGTCCAGAAGCTCTGCCTGCCAGGCGTAGAGCGCCGGGTGCTCCGGACTCCAGAGCTCGGGGTCATCCACGACCAGGCGCAGGTGGGACTGCACCGTCTCCGTCTGCAGGACAGAGACCAGGTTCTCCGCGCTTGTCTCCCGCCCGTCCGGGGCGGTGAATGTCAGACGCAGACGCAGCTTTTTGGCTTCCAGGCCGCTGTTTTCGATCGCAATGTCCGCCAGGACCAGGGCATAGCCGTCCTCCAGCTCCGCCGTGGTCAGGCGCACGCCCTCAGGCTGAACATGCACGAGCGACCCCTGATGCAGCCATACATCCCGGTAAATCCCGGCGCCGGGGTACCAGCGGGAGTTGTTCTCCGCGCTGCGGGCGATGACCTGCAGCACGTTCTCCTCCCCATAGCGCAGGCGCGGATTCAGATTCGCGCAGAACTGAGAATAACCGTAATGGTTGGTCGTGACCAGTTCGCCGTTCAGGTACACCATGGCCTGGGCCATGACGCCCTCGAATTCCAGGGTGTTCTGCTTTTCCTTCCATTCCGCGGGCGCGAAGAAGCGTTTTTCGTAGGTATAGGACTGCACCGGGTAATAGCCGGTCTGGTTGCCGCTGGGTGCGTCCGGGCGGCGCTGCTCCAGGATCATGGCGTCCTGGGGCAGCGTGACGGGCACAGCCGCCGGCTCGGAGCCGAAGATCACGCCGAAGGGATTGGGGACGCCGGGCCGCACGGTCCAGCCGGTATGGAAGAGGATCTTGTTCATGGGCTTATCTCCTGTTTCTTTCGTTGTTGCGCTTGCATTTGCTATGATATACGCGGGAAGCGTTTCGCGCAAGCTCTTTTCTTGCGAGCGCGCCGCTTTTCAGCGCGCGCAGGATATTCTCCAGATCCGCGTCACAGCCAGGCATGAAAAGGTCGTTGCCCGCCTTCATGGTGGGCGCCCTCTTCACGTTCAATGCAAGCCAAAATGGGACCTTTTTCGGAAGTTTCCATTTTGGCTTTTCAAGCTGTCGACACTTTGTCGACAGCTTGAGGCGCTTACCGGAACGGTAAGCGCCTCGGTCGATGATGTATTGACGCTTTGGCTTGACAAAACCCATGGTTATACCAGGGGGAAGGCCTTGGAAAATCATAAAGGCTCCAGGCTTTTGGGCCGGTGGTTTGCCGACCCATCAACAGACGGCAAGGTGTATGATGAGATCCCCGTATCGGTTCTCGGCGACTTTTTGAAAAAGCGCAAACGCGCCGTGGACGAGGGGATCCCCGTGCCGGGCTATCAACACTGGAGCATGATGGACAACCTCGAAGGGGCCGCGGGCTGCGGCCCGCGCTTTGGACGGATCCATGTGGAGGACAAGACGCAGAAACGTATCATTGCGGTTCCGCCTTCGATCGCCGTGCAGGGAGGAGCTTGCAAAAAGCATTTACCGAACCGACCGCCTGATCATCGAGGAGAAAGCCCGCGGCTTCCTCTCCTTTTATGCGGGAAAATAGGGACAATCCCGGAAGAGGCACTCCCGGTTTTCCCGGAAATAGCGGCATGCGACCTTGCCGAGCGGCATCTCAACACCGAAAAGCTCTTCCGTGAAAGCCGCGGCGCGCGTGATGGCAAGCCGCCCGGTACGCTTGCAGCAGCGGGGTCCGCCCACATCGGCAATCGCGTTCAGACACGCAGCAACGAGCCGCTGCGGGATGGGCCAGGCCTCCTTGTGCAGGGGGTTGGAGCCCAACAGAATACTCATGTAGATCCCGGCGCCCGCCGCCGCGCCGCAGACGCCCCAGTAGCCGCATGTGCCCCCCGGGACCTGGGAGGCGCGGCGCACCGCCTCCTTCAACGCAGTTTCCAGATTGATCGCCCCGCCGTTATTGCGATAGGCCGTCAGCAGCACGCAGGGGACGATGACGTGGTGCTCCGGCCCGTGCATGTGCACCTGGTGCAGTGCGACCACCTGCTCAAAAAGTACGAGCGGATCCTTTTCCGTACTGGCCAGCAGGAGCGGGACGAAAAAAGCGATGGACGAGGATTCGTGGCAGCTGTCACAGACAAAGTGACCGTCTTCACAGCTGCAGTTGGCGTCGGCCTCTTTTCCGCAGATGGCGCAGCGGAGCGGCCGCGTCCGGTCGAAATAGACCAGGGGCCTTCCGCAGAGGAGACAGCCGGTTTTGTGCTGCGCCCTGTCCGGCACGGGAGAAGGCGTGCAGCAGCAATTCTCGCCGGTTTGTTTCTTTTCGATTTTCGTCATCTTTCCTCCACCTTCCTTTTTCCCGCATACAGGCTGCGGTCCGCCGGCCTCACCGGGCGTGCTTCTGTTTTGGCGTCCAGTGTTGGTAATGCCCCCTCGCCGCAGGTCAGGATCTGAAGATGCAGCCGTCCGTTTCGCCTCTCCGCCCGGTAGTCACAAACGAAGGGCAGCGAAAACAGTGTTTCGTCCAGTGCTGCGAGCTCCGCCGTCTCCTTCCGTCGTACGGTATCCAGCCGCAGCACATCGCTGCCGCAGGGGCATCTGCCCGGGAGTACCCTCGTATAGTCCCCGGTGCGGTAGCGGATGAGAGGCATGGCCTCCATGCCGATGGTGGTGATGACCAGCTCTCCGGTCTCGCCCGGCGGCAGCGGACGGCCCTGGCCGTCCACGATCTCGGCGATCACATGGTTTTCCCGCAGGTGCATGCCCTCATGGGCGGGACAAGTGATGGCGCCGCCCAGGGCCATCTCCCGGGAGCCGTAATGGGGGAAAAGGCGGCTTTGCAGGATCGCCTCGCAGCCGCTGAGGACCGCGTCGGGACAGGCGTCGCCGCTGACAAGGGCCCGCCGCAGACTGCCCCGCCCGCAGACGCGCAGCAGCGAAAGCAGCTGCACCGGCATACCGACAAAGGTATCCGGTTTTTCTTTTTCCAGCAGGTTGGCAAATTCGCCGTAAGAGAGCCCGACGCCGAGCCGAAGCGGCCTTGCGCCGAGACGCTCGATCGCCTCCGCGATCAGTTCCCCCAGGCCGTGAGGCCCGGAGAAGGGGAAGCAGATCATCGTGACGCTGCCGGGAAAGATCAGTTCTCCCAGCCCCGCCGCAAAAAGCTCGACGGTATGCTCGCAGTCGCCCTCGGTATAGAACACGCGCTTGGCCGCGCCCGTGGTGCCGGAGGTGGCGTCAGAGAGCACACGCCGGATCTCCGCCTGGGAGCAGAGCAGCAGTCCAGGCGCATGGTGGGCCAGATCCTCATCCGTCGTAAACGGGAGAGAGGCGAGCTCGGAGAGAGAAGCAAGATGAACGGGCAGATCGCGGTAGAAGCCGCCCCGCTCTTTTTCGCGTGCCAGCAGGGCGTTGAGTTTGTTCAGCTGCATACGCTCAATGTCCGCTCTGGCAATACAGGTCAGGCCCTCCTGGGCAAGCAGAAGAGCGTCGATCCGGGAAAGACTCATCGGTACAGCGCCTCCCCGTTCTGGTTGGTCAGATTATAGGCGCAGAAGGGCACCATGCCATAGCGGCTGTCCACCTCGCAGATGTGGCAGCGGCGCAGCCTCTCCA
Source organism: uncultured Eubacteriales bacterium (assembly GCA_900316205.1). Classification (GTDB taxonomy): domain Bacteria; phylum Bacillota; class Clostridia; order Oscillospirales; family Oscillospiraceae; genus Limivicinus. The sequence continues at coordinate 6,844 of ONBX01000050.1, forward strand.
GATCCAGGTTCCACGCGTCCTGAAACACCATGCCGGACACGGCAAAAGTGCTTCGCCTCGCCTGCTCCAGGAAGGCGTCCAGCGCGGAGGTCTCGGTGAGGGCGTCATTTTCTTCAAAGGCGGCCACAGAGCCGCTCCACTGCTGGGCCACAGAGGTGCGGGAATCGTCGGAACTGGTACAGCAGCAGCCGCCGCTCTGCCGGCGGGGGAGGCTTTTGAGCGTGCCGTCTCGGTCAATGCGATAGCTTGCGTGAAAGGAGCAGTAGGCGCTCTCCGCCCCGCCGCCGTAGAAATCGGAGGCGTGCAGCAGACCGTCGGTCTGCTCTTCGATCAGGGAAAGGAGCTTTGGGATCGTGATGGGCCGCTCCGGGCGCTTCAGTGCGCAGCGGCCGAAATAGCTCAGGGGCTGAAAATGGACGCCGCGGACAGCAGGAGCCTTTTCCAGCGCAAAGCGCAGGATCGGGCCGACCTGGTCCTCGTTCACGCCCCGCGCGATCACCGGGACAAGCACGATGCCCAGGCCTGCCGCGGCGCAGGCTTCGATGCAGCGCTTTTTCTCCGCAAGCAGCGCCCGGCCGCGAAGTGTTATGTAAACCGAATCGTCGAGCCCGTCAAACTGCAGGAACAGGGTGTTGAGCCCCGCCTCCCGGAGCGTTTCGGCATATCCCGGCTCCGCGGCAAGGCGCAGTCCGTTGGTGTTGAGCTGGAAGAAGGTGAAGCCTTTTTCCCGCCCCATGCGGATGATCTCGGGCAGATCGTCCCGCACGGTCGGCTCGCCGCCGGAGAGCTGGATGTTGAAGGGGCCGCCGTGGGCCATCAGGTATTCGTATTGCTTTTCGATCTCTTCGAGACTGAGATCCGGTTTCGGCGCTTCCCCCGCGGCGGCAAAGCAGACCGGGCAGCGCAGATTGCAGCGCCCTGTTACTTCCAGCAGCATGCAGCAGCCCTTGCGCAGATGCTCGGTGCAGAGGCCGCAGTCCTTGGGGCAGCCCTTTTCCGGCACCCGCCCCTGGCGCGGGGGATCGACGGCGGTATTCTCGCTGTTCCAGCGGAGATAAGAGGCCAGGTTGCCCTCCCAGATCAAAGCGGAAAAAGCGCCGTGCTCATCACAGCGCTTGTCGAGATAAATGCCGTCCTTTTCCGAGCGCTTCTGCGCGTCGATGACGCGCAGGCAGACCGGGCAGACGCTCTTGGTTTTTCCGATGATCATAACAGTCCTCGCTCCGACAGGATCTCCATGCATTTCTCATAGGTCGCCGCAATGATCTGCGGGCAGTATTCCACCCGTTTGGCCGGATTTCCCCTGGTAATGTCCCGGCAGTCGATGCCGCCGTAGTCGGCCGTGATCTCGTCCTCAAACCACCGGGTAAACTCCCCCAGGGCGGGCTTGTGCTCCGGATCGTCTGTGCCGGTGTCCTCCCCCTTGCCGGTAAAATAGGAGATCACGCAGGCGCCGCCGGTCATGCAGCCGCAGCAGTTCTGGGAAAAGCCCACCCCGCCGTTGAGGCCGCCCATGGCCTTCACGAGGCCGGGATTTTCCTCTCCCAGGGTCTCCAGCATCAGGATCGCCAGGATCTGGCCGCAAAAATATCCGTAGCGGCTCAGCTCCAGAATTCTGTCAAACAGATCCATCCTTATCTCCTTTCCGCAATCAGCAGCCAGTAGCCGCATTTCCCCTTCGGCAAAGCGCAGCACGTCGTCTCATCCCTCCACAGGGCCTCGAGATAATACTCCCGCCACTGCACCGTGAGGTCTTCGCTGTGCAAAACGGGAAAGCCCTCCCGCTCCAGAAGCGGCAGAGGCGCTTCAAAAAACACGTCCGACAGCAGGAGCTTCCCGCCGGGCTTCAAGATCCGGCGCGCCTCCCGCAGCGCCCCCGGCAGGTTGCCGGAGACGAAGAAGGCGCACTGGCTCAGTACGGCGTCAAATGTCCCGTCCGGGCAGGACAGATGCAGGAAATCCCCCTGTTCTACCCCTTCGCCCCGGGGTGCGAGATCAACGCCCGCGGCGTCAAAGCCGAGAGCGCGCAGCAGGCGCAGCGCTTCGCCGGCGCCCGCGCCCATATCCAGCACGCGGGCGCTGCGGGGCAGTTCAGCCAGCTCCAGCATGCGGAGAGTATGCGCCTCGCCGCCCGGATGCCCGTTCATTTGTCCTCCAGTGCCCGCTCCACCGAGGCCACCTTGCCCAGGGCCAGCTCCTCCGGCACATAGACAAAGCCGCAGCTGGGGCAGACCGGCAGCTCCACGGGAAAGCCGTTGTCCAGATACATGAACTTGGCCTTGCCCTTGACGAGGGCTACGCCGCACTTGACGCAGCGCAGCTTCCCCAGCGGATCTATGGTGTAGTAATTCTTTTCAGCGGCCATTTCTCACCCTTCTCTCTTGACGACCTGCATCCGGTGGCTGTAAGCCCGGTGCACCGTGTAGGCGTCCTCGCCCTCCTGTGTAAACTTCACCCAGAAGGTGGCGTTGCCCACCCGCTTCCGGGCGACCAGCATGCCGTCTTCTCCGTCCAGGATCGCTTCGCCCGTCTCACGGAAGTCCCGCAGTACTGCGATCACGTCCTCGGTCAGGATCATGCGCGTATCCATCATCCGCCGCGCATCCTCGGTATAGTTCAGGCTGAACTCCAGCTTCATCTCCGCAGTCTCCTCCTGCCACAGCTCCCACAGGAGCTCTCGTTTCAGTGTGAGCCGGTTCCGGCGCTTCTCGCTGATATCCGGCGGCGCCCCGGCGTCCGTGCCGTAGCACAGCTCCAGAATGTGCCGGGACTCGCGCCCCTGTCGGGCGAAGCGGTCACGGCAGGCCATGCAGTAGGACAGATAGGGCTCGTCGCTGCGCTCCAGGCACTTCTCGGTCATCTCGCCGGCCACCTCCCGGTTGGCGTAGGCGGTGAGGCCGCCGTAGCCGCAGCAGGGCGAGCGGTCGCCGGAATAGGGCGTGTCGGTCAGGCGCACGCCCAGCGCCTCCGCCAGGCGGCGGATGCTAGCCTGGGTGGCGGCGTCCCCCCGGGCGCCGCAGGAATCGTGCAGCGCCATGGGGCGCTCCAGACGGCGGACGCCCTCGGGCAGGCCGATCTCCTCCAGCACCTCCCAGATACCGCGAAGCTCCCGGACACCGTGCTCGCGCAGCTCCTTGGCGCAGCTGGGGCAGCCGGCGATCACGACGGGATCGCCCAGGCGGGCAAGCTCCCGGTCCAGCAGCTCATGGGCCTGCCGGGCCATCTCGGTCCGCCCGGCCCAGTCGGCGATGGCGCCGCAGCAGCCCAGCATCAGCGCAACGCCCCCGTCCAGCCGGGCGCAGAGGTCCTCATAGGCCGCCCGCACGGTGTCCGGCGCGATGGCCGCGGCCTGGCAGCCGGGGAAGAAGACGTAGCGGCAGCTTGTAAAGCCAGGCTGCGGCCGCGCCAGAAAGGCGTCCCCGTTGGAAAAGAGCATGTCCAGCAGCGCAAATTCGTGGGGCGCCAGGGGCATTTTATCTGTGGAAACCATGTTCTGCCGCGCCAGGTGGCAGACACGAGCCATATCAAAGCCGTTGGGGCAGACCACGCTGCACTGCCCGCAGAGGGAGCAGGCGTTCATGGGCTTGTTCAGCTGGTGGTCCCCCATGATGATCTGGGTATTGTTGTAGATCTCCCTGGCCAGCAGTCCGGGGTGTTTTTTGTAATGCTTGAGATAGGCACAGCTCTTGAGGCATTCCTCGCAGTGGCACTGGATGCAGCGCCCGGCCTCCTCCATCGCCTGCTCCTTGGAATATCCGCCCTCGGGGACGGCGACGCGGTAGAGGGCCTTTGCATCCGAGAGGTCGGTGTAGAGCCGGCTTTCCGTGGCGCCCTCCTGGCCGCGGGTATTGCGGGGATCCAGCTTCTGCGCCAGACGGTCCACCGTCAGGGCCGCTTTTTTCGCGCCGAAGGCCGCGTCCAGCACGCCCTCTGTCGGGCCGCTGATCAGACGCTCATCCTCGCAGATCATCAGTTCCGGGATCGGCACGCTCTCGGGAAAGAGCTTCGAGCGCACCTCATCCGAGGCGCAGAGCACGTCGAAAGCAGGCTTCTGCTGCTCATAAAACGCGGCGTCCAGGCGGCAGCCGCAGACAAAGCGGATCTCCTTGCCGCGCAGGCGCTTGAGCTCCAGCGCGAAGCAGTCCCCGTCAAGAAATGGCGCGGCCGTACGGAGATAGCTCTCCTCGTCAGGTTCCTCGCAGAAGACCGTGACGGGATAGGCCTTCTTTTCCAGCTCGCCCGCCAGCAGCAGCGCAAAGAGGCCGGAGCCGAAGACGGCGACCTTCTGCCGCTTGCTGGTGCGGAAAACGCCGCCCAGGCGGGACTGCTCGCCGAAGCGGGCCACGGCACGTTCGATCTCCCGGATCGCCAGGCCTTCGCCGCACTCGCCCAGGCGGCATTTGCCCTCGCAGGGCGCCTCACAGCCCTGCGACAGGATCAGCGGGAAGGGAGCGATCTTTTCGTACAGCTGCAGCGCCTTTTTGAAGCTGCCCCCCGCCGCCGCCTTGAGCAGGGCGCGCACGTCCAGCTTCAGCGGGCAGGCCGCGCTGCAGAAGGGCGGCTGCTCATAGACGCAGCGGGCCACCATGCTCTCCATCTCTTCCTTGGAGATCTTGTTGACCTTATAAACATGAGTGGACCCTCGTTCCTGAATCTGACTCATGGCTCTCCCTCCTGTCGAAGAATTCGGCGTTGAGAAATGGGGATGTGGGAATTCTCCCACATCCCCATTATATCACGGGTATCTGTGCTTGGAAAGAATTACTTCTCCAGCGCCTTGAGCGCGGCGAGCACCTTGTCCGGGCGGGCCGGGATGCGGGTGATGCGGGCGCCGGTGGCGTTGTAGATGGCGTTCAGGATGGCCGGGTGCGGCGCATCCAGCGGGGCCTCGCCGCAGCCGGCGGCACCGTAGGGGCCGTTGGGACGGTAGGTCTCGTTGAAGTGCAGCTCGATGTCATCGGGAACGTCATTGGGGTACGGGATGCCGCAGCGCAGGAGGCTGGTCTCCTTCTGGAGATCGTCGAAGTCCTCGCTGAGGGCCAGGCCGATGCCCTGGGTCAGGCCGCCGTAGAAGTTGCCGTCCACCAGAAGCTTGTTCATGATGGTGCCGACGTCAGCCACGCAGGTGAACTTCTCCACCTTGACCTTGCCGGTCTGGGTGTCCACGCAGACCTCGGGCAGGAAGATGGTGTACATGTAGGTGGCAAAGGGCTCGCCCTGGGCGGTGTCCTGATCCACCGGGTGGTCGGCGCAGTAGGTGGTGACCCAGTTGCCCTCGACCTTCAGCTTCTTGCCGTCGGCGACCATCTCGTCATAGGTGCGCCAGGTGCCGTCGTCCTTCTTCATCTCGGCGAGCAGGGCCTCGGCGGCCAGGCGGCAGGCGTTGCCAGACATGACCTGAGAGCGGGAGCCGCCGGCAGGGCCGGAGTTCGGGGTGTACTTGGTGTCGTTCATGACGAGGCGGATCTGCTCGGGCTTGAAGCCGGCCTGACGCAGGGTCTCGTGGGCGGAGACGAGCGCGCCCATATCGGCGCCCTGGCCGTGATCCTCCCAGGAGACATAGATCGTCACGGTGCCGTCTTTGTTGAGCTCGGCATAGGCGGAGGAGGAGTCCACGCCGTCCAGGCCGCAGCCGTAAACGCCCAGCGCCACGCCGATGCCGTATTTGTAGCGGCCGTCGGAGGCGGCGTTCTTCTCAGCGACTCTCTTCTTGCCGGCCTCATACAGCGGGCGGGCCTTGTTGAAGAGGTCCTCTTCGCAGTACACGTCGGGCTCATAGCCGGTCGGGATGGTGGTGTGCTCGGAGGCCTTGTAGCAGTTCATGGCGCGCATCTCGAAGGGGTCGATGCCCATCTTGGCGGCCAGGCAGTCAATGGCGATCTCGGAGCCCATGAAGGACTGGGGAGAGCCGTAGGCGCGGAAGGCGGAGCCCCAGGCGTGGTTGGTGAACACGGTCTGGCTCTTGTTGCGGATGGAGGCGATGCCGTAGCCGGCGCCGGTGAACTGGCTCAGACGCATGGTCAGCAGGTCGCCGAATTCGGAGTAGGGGCCGTGGTCCACATAGTTGTCGCCCCACAGGGCCAGCAGCTTGCCGTTCTTGTCCGCCGCGAGCTTGATGTGCATGAAGGCGGGCGAACGCTTGCCGGTGTAGGTGATGTTCTGGTACTGGTTGAAGTTCAGGCTGACGGGCTTGCCGATGATCTTGGCGGCCGCGCCGATCAGGGCCTCGTTCGTCGGAGAGAACTTGTAGCCGAAGGTGCCGCCGGCGTGGTTCTGGATGATGCGCAGCTTCTCCATCGGCACGCCGATGCCGGCCGCGATCATCGGCATATGCAGATGGATGCCGATGGACTTGGAGTGCACGGTGACCATGCCGTCCTCGTCGATGTAGCCGTAGCCGTTGTCCGGCTCGAGGTGCAGGTGGGGCTGACGGGAGCAGTAGCTCTCGATCTCGACCTGCTGCTCGTCGGGGATGGAATCCCAGTCGAAGTCGGGTCCCTTGATGCAGTTGGTTTCGTAGAAGACGTTGGGGGTGCCGGGGTGGATCTCGATGGCGTCGGGAGCCATGGCGTCCAGCGCGTTCATGTAGGCGGGCAGCTCTTCGATGTCGACCTTCACGGCGTCGGCCGCGGCGCGGGCATGCTCCTCGGTGTCGGCGGCCACGATGGCGATGGCGTCACCGAACTGGAAGATCTTGTCGGAGCAGAGGACCGGGCGCTCAAAGCCGTCGGTCTTGTTGTGCTTGGGCAGCATGACGAGGCCGTTGATCTGGTTGGTGCCGCCGGCCGCCAGGATGTCCTTGTAGGTGATGACCTTGACAACGCCGGGCATCTTCTCGGCCTCGGAGGTGTCGATGGACTTGATGTTCGCGTGGGAGACCTTGGCCTGGGTCAGGGCCAGACGCAGGCAGCCGGGCATCTTCAGCGCGTCGTCAGCGCCGAAGTCCCAGGTACCGGTGACCTTCTGGGCCGCGGAGGGACGGATGTACTTGGTGCCCTTGATGCTGTCGCCGGTGGGCTTGAAGACCAGGTCTTCCTTGGTCATCTCGCCGCGGAGCACGGCGGCGGCGTCCATGACGGCGTCCACCAGGGGCTTGTAGCCGGTGCAGCGGCAGAGGTTGCGCTGCTTGTTGAACCAGTCGCGGACCTCTTCGCGGGTGGGAGAGGGATTGTTCTCCAGCAGCACCTTGGCGCTGATGATGAAGCCGGGGGTGCAGAAGCCGCACTGGGCGCAGCCGTGAGCCATCCAGGCAACCTGCAGGGGATGCATGTCGCTCAGAGTGCCGACGCCCTCGATGGTGGTGATCTCGGCGTTGTCGGGAACACGGCTCATCTTGTAGATGCAGGACTTGGTGACCTTGCCGTTCATGATGACATTGCAGGCGCCGCAATGGCCCTCGCCGCAGCCGATCTTGCAGCCGGTCAGCAGCAGGTGCTCACGCAGGACGGTCGCCAGAGTCTCGTCCTTGTCCAGGACCAGGTTCCGGGTAACGCCGTTGATGACAAGCGTTTTTCTGATCATGTGT
>ONBX01000048.1:0-16600 GCA_900316205.1 uncultured Eubacteriales bacterium
AAAAGGTTTGGCGAATTCGTACCATACACGATTCTGCCAAACCTTTTTCCTGCCTTTACGGTCTCTGCTGCCGGGCGGCTACTAGCCGCCCCTACGTCGAAATCCGAGTTTTCGCTATTTTGCAGCGCGCCGCGTTTCCTTATTTCACCCGCTGGATGCGCTTGGTGGCGCTGCCGCCGCCGGTGATGAGGGGCACTGTCTCCACAATGAGGGAGGAGGTGTCCAGTCCGTACCACTGGACCTTGGAGCCCGCCATGCGGCGGATCAGGTACTTGGTGTTCAGGATGAACTCATCCAAGGCCGAGAGCTCGGTCTTGGGGGTGACGGACTTGCGGATCATGCAGAACTTGAAGGTGCCCACCGTGGAGGGACCGTAGATGGAATATTTCTTGTCCTGGGGGGGAAGCTCCCCGCTCTGCTGCAGGTCCTGGACGATCTGGCGCAGGTACACGTTCACCCGGGGGCTGCACTTGAAGCCCAGATCCAGGCTCACCCGGAAGATGTGGTCGGTGCCGAAGGTGTCCACCCGGTAATTCAGAGTGTCCGGCTCATTGAGGACGTTCACGCTGACAAACCAGTAGGCCTGGGCCCGCTTGGGGTCCTTGTCCAGGATGGAGTAGAGGATGTCCCGGTCCACAAATTCGCTGTCGCTGTTGCTGCCCAGGTACACCAGGTTGTTGCAGAGCATGGGGATGCTGGTGTCCCGGTTCAGCTTCTCCAGATTGCTCAGATAGTCCCGCAGCTTCAGGCGGGTGCTGTACTGGTGCTCCAGCCGGGTGCCCCGGTGCCACACGATCATGAGGAAGAGCAGCAGCAGGGTCAGCACCACGGTGACGTAGCCGCCGTGCATGAACTTGCCCAGGGAGGAGAGGAAGAACACCGCCTCGATGGAGGCGAACACCGCCAGCACCAGCACCGCCAGTACCCGCTTTTTGCGCACCTGCATCAGATATACGCTCAAAAGCGCCGTGGTCATCAGCATGGTCACCGTGATGGCCAGACCGTAGGCGGATTCCATGCGGGCACCGGAGCGGAAGTAGAGCACCACCAGGCAGCAGCCGATCCAGAGGATGTTGTTGACCTTGGGGATGTAGAGCTGGCCCTTGGTATCCGCCGGGTAGCGGATCTCCAGATGGGGCAGCAGGTCCAGCAAAATGGCCTCGCTGACCAGAGTGTAGGAGCCGGTGATCAGGGCCTGGGAGGCGATGATGGCCGCCGCCGCGCCCAGCAGAACCGCGAAGGGACGCAGCATCTCCGGCAGCATCAGGAAGAAGGGGTTCAGATCCTCCACCGCGGCAAGAGAGGCGTCGGCCCGGCTCAGCAGGATCCAGGCGCCCTGGCCCAGATAGTTCAGGATCAGGCAGAGCTTCACAAGGGGCCAGCTGAAATAGATGTTCTCCCGACCCACATGGCCCATGTCGGAGTACAGGGCTTCCGCGCCGGTGGTGGCCAGGAAGACGCTGCCCAGGATCATGAAGCCGGCCTTGTTGTTGGGACTGAGGAGCACCTGCACGGCATAGAGGGGGTTGAAGGCCCGCAGCACCGCCGGCAGAGCAAAGATCTTCAAGAGACCCGTGAGCCCCAGAAAGCTGAACCAGATCAGCATCACAGGGCCGAAGGCCTTGCCGATCTTGCTGGTGCCAGCCCGCTGGGCCAGAAAGAGCAGGGAGATGATGAGCAGGGTGATGAGCACCACCGTGCTCTGCCCGCTGCCCAAAAAGCGGTCCATGGCCTCGATGCTGCGCAGACCTTCCACCGCCGTGGTGACAGTGACGGCCGGGGTCAGCACCCCGTCGGCAAGCAATGCCGCGCCCCCCAGCATGGCCGGGAAGATGAGCCACTTGCCGCAGTTTTTCACCAGAGAGTAGAGAGAGAAGATGCCGCCCTCGCCGTGGTTGTCCGCCTTCATGGCAATGAAAACATATTTGAAGGTGGTGAGCAGGGTGATGGTCCAGATGACCAGGGACAGAGAGCCGATGATGAAGCTCTCGTCCACATGCGCGATGCCGCCGTTGCCCTCCAGGATGGACTTCATCACGTACATGGGGGAGGTACCGATGTCCCCGTATACGATGCCGATGGTCACAAGGAAGAGACTGAAACGGAAGCGCTGCTTATGCTGGGTGTTCATACTCGTGTTTGTTCCTTTGATCTTATTTTACAGTGGCAGTTATACTGCCGCTGCCGTTGGAAACCGTGATCTGCGCGCCGGCATTGAGTCCCTCACGCACGAGGAGCAGGCACTTATAGTCCTGCCGGGCCTGGATGCTCTCCAGATCGCCGATCTGCAGGCTGTCGCCCTGGGCGCCGGAGATCAGGCAGAGCAGGCAGGGGCTGCCGGTGGCCGGGTTCTGCTTTTCCGAGCCGCAGAGGGCGCGGATGCTGCCGCCGGTGACGGAGAAGCTGCCCTGGGCCTTGATGGCCCGGTTCCCCGCGCTGATGCGCAGATCGCCGCCGCTGACCGTCACATCGCCAAGACCGCTGTCCTTTTCCCCGGCCTGGATGCCGTCGCTGAGGCAGAGAATGTCCAGGGTGCCGCCGGTGATGCTGACGCTGCCCTCGCTGCAGCGGAGGGCGTCCTCCTGGCTGTTCAGGCTGACAAGGCCGTCAGAGAGGAGAATGAGGCTTCCGGCCTTCAGGGCCTTGCTGCTGTTCTCCACCCCGTCGCCCCGGGCGGTGACGCTGAGGCTGCCGCCGGTGATGCGCAGCTCGGTGGCCGCCTGGACGCCGTCGCTCCAGGATTCCACGATGACGGTGCCGCCGGAGATTTCCACATAGCCCTTGCCCTCCTTGTCCAGGGTGGTGGCCTTGATGCCGTCACCCCAGGCGCTGACGGAGAGCGTCCCGCCCTTGACCTGGACGGAGTTGTTGCCCTTGACGCCGTTGTTGGCGGCAAGAACGGTGATGCTGCCGCTGTTCAGATCCAGGTCCTTTTTGCAGGCGATGCCGTTGTTCAGGTAGCCGCAGACCGTGAGGCTGCCGTCGCCCTCAATGTCCATGTCGTCCTCAGAGTAGAGGGCGCCGCCGCTGGCCTCGGGGTCCAGGTTCTGGAGCATGTCCTCGGTGCCGGAGACGAGGCTGTTCTGCCCTGCCAGCTGCAGGCGGAACTGCCCGGCCTGGCGCACGTGAAGGGCAGGACCGGAGAGGCAGGTGACGCTGGCGTTGTTGAGGACCACCGTCACGTCCATGGGATCGTCGCCGGTGTCCACCACGATGGCCTTGTCGCCCCGGCCGGTGATCTCGTAGGTGCCGGCGGCGCTGATGGTGACAGAGGCTCCCTCGTCCCGGGCGCCGCCGCCCCGGATCTCAGCGCTCTCGCCGTTCAGGGTGATCACGGTGTGGTCCGAGGCAAGGGTCTCGGCGGTGTCTACCGCCGGGGACTCGCTCTGAGCTGCCTGCTTGTCGCCGCTGCCGCTGCCCGCGCAGGCAGAAAGCAGCAGGGCTGTCAGAAGAAGAATGGGGATCAGTTTTTTCATGGAATCAGCTCCCGTCTTGATTACATCACGTCTTTTTCCGCTTCCCGGCTGCAGACGATGTTCAGGTTGCCGTTGCGGCAGCGGATCTCATCGATCATTTCCCGGATCTGGCGGGGGTCCTTCAACACCACCTGGTACTGCAGTTCGAAGAGCGTGCCCATGTTGGTGGTGCGCACCTTGTTGAGTTCGTGGAAGGAGGTGTATTTCTCCAGGAGGTCCGCAAACAGGCTCTCATAATCCGTGTTCTCGGGCACGGTGATCTTCAGGTGGCGGTGCTTTTCGCTCTCCTCGCCGAAGCGGGCGGCGCCCAGCCCCAGCACATAGACGGACATGAGCACGAAGAAGATCACGGCCACGCCCACATAGCCCATGCCGCAGGCAAGGCCGATGGCCACCGAAATGAAGAGCCCGGTGATCTCCTTGGCGGAGCCGGGGGCGCTGCGGAAGCGGACCAGGGCAAAGGTGCCGGCCACGGCAAGACCTGCGCCGATGTTGCCGTTCACCAGCATGATGACCAGGGTCACCACCCCGGGCAGCAGGGCCAGGGACTGGGAAAAGGCGTTGGTGTGCCGGTCCCGTACCAGGAAAACCAGGGCCGTGCCGAAGCCCAGGACCATGGCCGTCAGCTCGCAGATGAGAAACTGCGGCAGGGTGATCTGGGCGGAAAGGATGCTGTTAAGCATGGATGGAACCTCCGAAAATGTATTCTTGCAGGATATGTTCTTTGTAGCAGGTGCCGTATTTGGAAAAGCTCGTGGGAAAGATTTTCAGCTCACTGAGGGCGTGGGCCAGCCAGAGAGGCGCCGCCGTGGGGGTCTTGATCTCCATGAGTACTTCGCCCGCGGGGAGCAGAAGCTCACCATCACTGCCGGAGGAGAGGTGCAGATCCTCCTCCCGCCAGCGGATGTCCCGGTCAAAGGTGATGCGCAGCTCCGGATCCTCAAGGGAGCGCCAGGCGTCCCGGTCACAGGCCAGAAGGGCCTTGGCCCTGGGGCGGACGCTGTGGAGGAACCAGTCGATCTCCCGGATCATCTGGCTGTCCTCATCGGGATGCTCGTCCCGGTCCAGCCAGGCCTCCGCCTCCCGGGCGGGCAGACTCACCCGGCGCTTGTAGACCACGCCCTTGTATTTCTTTTTCAGCTCCACAAAGACCGGATCCTCCGGCCCGGGAACCCGATAGCTTCTCAGGCGCAGCTTTTCCTTATAGACCGGGCCCTCGATGGACTCGCGGATCAGCCGGTAGTCGTCGGTGTCGTAATAGATCGAGCACACGGTGCTGTGGGGATAGTCGTCCGGCTCCAGATAGGAGCCGATCCGCTGCCACAGCGCGTCAAAGCTCTCGGGCGAGAGCAGATATTTCTTCTCCGTGCGCCTGAAGGTCAGTTTGGTTTCATTCATAATCCTATTCCTTATAGGCTCCCCTGCGCAAGGGGAGCTGTCAGCCGCCGTCTCACGCAAGGCGGATGACTGAGGGGTATCCACTTCCTTATAACCTCCCCTGAGCAAGGGGAGGTGCCGAGCTTGCGAGGCGAAGGGGTTGTTCCGACTTGCCGAATGGGCGGATATCCCCTAAACCCCGTTATAGACAAGCCCTCCGTCACCGCCTCGCGGAAGATCGGCGGTGACACCTTCCCTTGCTCAGGGGAGGTTTATGAGCGCGCTTCCCTCTTCCCTCAAATCATCTTCCCGGGAAGTACAGCGCCCGTTCCTCGGCCGTGACCTGGAGATAGGAACAGAGCTGGTCGATACAGGCCTGTTCCCAATTGCTTTCGCGGATGAGATTGCGCAGCCAGTCCACGTTCCACTCCCAGTTCTCCTTGAACATCTCGTAGAACTGGTAATCCCGGGCCACCTCTGGGTCGATGATGCCGCTGAGCCGGTCGATCTCCTCCAGGATGCGCTCGTTGGAGAGGGCGGTGGGGATCAGCTCCCCGGCCCGGGAGAGCAGGCTTGCCCGGAAATCCGGGTTTTGCAGCAGAGCGCCGGCCAGCTGGCATACCTGGCGGGACTGCAGGTTCCAGGGCGCGAAGAGGTTGGAAAAGCAGTTGTCCGTGGCGTAGAAGCAGCTGTCCAGATCGTAGAACATCAGGTGCCACTTGCCGTCGCCATCGGTGGAGCGGCAGTAGCGCACGTTGGAGTAGGTGAGATCGTCGTTGCCAAAGCAGCCCTCCAGGATCAGCCAGTCGATGAAGCTCGCCACGTCAAAGCGGCGGCAGAGCTCCTCATAGTTTTCCGGCAGGGACAGGTCGTTTTGCTCGGCAAAGGAGATGACCTCCTGATACATGGGGTCGCGCTGATCCAGCGGCGCGGTGTTTACGGTGACGCTGTCCTTGCTCACGCCGAGGAGATGGGCATACATGGCCTCGTTCAGCTTTTCCTCCAGAGCGTAGATGCCCATGTATTTGCCGTCAAGATAGAGGATGCAATAGCGGCTGCGGGAGGTGACGATCCGGTCGCTGGCCGCCCGGGCCAGCTCTGTGCAGAGCTCGTTGCGGATGATGGCGTGGTAGTAGTCCTGGCCGGCCCGCAGCAGGAGATTCGTGAAATCGCAGACGCCGCCGTCGCCAAACAGATCGTAGTGCAGCTCCTCCAGGCCGTAGGTCCCGCGGAAACGCAGACTCATATTCTTCTTGGGCAGGATCAGAGAGCTCTCCCCGTGCATCTTCACGCCGCAGGGGAAGGTGAAACTGCCGCCCTCCTCATAGAAGGAGACGGTGGCGGCCACTTCCATGTCCTTGGTGCTGCTGGTGTAGATCTGATAGAGCTGGGGATTGTTCCCCAGCAGGCTCACCACCGGGAGACTGAAGTCCTCATTGATGAAGTAGTTCAGCGTCAGTGCCCGGCTGGGCAGCGCGCCCTCCTCCAGGCAGATGGCCCGGACAACGCCGGTCTCGGTGAGGGTGATGGGCTCCTCGTAAAGCTCGCTGAATTCATCGGGATAGCCGCCGTCGGTGGTGTAGCGGATCTCGCCCCTGCCTTCCAGGGTGACGGTGATCTCCTCCACCCCGTTGAAGACGCCGTCGGCTTCCAGGGCTGTGGGAGCGGCGGCCACCCGGCGGGCGCCGCCGAAATTCTCGGAGCCGGGGCTGGGCTGGGGCAGGAAGAACCAGCCGTTTTCCCCGGGCAGGCGGCCGTAGCTGGCCTCATAGGGAATATCCCGCAGGGAGACATAGTCCGCAAGACTGCCGTCCGCGGAGCTGAGATAGACCCGGTCCGCGGTGGAGCTCAGGGAGAAAGCGTCACAGAGGGGAGCCGCTCCCAAAAGGGAGCCTTCGTCGTTGCACAGGATGAGGAAGTAGCCCCCCGGCTCCAAAACCAGGTCCGGCAGCTGCCAGAGCAGCCGCTGGTCCACATCGTCGGAGAGATAGTAGTCCGCCAGGGAAACGTCCTCGTCGGAGACGTTTTGCAGCTCCACCCAGTCGCTGATGCCCACCATGTAGGTCCAGCGGGAGGTCTTGTTGTAAGTGCAGACCTCGTTGATCACAAGGGGACTCTCGCACTCCCGCTGCTCCATCAGCGCGTCATAGCTTTCGGAGCTGTTGGGAAGGCCGGGCGTGGGGTAGAGAGAACTCTCCCAGCCGCCGTCCTCCCCGGGGATCCAGGCCACATCGTCCTCCCCCTCGGGGCAGCAAAGCTCCGCCACCGGGGCGCCCAGATCCGTCAGGATCTGCAGCGTCTCCCCCTCGGAGAGAGCAAAGTCGGCGTGGCCGGGCAGGTCCTTGCCGGAGAGGAAGAGCAGCGTCCGCTCCCCGGGCTCCAGCTGCAGTTCCGGGAAGACCCAGAAGGGCTTCTTTTCGGAATCCCGCATCATCCAGCCGCCGAGATCCACGGTATCCTCCGACACGTTTTCCAGCTCCAGCCAGTCGGGAAAGTCCCCGTCCTCATCGGGCAGGGTGGCCCGGTTCTTCACCATCAGCTCCGAGACCCGGATTTTCTCCGCGTCTTCATCCTCCGGGGAGGGCGTGGGAGGGAGGGTCGGTTCCGGCGCAGGTGTGGGCAGCGGAGCGGGTGTTTCGGCCATGGCCGCGGGCGCGGCCGTCTGGGCTGCAGGGCTCTCCGCAGCGGCCACCTCGGAGACGGAAGTTTCCGCGGGAGCGGAACTTTCTTTGGCCTTGCGGGGCGAAAAAGGCCACAGGAAGACAAGCGCCGCCGCCAGTACCAGCAGAAGGCACAGCAGGACGCGCAGTTTCCAATTCCCTCTTTTGCCCATAATCATTCCTCGAATCCGACAAAATTACAGAATATTATAGCGCAGAAACCCCGGTGCTGTCAACAAAAACAGCCAAGGGAAGGCCTTCTCAAAAGAGGAAAGGGCCCTTGCGCCGGCGGGGCCGAGGCGGTATAATATAATATCGAGAATTCGTGTTACGGAGGATTAGGCCATGAAACGGATCCTGCTGATCGGCACCGGCGGCACCATCGCTTCCGGCATGACCAAGGACGGACTGACCCCGGAGCTGAGCCCGGAGCAGCTGCTGCGCTATGTGCCGGGGATCTCCGCGCTCTGCCAGGTGGAGTGTCTCTCCCTCTTCAACCTGGACAGCACCAACATTGCCCCGCCCCACTGGATCGCCATCACCCGGGCCATCCGGGCCCATTACCATGAGTACGACGGCTTCGTCATCAGCCACGGCACCGACACCCTGGCCTATACCGCGGCGGCCCTCAGCTACCTGGTGCAGGGGGCGGACAAGCCCATCATCCTCACCGGTGCCCAGAAACCCATCAGCGATGACTCCACCGACTCCAAGCTGAACCTGATCGACGCCTTCACCTGCGCCTGCTCGGAGGAGCTCTGCGGGGTGTGCATCGTCTTCTCCGGTCGGGTGATCCTGGGGACCCGGGCCCGCAAGACCTGCTCCAAGAGCTATGCCGCCTTCTCCAGCATCAATTACCCGGATCTGGGGAACCTGCTGGACAATCGGCTTCTGTGCTATATCCGGCCGGAGCACGCGGCCTTTCCCTGGTTTTACGACAGGCTGGACGAGAAGGTGGGTCTCATCAAGATGATCCCCGGCACGGACCACGAGCTGCTGGAGTTCATGCTGCAGCGCAAGGACGCCCTGATCCTGGAGTGCTTCGGCGTGGGCGGCCTGCCCTCTTATGACGACGACCGGCTCTTCCGGGTGCTGCACGAGTACACCGGGCGCGGGAAGTTCCTGGTGATGACCACCCAGGTGCAGAATGAGGGCTCGGATTTCTCCGTCTACCGGGTGGGCACCCGGCTGAAGGGCAACCCCCATATTCTGGAGGCCTACGACATGACCACAGAATCCGCCCTGGCCAAGATCATGTGGATCCTGGGTGAGACCAAGGACCCGGAGGAGGTCAACCGCCTCTTCTACACCCCTGTGGCTCACGACATGCTGCATCGAGGATGAAGCCATGAACACTGTCATCGTCATCGGCGGCGGCGCCTCCGGCATCCTGGCCGCCCTCACCGCCGCGGAAAACAAGAACAATCGGGTGCTGCTGCTGGAGCGGCAGCAGCGCATCGGCCGCAAGCTCCTGGCAACGGGCAACGGCCGCTGCAACCTGACCAACACCGGCGCCGGGCCGGAAAACTACCACGGGGAGAACCCCGCCTTTGCCCTGCCCGCCCTGGAGGCCTTCCCGCCCCAGGCGGCCCTGGACTTCTTCCACGGCCTGGGCCTGCTGACCCAGGAGGAGGAAGGGGGAAGGGTCTATCCTCTGTCCAATTCCGCCAATTCCGTGCTGGACGTGCTGCGCTTCGCCCTGGACAAGGCCGGGGTGGAGCAGCGCTGCTCCTGTACCGTAAGAAATGTGCGCCGGGAAAAGCAGGGCTTCACCGTGGAGCTGGAAAATGAGCGCCTCCACGGGGACAGGCTGATCCTTGCCTGCGGCGGCGCCGCGGGGGCCAAGCTCGGCGGCGTGATGGACGGCTACCAGCTGGCCAAAGCCCTGGGCCACAAGCGCACCGGACTCTATCCCGCCCTGGTGCAGCTTCTCACCGAGCCGGACTATCCCCGCGCCCTCAAGGGCGTGCGGGTGCAGTGCTCCCTGCGCCTCAAGCGCAAGGCCTTCCTGCTGGCAAAGGCCCGGGGCGAGCTGCAGTTCACGGAGACCGGCGTCTCCGGCCCGGCGGCCTTCGACCTGTCCCGGGCGGCTGCCACCGGCGGGGAGGGCCTGAGCCTGCATATCGCCCTGCTGCCCCAAAAGGCCGGAGAGCTGAAGGAACTGCTGCGCCAGAGGAAGGAGCAGTACCCTGAGCTTCCCGCTTCGGAGATCCTCACCGGCATGCTCCACAACCGCCTGGGGCGGATGGTGGTGAAATACGCGGGGCTGAACGCAAATGCCCCCCTGGCCTCCCTGGGGGAGGAGGAGCTGGAGCGTCTCTGCTCCGCCTGCCTGGACTTCACCCTGCCCGTCACCGGCACCGAGGGCTTTGACAATGCCCAGGTCACAGCCGGCGGCCTGCGCACCTCGGACTTTGACCCCCGCACCCTCCAGAGTCGCCTGGTCCCCGGGCTTTTCGCCTGCGGGGAGCTGCTGGACGTGGACGGGGACTGCGGCGGCTACAATCTCCAGTGGGCCTGGGCCAGCGGCAGACTTGCCGGGAGGCTGGGCACATGATCCGCCTGAACGAACTGCGCCTGGGCCTGGAGGAGCCGACGGAGGCCCTCCGGGACCGGGCTGCCAAAAAGCTCCGGATCAAGCCGGAGCGCATCGAGGAGATCCGACTCCTGCGCCGCTCCCTGGACGCCCGGGACAAAAGCGATCTTCACTACGTCTGTTCCGCGGCGCTGCGCGTCCGCGGTTCCGAGGAGCTGCTGGTCCGGCAGCTGCGGGAAAAGAGCGTCAGCCTCTATACCGAAGAGAGATTCGAGATCCCCCGCTGCGCCCTTGAGGAGCGCCCGGTGGTGGTGGGCTTCGGCCCGGCGGGGATGTTCGCCGCCCTGTACCTGGCCCGGGCCGGGGCGAGACCCCTGGTGATCGAGCGAGGACAGGATGCCCGGCGCCGCAAGGCTGCGGTGGACGCCTTCCGCTCCGGCGGCAGGCTGGATCCGGAGTGCAACGTGCAGTTCGGCGAGGGCGGCGCCGGGACCTTTTCCGACGGGAAGCTGAACACCGGCACCCACGATCGGCGCATCCGCTTCGTGCTGCGGGAGTTCGCCGCCCACGGCGCGCCGGAGAGCATCTGCTATGACGCAAAGCCCCATATCGGCACGGATATCCTGATCCACGTGGTGCAGAGCATCCGGCGGGAGATCCTGGATCTGGGGGGCGAAGTGCGCTTCGGCACCCGGATGACCCAGCTCCTCACCGAGGACGGCGCGGTGACGGGCCTGCGCGTGCAGAGCGAAAAAGGGGAGGAGACCATCCCCTGCCGCCGTCTGATCCTTGCCATCGGCCACTCCGCCCGGGACAGCTTCGAGATGCTCCACGCCCTGGGCGTCCCCATGGAGCCCAAGGCCTTTTCCATGGGCGTGCGCATCGAGCACCGCCAGGAGGAGATCGACCAAAGCCAGTACGGCCGCCCCAGGAACAGGCTCCCCGCGGCGGACTACAGCCTGAATGTCCACCTGCCCGACGGGAGCAGCGCCTATACCTTCTGCATGTGCCCCGGCGGGGAAGTCATCGCCGCCGCCTCGGAAGAGGGGGGCGTGGTGACAAACGGCATGAGCTATTCCGCCCGGGACGGGGAAAACGCCAACGCCGCTTTGCTTGTGACCCTGCACCCGGAGGATTTCCCGGAAGGGGACACCCTCTCCGGCATGCGCTGGCAGCGGCAGATCGAGCGCCGGGCCTTTGCGGCCGGCGGCGGGAACTATCAGGCTCCGGCCCAGCGGGCGGGGGACTTCCTGGCAGGAAAGAAAAGCGAAGGCCCGGGAAGGGTAAAGCCCAGCTACCGCCCCGGCGTCACCTGGTGCGAGCTGCACGAGGTGCTGCCGCCGCGCATCACCCGGGTGCTGGAGCAGGCCATCCCGGCCCTGGGAAAGAAGCTCCGGGGCTTTGACGATCCCGACGCGGTGCTCACCGCGCCGGAGACCCGCTCCTCCTCCCCGGTACGCATCCTGCGGGGGGCAGACTGCGTCTCTCCCCTCCGGGGACTCTACCCCTGCGGCGAGGGCGCGGGCTACGCTGGCGGGATCACCTCCGCCGCGGTGGACGGCCTGCGCTGCGCCGAGGCGCTGATCTATGAATACAGAAAAGAGACAGAACGTCATGAATCGATCTAAACCCAAAGCCCTGTGGAAAGTCATTTTCCTGGATCTTCTGGTGGGGGCCCTGACCCTGGGCCTGGTGGTGTTTTTTCAGATCGGCCTGCCCTTCCTGCAGGGAAAGCTCCGCAGCGCCGACCTCCAGGCCGCCCGGGCTGCCGCCCAGGCCGCGCCGCCGGCAGTGAGCGTCGCCCCAGTGACGGCCACGCCCTCTCCCGTTCCGGAGACCCCCGCGGTGGAGATCCCGGCGGTGCAGAGCGCGGCGGAGTCCACGCCCGAACCTACCGCGGAGCCGACCCCGGAGCCCACGCCCGAGCCCACGCCGGATACCCGCACCCCGTGGCAGATCCGCTTTGCCGATCAGTTCACCGACGAGGTGGTCATCACCGAAAACTCCTACACCAGCCCCCAGGTGTCCATCCATGTGGAGACGAAGGAATTCGGCGAGGGCTATGACAAGTCCGTGTACCACGTGGCGGACATCTATGTGGCGAGCCTGGACAATTTCCGCACCTATACTGCCTATGGCCAGATGGAGCCCTGGGTCACCCAGGATCCCATGGAGATGGACGCGGACGCCCATGCGATCCTTGCCATCAGCGGCGACTACTTCTGCTATCAGTCTTTCGGCTTCCTGGTGCGAAACGGCCAGGTCTACCGGGGCGACCAGACCTACTGCGACCTGTGCGTGCTGTATGAAAACGGGGAAATGGCCTGCTATCGCCGGGAGGACTACCTGGTGGAGGACATCATGAGCCGGGGCGTGGTCCAGGCCTGGAACTTCGGCCCCTCGCTGCTGGATGAGGACGGAAAGCTGGAGGAGGACTACATGGAGCGCCTCTCCAAGGACGAGAAGGCCAGCGTTGCCATCGCCATGCCCAATCCCCGCAGCGCCGTGGGCTATTATGAGCCGGGCCACTACGTCTTTGTGGTGGTGGACGGGCGGCAGGACGGTTATTCCAAGGGCATGACCATCCCGGAGCTGGCATCGGTCTTTCGGGACCTGGGCTGTAAGGTGGCCTATAACCTGGACGGCGGCGGCTCCGCCCTGATGACCTTCCTCCATGAGCGCTACAGCAACCAGAGCAACCTGGCTGATCGGGAGCTGGGCGATATGCTGATCGTCACCGAGACGGGATGGGAGGACAAGCGATGAAATTCTGGAAAGCCTGGATGCCGAACCTCTGCATCTCCCTGTGGCTGGCCCTGCTGACCCTGGTGGTGCTGGATTCCTTCAATCCCACCATCGGCTTCCTCCGGGGCCGGGCCTTCCTGGTGCTGGTGGGTCTCTGCGCCCTGTCCTCCCTCTCCAGCGCGATCACCCTCTACGGAAGCTGGCGGCGGGAACGCCGCCGCGCCGTTGACGAAAAGAACGAGCCGTGATACAATAAGAACACCGGAAGCGGCAAATTTGCTTTGAAAAGGAGAATCATCATGGATTTCAGAAGCCTTTCTGTGAAGGATTGCTTTGCCAATCCCAAGTGCGTGGAGATCATCAAGCAGTACGCCCCCAACCTGATGAAGTACCCCATCAAGCTCTTCAACAAGAAGTCCTGCGGCGAGATCTTTGACCTGGTGGTCAGCAAGAAGCTGGTCCCCGAGGACAAGGCCAAGGCCATCGAGGCCGAGATCAACAAGATCCTGTAAGCGCAAACCCGGAGCTGTGAAAACGAGTGTTTCACAGCTCCGGGTTTTCGTTTTTAGTTTTTGGGTTTTGAATCTTCATTTGCTGCTGGACGCTTCCAGCCCCGCAGCAGGGGCGCGCAAAGCCTGGGGGGCTGTCACCCTTGGCTCCACCGCTGGGGGAGGAACATACCCCTCCGTCACCGTCGCAAGCGTCGGCGACACCTCCCCTTGCAGGGGCGGCCATGGTTGGCTGCGTAGGGGCCGACGCCCTCGGCGGCCCGCCCCAAGCCTTCCCCGCGCGCGGGGGCGGTCCTGGAAAAGACGCGGACGAGCAATGCTCGTCCCTATGCCTGTTCCGTCCCCGCCGTAGGGGCGGCTATTAGCCGCCCGCAAAAGCCTTCCCCCAGCGGGGGAAGGTGGCAGCCGCCGATCTCCCGCGAGGCGGCTGACGGATGAGGGAGAAGGGAAGACGATTGCCGACGGATGATCTGTGCAAGTTCTCCCTCACCTGTCAGCTGCGCTGACATCCTCCCCCGCTGGGGGAGGAACAGTCCTGCGTGTCTGCCCTCCCGCCGTAGGGGCTGGCGTCCTCTGACAGCCCGAAAACCTCCCCTGTGCAAGGGGAGGTGGCATCCAGCGTGTTACGCCCGCTGGATGACGGAGGGCTTGCTCCCCCGTCTCCGCTGTAGGGGTCGAGCAGAGCTTGGAACGTCGCAGCAGAGCTTGGAACGTCACAGCAGAGCTTGGAACGTCGCAGCAGAGCTTGGAACGTCACAGCAGAGCTTGGAACGTCGCGCGTTTCTCGCGCGTCGGGATGTTTCTCGCGCGTCGGGAACTGGGCAAAAAGGATCGGCGGATTCGTAAGTGCTGCGAATTCGCCGATCCTTTTTTCTTGTTTATCCCCTATACCGCCGGGCGGGGACAAGCCGCCGCCCCTACGGCAAAGACGGGGGCTGGTGCGAATATCCATGGAGGCGCCAGAATCCGACCCGGCGCCGGGGGCGAGATCCTTCGTCGCGCTTCGCTTGCTCAGGATGACACCCCTTCCGGTTTCGGACTGTGGGCAGCCCGGAACCACATCCCCCAATAGGGGGGGACGCAAGGGCGTCCCGGCGCTTGGGGCAACCGCATTCTCGGTAGGCTACCAAGGCATCCGACCGGAATTCGCGGCTTTTTATGCCGCTAAACAGAGGGCGTGCTTCTCCATTGGCTTGAGGAGGCCGGGGTCGCGCTGAACGCGCCGGTTGTTGCAGCAACGGATATGATTCTCATCATCTTGACAGATTCTTTTTTTGAGGTACAACGCTTGCCGCAGCAGAGAGCGCAAAACATGCCATCCAGAAAAACGGTTGTATTGCGATCGTATATTTATTCCGGCATTCCGTTATCATCAGCATTGCGGTAGTCCCCATCAGATACAGTTGTATGAGCAACGCATAGTCTGAAGTCTTCTTTCTGTGATGCACGGCCTCTACGAGACATATAATACCGGCAAAAACTGATGCAGCATATTCCAGAAACACCAAGGGTCTATCCAGGAATACATTATACACTTTCTGCAAATGCGGATCAGGGATCGTTTCATTCGTCATGAGGATCGAATACGAAAACACACCCCATTCAGCGATCAGTTTCTGCTTCAATAAATGGCCTAAATCTCCGGGATTTCTGAAAAGCTCTTCATAACGGCCAAGAACCTTGGCTTTCCGAAACTCCTGGATCTCCTCGTATGGCAGGCTGCGGTCATATGAGTTGAACTCCTTGGAATCCTCCAGATTCCACGCGCCATTGTGCGCTGCGCTTCCTCCGACATACATTGTCCAAAGTATCTTGTCGCCCAGAATATAATCCTCCGGTACGTGACAGTGCAGTTCCTGCACACTTGTCGCGATCTTGCCGCCAAGAACAACGACCAAGAGCAAGGCGATCAACTTTGCCAGAAACATGTCCAGGTTCCTCACGCTTATCTTCCTGAAAAACTGAACGGCAAAAAGCAGTCCAAACGCGATGCACATGACAAGTCCGGCAGAATTCATCATGGTTGCGACGAGCAGGGAAAGCGTGAACAGAAGATAGACAAAAGCTTTGACGACAGCGGTTCTGCAGTGCGGAAGCACTCGGAAATAGAGCCATATCGCAACACTTTCAAAAAACAGAAGCGCTATCTCATGGGTAATATACTGCGGCAGCAGGATCGTTCCCGGCAGCAAGTTATAAATCACAAAAACCACAAATGCTTTGTTTTTTCCAACCTTCTCGCTATATGCGGCGAACAGCAGCAAAGACGATACTGTCAACACTGCAGTAAGATAGAGGGAAAAGGCTGTCTGTGAAATGCCAAAGACGCCGGCAACGGGCGCAAGAAATACGCCGAACCAGAACATGTGAGGGAAAGAAGTCAGGTATCCCGCATGGGTAGTTGCCATGCCCGTTTTTCCTAATTCATAGGCGGCGGTAACATATACATCTATATCTGACCCGTCATTTAAAGACTCTATATGGAAGATAAGAACTGCCAGAAGTTTTGTACATAATGAGATCGCCGCTATGAAAAGCAGCATCTTTCCGTAGGAGAGCTTATCGATCCCTCTCAGTTTCCTGGAAATCGCTTCATAGGCTCTCTGCCAAAACGCAAAGATTACGATGCAGAGCAGAATGATCCCTACTGATCCCGCAACTGCGAGCATTGCCGGCAGGATGTTGAACAGATACTCACATTTTATCCAGACAACGACCGCAGCAAACAGGATAAAGCAATATCTGAAAAACTTTTCATCTATCTTCACAGACAGCAAGGCCTCCTTATCCGTTACTTATATGTATTTGAAATATTATCACTATTCAGACAGATTAGCAAGCATTCATGCCGCTGTGATCCATCTTCTCTGAGCTCCGGATCCTTCAGAGAAATGATGTATGCCTTCAAACCATGTTCCTCCATACGATCTCACATTCCCGGCAAACAGATTTTTCATGATCCATAGCCAGAAGCCGCCTCAGATAGAAATGGCTGGGAATTTCTCCCTCACCTGTCAGCTGCGCTGACATCCTCCCCCGCTGGGGGAGGAACAGTCCTGCGTGTCTCCCCTCCCGCTGTAGGGGCTGGCGTCCTCTGACAGCCCGAAAACCTCCCCTGTGCAAGGGGAGGTGGCATCCAGCGGGTTACGCCCGCTGGATGACGGAGGGGTTGTTCCCCCGTCTCCGCTGTAGGGGTCGAGCAGAGCTTGGAACGTCGCAGCAGAGCTTGGAACGTCACAGCAGAGCTTGGAACGTCGCGCGTTTCTCGCGCGTCGGGATGTTTCTCGCGCGTCGGGA
>ONBX01000048.1:16670-48231 GCA_900316205.1 uncultured Eubacteriales bacterium
CGCACGCCAGGGTCATAACTGGGCAAAAAGGATCGGCGGATTCGTAAGTGCTGCGAATTCGCCGATCCTTTTTTCTTGTTTATCCCCTATACCGCCGGGACGTCCGGGAGGCCGTCCCCTACATGGGAGACGCCACCTCATCCGTCATTCGGCGGGCTGTGACACGCCGAATGCCGCCTTCTCCTCAAGGAGAAGGCTTTGGCCGGGCCGTTGGTGAACGGCCCCTAGGCTGCAAGACCCGGCGGCTTGAAAGCCGCCGGGTCGGGAGATTTGCTTTTCCGAATGACTTGCCCTTGACCTGCCGCTCAGGTCAGGCGCTGTCCGGGTCGGGGAGCGCTTACGATCACACCACGCCCTGGGCCAGCATGGCCTCGGCGATCTTCAGGAAGCCGGCCACATTGGCGCCCAGCATCAGATCGCCCGGCTTGCCGCACTCCACAGAGGCGTCGTAGCAGGCCTTGTAGATGTTCTTCATGATGCCGTGCAGCTTCTCGTCCACCTCGTCGAAGCTCCAGCTCATGCGGATGGAGTTCTGGCTCATCTCCAGGCCGGAGGTGGCCACGCCGCCGGCGTTGGAAGCCTTGCCGGGGCTGTAGAGCAGGCCGTTCTTCTGGACGACGGCGATGGCCTCGGGAGTCAGGGGCATGTTGGCGCCTTCGAAGACGGCCATGCAGCCGTTGTCCACCAGGGCCTGGGCGCCCTTCTCGTCCATCTCGTTCTGGGAGGCGCAGGGATGGGCAATGTCGCACTTGACGGTCCAGATATCGCGGCAGCCGGCATGGTACTCGGAGCCGGGGACCTCATCGGCATAGACACTGATGCGGGCGCGGCGGCGCTGCTTGATGTCGAAGAGCTTCTTCAGATCCACGCCGTTGGGATCGTAGATATAACCCTGGGAGTCGGACATGGCGACCACCTTGCCGCCCAGCTGGGTGACCTTCTGGGCGCAGTACTGGGCCACGTTGCCGGAGCCGGAGACCACAACGGTCTTGCCCTCGTAGGTGGTGTTGGCCAGATACTTCAGCGCCTCGGCGGAGAAGTAGCACAGGCCGTAGCCGGTGGCCTGGGTGCGGGCCAGGGAGCCGCCGAAGGTCAGGCCCTTGCCGGTGAGAACGCCGGCGGCGTGCTGATCGACGATGCGCTTGTACTGCCCGAAGAGGAAGCCGATCTCACGGCCGCCCACGCCGATATCGCCGGCGGGGGTATCGGTGAACTGGCCGATGTGGCGATAGAGCTCGGTCATGAAGCTCTGGCAGAAGCGCATGACTTCGGCATCGCTCTTGCCCTTGGGGTCAAAGTCGGAGCCGCCCTTGCCGCCGCCCATGGGCAGGGTGGTGAGGGAGTTTTTCAGGCACTGCTCAAAGCCCAGGAACTTGATGACAGAGAGGTTGACAGAGGGATGGAAGCGCAGGCCGCCCTTGTAGGGGCCGATGGCGGAGTTGTACTGCACGCGGTAGCCGCGGTTGACCTGCACGTTGCCGTCGTCATCCACCCAGGGGACACGGAACTCAATGACGCGCTCGGGCTCCACAAAACGCTCCAGCAGCGCGTTCTTCTCCCACTCGGGATGCTTGTCGATCACGAGTTCCAGAGATTCAAACACTTCCCGCACGGCCTGCAGAAATTCCGGCTCATGTCCGTCACGCTTCTCGACCTGTGCATAAACCCGTTTCAGATACTCGTTCGTCAGCATAGTGACCTCCTTAGACGTCCTTAATATTTTCCGTACGCACCCCGAATCCGGGGCCGTTCCGAGCTGAGTATAACACAGTTATGTGGGCAATTCAAGCGGGATATTTGTGAATTGTAAAAAAGAAGGACCTGTGTTATACTGGGTTAAATTGTTGAAAAGCAACAAGAAAGGAAGAGAAACATGATCGAAGAAAAAGCATTTGGGAAAGCCATACTCTATACTCTGTCAAACGATGAGCTGGCCGTTTCCGTGAGCAGCCGGGGCGCCACGGTGACCAGTCTCCGCTATCGGGGACAGGAGACGATCCTGGGCTATGAGAGCGACGAGGACTATCTCCGGGGCACCAGCTACCTGGGCGCCACAGTGGGCCGGGTGGGCAACCGCATCGGCGGCGCGGCCTTCAGCTTGAACGGGCAGCGCTTTGACCTTGTACCAAACGAGGGGCCCAACCAGCTCCACGGCGGGCCGGAGGCCTTTGACCGGCAGCTCTGGACGGCGGAAGCCCTCTCCGAGAGCGCCCTGCACTTCAGCCTCTTCTCCCCGGACGGGGAAAACGGCTATCCCGGAAACCTCCAGGCAACGGTGACTTACCGCATCCAGGGCGGCACGCTGCGCATCGAGTTTGGCGGAAAAAGCGATAAGGACACCGTCTACGCCCCCACGAACCACATGTATTTTGATCTCTCCGGCAAGGGTCAGGCCCTGGAAGCAAAGCTCTGGCTGGGGTCGGACGCCTATGTGGAGCCCGGCGAGGGGCTGATCCCCACCGGGCGGCTGCTGCCTACCGAGGGCGACTTCGATTTCCACAGCCTCCGCAAGGTGGCCCGGGAATACGACCACGCCTTCGCGCTGAACGGGGAGCACGCCTGCCGCCTGGAGGACGGCGGGCTGCGGATGGATCTCTTCACCGACATGCCGGGCCTGCAGGTCTACACCGGACGCTACCTGAACCCGCCCCACCGGGCCTTCCAGGGTCTGGCCCTGGAGCCGGAGTACCTGCCGGACAGCCCCAACCAGCCCGCCTTCCCCTCCATCACGCTGAAGGCCGGAGAGTCCTTCCTCCGCTGGGCGGAGTACCGCTTCGCGGAGATCTGAAAAAAGGGCACGCTGCAAAATGCACTGTCATTGCGAGACCAGTTCACAAACTGGTCGTGGCAATCCGTTTTCTGTCGTGAAAGTACGGATTGCCACACCAGTGACATCGGTCACTGGTTCGGAATGACAGGATCACGCATTTTGCAGCGCGCCTTTTTTCCTTTCCTCCTACAGGATCGCCGTGAAGAGCACGAAGATCCAGTGGGCCGCCACGCCTGCGGCCAGGCCCCCGATGGTATGGCTCAGGATGGCCTTGCCGATCAGGTCCTTGCAGTGGAGGCTGTCCATCATGGAGGCGTGGGTGCTGAGATAGCCGCTCCAGCACATGCACATGGCGGTGAAAACGGCGATGTCGTTGGGGCCGATGAGCTTCATGCCGATAAGGCTGTCCGTGAGACTCATGGCAGCGCCCGCGGCGCCCAGGGCGGTGACGGGCACGCCGATGGCCTCCGGCGAGGAGAAGCCGAAGAGGGGCTCCAGCAGAAAATCGATCCTGGAGGCCAGCATGGGCAACAGGCGGATGCCCTCATAGGCTCCACCGGTATAAGTGCCCGCCTCGGAGGGACCGTTGATGAGCATCATCACCAGGGTGCAGATGACCAGGACCCCCGGCACGATGCTGATGCCCATTTTGACGCCGCTGGCGCCGCCCTCCAGCACTGCTGCCATCAGGCGGCTGCCGATGCCCCCGTCCCGGATGGGGCGGGTACCCCGGGGCAGCTCCGGCTCCGCCTCGGAAGAGGAGGAGAGCTCCGCCTCGTCTCCGAAGAATTTGCGGGTAAAGATCAGCATGATCCGGGTACTCACAATACTGCCCACCACGGCGCCGAGAAGGCCCACACCCACCGCGCCGCCAAGGCCCTGGCCCATCTTGGGGGAGAGGCTGTACATATAGGTGCAGACGATGAGGCCCATGCCGAAGGCCGTGCCGATGTTGGTGAGCGCCGGGAACTGGTAGCGCTTGAAGTAATGGCGGAAGTGGTGATCCTCCGCCAGGGCCAGGATGGCCGGGTTATCCGACAAAAAGGTGGTGACCACGCCGAGAGCTGCCGCGCCGGGGAGCCCGTAGACCGGCTTCATCAGCGGCTGGAGCACCCGGTTTGCCAGGGAGACAAAGCCAAACTCCGACAGCAGCGCCGACACCGCTCCCATCAGCACGCAGATGGCGGTGATATAGAGCACCGTATCGATGAGCAGGCGGTAGGCCGTGTTCATCATGGTGTTCAGGGCGTTGGCCAGACCCATCTGGAAGGCGAAGAGGGCGATGAGCCCGAAGAAAAACACCGGGAACAGAAAGGTCTCCAGTCCCAGTTCCTTCTTGACCAGAACCTTTTGGGGAAGCCTGGGCTTTTCCCGGACCGGCCGCTCCACTACCTGGGGTTTTCTGCGCCCGGGAGTCTTTTTCTTCCCCTTGTGCGTCTGACTCATAGAAGCGTCCTCCGAAAATCGGCCCGAACCGGGACGGTTCGGGCGGGATAGCGGCCCTGGATCGGTCGCTGCAGGACAGGTTTTTGCACGGAACAAAATGCTTCCATGCACGGAAACCATTGTAGCAGATTCACAAATTTTGTCAATCGGCTTTCCGCTTCTTTCTGCCGATTCGCACAAAAAACAGACGCGCTGCAAAATGCAGGACCCTGTCATTCCGAACCCGCCACGGGTGTAAGTTCGCCTTAGCCAAATCAAAGATTTGGAGGCTCACTTAAGTGACCGATGTCACTGGTGTGGGCGTAGGGATCCGTATCTTTCCATGCTGGAAAACGGATTGCCACGACCAGTTTGCGAACTGGTCTCGCAATGACAGCGCATTTTGCAGCGCGCCAATAGTCTTTGCCAGCGAAGAAGCGATCTGAAATCGTTTTCCGAAGGAAAACACCTTTCCTCTTCCTTCTTCGCTATTCCTTTTTCCCTCAGAAGATGGGGACCACAGCGCCGCCGTAGGTGGCGTTGATGTAGTCGCGCACCGCGTCGGACTGCAGGGCCTTCACCAGGGCCTGGATGGCGGGGTCGTTTTCACGGCCGGCCTTCACGCCCAGGAGATTTGCGTAGGTCTGGGCGGCGTCGCCGGAGGCGTCCTCGATGGCCAGCGCGTCGGCGGAGGCGTTCAGGCCCGCGGCCAGGGCGAAGTTGCCGTTGATGACGGCCAGGTCCACATCCTTACGGGAGCGGGCCAGCTGGGCGGCGTCCATCTCGGTGATCTGCAGGTTCTTGGGGTTCTCGGCGATGTCAAAGACGGTGGCGTTGGAGGAGGCGTCGATGCCGTCCGCCAGCTTGATCAGGCCTTCCTGCTGCAGCAGGAGCAGCGCGCGGGTCTCGTTGGAGCCGTCGTTGGGGATGATGATCTCGGCGCCGTCGGCCAGGTCTGCGAGAGAGGCGGTCTTGCCGGCGTAGATGCCGAAGGGTTCATAGTGGATCAGGGCCACGGAGACGATGTCGGTGCCGTTCTCGGCGTTGAAGCTGTTGAGATAGGGGCTGTGCTGGAAGTAGTTGGCGTCCAGCTCGCCGCTGTCCACCACCAGGTTGGGCTGCACATAGTCGTCATACTCCACGACCTCCAGATCGTAGCCCTCGGCGGCCAGGACTTCCTTGGCGATGGCCAGGATCTCGGCGTGGGGGGTGGGAGAGGCGGCGACGCGGATCTTCACGTTTTCCTTGGCGGCGGGCTGGCTGTTGCCGCAGGCGGCCAGGGCCAGGACCAGGCAAAGGGCAAGCAGCAGAGCAAAAATCTTTTTCATGTTTTTTCCTTTCTCCTTTTCTGTGTTGTCCGTATGGTTTGTCTTCCTGTTCTTTCGTATATCGTATGCGCTGAGACTTCAGCGGATGCGACGGTCGGATTTCTTCACCAGGACATTGCCCACGCTCTGGAACAGCTGCACCAGGATGATGAGCAGCACCACGGCGAAGTACATGACCAGGGGCTTATACCGGTTGTAGCCGTAGTTCACGGCGATGCGGCCGATGCCGCCGCCGCCCACGGCACCTGCCATAGCTCCGTAGCCGAAGATGGTGATGAGGGCCACCATGAAGTTGGAGATGAGGGAGGGCCTCGCCTCGGGGATCAGGACCTTGCAGACGATCTGCAAAGTGCTGGCGCCCATGGACTGGGCCGCCTCCACCACACCGGCGTCCACCTCCCGGATGGAGGTCTCCACCAGCCTTGCCACAAAGGGAAAGGCGGCGATGACCAGGGGGGCCAGGATGGCCTTGGTGCCAACGGTGGTGCCCACCAGGATGCGGGAGAGGGGCAGCACCACGATGAGCAGGATCAGAAAGGGCACCGAGCGGAGAATGTTGATGATGAAGTTCAGGGCCGTCATCAGCCAGCGGGGGAGGGGGTGGATGCCGCCCTCCTCCCCGGTGACCAGGATCACGCCCAGGGGCAGGCCGATCACAAAGGCCAGGATAGTGGGCACAAAAGTCATGAGCAGCGTTTCGCCCAGAGCGCCCAGCAGGCCCTGCTGCACGATCTTCTGCAGCAGCTCCAGTTCCGTTTCAGCAAACAAGCTCGGTCACCTCCTCAGCGGTAAGTCCCGGCAGATCCCGGAGATAGAGCAGGGCCCGGGCGGCGTCGGTCTCGTCCTGGGGCAGGCCCAGCACCATGCTGCCGTAGGTCTTGCCCGCAAGGGAATGGGTGTCGGCGGAAAGGATATTCAGCAGGATCCCCTCCTCGGCGGCAAGCCGCGCCACGATGGGCTCAGTGGCGGCAATGCCGTCGAAGACCAAGCGCACCAGGCGGTTTTCCGGCAGGACATGGATCTTCTCCCCCTCCGGCAGCACCAGGCGGCGGCCAGCCTCGGACCTGGGATTGGAGAAGACCTCCGACACGGGGCCGGTCTCCCGGATCTGGCCGCCGTCCAGGATGGCCACCCGGTTGCAGATCTGCTCCACCACCCGCATCTCGTGGGTAATGACCACCACCGTGACGCCAAGCTCCCGGTTGAGCTTGCGCAGCAGCTCCAGGATGGCCCGGGTGGTCTTGGGGTCCAGGGCGGAGGTGGCCTCGTCGCAGAGGAGCACCCGGGGATTGGAGGCCAGGGCCCGGGCAATGGCCACCCGCTGCTTCTGGCCGCCGGAGAGCTGCACCGGGTAGGCCCCGGCCTTGTCCGGCAGCTCCACCAGCTCCAGCAGCTCCCTGGCCCGCTTGCGGGCCTCCTGCTTCTTCACCCCGGCAAGCTCCAGGGGGAAGCAGATGTTGTCCAGGGCCGTGCGCTGCATCAGCAGATTGAAGCCCTGGAAGATCATGCTGATGGACTGGCGGGCCTTCCGCAGCTCCTTGGGGGGCAGAGCGGTGAGCTCCTTGCCGTCCACCAGGACCCGGCCCTCGCTGGGTACCTCCAGCAGGTTCATGCAGCGCACCAGGGTGCTCTTTCCCGCGCCGGAGAGGCCGATGATCCCGAAGATATCACCGTCCTCGATGCGCAGGTCAATGTCCTTGAGGGCTTCCACATCGCCTCCCGCGGTGTGGAAAACCTTGGACAGATTTTTGATCTCGATCATATTTCCTCTTACTCCAACAAAAAACGCCCTTACAGAAATCTGTAAGGGCGGGATGATTAATCTCGCGGTACCACCTTGCTTCACGCCATGCTCGCGCATGGACGCCTTTGAGCGTTCCGACAAACGCATCCTCTGTAACGGGAGTTCCCGTCGAACGCTATCCGCTTCCGGTTCGCGCCCGCAGCTCCGAGACCATGTTCCCCCGTCTTCCTTCTGTTCCTTTTCAGCGACCGGAACTCTCTGTAAAGACACCCGACGGGCTACTCTTCTCTTCCTTGCCTCTTTATCGCAGTATCGAATTGTCCGCATCATACACCGAAAACCGCCGCCCTGTCAAGGCTGCCCTGTCCGCAGCGGGGGAACTTTGGAACTCTGACAAAAGATTTCAAAAAAGGCGGCAGATTTTTTGTGTGAAACGGAGAAAGAAAAGGGACGCCGAAAAGTCCAACTTTTCGTTGAAAAGCCGGCTTTGCCGATTTATACTGTTAACAGGACATTCAACAAGGGGTGATTCTATGGGAATCCTGTCACAGCTCAACAGTCCCGTGATCTTCCTGATCTGCGGGAGCATCGTGCTGGTGGTGGCCCTGATGTGCGTGGTATTTGCCGTGCGGGCCTATCGGGCGGGGAAAGCCATCGGCATGGACGTGACCAAAATGAAGCGGACCATCGTGGCCAGCGCCACCTTCGCGGTGCTGCCCAGCGTGGGGATCCTGCTGGGCGTCATCGCCCTGTCGGGGAGTCTTGGCACGCCCTGGCCCTGGCTGCGGCTCAGCGTCATCGGGGCGCTGCACTATGAGACCCAGGTGGCCGAGGCTGCGGCGGAGGCTGTGGGCATCTCCGGTCTCTCCGCCTCCCAAATGACGGCCAAGGCCTTCTCCACCATCGCCCTGCTGATGAGCGTGTGCATCATCTGGGGCATGGTGTTCAGCCTCTTCACCTGCAAGCGCTACACCAAAAAGCTGGGCGCCGGGGCGGCAAGCGGCGGAGAAAAGAAAAAGTCCGCCCTGGCGGGCTTTGGGGACATTGCCATGACCGCCATGTTCATCGGCCTGGTCTCCGCCTATCTCGGCAGCTATCTGGGCGGCTTCGTCTCCGGCGAGGGACTTTTCCGCTTTGCCGGGAGCTGGCTGCCCCTGGCGGTGGCCCTGGTGGGCGCCGGAGCCATGCGGCTCTTCCTCTGGGCCCGGGAGCGCTTTGACGCCGGATGGCTGGACAGCTTCTCCATCGCGGGGAGCATGCTGATCGCCATGGCCTCGGCCATCTTCCTGGGCAGGCTGGCATAAAGGAGGGGAACAAGATGAACGAAGAAAAGAATCGGCAGATCTATGAAAAGTATCTGGAGGCCACCCACCGCCTGGGGCGCCTCTCCTGCGCGGTGACCCTGCTGCTGCTCCTGGGCGCGCCCTTTGTCATGGGCGCTTATCTGGGGGCCATGCCGGACCTTGGCGCCTTCGGCAAGGGCTTTGCCAGCATCGGCCTTGTGTATTTTGTAAGCTGCGTGGCGGAATACCTCATCTATGTGCCCATGCTGGGGGCCGGGGGCAGCTACCTGGCCTTCATCACCGGCAACCTCATCAACATGAAGATCCCCTGCGCGGTGAACGCCCGGGACATCGTGGGGGCCAAGTCCGGCACGGCGGAAAACGAGATCATCTCCACCCTCTCCATCGCCACCTCCTCCCTGGTGACCATCCTGGTGCTGGCCCTGGGGGTGCTGCTGCTCATTCCGCTGCAGCCGGTGCTCCAGTCCCCGGCCCTGCAGCCCGCTTTTGACAATGTGGTGCCCGCCCTCTTCGGGGCCATGGCCTGCAAGTACTACCGGCACAATGGCCGCATCGCCTGCCCCACCCTGCTGCTGATGGCGGCCCTCTTCATGCTGGTGCCCGCCCTCACCGGCTCCACCAGCTTCATGATCATCCCCAGCGGCGCGGCGGCCATCGGCCTTGCCTGGCTCTTTTATAAAAGAGACGCCGCCAGAGCGTAAGGAGGGGAACTATGAAAATCCTACTGTATTGTGTCTTAGGCGTCCTGGGCCTGGGGCTCACCCTGGTGCTCATCGCCCTGCTGCGCACCCTGCTGACCCCGGCGAAGACCTCCGACTGGAAGCCGAAGCTGGATCAGGAACGGGAGAAACTCTACGGTCAAAAGCTGCGGGACATGGTGCGCTATGAGACCGTCTCCCGGGCGGGAGACCCCCAGCGGGAGAAGTTCCTGGGCTTTCACCGTCTGCTGGCCGAGCTCTTCCCCCTGGTGCACCAGAAGCTGGAGAAGACCGAGATCGACGGAAATCTCCTCTTCTATTGGAAGGGCAAAAGCAGCGAGCGGCCTGTGGTGCTGATGGGCCACCAGGACGTGGTGCCCGCCGAGGGAGAATGGCTCCACGAGCCCTTCTCCGGCGATATCGAGGACGGCAAGCTCTGGGGCCGGGGCAGCGCGGACACCAAGTGCTCCGTCATGGCCTTTTTCCAGGCAGCGGAGGAGCTGCTGCAGGAGGGCTATGTGCCGGAGCAGGACGTGTATCTCAGCTCCTCCTGCACCGAGGAGATCGGCGGCGACGGCTGCCCCAAGCTGGTGGAGGAGCTTTCGCGCCGGGGCGTGAAGCCCTTCCTAGTCTGTGACGAGGGCGGCGCCATCGTCCAGGAGCCCATCGGGGGCGTGAAGGGGCATTACGCCATGATCGGCGTGCTGGAAAAGGGCCGGGGCGGCCTGCGCCTCACCGCCCGCTCCAACGGCGGCCACGCCAGCTACCCGCCCAAGAATTCTCCCATCGCCCGTCTGGCCAAATTCGTGGCCCGGGTGGAAAAGAAAGACCCCATGAAGGTGGAATTCGAGCCGGAGGTCCGGGCCATGTTCCGGACCCTGGCCCCCTACGGACCCTTCTACCTGCGGCTGCTCTTCGGCAATCTCTGGCTCTTTGAGCCCCTGCTGAAAAAGCTGCTGCCCAGGATCTCCCCCCAGGCGGGGGCCCTGCTGAAGACCACCATCGCCTTTACCATGCAGTCCGGCTCCGACGCGCTGAATGTGCTGCCCCAGTCGGCAAGCCTCACCATGGACCTGCGCTACATCCCCCACCAGGCCATGGAGGAGAGCAACCGGGTGATCCGGGAGCTGGCGAAGCGCTATGACCTGGAGACGGAGGTACTCCACGCAAACGACGCCTGCGAGCCGGTGAGCATCCGGAGCGAGGCCTACGCCCTGGTGGAAAAGGTCATCGGCCAGGTCTTCCCGGAGCTGCCGCCCTGTCCCTACGTCATGACCGGCGGCACCGACGCCCGTTTTTATCAGAAGATCTGCGGCGCCTGCATCCGCTTCTCCCCGGTGGTCTACGGCCCCGCGCAGATGAAGGGCATGCACGGTCTCAATGAGAACATCGACCTCTTCTCCCTCCCCGGCGCGGTGGACTTCTACAAAACTCTGGTGAAGGAAAACCGGTAATGGTGGAGGAATGAAGAAAGGAAACGATTCTGTCGCAGAAACCCCAAGGGGGGGGAGTTCAGAGGGGCTCCCCCCTCTGATTTTTCGCCGCGGACGGCGAAAAACACAGCTCAATCCGTTATTGACGGGGCTTTGCCTCGGCAATAACACCCTAAGCCGAGTACAGCGAGGCCTCGCGCCGACCAAAGCGGGCCAATAGCCCGCTGCGATGAGCGCGAGTGTCTCCAAACTGTTCAGTCACCCTCAGGGGACTGAACAGTAAGAAAAAAGATCCTTGAAGCGCCTGGCTTCAAGGATCTTTTTCTTGTTGGAAGAGACTTACTGCAGCTTCTCCAGGTAATCCACGATGCGGCGCACCGTGTAGAGCTGAGCGGCGTCCTCGTCAGAGATGGCGATGCCGAACTCATCCTCCAGATTCATGATGAGCTCCACCACGTCCAGAGAATCGGCGCCGATGTCGTCGATGAGGTTGGTGTCCAGGGTGATGGACTCGGGATCCATCTCGAACTGCTGGGCCAGGGCCGCCTGCACTTTTTCAAATAACATATTGCATTCCTCCGTTGTGCTGTGCACAAAAAGTAACCGTGTTTCCCTGCCGGGGGCTCAGGCCCACTCGCGGCTCTGGGGCTTGTTGGACTTGGGAGTCTCGGGCTTGACGTAGGAGACCACCACGCGGCGGTTGGGCTCCACGCCGGTGGAGCTGGTGGTGACGCCCTCGTAGTTCTGCAGCGCGGTGTGGATCACGTGCCGCTCGTAGCTGTTCATGGGCTCGAAGGCCATGGAGCGCTTGTACTTCAGCACCTTCTCGGCCATCTTCTCGGCGGAGTGGGCCAGGGACTCCTCCCGCTTGCTGCGGTAGCCCTCGGCGTCCACGCTGATGTGCATGTGCTTGTCATTGCCCTTGTTGACGGCATAGTTGGTCAGGTGCTGGATGGCGTCCAGGGTCTCGCCCCGGCGGCCGATGATGGCGCCCATGTTGTCGCCCATCAGGTTCACGCCGATGCCGCCGTTGTCACGGCGGGCGATCTGGATCTGGGCCTTGACATTCATGTGCTCCAGCAGGCCGGTCAGAAAGGCACGGATGTGGGCAAACTCTTCCTCCTCGTCCACAGGGGCGGGGGCGGGCTGCTCGGCCTTTACGGGCTTCTCAGCCTTCTGCGTCTTCTCGGTCTTGGCGGGCTTTTCGGCCTTCTGCGGCTTTTCGGCCTTCTGGGGCTTCTCCGCGGGAGCGGGCTTCTTCTCGCTCTGCTCGGCCTTGGGGGCCTTCACGGGAGCGGGCGTCGGCTCATCGGGGACCTGATAGCCCACGCGGACCACGGCGGGCGCAGCGCCGAAGCCCAGAAAACCGGTCTTGGGCAGCTGCAGGACCTCCACCGTCACGTCCTCACGCTCCAGGTGCAGCTCG
Organism: uncultured Eubacteriales bacterium; assembly: GCA_900316205.1. Classification (GTDB taxonomy): domain Bacteria; phylum Bacillota; class Clostridia; order Oscillospirales; family Oscillospiraceae; genus Limivicinus. The sequence continues at coordinate 28,799 of ONBX01000048.1, forward strand.
GCAAGAGCGGCAGCGATGGCGTCGTCCGTGGTACGGCCGGTCTTCTCAATGAATTTTTCCATTCGTTTTTAACTCCTTATTCCTGCTCGTTGGGCGTGACCTCGCTGTTCTCCACGGTATCGTCGATGGAGTCCTGCCCCTCGGAGGCCAGGGCGGCGGCCAGGGTAGCCTCTTCCGCGGCTTCCGGATTCTCATAGCGGTCGGCCACATAGGCGCGGCCGCGGGCAAAGCGGCGGTTGCCCACCTGGGAGGCGGGTTTCTCGGTTTCCTTGATGCCCAGGCGCTCGCGGCGGGCGGCACGCTCGTCACGGATGATGGCGGCCTTGCGCTCCTCGCTCTTCTGCTTTTCGCTGGCCTGGAGCTTCTTCTTGCTGGTGTTGGTGTTGACCTCGGTCTTGCCCTCGGCCTTCAGGCGCTCGGTCTCCTCCCGCTTGGCCTCCAGCTCCTTCTCCCGCTGGCTGCGGGCGGCCAGACGCTCGGCGTCCTCGATATCCAGCTGCTTTTTGTAGTACTTGGTGAGGACATAGTCTCGGGCCATGCCGAAGACGCTGTTGGCGATCCAGTAAATGCCCATGGCGGCGGGCATCATGAAGCAGAACACCACACTCATGAGAGGCATCATCAGATTCATGCTCTGGTTCATGCTCTGGGACTGGGCGTCGTTGGCGGTGGTGGGGTTGATGGCGGTGGACACCTTCATGCTCACCCAGGACAGTCCCGCAGACACGAAGGGGATCAGGAACAGGCCGATGGCCGCCCAGGTCCAGGGTCCGGTGAAGATGGTGTGCCAGTCCGGCGTGTCGCCCAGAGGCACGCCAAGGAAGTTCAGGTCGATATCCATGAGGCCCTTGGTCTTGAGCTCCTCGGGAATGCTGCTCCAGTTGGCGTGGGCCAGGTTCGTCAGAATGATTTCCTTATAACCGGCGGCCCGGGCGCTGAGATTGGACACCTGCTCGGTGAAGATCTCGCTGAGGGAATCCACAACGGAAGTATCCGCCATCATCATGCGGGTGATGGGCAGACGGATGATGCTGTACAGCGGGAACAGCAGAAACAGCGGCAGCAGAGACCAGAGGCAGCCGGAGGCGGGGTTGAAGCCCTCCTCCTGATACAGCTTCTGCATCTCGGCGTTCAGCTTCTGCTGGTTGCCCTCATGCCGGCGCTGGAGCTCCTGGATCCGGGGCTGCAGGCGGGTGGTGCGCATCATGCTCTTCTTGCTCTTGGCCATGAAGGGCATGAGGACCAGGTTCACCGTCAGGCTGAAGAGGATCAGGGCCAGGCCGTAGCTGTGGGTCATGTTATAGAACAGGACCATGAGCTTGGCAAAGGGCCAGGTGATGATTTCCCCAAAGGACATAGTTTCGTCTCCTTCTTGAAGGGTATCCCGCTCCCCTCAGGGTACGGGATCGAATGTGCCGCGCTTTCCTTTATAAAAGGGATGGCAGCAGCTGATTCGCTTCAGGGCCAGCCAGCCGCCCTTGAGGGCGCCGTACTTTTCAATGGCCTGAAGCGCATACTGGGAGCAGGTGGGACGGAAACGACAGCAGGGCGCGCGGTAAGGCGAAATATTTTTCTGGTAAAAGCGGATGGCCGCGATCAGAAGCCTTTTCATACCGGATCCTCCTTTTTGAGAAGGCCCAGCTTTTCGCAGGAGGCGAGATAGGCCCCCTGGAGCTTCTGGAAGGGCGCGTCAAAGGCCCGGGACCGGGCCACCAGGACCATGTCCCAGCCGGGGCTCAGCCGCTGGGCGTTCAGACGCACCACCTCCCGCAGGCGGCGGCGGATCCGGTTGCGGCGGACGGCGTGGCCCAGCTTCACGGATACCGTGTAGCCCAGGCGGTTCTCGCCCGTCCGGTTGCGGCGGCAGTAGAGCACCATGTAGGGGTTCACCGCGCTCTTGCCCTTGGCATAGAGCCGCCTGAAATCGCTGTTCTTTTTTAAAGTACACCGACTTTTCACCTGCGGACTCCTTTGCGCTTTCTGACAATACGCCTTAAGGGCGGATCGCTCCGCCCTGAAAAACGATATGTGTGCTGTCGAAATGACCGACCCTGCTCACGGGTGCTCGGGGATGATCAGTAGCTGAGCTTGGCTCTGCCCTTGGCTCTGCGGCGGGCGAGGACCTTGCGGCCGTTGGCGGTCTTCATTCTCTTGCGGAAGCCGTGCTCTTTCTTGCGCTGGAGCTTCTTGGGCTGGTAGGTACGAAGCATTTCTTGCACTCCTTTCAGGATGATTTCTTGGCCCGGCGCCTCTCAGGAAATGATGATTCAATCGCCAAGAGCGAATCCTGAGAAAAACAGAGTTCTGATGAAGGCACTTTTTCGCAGGAATACTTTGTGTATTGCAAGAAAAAGTGACGAGATCAGGGCGCGATTTTTCCAGGAGGCGCCGCAGGCGATTGGATCGGCGTTTCCTCTGGACGGCGGGTCTACTCAACATCGCAGGCGAGCCTGCGAAGCAGTTGACGGGGGAAAGGTGCTTTTCCAAACAGAAAACCACTCGACGGACAGGCCGTCGAGTGGTCATTATAAACGAAGAAAGCCGGATATGTCAACAAAAACTTGCCTATTTCCGGAAACTTGGGCCGATGGCAGAGCCCGGACACAAGACCTTGTGGCGGTTTTCAGCGGGCGTTGTAGCGCCGGATGGCGGCGGCCAGGATCTCCATGGCCCGCTCCAGCTTCTCCCGCTCCAGCACGTAGGCCATGCGCACTTCGTTGCGTCCCTTGCCGGGGGTGGCGTAGAAGGGGCCGCCGGCGGCAAACATCAGAGTGTCACCCTGATCGTCAAAGTCCGTGAGCAGCCAGCGCTGGAAGTCCTCCGCATCGTCCACAGGCAGGGCCGCCATCACATAAAAGGCGCCCTGGGGCACATCGCAGACCACGCCCGGGATCTTGCGCAGGCCCCGGATCAGGGTGTCCCGCCGGGCCATATACTCCCGGCGCATGTCGTCAAAATAGCGCTCGTCAAAGGAATAGAGCGCGGCGGCGGCCATCTGGTCCACAGTGGGGCTGGAAAGGCGCATCTGGCTCCACTTGAGGCAGTGGCTCATCAGCTCCCTGTTGCGGGAAATGAGCACGCCCACTCTCGCGCCGCAGGCGGAAAAGCGCTTGGAAACCGAGTCGATGACGATGAGGTTTTCCTCATAGCCGGGAAACTGCAGGGCGCTCATGAGTGCTTCCCCGTTGTAGACAAATTCCCGGTACACCTCGTCCACGATGATGAAGAGGCCGTGCTCCTTGGCAATGTCCAGCATGAGCTTCAGCTCCTCCCGGCTGATGACGCAGCCGGTGGGGTTGCCGGGGTTTGTGATCATGATGGCCCGGGTGCGCTCGTTGATGGCGGCCTCCACCCGATCCCGGAAGGCATAGCGGTAGCCCTCCTCCGGATAGGTGGTGATGGGCCGGACGCTGGCGCCGGTGAGGTTGGTCATGGTGGCGTAGTTGGGATAGAAGGGCTCGGGGATCGCGATCTCGTCCCCATCGTCCAGGATGGCGGAGATGGCCATCTGCAGGGCCTCGCTGCCGCCGGTGGTGGCCAGCATGTCCGCCCTTGTGAGCTCCACGCCAAGGCCCCGGTAATAGCCGCACACCGCGTCCAGATACTCCGGCAGGCCGGGAGAGGGGGAATAGCTCAGCACCGGCTGGTGAAAGCTGCGCAGGCTCTCAAAAAAAGCCTCCGGCGTGGGCAGGTCCGGCTGGCCGATGTTCAGGCGGTAAATGTGAAGGCCCCGCTCCTCCGCTCCTTCCGCCAGGGCGGCGAACTTGCGCATGGGAGAAAGGCTGCATTTTTCGATCTTGGACGAGAACTTCATCAGAAGCTCCTCCTTCGCTGTTGCTTTATTTGGTTGAGTATATCACAAAAGAGCGAAGACTGCAATCATTTGATTACGGAGAAGCCCTTTCTGCGTGTTGGGGCAGCCTTGACCGAGGGTCTGGCACGATGCTATACTAAAATATAAAGTATTGGCTTCGCTGAAACCTTTCGCGGGGTCGGACGTATTAAAGGCAGGAAGAGAATGCAGCAGCGGAAAAGGTCGTTACTGCTCCCTTGTCTCCTGGTTCTAAGTAAACGCTGATTAAATCATCTGCGGCGCCTCCCGGAAAATTTGTGCTCTGATTTCGTCACTTTTTCTTGCAATACACAAAGTATTCCTGCGAAAAAGTGCCATCATCAGAATTGCTGATTTCATCATCGTTTACCTAAGCATAAGAGGAGGTCTTGTATGACTCGCGAAACAGAGAAGAAGGTCACGCGCTGCTTTCTCATTTTCCTTGCGCTGCTTCCCATCGTGTTTGGCATTGTCGCGTTTCTGCGCGTCGCCTGCGGAAGCGGCAGTATGGGGAAGGTGACGGAGAGCTTCGATCTGGCGGATTACGGGAAATATGATGGTATCACGCCTTCCGCAAAAGATTATGTCCAAAAAGAGTTTCAAAGGTATTTTCCGCAAACGATTCCTTCTTCATACGAAAACGTGCACTACCATTTTGCCACAACCGATTATGGCAGTGGGTATGAAATCAATCTTGAATTCACGATTCCCAACGAAGAAGAATTTGCCGCCTACATGGAAACGGTTGCTCCAAAGGAGGCTTTTCATGCTTTCCTCTATGATGAAAGCTATCTGGAAACCTTTATCGGAAAAAACTATATGAGCTTCTTCTCAGTAGACGGCGTGACAAAAGACTTTGTAGAAGATGGACTGACATTTAACTGGATCGATCACGCCTCCATCAAAAGGCTCCTGATCGATCCGGAGCAAAGAACCGTTATCATTGTCTATTTGGAAGCACATAGCACTCTGTTTGCATCAGAAACGCTGAGGCTGGATTATTTCCTTCGACGTTTCCACATCGATCCAAGGCAGTATGCCGCGGATTATGGGGACGGCTGGGAACGCACGTCCTGATGCAGCGTCAATCGGGGACACAAGGAAAACCGAAGCACAGCACCCTGCGGCCAAAAGCCTGCGGGGTGCTTTTGCTGCGGAGATCCCCACCGGCGCCGTTGGGATCCTTCGCTGACACGAAGCCATGACAGGGAATCGGCGGTACCTCCCCAGTGCCCCGTTCCTTTTCCTTATTCACTGTTTGCTCTTCCCTCTCCTTGCAAGCAGCGGCGGGATTTGCTACAATGAAGAAAAATATCCCCGGCTGCTCGTCCGCCGGGGCAGAGAGAAAAGGAGGCGCCGGGATGCTGCGCTTCATCATCGGAAAGGCCGGGACCGGCAAGACCGCGGCCATCTATCAGGAGTTGCGCCGGGCAGTGGAAAACCGGGAAAAGAACCATATGCTCCTGGTGCCGGAGCAGTACAGCCACGAGGCGGAGCGGGAGCTCTGCCGCATCTGCGGGGACAGTCTCTCCCTCACGGCGGAGGTGTTCAGCTTCACGGGCCTGGCCCGCCGCGTGGCCCAGCTTCACGGAGGCCTGGCGGCGCCCATGCTGGACAAGGGCGGGCAGCTCCTCTGCATGGCTCTGGCCCTGGACACCGTGGGCTCCCGGCTGCAGATCTACGACGGGGCCCGCCGCCGGGCGGAGACCCAGAGCCTCCTGCTCTCCGCTCTGGAGGAGCTGGAGACCGCCTGTGTCACGCCGCAGCAGCTGGAGGAGGCGGCGGAGCGCTGCGGCCAGGGGCTGAAGCAGAAGCTGCAGGACCTCTCCCTCATTCAGGAAGCCTATGACGCCGTGGTGGCAAACGGCCACGCGGACCCCTCCCACCGGCTGACCCTGCTGGCAAAGCAGATCGAGGAGGGCGCCGTCGGCCCGGAGGCCCGGGTCTATGTGGACGGCTTTTTGGACTTTACCGCCCAGGAGCAGGCGGTGCTGGGGGCCATGCTGCGAAGGGGCGCGGAGCTCACCGTCTGCCTCACCCTGGACGATCCCCGGGGCCAGGACGAGATCTACGCTCTGAGCCGCGGCGCCTTCCGCAAGCTCTCCGCCCTGGCAGAAGAGCTGGGCGTGGAGGTCCTGGTCCAGCATCAGGAAGAAAACGGAGGCCGGGCGCCTGCCCTGCGGCTCTTTGCCGACGAGCTCTTCCGCTACGGCGGCGGCAAAAGCGAGCTGGACGCGGGCTGCATCCGCCTGGGCTATGCCGAGAGCATCCCCGCCGAGTGCGAGGCCGCCGCGGCCCACATCCTCTCCCTGGTACGGGAGCAGGGCTGCCGCTGGCGGGACATCGCCGTGGCGGTGCGGGGCTTTGAGGATTACCGCAGCAGCCTGGAAAGCGTGTTCCGCCACTACGGCATCCCCCTTTTCGTCACCCGGCGCAGCGAGATGCTGCAAAAGCCCCTGCCCGCGCTGATCTCCCTGGCCTACGAGATCACTGAGACCGGCTGGGACGTGGACGACGTGATCAGCTATCTGGGCACCGGTCTCACGGGCCTTGACGAGGGAGAGTGCGACCGGCTCTCCGATTACATTTATAAATGGCAGCTGCGGGGCGGCGCCTGGGACCGGGAGAAGGACTGGCGCCAGCACCCCGACGGCTACGGAAACGAATACACCGAGGAGACCGAGGCGCGGCTGCGGGAGCTGAACCTGCTGCGCCGCCGCCTGGCATCTCCCCTGCTGGCCTTCCAGAAGCGGAGCGGGGAGGCCCGCACCGCCCGGGAGCAGGCCGCCGCTCTCTCCAAGCTCCTGGAGGAGCTGAAGCTGCCGGAGCAGCTGGAGAAGCGCTCGGAGCAGCTCTCGGCCGACGGGCGGGAGGAGCTGGCAGCGGAGACGCGGCAGCTCTGGGAGCTCACCGTCTCCGCCCTGGAACAGGCCGCCGCCATTCTGGGGGACACGGAGATGGAGAGCTCCGCCTTCGGCCGGCTCTTCACCCACATGCTCTCCCGCTACGACATCGGCCTGATCCCCGTGTCCCTGGACCGGGTGGCCGCGGGAGACTTTGATCGGATGCGCCGCCGCAGTCTCAAACACCTGCTGGTGCTGGGCTGCAGCGAGGGACGCATCCCCCTGGCCAAGGAGCCCTCCGGCGTTTTCTCCGACGAGGAGCGGGAGGAGCTGCTGGAGCTGGACATCGACCTGGGCGGGGGAGACGAGGGCCTGTGGCGGGAGTTTTCCCTGATCCACAGCTGCTTCTCCCTGCCCTCGGAGAGTCTCTGGATGAGCTATCCCCTCTGCGACCACGACGGGGAGGACCTGCGGCCCGCCTACGTCTTCGAGCGGGCGGAGAAGCTCTTCTCCCTGCGGCCTCAGCGCCTGCGGCTGGACGAATCCCGCCTGGCCGCCGAAGGCCCGGCCCTGACGCTGGCGGCCAACGCCCTGCAGGGCCCCGGCGCCTATGCCGCCGCCGCGGCGGACTACTTCCGCAAGGAGGCCCCGGAGCGGCTGCGTCCCCTGGAGCGGGCCGCCGCCGGGACAAGAGGCAAGCTCTCCCCGGAGGCGGTGGAGGCCCTCTACGGCAAGCGCCTCTCCCTCAGCGCCTCGAAGATCGACCGCTTTGCCTCCTGCCGCTTCTCCTACTTCTGCCAGTACGGTCTGCAGGCCAAGCCCTATGAACCGGCGGGCTTCCAGCCGCCGGAGATCGGCACCTTCATGCACTATGTGCTGGAGAACGTGGCCCGGGACGCCAAAGAGCTGGGCGGCTTCGGCGCGCTGGACGACGAGCAGGTCACCGCCCTCACCAAAAAGTGGGTGGAGCACTACGTTCACGAGGAGCTCAACGATTTTCAGGAGAAGTCCGGCCGCTTCGTCCACCTGTTCCGGCGGCTTTGCTCGGACGTGGAGCAGATCGTGCTGGACACGGCCCGGGAGCTGCGCCGCTCGGACTTCGAGCCTTTGGATTTTGAACTGAACTTTGCCAAGGCAAAGGATATCCGCCCCCTGGAGCTGGGGGACAGCGAGGGTGCCATGACCCTCACCGGCATCGCCGACAGGATCGACGGCTGGGTCCATGCGGACAAGCTCTATCTCCGGGTGGTGGACTACAAGACCGGGCGCAAGAGCTTCGCTCTGTCGGACGTGTGGTACGGCATGGGACTGCAGATGCTGCTTTACCTCTTCGCCCTGGAAAACGACGGCGCGGGCCGCTATGGCCGTGAGATCGTGCCCGCCGGGGTGATGTATCTGCCCGCGCGCAACGAGCTTCTGGGCGTGGACCCGGGTGCGGACGAGGCGACCATTGGCAAAAAGCACGCCGATGCCCTCCGCCGCAGCGGCCTGGTGCTGGACGATTCGGAGCTGCTGGAGGCCTGGGAAAAGGGCGAGGACAAGCGCTACATCCCGGTGAAATTCACCAGGCGCAAGGACAGCTCCGACTCTCTGGTGAGCCTGGAGCGTATGGGAAAGCTGGCACGGCATCTGAAGCTGACCCTGACGGATATGGCCAAAGAGCTGCACCGGGGCAGCATCGCCGCCGACCCCTATTACCGCAGCCAGCAGGAGATGGCCTGCCTGCGCTGCGACTATCTGGAAGCCTGTTTCTTCAGCGACGGAGAGGACGGCGAGAGCTGCCGCTACCTGCCCAAGCTCAGCGACGACAAGGTCTGGGAGCTGATAGAAAAGGAGGAAGACCATGCCTGAATTCAAAGCCACCCCTGCCCAGCAGGCCGCGGTAGAGTGCCGGGGCAGCGCGCTGCTGGTCTCCGCCGGCGCCGGCAGCGGCAAGACCCGGGTCCTCACCGAGCGGCTGATGCGTTCTATCACCGACCCGGAGCGGCCCGTGGATCTGGACCGCTTCCTGGTCATCACCTATACCCGGGCTGCGGCGGGAGAGCTGCGCAGCCGCATCATGAAGGAGCTGGCCGCGGCCCTGGCCGCCGACCCCATGAACCGCCGCCTCCGGCGGCAGAGCGCCCTGCTCCACCGGGCCCAGATCGGCACCATCCACTCCTTCTGTGCCGCCTTTCTCCGCCAGCACAGCCACGAGGCCCAGATCGGGCCGGACTTTGCCGTGCTGGACGAGCAGCGGGCCGGAGGCATGATGGCCGGGGCTCTCGAAAAAGTGCTGGACGCCTGGTACGACGCGCCGGAGAAGCACCCGGGCTTCCTGGAGCTGGCGGATACCGTAGGCGCCGGCAGAGACGACAAACGGCTGGAGGAGCTGGTACTGGAGCTCTACGGCAAGATGCGGAGCCACGCCCGGCCCTCTCTCTGGGCCCAGGGCCAGATCCGTGCCCTGGAAGAGAGCGCGGAGGACGCGGGCGACACCGCCTGGGGCCGGGAGATCCTGGGCTTTGCCAAGGAGACCGCCTCCTTCTGGGCCTCGGAATTTGAGCGGATGCTGGGCCTCATCGACACGGAGCCCGCCATCGCCAAGGCCTGGCAGGAGGGCTATACCCAGACCGCTGATGCTCTGGACAAGCTCTGCCGTGCCCTGGATCAGGGCTGGGAGGCGGCAAGAGCCTGCCTTCCCATCCCCTTCAAGGTTGGCACCCTGCGCAAATCTCCGGACCAGGTCCTCAGTGACAGCCTGAAGGCCCGGCGGGAGCTGTGCAAAACGGACATGGACAAGCTCAAAAAGCTCTTTGCCCAGTCCTCCGAGGAGCTGCTGCGGGACCGGGCTCTTACGGCCCCTGCCATGAAGGCCCTGCTGCTGCTGGAGGAGGACTTCGACAAAGCCTTCACCGCAGCCAAGCGCCGGGCCAATCTTCTGGACTACGCGGACCTGGAACACCTCTGCGCAGCGCTTTTGCTGGAGGAGGACGGCTCCCCCTCGAAGCTTGCCCTGCAGGCGCGGGAGAGCTGGGAGGAGATCCTGGTGGACGAATACCAGGACGTGAGCCGGGTGCAGGACGAGATTTTCCGCGCCCTCAGCCGGGACGGGTCCAACCTCTTCCTGGTGGGCGACGTGAAGCAGTCCATCTACCGCTTCCGCCTGGCGGATCCCGGGATCTTTACAGAAAAATACCACGCCTTCCAGCCGGTGGAGACCGCCGCCCCGGGCCAGGCCCGGCGCATCCTGCTGCGGGAGAATTTCCGCTCCCGGCGTGAGGTGCTGGACGCGGCCAACGCCGTGTTCTCCCGCTGCATGTCCCGGGCGCTGGGGGAGCTCCGCTATGACGAAGACGCCGCCCTGCGCTATGGCTCCCTGGATTACAGCGGCAGCGTCCCCGTGCCGGAGCTGACCCTGCTGCCCCTGGCGAAGGCCGAGGGCGAGGAGGAAGCCCCGGACAAGCAGGCCCTGGAGGCAGAGCTTGTGGCGGGTCAGATCCGCCGCCTCATGGCCCAGGGCATCCTGGTGAACGACCGGGAAGGCCCCCGCCCCCTGGATTACGGCGACATCGCCATCCTGCTGCGCAGCGCCAACAGTGTGGGCTCCATCTACCGGCGGGAACTTTTGCGCCAGGGCATCCCCGTGGGCTTTGGGCAGGGAGACGGCTTCTTCCGCTCCATTGAGATCTCCACGGTGCTGTCCATGCTGGCGGTGCTGGACAATCCCCATCAGGATATTCCCCTGATCGCCGTGCTCCGCTCTCCCGCTCTGGGCTTTGACGCGGACACCCTGGCCGCCATCCGGGCCGCGGCCCCCAAGGCGGACTTCTATACCGCCCTGACCCTCTGGTCCCGGGACCATGCCCCGGGGCGGGATTTTCTGGAGAAGCTGGAGCGGCTGCGGGCCATCGCGCCGGATCTGCGGGCCTCGGAGCTGGTGGAGCTTCTCCTGGAGGAGCTGGACCTGCTGGCCCTCTGCAGCGCCATGCGGGACGGAAACCAGCGCCGGGCAAGGCTCATGGAGTTTTCCGAGCTCTCCGAACGCTTTGAAAAAACCGGCTACCGGGGACTGCACCGCTTCGTGCTCTGGCTGCGAAGGCTGGCGGAAAAGGGGCAGGAACCCTCCCTGGGGGCGGAAAACTCCTCGGCAGTACACATCCTCTCCATCCACAAATCCAAGGGTCTGGAATTCCCGGTGGTGTTCCTGGCGGACCTTTCCCACAGCTTCAACCGCCAGGATCTGCAGCGCCGGGTGCTGATCCATCCGGAGCTGGGTCTGGGACCCAAGGTCACAGACCTGCAGCGGCGGGTGGAATACACCGGCCTTGCCCGCAGCGCCGTGTCCCTGCGTCTGGAGCGGGAAATGCTTTCGGAGGAGCTGAGGCTTCTCTATGTGGGCATGACCCGGGCCAGAGAGCGGCTCTTCCTCAGCGCCGGCAGCAAGGACCCGGAGGCCCTGCTGGAAAAGGCCGCCGATTTGGCGGACACCCCCATCTCTCCGGTGCTGCTCTCCCGGGCCCAGAACCCGGCCCTCTGGCTTCTGGCCGCGGCCCTCGCCGACGGGCAGCAGCATCTGAAGATCTCCATCGCCACGCCCGAGGCCCAGGAGGCCCGGGAGGCGGAGCTTCTCACCGCCACACCGGATCCGGAGGCGGAGGAAGCGCTGCGCCGGAACCTGGCCTATGCCTACCCACACCGGGAGGCGGAGGCCCTGCCCTCCAAGGTCACAGCCACGGAGCTGAAGGGCCACAGCGAAAAGGATGAGGACGCCCTGAACCTTGCGCCCAGGGCCGCCCGCCCCTTCCGTCTGCCGGATCTGAGCGGAGAGCGGCCCCTCACCGCCACGGAGAAGGGCACCGCCACCCACCTGGTGCTGCAGGTGATGGACTTCAGCAAGACCGGAAGCCTGGAGGAGATCGAAGGGGAGATCCAAAGGCTCCTGCGGGAAGGCTTTCTCTCTGAACGGGAGGCAAAGGCAGTGGACGCCAAGGCCATCGCCGGGCTCTTTGCCTCGCCTCTGGGAAAACGGATGCTGTCCGCCCCGCGGATGGAGCGGGAATTTCACTTCTCCCTCCTCTGCGAGGCGGGGGACTTTTTCCCCGGCGCACAAGGGGAACAGGTGCTGCTCCAGGGCGTGGTGGACTGCTTTCTGGAGGACGAGGACGGCATCACCGTTATCGACTACAAGACCGACCGGGTGAAGACCCGAGGGGAGGCCGAGGCCCGGGCCAAGGCCTACACCGGCCAGCTCCGGGCCTATGCCGGAGCCCTGGAGCGGATCTGCCAAAAGCCCGTGAAGGAGTGCCTGCTCTACTTTCTCCGGGCCGGCGAAACCGTCCCTGTGGCGTTTTGACGAGAGGGGGGAAGGACCATGGCATTTCTGATCCGGGCTTATACCGCGGAGCGGATCGACGACGTGCTCCGCTTCGAGCGGGAGCTGCGGCAGGAGGAGAGCGACTGGGGCTGGGAGATCGACGAGGCCTATACGGCCAAGGTACGCGCCAGCTTTTCCGATCCCGCCTTTGCCGATTCCATCTCCCTTCTGGCCTATGAGGAGGAGCGGGTGCTGGGCCGCATCGACTGCGCCATGATCAAGAGCCATTTCGACGGCTCCACCAAGGCCTACCTGGACTGGATCTGCGTGTTGAAAAGCGCCCGGCACCGGGGCGTAGCCCAGGCGCTGCTGGCGGAGCTGCGCGCCAGGCTTCGGGAGCGGCAGGTGGACACCCTCATTGCCCTGACCGCTGCCAACGAGGAGGCCCAGCGTTTTTACAAAAGCGTTCCCCGCTCCCTCATGCGAGACACGGGAATCTGGATCGACGTCCCCTGAGGCGCTGAAATTCGTGAAAAAAGGGCTTGCAATTCCGGGAACGCTATGCTACAATTCGCTTTGCGCCATGTAACTATGACTCCCGGTCACAATCATGGCAGCCTTTGATGAGGAGCGTAATACCATGAAGCAGGGGATCCATCCCAACTACAAGCCGACGACCATCCGCTGCGCCTGCGGCGCCGTGATCGAGACCGGTTCCACCAAGCAGAACATCACCGTTGAAATCTGCTCCAAGTGCCACCCCTTCTACACCGGCAAGCAGAAGCTGGTCGACACCAGCGGCCGCGTGGATAAGTTCAACAAGAAGTACGGCATCAAGTAATCGAATAGATCGGTTTACCGAAAAACCCCGCTGCAATAGCAGCGGGGTTTTTCATTGTCGTATCGCCCCTGCTTCCCCCTGGGGGGAAGTGGCCGCAGGCCGATAGGGGGAATTCCGATCATCGCGAAGCGATACCAAAACTTTTCACTATTCACTTTTCCATATTCACTTTTCACTCTTCCCTCTATATCACTCCCGTGAGCTTCAGGATCAGTGCCGTCCCCAGGAGGAGCAGCACCGCGGGCCAGAGGGGGAGACGCTCCCGGGGCGGCAGAACGCTCCCCGTCTCCGCCCGGGCGGCCTCCCTGGCCTGGCGCAGCAGCTCCTCCCGGTCACAGTCCGGGTCGGAAAAGGCGTCGTCACGCAAAACGCAGATCACCTCCCGAAAGCGGGAGTCCCTGGGCTTGAGTACGATGACGCTCCTGGCCCTGCCCTGGGGCATGGGGCGGCTGCGTCCCTTGCCGGAGCTCCGGCGGAGGCGGCGCAGCAGGCCGCCCAGACGCAGGCGCAGACGCTCCATCATAGCCGTTCCTCCACCCGAAGGGCCAGCACCGTCATATCATCTCCCGCGCCGTAGAGCTCCTCCGCTTTCCGCAGCACCGTGCGGGCCAGACGCTTCATGTCCGTCTGCTCCTGGCTCAGGAGATCCTTGACCCAACCATCCTCCGGGTCTGCCACCACCCCATCGCTGGCGATGAGAGCGGTGGACCCTGGCTGCAGCCGCAGCCGCACCACATCCGGAGCCGCGCCCTCCCGGGAGGCAAGCCCCGCGGCCAGGCTCTCCCCCTTGACCCGGCGGATCTGCTTGCCGCTTTTTACATAGGAGGGGGCCGCGCCGTACTTATAAAAGCAGGTTTCCCCGGTGAAGAGGTCCACGCACATGAGATCCACCGTGGTAAAGCCCCAATTGTCCCCGCCCCGCAGCAGCAGGACGGAGTTTAAGATCTTCATGGCCACCGCCGGATCCGCCCCGGAGCGGAGAAACTTCTCCAGGATTTCCACCACCCGGGCGCTGTCCCGGGCGGCCTCGTCCCCGGCGCCCATGCCGTCGGCCAGGATCACGCAGAGGACCCCCGCCTCGGTTTTGAAATAGCTGCCCCGGTCGCCGCTGACCCGCTCTCCCTTCTTCTTCAGGGCCGCCACGCCTACCGACACCGCCAGGGGCTCCGCCTCCAGCAATGTCAGGCGAGAGCTGGCCTCCCGCTCCTCGCTGGGGCGGCAGAGGCGCACCCCCACCACCTGAGAGAGCTTTTCCAGGTAGTCCTCCTGCCGGGTCAAGGGCGTGAGGCGGCCGCTCTCGATGACCACCCGGAGGCGGCCGCGGCCGTCCCGATAGACGGCGGTCTCCGCGTCCAGGTCCAGGCTCCTCAGATAGCGCAGGAGCCTGCGCTCCGCCAGGGGGTCCGGCCCGTTGGGGCTGCCCAGCTCCGCCGCCACCCGGCCCAGCACCTGGGAGATATCCGCATATTGGCCCCAGGCCGCGTGGCGCTCCTCCTCCAGGCGGGCCCGCAGCTCCCTTCGGTAGTTCAGAGCCCGGAGTTCCCCGTTCACCGCCGCCACAAAGGCGTCCAGACCCGTGCAGCGGTCCCGGAAATGCGCCGGCAGATCCTCCCGATTGAGGCTCCCTCGCTCCTTCATGGCGGCGGTAGCGTCGTTCATGGCGGAGAGCGTATCCATGTACTCTGCGTTCCAGCAGCGGTTCTTGTGCTCGCAGGCCGCGCAGACCGCATCCGTTGCCCGGTCGAAGACCCGGGAGACGTTCTCCTCGTTGTAGGGCTCCTCCAGGCCCTCCTCCACCACCTGCACCAGATCGGCGTAGGCCTCCCCCAGTCCCCGGATCCGGGAGGCCGCGAAGCGCCGCAGGCCCGATTCTCCGCTGCCCCGCTCCGTGACCTGGAAGAGGCCGCCCAGCTGGCCCAGCACGTTCCCCGGCAGCAGCATGAAGAGCACCGACGCGCAGAAGCACTCGATCAGCGCCCCGGTATAGACCTGGGTGGTCCAGGCGCTCACCACGGCGAGGGCATCCGCCAGGAGGAAGGAGAGCACGAAGAGAAAACGCCCGTGCCGCCCGAAAATGCCGGAGAGCAGCCCGCAAAAGGCATAGGCCATGGTGTAAAAGGGTACGCCGGGCCGGGCGATGTCCACCGCCATCCCCAAAAGCGTCCCCATGGCGGCGCCGGTGAGCATGCCGCCCTTCATGGCCGCCGTCATCACCAGCAGCAGCGCCAGAAGGCGGCCCACGGAGATCGTATCCATAAGGACGAGCCGGGACAGGGTCATCAGCAGGCAGGCGGCCAGGATCATCAGGGATACGCTGTGCTGCAGTTCCTCTGTCTCGGTGGTCCTGAGTCCGCCGGACAGAGCCTCCCGAAAAAAATAGCTGCCTCCAAAGGCCAGGGAGGCCTCCAAAAACAGCTCCGCCCAGAGGGGGCGGGGCGCGCTCTCGTAGGCAAAGCTCCCCAGCCACCCGGTCATGACCATGACCGCAGCAGCCGCCGTGGGCATGAAAAGCCGCTCTTTGACAAGCTGCTGGTCCTGGAACACATAGCTCACCGTGTAGATGAGCACGCAGGCCGCAATATAGCGCAGGCTCCAGTCCAGGCCCCCCGTGACAAGATAGCCCAGGGACGCCCCCAGCAGCGCCGCCACCCCCGCGCCGCCGGGTCCGGCGGCGGCCACCAGGGCCATGCCGAAGGGGCCGCCGGTCTCCAGCACCCGGGCACAGGCCATGGTAAAGCCCAGGAGAAAATACAAGCCCCAGCGGGCCAGGATCCAATTCTGGCGCCGGGCGCCCATGCCCGCCGCCTGCAGGGCTGCCAGCCGCTTCTGTCCGTCAAATTCCATGATTTCCGCCTCCACAGTTTACATAAGGTGAGATCATTATAGTTATGTAGAACCGAGAAGCCGGTCAAACGCCGCTGTTGAATCAGGCAACATTGCCGGGAGAAATGGACGGAAATAAACAGGCACAAGAAAAAGGACGCCCGGGGGGCGTCCTTTTTGGATGAAGCCGAACTGCAAAAAACGTGCCGGGAGGAGTTGAACAGCTCCTTCCGGCACGTTTGTTTATTTAAGGATCTTACCGATCTGGCACTGTACAAGAGCGCTAAGCAATTCGAGCCTGCTTTCGCTGATCGGGATTCTCGGATGGTTTTCAAACTGGAAATCCTTCAGTTTTTCCAGATCGGCGCGGATTTCGTCTGTCATCAGACCGCGCGCGGTGATAATGAAATCGCGCCCAAGCTTCGGGCGGCAATGGTCGATATACCAATCCGGCGCGGCCAAGGCATCCTCGTCCAGCTCCGGGAACAAGGCGCGGTTGTTATCAAAGACCGGTGCCATCCCGATGATCGCCATGGTTTGGTTGTCAAACAGGAAGCCAAAGTTTCCGTAGTGGCGATCCGGGTTCAAGGTGATCGCATCTAAAACACACATCCGTTGGAAGTCGCTGTCGCTGCCGAGAGCTTGGCAATAGTCCAGCAGGCGCGGGATAGTCTGCTCTCCATGGAACACAGCACTGGCCTTGGCAAGACCTGTCGCTTCCGTCGTGAACAACGGGCATTTACTCACCAACTTTTCGTGATACAGTTCCAGATCATACTGCACCGAATTTGGGCAGATGCGCTGCGCGAGCTGGGATACCAGGAATTCAGATAGCGGTTCGATCACATGCAGGCCGCTGCCGCTTTTATAAAGCCAGATCCCGTCTGAATCACGTACCCAGCACTTGGCGTAATAGCCGTCTGTTCCAAACTCCGGCGAGGTCGAAGAGAGATCCGTCTCGCTGATCACACCGTCAAAGGCTGCCTCGCTCACAAGCTGGTCAAACTCGTTCTGATACAGGGAAACGCTGTCCCAGCCCAGATCACTGTCCGCCTCTTTCACCCAGAAGGTGTCATTCAGAGAAAGAGCGTGGGTAACGCGGAGAAAACCCTCCAGATCATCGCAGCCGTAACGCTCCAGCAGCTCTTTGATATGCTTGCGGTGCTTGGGCGCCTGCCGACGCGCGAGAAAGTCACCGAGCTTGCCGTAGCCGATCGGCCGCAGCTCTGCCAGCCATTCGCGTTCCTCGAACTCCGGCTCATCAAAGGCGTTGCGCTCGCAGGCAAAGCGGAGCATGGGCAGATCCCGGTTCATCAACACATATTCTCTTGTCATGCTTCCGCCTCCCTTCGTGTCTATTGTAACGCAGATTATATGGGTTTACAACTTTTTTCAGGTAATGGAAAGAGGTCCCGAAAAGCAGGGCACCACCCCTCTTCCCTCTTCACTTTCCCAGTCTCCAGTTTTCCGCGGGCTGCCAGCCCTCCAGGGGCAGGCGCTGCATGGCGCCGAAGATCTTGGACTTCATGTCCGGGTATTCCGCCGACATGCCCTTGAGCAGGGTCTTGATCTCATAGCGCTTGCTGGCCTTGTCCTGGGGGCAGGGGTTTTCCACCACCGGCAGCTCCAGGGCCTGGGCCAGGTTTGCGATCTTCTGCTCCCCGGCATAGACCAGGGGCCGGATCTGGGTGACGCCGCTGCGGTCCAGATAGGTCACGGGCCGGAAGCAGCTGAGCCGCCCTTCAAAGAGCAGGCTCATCATGAAGGTCTCCACCGCGTCGTCGAAATGGTGGCCCAGGGCCAGCTTCGTGACCCCCCGCTCGGTGATGGCGTTATTCAGGGCGCCCCGGCGCATCTTGGCGCAGAGGGAGCAGGGGTTGGACTCCTTGCGCACGTCGAAGACCACTTCCTTGATGTCCGTCTGCAGGCAGATATAGGGGATCTGCAGCCGGGCGCAGAGCTCTTTTACCGGGGTAAAGTCCATGCCCTCAAAGCCAAGCTCGATGGTGATGGCCTCCAGCTCAAAGGGCTTGGGATAAAAGCTCTTCAGGTGATGCAGAGCCAGGAGCAGCAGCAGGCTGTCCTTCCCGCCGGAGACGCCCACGGCCACCTTGTCTCCTTCCTCGATCATATGGTAATCGTCCACGGCCCGGCGCACGGTGCCGGTGAACTCATTGAGCAGTTTTTCCTTGTCCATAGGGCCTCCAAAACTTGAAAAATCGAATTCAGGATTCGCGAGATTTTGCGAGCATTTGAGAGATTTTGCGAGCATTGAAAATCAAAATTGATTTTTTCAAAAAAATCCGTTGACAGGGGCAAAAGCTTGTGCTATAAAAGGGGAGCGCGTTTGGGACAAGAATACCAATTCGCGCATGAATTGTCAAAACTTTTTGATTCTATATTGGAGGCACAAAACATGTCCACTACCATGCTCACCAAGGAGAAGGTTGACCGTAAATGGTACATCCTTGACGCAGCCGGCAAGCCCATGGGCAAGACCGCCGCTCTCGCGGCCGATCTGCTCCGCGGCAAGCTGAAGACCGATTACACCCCCCATGTTGATTGCGGCGATTACGTCATCATCATCAACGCCAAGGACGCCGTCCTCACCGGCAAGAAGCTGGAGCAGAAGTACTACCGTACCCACTCCGGTTATCCCGGCGGCCTGAAGGAGACCCAGTACAAGACCCTCATGCAGAGAAAGCCTGAGCTGGCCATGCGTCTGGCTGTCCGCGGCATGCTGCAGAAGAACACCATCGCCCAGTGGCAGCTGAAGCGTCTGCGCATCTTCGCCGGCGCCGAGCACACCCACGCCGCCCAGAAGCCCGAAGTCTGGGATCGCTAAGAGGAGGTAAACGTTAATGGCAACCTACAAGACCAAGAAGCCCTATATGTACGGAACCGGCCGCCGGAAGTCCTCCGTGGCCCGCGTTCACCTGATCCCCAACGGCTCCGGCGTCATCACCGTCAACGGCCGTGATATCGACGATTACTTCGGTCTCGAGACCCTGAAGCTCATCGTCCGTCAGCCCCTGGTGGCCACCTCCACCCTGGGCAAGGTCGACATCGAAGCCACCGTCAAGGGCGGCGGCGTCTCCGGCCAGGCCGGCGCCATCCGCCACGGCATCGCCCGCGCCCTGCTGCTGGTGGACGAGAGCTACCGCGCCATCCTGAAGAGCGCCGGTCTGCTGACCCGCGATCCTCGCATGAAAGAGCGTAAGAAATATGGCCTCAAGGCCGCCCGCCGCGCTCCGCAGTTCTCAAAGCGCTGAAAAGCCTGTTTACAAGCACTCACTCCGGTGGGTGCTTGTTTTTTTGTATCTTGCCCCCCTCGATAGACGAGCGGTTCAAAAGAGCTTAAGCGGTGAGGAAGGATCGAAACGGGGCTTCCCCCGGAGGGGAAGCTGTCAGACGCCGATCCCCCCCCGCGAGGCGGATGACGGATGAGGCGTCGACACGTGTGCGTCAGGCAGCATACACCTCATCCGCCCCAGTTTGCGAACTGGGGTACCTTCCCCTCCAGGGGAAGGCTTTGGCATCGTTCTTCCGGCAACCGGCAGATCGTATCACACGTTTGGCGTGTCTGCGAGGTACAAGGGGCTATGCCCGATGTGAAAAACCACCCGCTTCGCGGGCAGATGACGATTTCTGTTGCCATACGGCCCCGGCATTTGCTATAATGAGCCTGCCGGCGCAGGCGGGAAAGGCCGGCAAAAAGCCGAAGCGTATGATCCCCAAAAAGCACAAGTAAAAAACAGGAGAGAGTGCCATGAACGAACAGTGGATTTCGGATGTCAT
>ONBX01000072.1 GCA_900316205.1 uncultured Eubacteriales bacterium
GCCCTTAAATTGAGGCGGTTTTTTCACCTTTTTTATCTTTTTTGAGCCTGGTCCTCACCAGCTGCTTATAAAAGGACTTTTTAATCAGCGTTTACCTAATTGTTCTCAAAGCCCACCGGAACCTGGGGCGCCTTCTCGTGAATCCGGGCCAGGGCAGCGTCCATGGCCTTTTCATCCTCGGACATGTTGTCGGCGATCTCTTTCCCGTCCGCCAGAAAGACGATGCGGAAATACAAAAACGCGGTCTCCCCGCAGCACATCCGTCCCCGTACCTGCTGCACCCGGATAAAAGCCCGCTCCATCCGGCTGTAGGGCACGGCCTTGATGCGAAAGCCGTCCCGGTAATAGACAGCCAGCTCGCCCACCCGCAGCCGGTCAAAGCTCTCGGCCTGTTCATAATCCGCGCTCAGGGCGGAAAGATCCTGGCCCTGGACGGGACCGGTGAATTTTTTCTCTGCCATAGTAACGCCTCCCGGAGTGTTTTTATCTGATCCAATCTTAGCAGAAAAGCCTTGCCATTTCCACCGAAATTTTCTATAATATATCTGTTGATCTCTCCAAATACGATTATGCCGCAAGGCAGAAGGGAGCAGCTATGTACTGCACAAGAAAAGTAACCGAGGATCTGATCTGGGTCGGCGCGGACGACCGGCGCCTGGCCTGCTTCGAAGGCGTCTACGGTGTGCCCGACGGCGTCTCCTACAACTCCTATCTCCTGCTGGATGAGAAGACCGTCCTGTTCGACACGGTGGACAAGGCCGTGTACAGCGTCTTTCTGGAAAATGTGGCCCATGCCCTGAACGGTCGGAAGCTGGACTACCTGGTGGTGCAGCATATGGAGCCGGACCATGCCGCCACCCAGGAGCTGCTGCTCAGCCGCTATCCCGAGGCCAAGATCATCTGCAACGCCAAGATCCAGACCATGATGAAGCAATTTCTGGGCTGCGATCTCTCCGAACGCACCATCCTGGTGAAAGAGGGCGACACCTTCTCCACCGGCAAGCACAATCTCACCTTTGTCATGGCCCCCATGGTCCACTGGCCGGAAGTCATGATGACCTATGACCTCACCAACAAGATCCTCTTCACCGCCGACGCCTTCGGCACCTTCGGCGCCCTGAACGGCCGCCTCTTCAACGACGAGACCGATTTCTTTGCCGAGAACCTGGATGAGGCCCGGCGCTACTACACCAACATCGTGGGCAAGTACGGCGCCCAGGTCCAGGCGGTGCTGAAGAAGGCCGCGAAGCTGGAGATTGCCCTGGTCTGCCCGCTGCACGGCTTCGTCTGGCGCAGCCACTTCGGCGACTTCCTGGAGAAGTACCTGCTCTGGTCCAGCTACACCCCCGAGGAAAAGAGTGTGCTGCTGGCCTACGCCTCCGTCTACGGCCACACCGAGAACGCCGCCAACATCCTGGCCTGCAAGCTCAATGAGCGGGGCGTGCGGGTGCGCATGTACGACACCTCCGTGACCCCGGCCAGCTACATCGTCTCCGACGCCTTCCGCTGCAGCCACCTGGTCTTTGCCGCCACCACCTACAACGCCGGCGTCTTCGTCACCATGGAGCAGCTGCTGCACGACATCGCCGCCCACAACCTTCAGAACCGCAAGGTGGCCGTCATCGAAAACGGCTCTTGGGCTCCCACCAGCGGCAAGATCATGCGGGATCTGCTCTCTCCCCTGAAGGGCACTGAGTTCATCGGCGAGAACATCACCCTGAAGTCTGCCCTGGCGGAAAACCAGCTGGAGCAGCTGGACGCCCTGGCCGATCTTCTGGCAGAGGACATCAATCCGAAGCCCGTCGTCGCGGAAGCTCCCGCCGTTTCTGCCGAGCCCGCGGTCTTCTCTCCCGAGGCGGTGGACAACAAGGTCTTCTCCAAGTTCTCCTACGGCGTGGAGGTCCTGACCACCCGGGTGGACGGCAAGGACTACGGCTGCATCATCAACACCGCCGGCCAGGTGGCCTCCGCCGACCCGAAGAAGATCACCATCTCCTGCATCAAGAAGAACCACACCTGCGACATGGTGATGAAGGCGGGCAAGTTCAACATCTCCATCCTCACGGAGGACGCCCCCTACAGCCTGTTCCAGCACTTCGGCTTTCAGAGCGGCCGGGACGTGGACAAGTTCGCCGATCTCCCCTACGACGACCGCATGGCCAACGGCATCCGCTATATCCCCACCTATACCAACGCCGTCCTCTCCTGCGAGGTCATCGATGTGAAGGACCTGGAGACCCAGGTGCTCTACATCGCCAATGTGGTGGAGGCCAAGGTCCTTTCCAAGGCTCCCAGCTGCACCTACGGCTATTACCACGCCCATATCAAGCCCAAGAAGAACCCCGCTCCCGAGCAGAAGGAGTGCTGGGTCTGCAAGGTCTGCGGCTATGTCTACGAGGGCGCGGAGATGCCCGATGACTTCACCTGCCCGCTGTGCAAGCACGGCAAGGAGGACTTCGAGCACATCGTGCCTCAGGTCAAGCCCAAGGTCAAGGGCTATGTGTGCAAGATCTGCGGCCACTTCGAGCCCTGCGAGGGCGAGCTGCCCGCGGACTACACCTGCCCGCTGTGCAAGCACCCGCGGGAGGACTTTGAGCCCGCGGAGCAATGAGTAGGGGCGACCTTTGGTAAGAGTTTTGAGGCTTATGTTTTGAGTTTTAGAAAACGCGGGCGGCCGTTTGACCGCCCGCGTTTTTGCTCTGTTCCCGCAACGCCTTCCCCTTTCGCCGTAGGGGCGGCTATCAGCCGCCCGCCCGGCTGTTCGCCGCAGGACAGCCTCGAAAAGCCTCAACTATTCTGCCAAAAAATCGCCATTTCTTAAAATTTCTTAATCTGTTTCAGAACTTCTTAAGAGTCTTAAGCTTTCTTAAACATGCGCCGGAGGCCTTGCTTTCGCCGCCTGCAGCCGCTATAATCCGAGGCGTGAACCAAGGATAGCGATTCACCGTGACAGTTCGAAACGAGTTTGGCAATTGCCTGACTCAAAGGAGGTTGTTTTTTGAAATGAAACACGGGAAAATGCTGCTGAGCCTGCTGCTGACCCTGGCGATGCTCCTCTCCATGAGCGTCTTCGCGCTGGCGGAGGAGGTCGAGGGAGAGACGGCAGAGACGCCTGCGGAGGACGCCGCAACCGAAGAAGTCGTGGAAGAGGAAGCCGCGGCGAAGATGACCGTCAGGTGCGTGGACGCCGACGGCGCCACCATCCGGGACCAGCAGGAGGATTACCTGGACCTGAGCAAGGACCAGGTGCTGGATGAGAAGAGCACCCGCCCCAACATCGAGGGTTACACATACCAGAAGACCATGGTGGGCACGGACGAGATCGTGAAGCTCACCGTGAGCCATGATGACAGCGGCGCCGTCGTCACCGCTACCGTAAGGCAGAGCGGCGTGGAGTCGGAAAAGAAGCTGACCGGCAGCGAGACCGTCCTCTTCGTCTACGAGAAGGCGGAGGAGCACACCCACAGCTTTGACGAGGGCAAGGTGACCACCGAGCCTACCTGCACCGAAAAGGGCGTCAAAACCTTCACCTGCTCCTGCGGCGAGACCAAGACCGAGGAGATCCCCGCCCTGGGCCACGACTGGAACGAGCCCGGCTACACCTGGGCCGAGGACAACAGCTCCTGCACCGCCCAGCGGAGCTGCAAGCGGGACGCCTCCCACACCGAGAGCGAGACCGTGAAGCCCGCCGAGACCGTGACCAAGGAGGCCACCTGCACCGAGAAGGGTGAGAAGAGCCTGAAAGCGACCTTCACCGGCGAGGCCTTTGCCGAGCAGAGCAAGACCGAGGAGATCCCCGCCCTGGGCCATGATTTTGCCCACGGCCGCTGCAAGCGCTGCGACGAAAAGGACCCCAACTTCAAGCCCAAGCTCACCGACAACACCAACGGCCACGCCAGCTGGGGCACCGATTATAAGGTGACCTCCGACGCCGCCCGCAAGGACTTCCAGAAGGTCCTGATCGACGGCCAGGAGCTCTCTTCCTCCAACTACAGCGTCGCGGAAGTCAACGGCAACACTGTGGTCACCGTGAAGGGCTCCGCCATCAAGAGCCTGAAGGTGGGCCAGCACAGCATCGCTGTGGTGTCTGAGACCGGCACCGCCCAGCGCAATTTCTCCGTCAGCGACAAGCCCAAGACCGGCGATGCGGACATGGCCCTCTGGACGGGGCTGCTGCTCCTCTCCGCTATGGGCGCCGCCGCTGTGACCCTTACGGCCAGGAAGAAATTCAGCGCGCAATAATCCATTGAAAGCAAGAGGATCCTCTCTCTTACTGATACACTCCTTCTAAACGGCATCGCCCTCCCGGTTTCGGGAGGGCGATGTTGTATGCAGGCAAAGGCCAAGGGCCTCTGCCTGCAAGGGGATTGCACCCTGCTGCGCGCACTCGCTTGCGACGCGAAGCTAGTCCTTCAGGGCGTGAGACGCTCACACACTTGCAGGGCGAGAAGTGTGTTTTGCGAGGTACATGCCCCCGCAAAACACGATTGAACTTGGTTTTCGCCTTTCGAGGCGAAAAAAGCAGCGAATCTCTATCGGCGCTCGGCAGCGGAGGATTGCCAACAGATAGCACCGCCCTCCCGGTTTCGGGAGGGCGATGTCAGACTGTAGACAAACCTATGCGGCAGAGCTTGGACACGCATGGGGGGATTGTGAAGACTAACTATTAAAAGTCAAGCCCCAAGAGACAAAAGATGTAGATTGGAAAGCGGCATAAAAAGGGC
>ONBX01000047.1 GCA_900316205.1 uncultured Eubacteriales bacterium
TTTACGGTCCTGCGTTGGATCAAAAGGGAAACTGCATCGCCGGCTGCGAGATGATGAAGCATCTCTCACGGGAAATGGGCCTGCATATGTTTCAGGATATGAGGAGAAAAAACAAGTAGTTAAGTGGTGGGGCACCAAATCCGGAAAGCCTCAAAAATCCAGTAAAATCAAGGGTTTTGGGACTCGATATTGCGGCAGTACGGCCTCAAGGCCGCCCGCCGCGCTCCTCAGTTCAGCAAGCGCTAAAAGAAAAAGCACAACGGACAGTTCTGCGGAGCTGTCCGTTTTTTTATGCCGATTCTCCCGCTGTTGACAGAAGCACCGGGGACGGTATATTATAATAGCTGTTACATAACGGCAATTATAAATTGAGGAGGTTCGCGTATGCCGCCCAAAACAAGAGTCACGGCGGAGATGATCGTTGACGCCGCGGTGGAGGTAGTCCGTCAAAGCGGCTTCGAGCGAATTAACGCCCGGGCGGTTTCCGGGCAGCTGCACTGCTCCACCCAGCCGGTGATGTATCATTTTTCCACCATCGACAGCCTGAAAAGAGCCGCCTACAGGAAGGCGGATCATCTGCACTCGGAATACTTGATGAATACGCCGCCCGGACAGGATCCGATCCTTGGGATCGGCTTGAACTATGTCCGCTTCGCCATGGAAGAGCCGCAGCTGTTCCGCTTCCTGTTTCAGTCCGGATACGCGGAGGAGAAGAGCCTCCTGGAAATGGTGGATTCCGAAGAGCTGGCCCCGGTGCTGGAAGCCATGCGGGAAGGAGCGGTGCTGAGTCTGCGGAAGACCAGGAATGTATTTATCACAGTGGCCTTGTTTGCCCATGGATATGCAAGCATCATCGCCAACAATCATCTGGAATATGACGAAAAGCTCATCGCGGAACACCTGGAGCGCACCTGGAACGGCGCGGTGCTCGCGGCGGCGTCTTCCGCGGATGATTGACAAAGGAAGAATAAGGAGACAGGTCTATGTTTGAATCCATGAAAAAAGACAAAGTCAGAATGATTACCCTCATCGGCATGGCTGTCATGATCATCGCGGTTGCGGTCAAGGCGGCCACGGCCTCCGTGATTGCAGCCGCTGCGATCCATGTCGCGGGTCTGGCGTGCTTCTTCCTCGTCGAGGGCATCGAAAAGACGCCCGATGCCGAATCCGGGCTGAGCTTCAAGCGCTTCTTCCCGGATCTGAAAAAGCCGGGCGTGCTCCCTCTGATCCTTCTCATGCTGGTTTTGTCCCCGGCCGAGATGCTTCTGAGCAAGGCGGTGTTCGGCAGCGCCTATATCGACCATGTGCTGGGACGGATCACCGTGCCGGGCCTGGATCAGCTTCCTCTGCTGCTGTTCAGCCAGATCATTTCCGTCCTCGGAGAAGAGATCGAATACCGCGCGTTCTTTGTGGGCAAGGGCATGAAGCGCTTTTCGTTCTGGCCGGTGGCTGTGGCCGGCGCCGTGCTCTTTGCCGCGGTGCATTATGCCGCAGGACCGGCGGGGATCGTTGCGTGGGACCTGGGCGCTATTTTCATTGATGCGATCCTTTTTGCGATCCTGTATCGCAAAACCGGAAACTGCCTGATCAGCTTTGTCCCGCATTTCCTCAACAATATGATCGGATTCTTCCTTGTGCCGATCCTGTTCGGATAAAAAGCTTGCAGAGCAAGAACCGCTCTCAAGGCCGCCCGCCGCGTTCCTCAGTTCTCGACGCGCTGATTGAGATTTCAAAATGCACCAAAACTCCGAAAGCCTGTCGGTTTTCGGGGTTTTTCTTTATGCCCCGGCCACTCTCTTCCCTTTCATACGGATGATCCTCTGCCCTATGGACCTTGACGGGAAAGTTAATGTCATCCGCAAAATTCAACCAGTAGTTTCGCAAAAGCAAATATGACTCCATTGTATTCAACCAATCGTTTTGCTATAATTCTACCAGCAATTGCGTTTGGGGGACACACAAAATGGAGCTTGGGAATACGATCGCCAAACTGCGGCGGGAGCGGGGGCTGACGCAGGAGCAGCTTGGCAAGGCGCTTTGCGTCTCGGGCCAGGCGGTCAGCAAATGGGAAAAGGGCGGCACCCCGGATGCTGAAATGCTGCCCGCCATCGCCGATCGTCTGGGTGTGACCATCGACACGCTCTTCGGGCGCGAAAACGAGCCGGCGGAGGATATGTCGGGTACGCTGCTGCGCTATCTTGGCGCGTTTCCAAAGGAAAAGCGCATGTTCGAGCTGTTTCGGCTGCTGTGCGCCACCATTCAGCGGCCGTATTATGTGGACGGCGAGATCCTCGGGGACTTGATGGACGCCCTGTTTCGCCTGCCGGTGAAAACCTGTTATTCCTCGGACATCGTGAACCACACGGACTCGACGCTCTGGCTTCGCGCCTGCACGGTGTTGGACGAGGGAATCCAGCTGGGCATTCCGGCCGAGGACTGCCCCATGTTTTTGCTGCTGCCGGAGCCGGAGGGCGGCTATGCGTCAAACTTTGCAGGAAACGAAGCGTATCGCAGTCTGTTTTCCGCCCTCGCGCAGCCGGGTTCGCTGGAGATCCTGCGCACACTCTACGCGCAGAAATACAGCTACCGCTCCGCAAAAGCCATCGCAAAGGCCTCGGGCGTGCCGCTGGAGGACACAGAGCGGGCGCTTTCCGCGCTGATCACCTGCCACGTGATCAAGAAAACCGAGGTCGAGCTGGAGGATGCGCCGGTGCAGGTCTTCATGCTGGACAAGCAGGAATCTTTTGTCCCGTTTATGCTGCTCTCGCGCTGGCTGTGCGAAGGAGAGGACGCGTACTTCTGCAGCTGGTGTGACCGAAAAATACCGCTTTTGAAGGAGGGCACAGCAGATGAAAGCAAGTGACACAAAACGCGCGCTGCGGCGTCCGTTTCTCAGGGAGCTGTTCCGCGGCAACAAGTTTAACCTGGCTATGACCGTGATCGCCGCCCTGTTCGGCGCTGCGGCAGAGTTGGTGATCTCCTGGCTCCTCAAGGAGGTCGCCGACCTCATTGCCGGCAGCAGCACATATGGCTTCGGAACGCTCCTGATCATCGCGGGAGGCGGCTTCGCGCTGGAGGGGATCGCATGGATCCTCGACCGGCAGTTCCTTTCCGCGTTTCGTGCAAAGGCGATCCTGCAGTATCGCGCCTATGCCTTCGAACGGCTGATGGAGAAGGGCATCCAGGCTTTTTCCGGCGAGAACACCTCGCTCTATATCTCTGCGCTTTCAAACGACGTGAACACCATCGAAACGGACTTTGTGGGAAAGCTGCAGAGCACCATCACGGTCGGCGTCTCCTTTGTCGGCGCGCTGGGTCTCATGCTCTGGTACAGCCCGCTGCTGACGCTGGTCGCGATCGGCTTCTCCCTTTTACCGATCCTGGTCTCCATCGCGCTGGGCAACAAGGCAGCTGCCGCGGAAAAGAAGGTTTCCGACAAAAAGGAAAGCTACACGGGCATGCTGAAGGATGCGCTTTCGGGCTTCTCGGTCATCAAGAGCTTCAAGGCGGAGAAGAACCTTTCCCGCGTCCATGGCGAAAGCAACGAAGGCGTTGCAGATGCATCAAAAAAACGCACGGTCGTCAACGTGACAGTGGCTTACGCCTCCGAGATCGCGGGCGCGCTCTTGCAGTTTGGCGTATTCTTTGTGGCCGCGGCCTTTGTGCTCGCCGGAAAAGCGGGCATCACCACCGGTACCGCGTTGGTGTTCGTGCAGCTGCTGAACTATGTACTGGCGCCGATCCAGGCCTTCCCGGCCTTCTTCGCCGGCGCAAAGGCCTCCTTCGGTCTGATCGACAAGCTGGCCGGGGCGCTGGATCAAAACGTCCCCGATGAAGGCGAGCCCATCCCGCCGCGGCTCACCGAGGGGATCTCGGTCAGGGATCTTGCCTTTTCCTACGAAGAGGGAAAGCCGGTGCTGCAGGATGTTGACATGGAGCTGCGCGCCGGCGGCTGCTACGCGCTGGTTGGCGGCTCCGGCAGCGGCAAGTCCACGATCCTGAACCTGCTGATGGCCTCCTCCAAAAGCTATCAGGGCCAGATCCTCTATGACGGGAAAGAACTCAAAACCGTTTCCGCCGGCTCGCTCTACGACCTTGTGTCCATCATCCAGCAGAATGTTTTCGTTTTTAACAGCACGATCCACGACAACATCACCATGTTCTCCCAATTCCCGGAGGAAGAGGTCGACCGCGCGGTGCGCCTGTCCGGGCTGAAAAAGCTCATCGACGAGAAGGGAGCGGACTACCTCTGCGGTGAGAACGGCTCCGGTCTCTCCGGCGGCGAGCGGC
This sequence comes from uncultured Eubacteriales bacterium, assembly GCA_900316205.1. Classification (GTDB taxonomy): domain Bacteria; phylum Bacillota; class Clostridia; order Oscillospirales; family Oscillospiraceae; genus Limivicinus. The sequence goes on from ONBX01000047.1 coordinate 4,291, forward strand.
AGCGGATCTCCATTGCCCGGGCGCTGCTGCGCAAGACGCCGGTCCTCTTTGTGGACGAGGCCACGGCCTCCCTGGACGCCGAGACCTCATTTGAGGTGCTGGACGCGATATTGAAGCTGGACGGCTACACCCGCGTCATCGTCACCCACGACCTGGACGAGAATATCCTGCGCCGCTGCACGGGTCTGTTCGCACTGAAGAACGGCAAGGTTTCGGAGCAGGGCAGCTTTGATGCTCTCATGGCGCAGAAGGGCTACTTCTATTCACTGTTCACCGTCTCCCAGGGGAAATAGGGCCGGATCCTCCGTTTGCTGCGTCTTTCAGGAGAGCATTCCCCATCGAGCAAAATCTTGCCCGGAAGCAAAACTGCAATGATAGCGCTATAGGAAAAGCGCGCAAAACGCAACGCCAATTCGTGCGTAGGGGCGCATCACGATGCGCCCGTGCAGCAGAAAGGAAAAGAACAGCAAAGGGCCAGGCGAACTCGTAACAACTGCGAATTCGCCTGGCCCTTCTGTGACATGCCCCTCCGGAACGCCGGGCGCATCGTGATGCGCCCCTACGGCCAGGGAGAGAGCTCTGCTTTTCCGTCTCCCACTCATGATCGCTGCCCATTTTGCAACAGGCCCATTCTGGCGCATGATGAATAAAATTGAATTTCTCCGGCGTTTATCGTATAATAAAACTTACTCGCAATGCGTTCGTGATCCGGAAAGCAGTTGCGGCAAAATTCGGATTTTGAAAAGGAAAAAATCATGGAAAATCGCAAAAGAGTTCTGAGCGCCGTTCTTCTCGGCGTGATTTTGCTGCTGGTGCTGGCCGCTGCCGTCGGCATCCCCCTCCTCGCCCGGCAGAGCGAGAAGGCCTCCACGCCCCTGACCCGGTACTGGGCGGCAGATTCCGCGCCCGCTCAGGAACTGCGGGCATTTGTCAGCAAGGTCACGGACCCCGCGGACAAGGAAAACTTCATCCCGGAGAAGGACAGGATCGCTGTCTTCGACATGGACGGCACCCTGACCTGCGAGACCTTCTACACCTATTATGACACGATGATGTTCATCGAGTACTGCCTCTACGATCACCCGGAGCGGGTGTCCGAGGAACTGAAGGAGGTCGCCGCCTCCATCGAACCGGGCTATACGGCCGATGAGAATCTGGCACGGAACTTTGCCAAGGCCTACGCGGGCATGACCACGGAGGAATTCTACCGGTACGCGGTGGACTTCGGCAAGAAGGAGACCGCCAGCTTCGAGAACATGCGCTATATCGATGGCTTTTATCTGCCCATGGTGGAGCTGGTGGAATACCTCTACGACAACGGCTTCCAGATCTATGTCATCAGCGGCACGGAGCGCACCACCACCCGGGCCATCGTGGCAAACTCCCCCATCCGGGACTATGTTGCCATGAACCACGTGATCGGCACGGATTTTGAGGTGAAGCAGCCCGGTCACGAGGAGGAGAGCTCCAACATGAACTTCAAGTATGAGGACGGGGACGAACTGGTGCTCACCGGCGGCTTCATCCAGAAGAACCTGAACGCCAACAAGTCCATCTACATCGAGCGGGAGATCGGCCAGCGGCCGGTGCTGGCCTTCGGCAACAGCGGCAGCGACACCAGCATGATGAACTACACCATCGACAGTCGCAACCCCTACCCCGCCATGGCCTTTATGATCGTGGCGGATGACGACGTGCGGGAATGGGGCAGGCAGGATTGGGCCGCAAAGTCCGCGGACTACATCGCCAAGGGCTACATCCCCATCTCCATGAAAAATGACTTTGCCGTGATTTACCCCGCGGGCATCGTTCCGGCGGCGGAGCAGTACACCCCCGCGGAGCTGCAGCTCGATCAGGCCGCCTGAGGCAGGGCTTCGGAAAAGGCACAGCCCATGAGGCAGGCACCAGCAGACGGTGGCCTGCCTCATTTCCGTCCTTTTTTGGCTTATTTTCACAATTTGCGCCTCTTCCGGCGAAAAAACCTTGGCATCCCCAGCGCGGGAAAGCTGTTGCATCGAGGGACGGGTTATGCTAAACTGACAGCCGTACTGATAATTGCATACCGATGATGTCTCCAGAATGCAAAAACTGGAGGCGGAGGAACTCTGGAGAATCTCATTCATTTGAGTGCCGAAGGTGCAAGGCGCAAGCCGAATCTCTCAGGCCAAAGGACAGAGTAAGCGGGCAAAACGATGTTTCGCCTGTCTTTTCCAGAGTTGCTGATATTGTCAGCAACTTTTTTTATTGGAGGAAAGCCCCATGCTCAAGCTCGTACAGACCATCAACGGATACCTCTCGGACTATGTTCTCATCCTCCTTCTGGTGGGGACGGGACTCTTCTTCTCCATCAAGACCCGCTTCGTGCAGCTGCGCTGCTTCAAGGAGGGCTGGCGCCGCTTTTTCGGCAGCTTCAGTCTGAAGGGCGGCCGGCAGGAGAGCGGCCTCAGCTCCTTCCAGGCCCTGGCCACCGCCGTGGCGGCCCAGGTGGGCACCGGCAACATCGTGGGCGCCTGCGGCGCCATCCTCATCGGCGGCCCCGGCGCCATCTTCTGGATGTGGATCATCGCCTTCTTCGGCATGGCCACCATCTATGCCGAGGCGGTGCTGGCCCAGGAGACGCGGGTGAAGACCGGAGACGGCGTCATCCACGGCGGTCCGGTCTTTTACATCAAAAAGGCCTTCCCCACAGGCTTCGGCAGTTTTTTAGCGGGCTTCTTCGCGGTGGCCATCATCCTGGCCCTGGGCTTCATGGGCAGCATGGTGCAGTCCAACTCCATCGGCGAGACCTGCAGCAACGCCCTGGGCATCCCCTCCTGGGTCATCGGCGCCGCGGTGACGCTGGTGGCGGCCCTCATTTTCCTGGGCGGCATCCAGCGTATCGCCGCGGTGACGGAGAAGCTGGTGCCGGTGATGGCGCTGCTGTTCCTGCTGGGCGGCTTTGTGGTGCTGCTGGTGCGCATCCGCTATCTGCCGGAGACCTTCGCCATGATCTTCCGCTACGCCTTTGTGCCCAACGCCATCATCGGCGGCAGCATCGGCTATGCCATCAAGACCGCCATCAGCCAGGGCGTGAAGCGGGGCCTCTTCTCCAATGAGGCGGGCATGGGTTCCACTCCCCACGCCCACGCCATGGCCAACGTGGAAAAGCCCCACGACCAGGGTGTGGTGGCCATGATCGGCCTCTTCATCGACACCTTTGTGGTGCTGACCATGACGGCCCTGGTGGTAATCTCCACCCTCTACGCGGGAGACGGCGTGCTGGCCGCCGGCGCGGCGGAGGGCGTCAGCAAGACCAACATGGCCCAGCTTGCCTTCTCCTCTGTGATGGGCGATGGCTTCGGCGCTCTGTTTGTGGCGCTGTGCCTGCTGTTCTTCGCCTTCTCCACCATTCTCAGCTGGAACTATTTCGGCAAGATCAACGTGGAATACCTCTTCGGCAAAAAGGCGGTGCCGGTGTATTCGGTGATCGCCCTGGTCTTCCTCTTCCTGGGCTCGGTGCTCTCCAATGACCTGGTGTGGGAGCTGGCGGACCTGTTCAACCAGCTCATGGTGATCCCCAACGTGCTGGCGCTGGTCGCGCTGTCCGCGACAGTGGTGAAGGCCGCCGGTCGCAAGGGGTGAAGCGCCCGCTCCCTGCCCGGGGAGATCACCGCCCACATGCAGAAAAATGAGGCCGTGAAATCATACAAGGATACCGCGTATCAAGAGACTCGCAGGGGACGCCGCCCCAGGCGTCCCGGCAGAAAAAAGCAAAAAAAGCAGAAATCTCCGGCGAATTCGGGCTTTTTTACCCGTTTTTGTCGGAGATTCCTCATGTCTGTTTGAACAGCGCGGGCGGCCGAGGGCACGGCCGCCCCTACGGGAGGATGCAAACTGTATTCACATCCCTTTTTTTCGCTCTTTCGCCTGCGTTCAGCGCAGGATGGGCTGCAGCTGCTCCCCCCGGAGGGCGGCCTCCACGGTCTCGGCCAGGAGGGAGAAATCCGCCTGGAGGGACCGGGGCTTTTTTGCCGGATCGTCCTGGCCGAAGGGGACGAAATACACGTGTTTCCGGTTCAGGAGTCGCCCGATGTTCTCCGCCGAGCCGGAGAGCCCGTCGTTGGTGGAAAAGGCGAGTACCAGGGGCCGCCCGTTTCTGAGATGGGCCTTGGCCGCCATGGTGACGCTGCTGTCGGTAATGCCCTGGGAGAGCTTTGCCAGGGTGTTGCCCGTGCAGGGGGCGATGAGCAGCGCGTCCATGGGCTCCTTGGGTCCCAGGGGCTCCGCCTCGGCGATGGTGGTGATCACCCTCCGCCCGGTGAGCTCCGCGAGGCGGCGGATGTGGTCCGCCGCCCTGCCGAAGCGGGTGTCCGTCTCGGCGGCGGTGTCGCTCAGAATGGGGATCAGATCATACTGCTCCTTTAGCCCCGGCAGGGCGGCAAAGAGCTTTTCATAGGTACAGTAGGAGCCGCAGAGGGCCAGGCCCAGGCGTTTTTTCTCCATGCTCATTCCTCCATTTCCTCCACGGCGGCGTACACCGCTTTTTTGAGAAGCTCCGCCGCGGAGAGGGGCGCTGTCTCCCCCGGCAGTCCCGGCGCAAACAGGATCTGCAGTCCGATGTTTTGCGCAAGCTCCCTGTCAAAGCCTCCGGGGGCGCTGGCCAGCTCCAGCAGCAGGGCCTCCGGCCGGATGAGACAGAGCATCCCCTCCGTCAGCACCCGGGCAGGCACGGTGTTCACGATGAAGTCCATGTCCCCCAGGCAGTGCTCCAGCTCCTCATAGGCAAAGGCCCGGAAGCCCAGGGCCTCCGCCATGGCCCGGTCCCGCCGGCCCCGGGCGGCCACGCTGACCAGAGCTCCCAGGCCCTGGAGTCGCCGGGTCAGGATGCTGCCGATCCGCCCCCAGCCCAGCACCAGCACCCGGCTGCGCCAGAGAGACCGATCGCTATGTTCCATCAGGCGGCTGAGGGCCCCCTCGGCGGTCAAAGCGGCGTTGCCCACGGCAAGCTCGGGCCGCCGCAGCAGGTCCGCCGTCAGGAGTTTTCCTTTGCGGGCGGCGGTCAGTGTCTCCTCGCTGAAGCGGCCGCCCAGCAGCAGCTGCCCCGGCCAGAGGGCTTCGAGCAACTGGGGCATGGGGATCTTCTCCGCCGAAAGGGGGGCATTCAAATACCCGGCTTTCTCCGCCGGGCAGGGCAGCAGGACGCAGTCCGCCCCGTAGACGCAGCCCTGCAGGCAGCTCTCCCGGCCGATCTCCGGGTCGAGAGCGGCCTGCTCCAGGGCGAAGCTCCGGACCCGGTGCCCGTCGGCATGCAAAAGCCCCGCCAGAGCTGCAGATCGGCGGTCCCCGCCGATCACGGCAAATCTCACAATTCCTCACCTCCGGGGTATACTATTCTGTTGCGCAAGGCAAGGTGTCTGTGGTAAAATCATAGGGGCGAGCTGCGCTCGCCTGAAAAAATGATCCTAACGGCCAGGCGGCCAAAGGCCGCCCCTACGGCCCTCCGGCAAAGGAGCAGAGAGATGAGCAGAGCAGACGAGATCTTTATTCAAAATTGCAAGGATATCCTGGAAAACGGGGTCTGGGACACGGACCGGGAGGTGCGCCCCCGCTGGGAGGACGGCGCCCCCGCCCACACGGTGAAGAAATTCGGCATTGTGAACCGCTATGACCTGTCTGAGGAATTTCCCATCCTGACCCTGCGGCGGACCTACTGGAAGTCCGCCATCGACGAGCTGCTGTGGATCTGGCAGAAGAAGAGCAACAACGTCCACGATCTGCGCACCCGGGTATGGGACGCCTGGGCGGACGAAAACGGCTCCATCGGCAAGGCCTACGGCTACCAGCTGGGGGTGAAGCACCACTATCCCCAGGGGGATATGGATCAGGTGGACAAGGTCCTCTGGGACCTGAAGAACAATCCCGCCTCCCGCCGGATCATGACCAATATCTACACCTTTGCCGACCTTTCGGAGATGGCGCTCTACCCCTGTGCCTATTCCATGACCTTCAACGTCTCCGGCAACCGGCTCAACGCCATCTTGAACCAGCGCAGCCAGGACATGCTGGCCGCCAACAACTGGAACGTGGTGCAGTATGCGGTGCTGACCATGATGATGGCCCAGGTCTCCGGCTTTGAGCCGGGGGAGTTTGTGCACGTGATCGCCGACGCCCATATCTACGACCGGCACGTGCCCGTGATCGAGGAGCTCATCAAAAACGAGCCCAAGCCCGCGCCGAAGTTCCGCATCGATCCCGAGGTCAAGGACTTCTACGCCTTCACCCGGGACAGCTTCAAAGTGGAGGGCTATGAGTACCATGAGTTCACCGGGAAGATCCCGGTGGCGGTCTGAGGGCGCGCCCATGGCCTTGGAAGCGATCGTGGCTGTTTATGCCGACTGGGGCATCGGCCTGAAGGGCACCCAGCCCGTGGTGCTGAAGGCGGACCGGAAGCATTTCCGGGAGATCACCGGCTCCGACGCGGTGATCGTGGGGCGGCGCACCATGGAGGATTTCCCCGGCGGCAAGCCCCTCAAGGGGCGGCACAACATCGTCATCACCCGGCAGCCCATGGAGATCGACGGCGCCCGTGTGGTGCACGACACCCAGGAGGCCCTGGCGGCCGCCGCGGAGGAGGAGCGCTGCCTGGTCATCGGTGGGGCCAGCGTGTATGAGCAGTTTTTCCCCTGGATGGACAGGATCCACATCACGAAGATCGACCTGGTCCCGGAGTCCGACCGGTTCTTTCCCGATCTGGACGCAGACCCGGAATGGCGCTGCACGGAGGAAGGCCCCTGGCAGGAGGAGGACGGCATCCGCTACCGCTTCTGCACCTATGAGAGAGCGGCAGAGCAGATTTGAGTTTTGCGTTTTCAGTTTTGAGAGAGCAGGATCCCCGGCGGACGCAGACTGCGTCCGCCGGGGACCCTTTCTGTTTCGCATGGCCGGTCCCCACAACAGGAATGGAGAGTCCAGACTGTTCCTCCCCCAGCGGGGGAAGCACAACGGGCGGCCAAAGGCCGCCCCTACGGTGGGACGGAGCAGGCGTAGGGACGAGCATTGCTCGTCCGCCCGTTTTCGGGAACGAAGCCTTGGTTGGCGGCCGACCGATGGTCGGCCCTACGACGGAAGACGGGACGCCATGGCCTCCCCTGCAAGGGGAGGTGTCGCCGCCGCCTGCGGCGGTGACGGAGGGGTATGTTCCTTCCCCCGCTGGGGGGAGACTTTGGGCGCGGGGCGCAAAAAAACTCCCCCGGTTGCCCGGGGGAGCCTCTCCGCGTATGCCGTGCCGGCTCAATAGTAACCTGCACACAAAGGCAGGTGGGTCGCCTAAGTTCTGTTTCACTGCTTCCAACGTCCGGCCAAAGCCGGGAGGCCTGCAATCCGCAGATTCAAATCGGCATCCCTTATAAGAGATGTGGGTTTCATGAGCCGCAAGTCCATAGGGACAAACACGCGCACCGCAGAGCGGTGTTTCTGTTCAGTCAAAGGATACGCCGGGGACAGCAAGATTATTCCTTGCACTCTTCCTCATCCTCATTGTCGAAGAGCAGGACCATGAAATGCTCATACACGTCGTTGAGCTGGTCCTCATCGTCAATGGATTCAAACAGCTCGTCGCCGTTCTCGTCCTCCACGGAGCGCAGGATGATGATGCCGTAATCCGGATCGTCCTCCTTCATGTCCGCGGGCAGGAAGGCCACATAGGTCTCCCCGTTATAGGTCATCTCGTCCAGAACTTCCAGCTCGAACTCCTGACCGTCGTCGTCAACGATCGTGATGAAATCGCTTCCGAATTCTTCGCTCATCTTTTTCCCCTCCTGTAAAGGCTGATATCATTGTAACCGATACCGGGAGAGAAATCAACAGTTTTGTGGAGCGGAGGAGAAAGAGTGTGTAAAGCAAAGTATGATACAATCATCCCAGAAGGGGATACCATACTTCTTCTTTATTCCTTCTTCTCTCTTCCTTCTCTACGATCCCAGGTCCTCCAGAAGCATGAGAAGCTCCTGCATACTCTTTACCGGCAGACCCTCCCGGATCATGGCCTGGTCCACCTTGCGAAGACCCTTGAGCTCAATGCCGGTGACCCGCAGGGCCGTCTTCTCCCGCCGGGCGGGGTAGACCGCCACATAGTCCCCCTCCTGGCGCAGAAAAAACACGGCGGTCTCCGCGTTGCGGGCAAACTGCCCGTAGAGCTCCTCGGGAACGCCTGTCCCCGGGGCCGCCCGGAGACTCCGCAGAGCCTCGGCTCCGGTAAAAGCCGCCGAACCCATCAGCATCAGCAGCAGCGCGATCTTCAGTCTCAGTTTCAGCATGTGTCCTCCTGTGTACAGGCCCGAAAAACTCGCGGGCAGGATTAGTCTTCCGCACAGGCGGGGAAAATATGTATGCCGTCCCGGCGAGGAATTCTTAATTATTCTGAAAATTCACAAATTCTACACCCTGCATTGACAAGCTGTGATATAATAGCCGGGATATTAGAATAAGAAACTATACCCTTTTTCCTCACCGCGCCGCATGCTCCACAGCCGGGCACAGGCGCGCCGGATTCAGACCCGTTCTGCCGCGCCCTTCACGGCGGACGGGAAACCGCTTCTGGAAAGGAGGCGCTTTGCTTCGATGACAAAAACCCCGGAAGAATCCCCGAAGAAATTCCGCGCGCTGCACTATGGCGCCAAAGCCCTGGGATTCACTGCCGACGCCACGTCTTCCGTCGTGGGCGCGGTCTTCAAGGTCCTGGGCTCCGTGGTGCTGGTGCTGCTGGTGGCCGGTCTGCTCTTCGCCTGCATCTTTGCCTACTACGTCAAGAACACCCTGACGCCCAATATGGACATCTCCCTGGAGGATTTCCAGCTCAGCGAGTCCAGCACCATCTGGTATCAGAACGCCAACAACGAGTGGCAGGAGCTCGTGACCCTGATGGGACGCTACAAGCGCATCTGGGTGGACTATGAGGACATCCCGCCCTATATGGAAAAGGCCCTGGTGGCCATTGAGGACAAGCGCTTCTATGACCATAACGGGGTGGACTGGTTCCGCACCTCCACGGCCTTCATCAAGATGTTTGCCCAGATGGAGACCGGCTACGGCGGCTCCACCATCACCCAGCAGCTCATCAAAAACCTCACCGGCAACGACGAGGTCACCATCCAGCGAAAGCTGACGGAGATCTTCGGCGCCCTGGAGCTGGAGAAGAAGTACGACAAGAAAGAGATCATGGAATGGTATCTCAACGCGGTCTACTTCGGCGAGGGCTGCTACGGCGTGCAGGCCGCGGCCCAGACCTACTTCGGCAAGGACGTGTCGGAGCTGAGCCTGGCGGAGTGCGCGGCCATCGTGGGCATCACCAACAAGCCCACCTACTACGACCCCTTCTACAACGAGGAGAACAACAAAAACCGGCAGGAGACCATCCTGCGGGAGATGTACGAGCAGGAATACATCGACTATGACACCTACAAGGCGGCGGTGGCGGAGCAGCTGGACTTTGCCCACAGCCCCGGGGAGGACACCAACAAGGTGGTCTATACCTACTATGAAGAGGTGGTCATCAACGACGTGATCCACGATTTGATGGACGCCAAGGGCATCGGCCGGGAGGCGGCCACCACCTTGCTCTATAACGGCGGCTATCAGATCTACTGCTGCGTGGATCCCCGGATCCAGGAGATCGTGGACAACTTCTATTCCAATCCCAACAACATCCCCCGGCCCGGCAACCACACCAACCAGCAGTTCCAGAGCGCTATCGTTATCATGGACCCCTATGACGGTCGGATCGTGGCGCTTTGCGGAGGCGTTGGCAATAAAACCAGCAACTTCCCGCTGAACCGGGCTGTGCCGGTGTCGGTGAACGGCTTTGACTACGGCGGAGCCACCCGCCCGCCCGGATCCTCCTTCAAGCCCATCGCCTCCTACGGACCCGCGGTGGATCTGGGGCTCATCACCCCGGGGACCTTTGTGAACGACTCCCAGGGCATCCGCCTGCGGGGCACCAGCTGGTACCCCCACAACGACAGCTACCAGAGCTACGGCGTCATCACCATCGAGCAGGGCCTGATGTGGTCGCTGAACACGGTGGCGGCCCAGATCGTGGACATACTGCCCGGCGGGCCCCAGACCTCCTATGATTACCTGACGCAGCGCCTCGGCGTCACCAGTCTGGTGAACGACGATATCTCCTACGCCCCCATGGCCCTGGGCCAGCTGACCTACGGCATCTCCGTGCGGGAGATGTGCCAGGCCTACTGCGCTTTCGTCAACGACGGCGTCTTCACCTACAGCCGCTCCTATTCCATGGTGACCGATGCCCGGGGCAACGTGGTCCTGGACAATTCTCCCAGAACGATCCAGGCCTTCCAGCCCAACACCGCCTACACCATGAGCTATATGCTGCGCAAGAACGTGGAGGAGGGCATCGCCAGCGAGGCTATCCTCTGGTCCGTCCCCGTGGGCGGCAAGACCGGTACCTCCACGGATATGAAGGACCGCTGGTTTGCCGGCATCACGCCCTACTATGTGGCGGTGGTCTGGACCGGCTATGACACGCCGGAGAAGATCAACATCAGCGGAAACCCGGCTGCCCGGATCTGGCGCAGCGTCATGGCCTCCGTGTTGGACGGCTATGCCTGGAAGGATTTTACCTGGCCCTATCTCGGCGAGAACACCGGCGTGTTCGGCCTGGATGAAAACGACGAGGATCCCGGCAACTCCATTGTGATCGACGACGATGACGGCGGTATCACCGTGGATCCCGGCGGCTGGGGCAGCGAGGATGACTCCGGAGACGACTCCGGAGACGACGCGACGGTGGTCTTCGGCTAAGAGATTTCCCTCCCCCACCGCTGAAGCGTTCGGCCGGTGGGGGAGGGGAAAGCCCCATCGTTTTCGACTCAAAATTGCCAAATTATGGTCTGCAGACTGTAATTTTACAAAGATTTAACGAAATTTCAGGGGGTTTTCCCCCACTTTGGGACTTTTTCCCTGCCTTCTGTTGTTGACAAAACAAGTTCATTGTGTTACATTTTGATTACATTATTGGAGGTGCTTTTCTTGGCAAAAACACTGGAGTATAAGGGACACCCTCTCCAAAGGAAGGACAACATCATCTATTACGGCAGCTTTGCGGATAAGTACATTATCCAGATGCAGATCCTGGACACCAAAAAGGTGAAGGATCTTGACGTGGCTACCAAGGTCTCCGTCTCCCTTCAGCTGACGGACCCGAGCATCAAGACCCGGGACAAGATCGTGAAGAAGACCGAGAAGGACAGCCTTTATTCTGCCATCGATGTTGCCGCAGTGTGGCTTGAACGCTCACTGGCCACCCGATAAGAGAGCAGACGCTTTCTTTCAAAACGCCTGACCCAGCGTTTTGAGGTGCTTCCGAACAGCCTCCTACGGAGATCCGGCGGGAAACCGCCGTCTCACCGGACAAAGAAAGAAGGAACTGTTTCATGAGCAAGAAGTTCTTGCGCACTCTCATCGCCCTGCTGCTGGTATGCTGCATGCTGCCGGTACCCATGGCCTTTGCAGAGAGTGCTACCGTAACGGGCAGCGACGTGAACATGCGCTCCGGCCCGGGCACCGGCTATCCTGTGGTGAACTGCCTGCCCAGGGGAACGGCCGTTACGGTGACTGACCGCTCCAATCCCGATTGGTATGCGGTGACTTATGACGGACAGAGCGGCTTTATATCCTCCCGTTATCTTGAGATCAGCGAAGAGAGCAGCGACGCCGTCATCGTTACGGATGGCGACGCGGGCTATATCAACGCCATGTACGTCCGCTTCCGCAGCGGCCCGGGTTCCAGCTACTCGATCCTGGGTGAGTACAACATCGGCAAGAGCCTGACCATCACCGGCGAGGTCAGCGGCTGGACCGCCTGCATCATCGACGAGCAGGCTGGCTATGTGTACAGCCAGTACGTGACCCGGGGCGAGTATTCCGGCGCCGTGGTGACACAGCCGGATCCGGGCGAGGATGAGGACCCCGTTATCGTTGCGATCGGGGACGAACAGCCTACCCCCGCTCCCACAGAAGCCCCCATCGTGGTCGAGGATCCGACCCCCGCGCCCACGGAGGAACCGGTGGTGGAGCCG
>ONBX01000061.1 GCA_900316205.1 uncultured Eubacteriales bacterium
ATCTTTCCCCGCTCGGCAAAACAAGGTTACCCCGCTCTTCAACGCTCTTAGACCATTTTGACCCCTCATGCTTTTTCCTACAACAACTTGACACCGACAAAACATGCCTGCAGCTTGCAAACAGGACGCAAACATGATATATTCGACCAAAAGAAATGAATGGAAGGAGATTCTTGCGATGACATATACCTATCGTCCCCGGGGCGTTTGCTCCCAGCTCATGGAAGTGGAAGTGGAGGACGGCAAGATCCGCCGGGTACAGGTTCTGGGCGGCTGTGACGGCAACCTCCAGGGCATCTCCCGCCTGGTGGTGGGCATGGATGTGGAGGAGGCCATCTCCCGCATGGAGGGCATCCGCTGCGGCGGCAAGCCCACCTCCTGCCCGGATCAGCTGGCCCAGGCCCTGAAGGCCTGCCGCGCCGGGGAATAAGCCATGCTGGAGGAGATCCTGGGCGCGGCCCTGGATGTGGATGCGCCGGCCCTCCGCCGCTTTCGCCGGTATTATGAGCTGCTCACGGAGTGGAACAAGGTCATGAACCTCACCGCCATCGAGGGGGAGGAGAACACCGCCCGCCTCCATTTTCTGGACTGCGCGGCCCTGGCGCAGCTTACCGATCTCAAGGGCAGACGGGTCATCGACGTGGGCACCGGCGCCGGATTTCCCGGCCTTGTGCTGAAAATCCTCTGCCCGGAGATGGAGCTGACCCTGCTGGACAGCCTGGACAAGCGGGTGAAATTCCTCTCGACCGTGTGTGAGGAGCTTGGCTTTTCGGATGTCCGCTGCCTCCACGCCCGGGCGGAGGAGCCGCCTGAAGATCTGCGTGAGAGCTTTGATCTGGCCTGCTCCCGGGCGGTGGCAAGGCTCAATCTGCTCTCGGAGCTCTGCCTTCCCTATGTGAAGCAGGGCGGCCTTTTCGCGGCCATGAAGGGTCCAGAGGTCACCGAGGAGCTGCGGGAGGCGGAAAAAGGGATCCGCCTGCTTGGCGGCGAGACGGAGCGGGTGGCGGAATACCCCATCCCCGGCACCGAGCTGCGCCACAACGCGGTGCTGATCCGCAAGATCGCGGCCACCCCGAAGAAATATCCCCGCAAGTGGACCGCCATGAAAAAGCGGCCGCTGTAAAAGGAAAAAGCGAAGAGTGAAGAGTGAAGAGAGAACGGGCGACCGCAAGGGTCGCCCGTTTTATGGCTCCCTCCCTGAGGGAGCTGTCGCGGCAGCTTGACGCCGCGACTGAGGGAGTATAGGCAGATGAGCTGCAGGTTTTCACTCCTGTTCACAGCAGCATCGCGGCCAATTCTTCTGCGCTGTCCGCGATGCGTGTCGCCCCGGCCTCAAGCAGCTGCTCCCGGCTCCGGAAGCCCCAGGAGACGGCGATGCAGGCCATCCCGGCGTTTTTCGCCGTGGCCAGGTCCACCTCGGTGTCTCCGATGTAGACGCAGTCGGCCAGCGTCAGCCCCATCTCTTTGACCGCGTGGAGCACCGCGTCGGGGTTTGGCTTACGGCGCACGGTCTCGCTCTCACCCACGGCGGAGTCCAGAAGCCCCGGGAAATAGACCTGGGCCAGCTCCCGCACCGCCGGGTGTGGTTTGTTGGAGATGATGGCCTGGCGCACGTCCCGGGCCTTCAGCGCCTCCATCAGGGGCAGGATCCCCGGATAGGGCCGGGTCTGGAGGTTGCAGTGGGCGTCGTAGTACGGCTTATAGAAGGCCAGCACCTCCTGCCGCCGCTCCTCCGGAGCCACCTGGGAAATCAGATGGGCCGCCCCGTTGCCGAGCCCGGCCCGGACCGCCTCCAGGCTTGCCTCCGGCAGGGAAAAGTGCCGCAGGCTCGCATTCACCGCCGCGTGCAGATCCGCCAGCGTGTCCAGCACCGTGCCGTCCATATCCCACAATACGCCCCGATAAGCCATTGTCTTGCCTCCCTGTGTGTTCTGTTCCCATTATAACCTGCCCTGTCAACTCCCGGATTGATTTTTCTTTGGCGCTGTGGTATCATAAATCTGTTCGGAAATATCCCATACTTTTTGATATACGAGGTGCGCCATGGAAGGTTATCGCGTTATAGAGATCAAGCAGAGCGTTTTTGAGAACAACGACCGGCAGGCTGATCTGCTGCGCCAGGAGCTGAAGAAGGACAGGACCTTCCTGCTGAACCTGATGAGCTCCCCCGGCTCCGGCAAGACCACCACCCTGCGGGCCACCATCGCCGCATTGAAGGACGAGTTCCGCATCGGCGTCATGGAGGCGGATATCGATTCCGATGTGGACGCCGCCACCATCGAAAAGACCGGCGTGAAGGTCATTCAGCTGCACACCGGCGGCATGTGTCACCTGGACGCGGGCATGACCAAACAGGGCCTGGAGGGCCTTGGCGTGGAGGATGTGGACTTCGCTATCCTGGAGAATATCGGCAATCTGGTCTGCCCTGCGGAGTTTGACACCGGCGCCGTGAAGAACGCCATGATCCTCTCCGTTCCCGAGGGGGACGACAAGCCCCTCAAGTACCCCCTTATGTTCTCCATCTGCGATGTGCTGCTCATCAACAAGATCGACGTGCTGCCCTACTTCGATTTCGACATCGAGAAATGCAAGGAGTATGTCCACCGCCTGAACCCCAACATGAAGGTCATCCCCATCTGCGCCCGCACCGGCGAGGGCATTGAGGAATGGGCCCAGTGGCTCCGGGAGCAGATCACCGCCTGGAACGCCTGATCCTGCGAGAAGAAAAGAGACCGCCTCGGCGGTCTCTTTCCTTGTTAGGAAGATCCGGAAAATGCATCCTCTCCGCGCAGGGCATGCCGCCCCAGCCGTAGGGGAGGGGCTCGCCCCTCCCGGCAGAATCAAATACAGACAAAAAACACCTCGGGCGAATTCGTATGATGCCACGGTACGGATCCGCCCAACACGTATCTCGATCTGCCCCCTGCCGCCGGGACGTCGAGGACGCCGTCCCCTACAAGATAGACCAGATCGCTCTTTTACATCTGGTGCTCCTCGGCGCAGTCGTCCAGCACCCGGAAGCCCATCTTCCCTGGCTCCGCCACCGGGAATTTGGCGATGGAGGCGGCGTCGAACTTGCTGGCGAGGCGCTCCTCCGGCGCGATGCGGAGGCAGTCGGACTCCCGCTTCGTCTTTTTCTTCTTTCCCATGCTATTCGCCTCAGATATCCTGCTCCCGGTCTTCCGGAGACTCCATCCCGCCCAGATCGAAGCCCAGCCCCGGATCGGGCCAGACCGGCGGCATCATGGGATAGATACCCGAGGGGGAATAGGGCGCGGGGAAGGGAACATAGCTTGTGGCCTCCGGTTCCCGCTCCTTTTCCTTGTTCTTTTTGCGCTCTTTTGCCATACCAGATCACCTCGCCGGCAGTTTTCCCGGCGAGGCATGAGAATATACAAAAAGGGGACCTTCCGAAGAAGATCCCTTTTTTGCATTGATATATAATATTCAGCTCGTTTTTACCGCTGAGCAGTTCGCCCGGCAGCTTTTCGCGTACCATCCGCAGCTTCTGCGCAGAGGGAACACGGCGCGGGGACACAGAAGGCTCATCCGGCCGGATGGAGAGGAAAAGCTCCTTCGATCTCCGGAAAAACGAGTTTCCGGTTTATTTCTTTTTGCTTTCCTCGCTGAAGTCGCAGAGCAGCCAGCGGAAGCCGCCGATGGGGGTGTCCACAGCCCGCTTGTCCACGGCCTCTCTGCTGATGAGGTCGGTGTATTCGCCCAGCTCGTTCAGGTTCGTGCGGGCTTCCCGTTCCCCAAAGTTGAAGAGCGCGATTAGCTTTTCACCGCGATAGTAGCGGCCGATGCCCAGCACCTGGTCGCTGCCGGTATTCACAAGCCAGGTGTCCGCCGCCCCGTCAAAAACCCGGTGCTTGGCCCGCAGCGTCTCCAGCCTGCGAATGGCGCCGAAGAGACGGCCCTCCGGCGTTGTGGGATCGTTCCGCTTCTCGGCGGCGGCCCAGTCCATGTCGCCCCGGTGGAGATAGCGGCTGTCGTCCGCCTTCAGGGGATCGTCGTGGTAAGTGTAGTCGTTTTCCCGGGCGATCTCGTCCCCGCTGTAGAGCACGGGAATGCCGCTGAGGGTGAACATGTAGGCGTGCAGCATCTCGTCCACACGCAGCGCCCAGTCCAGAAGCCGCTGGCTGCCCAGCTTTCTGGCGGCCTCAACTCCGCAGAGGGAGGCGGTGGTGCCGCAGAGCCGGGCGTCTCCCAGCTTGGGGTCGTTGTTGTAGAGCTCGCCCCGGGCGGGACTGCCTTGCCACTGGCCGGTGAAATAGTCGTTCAGGAATTTCTTGTGGGCCACCTCGTCCGCGCCGAACCAGCGCAGGAAGTCATAGTCCAGGCCCCAGCCGATGTCGTCGTGGCAGCGCAGATAGTTGAGGAAGCCGTATTCCTTGGGAAGAGAGAAGACCTGCTCCAGCTGGTGGCGGAGAAGCCGCACGTCTCTCGTGGCCACGGTGTGCCAGGTGCTGGCCATGGTGGTCACGTTGTAGAGCAGGTGGCACTCGGGCTTGTCCACGCTGCCGAAGTAGGGCACCACCTTGCTGGGCTCCATCACCACCTCGCCCAGCAGCAGGGTGCCGGGGCACACGATCTCGCAGGCCATGCGCATGATGCGCACCAGGGTGTGTACCTGGGGGAGATTGCGGCAGTTGGTGCCCAGTGCCTTCCAGATATAGGGCACCGCGTCCAGGCGGATGATGTCCACACCCTGGTTGCAGAGATAGAGCATGTTGGCGGTCATGTCGTTGAAGACCACGGGATTGCGGTAGTTCAGGTCCCACTGATAGGGATAGAAGGTGGTCATCACCACCTTGCCGGCCTCCTGGCACCAGGTGAAGTTGCCCGGCGCCGTGGTGGGGAAGACCTGAGGCACCTTCTGCTCGAAGCGGAAGGGGATCTCCCAGTCGTCAAAGAAGAAGTAGCGCTCCTGGAAGGACCGGTCGCCGGCTTTGGCCTTTTTGGCCCACTCGTGGTCCTCGCTGGTGTGGTTCATCACAAAATCCAGGCAGACGGAGATGCCCCGCTTGTGGCAGTCCGCCGCCAGGGCGGCCAGATCCTCCATGGTGCCAAGCTCCGGCTGGACCTTCCGGAAATCGGACACGGCATAGCCCCCGTCGCTGCGTCCCTCGGGGCTTTCCAGCAGGGGCATCAGATGCAGGTAGTTCACGCCGCACTCCTGCACGTAGTCCAGCTTCTCCCGCACGCCCTGCAGCGTGCCGGCGAAGGCCTTCACGTACATCAGCATGCCGACCAGGTTGTGGCCCTTGTACCAGGAGGGGTCCTTCTCCCGCCTGGCGTCCAGCCTGCGCAGGGCGGCGGAGCGCTCCTGCCAGGCGCTGTAAAGCATGTTTAGAAAAGAATCGTATGCCTGCACATCGTCGCGGTAAAGCGCAAAGAACAGCTCCTTCAGCTCCTGCTCACGGCGCTGGAAGCGTTCCGAAAAGGTTTTGCTCCAAACAGGTTTTTTCATCTGTTTCTCCTTCCGATCATAGGCTGCTTGACTTCCCTGCGGGCTCTTATTGATTCAGTTTACCATGATATGCCGCAAGAATCAAGAAAAGGATCGGCGTCAAAGCCGATCCTTTTCCGTCTCTGTTTCGATCCTGCCCGGGGGAAGCTTATCCCAGCTGCGGCAGGTACCAGTCCTCATAGTGCTGGGGCATCATGTCCTCATAGAGCATACCGCTGGTGTCCGCTTCCCGCACGTCGTCCCAGAGCATGCCCCAGGGGCGCAGGATGTAGTAGACCACCACGGAATCCTCGCTGTTTTCCACGTCGGCATAGGTAAAGCTCAGGGTGATGGTGTGCTCCAGTCTGCTCTCCGGTCCCTCGCCGGGGTCGCAGGACCAGGTGTTGCTGCCGTAGGCGATGTCAATGAAGCTGCCGTAGCGGCAGATCATCTTGCCGTGCTCGGTGAGCCCCTGGGCAAAGCGCACGTCGGCGCTCAGCTCCGGCTCGTCCTGGCTTGTGATATCATAGATCCGAATGCTTCCCTCGCTTCCGTCCACATCGATCTGGGCCACCACGTCCCAGCTGTCGTCCTGCTGCTCCTGAAAGCGGCCTTTGGCCTGGGTAAAAACGGCCCAGCCATACCATTTTCCGCCCCACCAGGCGCTGTAGTCCCTGGCAGGCTCCAGGACCGGGGTGATGGCGGAGTCGTCCGGGACCGGGTCCTCCGCCTCAGGGGCGTCCGCAGGCATTTCCACGGTGACCGTGGGCTCCGGCTCGGCAGTTTCCCCCGCGGGCGGCTCCACGGCGTCGCCGCAGGCGCAAAGACCCAGACCCATACACAGGATCAGCAGCAGAACAAAGAGCCTTTTCATAGCGTTTCCCCTCCAAAAGAATGATGAGAGTACGGGATCCTCGCTTTCTTTTCTCAATATACCATGCAACCCGCTCTTTGTCCATTGTCAAAAAGACGCGAAGCGGGTCTTGCATTTTTTGCCGGGTTCTTTTATTATGAGAATCAGTATTATGAGGATTAGACGGCACAGCGCCGAAAAGCGCTGCGTCGAGCCGTTTTGCACCGTAACAGAGACAAATCAGGAACAGGGGAGGACAAGCGATGCGTCAGCAACAGAAACAAGAGAGGAAGAGCGGCTTTCGCCGGGTGATGGAAGGAATCCTTTCCTTCCTGGGCCTTCTGCTCTCCCTGGCGATCCTCTGGGTGGTGGGACGGCAGGCACTTGCCTATTTTGCCATTCATCCCACGACGCCTGCCCAGACTCCTGCCCCGACGGAGACCTCGGTGACCGCGAGCCCCGCGCCCACAGAGGCGCCCTCGCCCGAACCGACCCCGGCGCCTACGCCGGAACCCACGCCGGAACCGACGCCGGCGCCTACCCCCGAACCCACACCCGAACCGGTGCACTACACCATCCCGGAGGATGCCAATTCTGGACCCGCGCCGGATGAGAGCTGCTACGGCGTCATCAGCATGGACGAGCCGGAGAAGCTCCTGGAGGTCATTCAGGACGCCCGGGACAGGGGCCTCCTGGGCCCGGACGAGGAGGTCGCCTTTGATCCCTCCGTGGAATTCTATCGGGGCATCTACAGCCGGGACATCGAGTACTATCTGGACGACAGCATCCTGGTCCTGCTCTGGAAGGAGAACATGGACGGCATGTGCTGCACCTTCACCGAGGTGAAGGTGGCTGACGCTTCCCAGTTCCGCCGGAAGCTGGCGGATGACAGCTTCGATTCCGGCAACCAGTACTTTGCCACCGAGCTTGCCCGGCAGACCAAGGCCGTGGTGGCCATGAACGCGGATTACTACCGCTTCCGGGATATGGGCGTCGTTGCCTGGAACCGGGAGCTCTACCGCTTCAATACCGGGCACTATACCGGCCCCTATTCCCTGTATAACTGCGTGGACACCCTCTTTGTGAACAGCGCCGGAGACTTCCTCTACAAGCGCCTGGGCGAGGAAGAGACGGAGGAAACCATGCGGCAATACCTGGAGGATAAGGACATCCTCTTCTCCGTGGCCTTCGGCCCTGTGATCATCGAGGATTGGACGCCGCTGGAGGTCACCTGGTATCCGGTGGGCGAGGTGAACCAGGGCTATTCCCGGGCCGGCATCGGCCAGATGGGGCCCTGCCACTATCTGTACATGTCCCTCAACCACGGCGATCAGGAAGCCCGCTGGACCGTCACCGAGTTTGCCAAGCACTTTGCCCAAAAGCCCGTCATGACCGCCTACTGCCTGGACGGCGGCCAGACCGAGGAGGTCGTCTTCCGGGATCAGGCCTATAACTACATGGACTTCGGCAACGAGCGGGTGGTGAGCGATATCCTCTATTTCGTCACTGCCATCCCCGAGGACGCGAGACCCTGAGAAAAAATATGCAAAAACCAGCCTTCCCAAAGCGGAAGGCTGGTTTTTGCATCACGAAATGCTTGTGAAAGGGAAGTGCTGTCTCCAGTCGTAGGGGCCGACGCCCTCGGCGTCACACGGGGCGGATGAGGGAGGAATTGTTCACCGCGGCGATGTGGGCAGCCTCACTTGCCGACGCGAACCTTCCACTTCGGATCTTGCGTTTCGGTGATCCGCTTGGCGATCATCTCGGTGGCCTGCATCAAAAAGGGCTTGTTCTTGTGGTACAGGTTCAGCGTCCAGTCATCGTCTTTGCCGCCGTAATCGAATTCGATCTCCCCTTTGTATCCGTCGCGATATACGAGAGCCAACTGTTCTTCCACTTCGTCCAGCACGGTCATCATGGTCTGCCGATCCTGCATCCGGTTGTTGACGCTTGCGATGATCCTGTCTCCGTTTTCCAGGAACCAGTCGGCAAACGCCTTGACCTTCGCTTCATCGACCTCTGCCTTTTTCAGAAATCCAAACATTTGTATTCCTCCGTTCTGTGAATGCTTTGATAGAGATATTGTATCAGAATACGGGAAAAAAACAATGGAAAGTACTAAGTAAACGATGATTAAATCGGCAAGAGCGAATCCCGAGAGAATTTGAGCTCTGATGAAGGCACTTTTTCGCAGGAATACTTTGTGTATTGCAAGAAAAAGTGACGAAATCAGGGCACAAATTGTCCGGGAGGCGCCGCAGGCGATTTGATCAGCGTTTACCATTTTAATCGGCATACAGAAAGATGTTTTTTCCGAAAAGATTCTTTCTCTTGATGTGACAGGCCTCTCGAGGCCCGCTGTACAGGATTCGGCTGTCCCCAAAACAGGATCGATGAATGACCGTAACATTTCCTTTCGTCCCCAGCATACAGATCTCGTCATACAGATCCTCATCACAGGGGTGCCAGTAGTGGATGGACTCATATACCTTGCCAAAGCACTTCTTGTATATCAAGATGGTTTCGGAAGCGATCTCCACTCTGTATCCATCAGAAAGCTGCCAGACGATATGGCCGTCCGACCCCGTAAAAGCTTCGCCGGAAAAAGAACCTGCCAGGCAGGGATTGTTGTTCATTTTTTCATACGCCCGGAGCACATAGTTTGTTTCTGCCAAGAAGAACACCTCCATGCCATAAGCAGAATAACACGCCGCCAACTTGCAATCAAGAAGAGACCACTCTCTACACCGTAGGGGCCCTCCATCGCTCGTCCGCCGAAAGCCTTCCAGCTCCTGCCGTAGGGGCGCTTCACGAAGCGCCCGCCGTATTCACGCGCAGGGCCCAATGCGATGCTCTCATCGTGCCTTGCGCTGTGTCTCGGGCGGAGGAAGGATTCGCTTGCATCGTATTTCCCCTTGTGGGAGACGGGGAAATACGATAAAGGTATTCACCAGCGTGCGCGCTGGTTCATGCACATGCCACCGGCATGTGCGGACATGATTCGAATCCTTCCCCCGGCCAAAAAAAGAGCTCACCCGAATGGGTGAGCTTCTCGTAGGGACGACCAATGGTCGTCCGCCAAAAGCCTTCTCACTCCTGCCGTAGAGGCCGAGCAGAGCTTGGAACGTCGCGCGTTTCCCGCGCGTCGGGATGCCCTCGGCGGCCCGCGGTCCTTCCCCGCGCAGGGCCCAATGCGATGCTCTCATCGTGCCTTGCGCTGTGTCTCGGGCGGAGGAAGGATTCGCTTGCATCGTATTTCCCCTTGCGTGAGACGGGGAAATACGATCAAGGTATTCACCAGCGTGCGCGCTGGTTCATGCACATGCCACCGGCATGTGCGGACATGATTCGAATCCTCCCTCCGGGCAAAAAAAGAGCTCACCCGAATGGGCAATGTCATTAAGATAAAGGCATTAAACAAGGGCACAGGGGCCAAGGAAATGAGCACATCGGGAACGGTGTGCTCATTTTCACGAGAAAAGGCATA
>ONBX01000022.1 GCA_900316205.1 uncultured Eubacteriales bacterium
ATTTCGACCGCTGCCACTCCTTTTTGCTCGCTTCTTCCGCCACCGGCGGCGCTCGCAAACGTCCCCGCTTCGGGTTCCCTCCAGATATGTGAACTCCCGTTCGGGAGATTAGCAACGATATGATCTTGCAAGAGTTTTTCCTGATTTTGAATGGACAAAGAAAACGGATTGCCACACCAGTGACATCGGTCACTGGTTCGCAATGACAGACCTGAGGGGCAATCAATCGAAAAAAGCTTCCCAGATCTGTATGCGCTTTCGTACACGAGATTATACATGATACGCCCGGCAAATGCAAGAGCGGAGTCCGGCTTTTCCCGCTCCCCTGCCGTCTGTTTCCGCACCGCATCCTCCCTCTGCCGCGTTGACAGCGGAGCCGGGATGGATTATAGTACAGGAAAGGAAGCGAGCATCGATCGCAAAGCAAGTTGCGCAGCTGCCTGAAAGGCGGCGGCGCAGGGAGGGACGCCCATGGACAAATACCAGCTGCAGCGCTATATGGAGGCCGAGCCGGGGGCCAAGCTGAAGGACCTGGTGATGAAGCTGCTGTATGACGAGATCGTGAGTCTGCACATCCTGCCGGGGACCAAGCTGAACGTGAACCAGCTGGCCGCCTCCCTGGGGGTCTCCCGCACGCCGGTGGCCGAGGCGGTGGCCGGGCTTGCGGACATCGGCTTTGTGGTGACCCGGCCGGGGCAGAGCGGCAGCTTTGTGCTGGATTTGAACATGGTGGACATGATCCATCTCTACCATGTGCGCAACGCCATTGAGAGCGAGGCCGCCGCCCTCTGCGCCTATGAGGCCAGCGACAGTACCGTCCGGGAACTGACCATGCTGGCGGAGGCCTTCAAGACCAGCGTAGAGGGCAGGGACATCCGCGGCATGCGGGAGACGGACATGCCCTTCCACCGTCTGATCATCCGGGCCTGCGGCAACCCCTACCTGGTCCGCAGCTATGAGGCCATCGTGCCCAAGCTCACCATGTACCAGGCATCCATGATCGAATTTGTGGGCCAGCGGGGCAACGAGTCCAACCCCTGGCTCTCCAGCGTGAAATACAACCACGTCTCCGTGGTCTCCGCCATCCGCATGCGCCAGCCGGAGCTGGCCCGGCAGTCCATGGCCGACCACATCCGCACCAGTCTGAGCTTCACCAGCCTCTCCGGCGAGAGTGCAGACCCCTTCCACCCCTTCCGCAAGGCTGAGCGCTGAACGACAGGAAACAGGAGAGGTGAAAAAGCCCTTGCGCTGATGCAGGGGCTGACGCCCTCGGCAGCCCGTAAAACCAGGTATACCAAGAACAAATCTCCGACGAATACAGGAAGCAAGAAGCTCGTATTCGCCGGAGATTTCCTATTTTTTGGCTATTTCTGCCGGGACGTCCAGGGGGCCGTCCCCTGCAAGCCGGTCTTTCCGCGGCTTTCAAGGATTTCGCTTTTTCGCAGCCCCTGTTTTTTTATTCCCGGATCCAGCCCCGGGCCACACACTCGGCCTTGATGCGGGCAAATTCCTCGTCGCTGACCAGGCCCTGCTTGTGCATCTCCACCATCCGGCGCAGGGCGGCAATGGTATCGGCGTCCGGCGGGGTCACGTTCTTTCCCGGAACGGCGCGCCGGATCGGGGTGTTCACACCGATGCCCTTCACACCCGTCTGGGCGGGCTGGACGGTCTTTCGGGCTGCCGGAGCGGGGGCCGGGGCGGGCCGCTGGACAGGCGCTGGCTCGATGTCCTCCACCTGGCCGGCCAGGTACACCAGGCCGGGGATCAAGAAGCAGTTGAGAATAAAGAGCCAGCCGTAAAAGCCCAGCTTGGGCTTTGCGCCCAGGAAATCCTCACTGAAAGCGCCGCGGATCTTGAAAATCGCAATCACATAGAGCACCAACAGCAGGCACGAAAGTCCGGCGGTGATCATGCTCCGGGGCCGCCCGGAGAGGATCATGGGCACGGCGATGCTGCCCAGCACCACCAGGCACAGCAGCACCAGCACCACGCCGAAGCCGGTGGAGCCCTGCTGCCTCAGCGCGCCATAGAAGGAATAGCGCATCACGCCGAAGTCCGTCTGCCCGGAGGCGATGGTCACAAAGAGGGTGTTCACAAAGAGATAGACGATCTGCAGGATGCCAAGCAGCCCCGCCACCAGGCACAGCAGCGGCGTATGCTGGGCGCCCAGGGTCGCAGGCGCGTAATCCCCGCCAACCACGCTTGCCCGCGCGGGAGCCGCATGTGCCGGGGCATGGCGGCCGCCGCCCTGCACACGGGCCCGGATCTCCTCCCGGCTGGGCTGTCTCACCACAGCCGCACCGCATCTGTTGCAGAAACGGGTTCCCTCCTCCAGAGGGGCCCCACAGTTTTTACAGGTCATGTTTCCAGCCTCATTTCCTCAAAACTCAAATTCACTTCCGTCTTCCCTTGGAAACAAAACACAAAAAATTAGTTACAATTTGATTATAGCGCAGGAAACGCAGCTTGAAAAGACCCTTTTTGGAAAAATTTTTCGGGACGGTGGACAAAATGTTCCTCCCCCAGCGGGGGAGGATGTCGCCCGCGACAGGTGAGGGAGACGCTTGCCAGATGTTTCTATCTGTTTGCAGTGATCCGGCACTCACCCTCATCACCCCAGTGTGCCGCCGAGCAATGCTCGGCGCTGGGGGAAGCACAATGGCCGGCCAAAGGCCGCCCCTACGATGGGCGGAAGCGGCGCGATCCGAGGATCGCGCCCATCGTAGGGGCAGGGTGAGGGGCCGACGCCTTCCGTCATCCGGCTCACGTGAGATCGCCGGATGCCACCTTCCTCAGAGAGGGAGGCATTGCAGGGGATCCAGGGCATCCGTCACGGCGTCAAAACGCGAAAAACAGTACCCCGGGCGGGGGTGCTGTTTTTCCTATGGTCATGCAGCCGTTCTGACAGCCTACTCTGCCGTTCTTTTTCTCTCTTCTGCAGCAAGCAGCTCCCGGAGCTTTTTCACCCGATCCTCGATCCGCTGGGCGTCCTCCACCGTGGCCTTCCCGGCGTAGCGGGCCCGGAGATAGATCTGCCGGATCTCCTCGGAAAGCTCCCGTCCGGGCAGCTCTTCAGCGCGCTGGCGCACCTGCAGGGAGGTATCGCTCCCGGCAAGGCGGAGACCGCCCCGGCTGCTCAGAAGGATCAGGTAGCTGCGGTAGGCGTCCCGGACACGGTTCACCGCGCGGCTGCTTCTGCGGCGCTGTTTTTTCCGCTTTCGCTCCTTCTTTTCCGGGATATACTCGATATCCCGCCCGCCTTCCGGCTTCACGAAGCTCCAACGGGAAAGGACGAAAATGACAAGGCCGATGGCTGCCAGTCCAAACAGCACATGGGCCAGCAGTGTCCAGTTGAAGTCCGGTAGACGCAGGACGAGGGATCCCTCCTCCACCGGATCGAAGGGCGGCGGTGTGGGGGATTCCGGCGTCTCTGTGGGCGAGGGAACCGCCTCCTCCAGGGAGCCCTCCTTCGGCTCAACATTGTGGATAAAGCGACTGGCCAGCCAGATCAGCGGGTAAAAGAGCCAGTAAAACAGCGTGACCAGCAGATCTCTCCTTGCCAGGAGCAGCCACAGCAGGCCTCCCACTGCGGCCCCGATGAGGATGGGCAGCACCACGCCGCCAATCACCAGCAGGGTCTTGCCGCTTTCCAGATCGCCCACGCGCTGCAGGCGCAGCCCCACGATGCCGAAGAGGAAGAACAGGGCGCACAGGGCGATGCCCTCCTTCGCCGGCGGGCTTTGGAAGGCAAAATGCAGCAGCAGAAGCGCACCCAAGGCCAACACGGGCCGCATCCATCTGCCGGTCTGCCAGTTGTCCCAGTCGAAGCGGTCCAGCACCGCAAAGAGCGCCATGATGAGCGGCACCGGGAGGAAGGAGATCCAGCCCGGACCCGGCGGCAGCAGCAGAAGGCTCAGGAAAGGCAACGGCGCCAGGGCGATGCGAAGCGCCGGAAGATAGCGGAACCGGGCTGCCAGCAGCAGCATCAGAAGACCCAGGCCCAGCACCAGCAGCATGGCCGGGAAGGCCCCCTCAAAGGCCGGAAGCCGGCAGATCAGCGCCAGATACAGCGCGGCATTGCCGCAGATCAGGAGGCATGACGCGGTTTCCATAGGCTTCCCTCCTCTCCCTCTGCTTCGGACAGCTGCCAGTCCTCTCCAAAGAGCGTCATGGCCCAGCCGCCGGCGTGCTCCTCGATCCGCCGGAGGCAATCTTCGATCTCCCCGCTCCTGGCGGGGACGATCAGGATCCAGTCCGCGGCGGAGCCCCGCTCCTCCAGGCAGCGCTCCGTCAGCTCCCGGAAGGAGGAAAACTCCGTGGGTCTGGCTCTGCCGATCCGCTCCAGGATGTAGTCCAGATGGGCCTGGCCAAGCCCCGTGTCGGTCTTGAAAAGGTCCCCGTCGGAAAACAGGGCGTAGGGCACGCTGGCCTGCTGCAGCGCTTCACAGACGCCGCGAGTCAGGGCCAGGACCGCCTCCTTCTCCTCCTGCTTCCCGCTTAAGTCCGCCAGGATGACGGCGCTGGGCTCTGCGGTGTGGTCGTAGGTGCGGACCATCAGCTTGCCGCGGATGGCCGTCTGCGTCCAGGAGATGCTGCGCATGGGCTCCCGGCCGGAATAATCCCGGGTTCCCACGATGAGGGTGGGGTCCTCGTACAAAAGGCGGCGCACGGAGTGATCCCCCAGCAGGCCGCTGAGGGGCAGGGCTTCCTCGACCCCCTCCGCCCGATTGGCCGTCACCACCACTTCCGGCTCCATTTTCCCGGCGTTCTGCAGGGTGCGGAGCCCCAGAAAGTCCCCGCTCTCCAGGATATAGCGTCCCAGACCGTGGACGCCCCGGTCGGAGAAGGAGACGCGGACCTTGAAGGCCGCGGTGGTGTGAGGCATGAGGGCGAGCTTGCGCCGGATGCAGAGGCTGGGATAGCCCCGATCCCGGTACCGCTCGGCCCAGTCCCTGTCCTCCCGCAGCTCCACGCCCTCTCCAAAGAAGAGCCAAAGCCGGGCAAAAAGCCGGGGCAGCGCGGAGGAGTTGGTGACATAGGCCGTCACGGTCACGACGCCGCCGGGTTCGGTGAGTTCCCGGTCCGCGGTGCAGCGAAAGCTGAGCTTCTCCGCCCGGGAGCCCACGGACAGGTACTCCATCAGGAGCAGCGCCGCCAGCACCCCGAAAATGACAAAGGCGCTCATAGCGTTTCCAGCGGGACCGGAACTGTCTCCAGCATGGTGTTCACAAAACTCTCCGCCGTGAGGGTGGCGCGGCTTGCCACAGTGAGCCGGTGGGGCAGCACGTAGACCGCCTCCGCTTTCACGTCCTCCGGGATCACATAGTCCCGCCCGGAGAGGGCAGCCCGGATCTGACTGGTCCGATAGAGGGCCAGTGTCCCGCGGGTAGACAGGCCGCAGCGCAGCTGCCGGGAATCACGGGTATAAGCCGCCAGATCCATGATATATCCGACCACGTCATCGGAGACGGACACCTCCCGATAGGCATCATTCAGGGCGCGGATCTCCTCCGGCGTGGTGACGGGCGTCAGCTCCTCCTCGATCCGCCGGGAATCCCGACGGCGCAGGACCTGGATCTCCTCCTCCCGCTCCATGTAGCCCAGGGACATGCGGATCAGGAAACGGTCCATCTGGGCCTCCGGCAGCGGGAAGGTGCCGGCAAACTCGATGGGGTTTTCCGTTGCCATGACAAGGTAGGGCTCCTGCATGGGATAGGACGCCCCGTCGATGGAGACCTGCTTTTCCTCCATCACTTCCAGAAGGGCGCTCTGGCTGCGGGGCGTTGCCCGGTTGATCTCGTCGGCCAGAACGATGTTGGCAAAGAGCGGGCCGGGCCGGAATTCAAAGCGGCCCTCCTTCTGGTTATAGAAGTTGATGCCGGTGAGATCGGAAGGCATCAGGTCCGGGGTACACTGGATCCGGCGGAAGGTCCCGCCGATGCTGCGGGAAAAGGCCCGGAGCATCATGGTTTTGCCGGTGCCGGGCAAGTCCTCCAGCAGCACATGGCCCCCGGCGATCAGGGCGATCACCAGCTGGCGCACCGCCTCGGACTTGCCCACGATGACCTTGCCCACGCTCTGCTGCATTTTCTGTTCAAAGCGGGTGAAAGATTGAAGATCCATACTTACGCTCCTGTTTGAAAGATCCGACTCCCAGTCGGATCGGTATGACAAGAATAAAGGGGCAGCCCACGGAAGCGGCTGCCCCTTTCTCATTGGGTCAACGGTTTATAATACGATGGCTTTCTTGGGGCAGACCTCATAGCAGTTGCCGCAGCCGATGCACACATCCTCGTCCAGCTTCCAGGTCTTGGCCGTCCGGTCCACCTCCAGGGCGCCGACGGGGCACTTCCTGGCGCAAATGGTGCAATAGATGCACTTTGCGGGATCCTGCACGGGACGTCCGTCATCCCGGGGCTCCACAGGCTTGGGCGGCTCCGCGGGCTTTTCCTCCGCCTTGGGGGCGGCGGGCTCTTCCTTCTTGGGTGCAGGCGCGGGGGCCGCGGCCTTGGGGGCCGGGGCGGCAGCGGGAGCGTCCGCGAGGACAGGCTCGTCGCCGGGCATGAGGATGGCCTTCCTGGGGCAGGCTTCGGCGCAGGTGCCGCAGCCCACACAGCTGTCCTCGTCCAGCGTCCAGGTCTTGTTGGCACGATCCACCTCCAGGGCCCCGGCGGGGCACTTCTTGGCGCAGATGGTGCAGTAGACGCACTTGGAGGGCACCTGAACGGGCTTGCCGTCATCTCTCGGAGAGATCATGGCGCCGGCGGGGGCGGCCTTCTCTTCCGCCTTGGGGGCGGGCGCGGCGGGAGCCGCAGGGGCAGCCTCGGTCACAGGCTCGTCGCCGGGCATGAGGATGGCCTTCTTGGGGCAGGCTTCGGCACAGGTGCCGCAGCCCACGCAGTTGTCCTCATCCAGCTTCCAGGTCTTGTTGGCCCGGTCCACTTCCAGGGCGCCGGCGGGGCACTTCTTGGCGCAGATGGTGCAGTAGACGCACTTGCTGGGCACCTGAACCGGCTTGCCGTCGTCCCGGGGTCTGATGACCCTGCCGCCTTCCGCGGGAGCGGGAGCTGCGGCGGGCTTGGCAGCCGCGGGCTTTGCCGCGGGAGCCTTCTTCACGGGCGCCTTCTTGATGAAGGTGCCGGACACCATCAGATCCTCCTCCTTGGTGGCGATCATGTGGTAGTCCCGGGTGAACTCGATGGCGCCGTGGCCGCAGAAGTCCATGCAGGTGGCGCAGAAGGTGCAGGAGCCCAGGTAGAAGGTGCGGGTGACTTTGTCGTCTCCCTCGGGGGTCTTCTCGATCACATGGGTAATGGCGTTGCCGGAGCAGACCCGCTCGCACATCATGCAGTTGATGCACTTGTCCGGGTGGAAGACGATGCGGCCGCGGTAGTTGGGCGCGCCCTCCTTGGTCTTATCGGGGACGTACATATCGCAGCTGGGCTTGGAAAAGAGCTGAGAAAGCGCTTCTTTGATGAACGGAAAATCCATTACTTTTTCATCCCCTTCCTTTTCTCCTGCAGGATCTGGGTGGCCAGATACAGGCCGTCGATCACCGCCTCGGGCTTGGGCGTGCAGCCGGCCACGTCCACGTCCACATGGACGTACTTGGACAGGGGGCCCGCCACAGAGTAGCTGCCGCGGAAAACGTTGCCGGACTGGGGGCAGGAGCCCATGGTGACGATGCACTTGGGATCGGGCACCTGCTCGATGGAGCGCAGCACGCGGGGCAGGGACTGCTGGGTGATGGGGCCGGTGACCACGACGATGTCCGCGTGGCGGGGGGAGCCCGCCAGCTTGAAGCCCAGGCGCTCCGCGTCATAGCGGGGGGTCAGCACGCTGACCAGCTCGATGTCGCAGCCGTTGCAGGAGCCGGCGTTGATATGGAAGAGCCAGGGGGACTTGCCGGTGCTCTCTTCGATCAGTTTCTTAAACATACGCACTCCTCCTTACAGGCCGTACCAGACCAGCACCAGGCTCAGCAGAGCCAGCGCGGAAACCACGGTCCAGTAATACTTGAAGATCTGCTCGATCTTGAGTCGGGCAGTGACGGCATGGACAAAGGAGATGCCCACCGCCGTGACGATGACGCAGAGCACAAACAGCACCAGCACGTCCAGCAGCATGGTGACAGCCGCCGCGGCGCCGCCGGTGAGGCCGATGAGGGCCACCAGGTTTCCAATGCCGGTCCCGATGCCGCCAAAGAACAGCATAATGAAGAGGCTCGTCATGGTGAGCATCTTGATGGCGTGGCTGAGCTTGAAGACGCCCAGAGGCGCGCCGCTGTACTCGGCCAGCATGCCTTCGCAGATCTCGGTCTCGGCCTCAGCCGCGTCAAAGGGGTGGTTGCCGGTCTCGCCGGGGATCACCAGCAGGAAGGCGATGGCAGCGGGAATGAGGCTGGCCTTGCAGATGAGGCTGCCACTCTCCAGCTGATAGCGCACGATGGTGCTCAGGGAGAAGGTGATGCCCTCCTTGGCGCCGATGGCCATGCCCACGCTGCGGCCCACGCTGAGAAGCACCAGAACCAGGGGCAGCTCGCAGGCCAGCACCGTGACCATCTCACGGCTCAGGCCGATGCCGGCATAGGGGGAGCCGGTGGAGGCGCCGCCCAGGATGATGGACACCGCCGGGATCAGCAGCAGGTAAAGGATCACGATCAGGTCCGCCACATTGGCAAAGGCCGGGATCTGGAACTGGAACACGGGGATGAAGAGCTGCAGCACCACCAGGGCCGCAAGGCCCAGCAGCGGTGCAATGAGGAACACCGTCTTGTTGGCGGCCGCGGGCACGATGGTCTTCTTGCCGCAGAGCTTGAAGAAATCATAGAAGGGCTGCAGGATGGGAGGTCCCACGCGCTTCTGCATCCGGGCAACGAGCTTCCGGTCGATGCCGGCCAGCAGCAGGCCCGTCAGGAAGCAGAACAGGAAGCCGGGGAAGATCAGCACATAGATCAAAGTTTTCAATGCATCCAAAATCATTTCCTTAGCCCCCCTTTACAGAACGATCAGCGCATAGACCATGGCCAGGGCAAGGGCGATGACAGCCCACAGGGAGTAGTCGTTCACGATGCCGCTGTGCAGGTCATGCATAAAGCTGAAGTAATGACGCCAGTTGTGCTTGAAGCCCCAGAACAGGTCTCCGCCGCCCACCTGGGAGAACACGGTGTCCTCGCCGCCGTAGAAGAGGCTGTACTTGGCCTCCACCTTCTCGCTCTTGTTCTCGCGGACCGCGTCGTACTTGGAAGCGATGGCAACGATGCAGATGGCGAGCAGGGCGATCATGAGGAGCATCAGCCAGTTCACCGGGTTCCAGACCCCCACGGTCTCGATGGTGCGGGTGGCGGCCTCGGGAGCGCTGGCCCCCATGGTGGACTCGGCATAGCCGCTGCCCATCATGGCGTTGATGTAACGGGACACATGGAAGAGGGTCTTGGCAGCAGGACCGGTCAGGTACTGCTGCACCATGTTGGGGAAGAGTCCGGTAATGGTGCAGAGGACGGCCAGGATGCCCATGGCAAAGCGCATGCCGAAGGAGACCTCCTTGGCGTTCTCGCACTCCTTGGGCAGCTGTCCGAAGAAGACGGACTGGGTCACCTTCACGAAGGAGGCCAGGGTCAGGGTGGAGGTCACCAGGGCCACGATGGTCACGAAGGCGAAACCGATGTTGCCGGTCTCCGCGGCCTTCTCATAGGTGGCCTGGTAGATGAGCCACTTGGACGCAAAGCCGTTGAAGGGCGGGATGCCGCTGATGGAGGCCGCGCCGATGAGGAAGAGCACCGTGGTGTGGGGCATCTTCTTGGACAGGCCCCCCAGCTTCCCCAGGTCCGTGGTGCCGGTCTCGTGGAGCACGGCGCCGGCGGTAAGGAACAGCAGGCCCTTGAACAGGGTGTGGTTCATGGCGTGGTAGAGGCCGGCGGAGGCGCCCAGGGCGGTCGCCAGGCCGATGGCCGTGAGCACATAGCCGATCTGGGAGATGGAGTGGAAGGCCAGCAGGCGCTTGAAGTCATGCTGGGCCAGGGCCATGGTCACGCACACGAACATGCTGACGGAGCCCAGGAATACCAGCCAGAACTGCATGGTGCCCAGGTTCATGGTCTGGAACAGGAAGTAGGCCAGACGGATGATGCCGTAGATGCCGCTCTTGGTGAGCACGCCTGAAATGAGCACCGACACGGGAGCGGGAGCCGCGCCGTGGGCGTCAGCCGCCAGGGGGTGGAAGGGCACGATGAAGGCCTTGGTGCAGAAGCCGATGAAGAGCAGCGCGAAGGCGATGGAAATGTTGGTGCCCTTGCAGAGCGGGATGATGGTGGCAAGCTGCGCCAGGTTCAGGGTATGTGCCTGCTGGTAGAGGATGATGGTGCCGGCCAGGATGCAGGTGGAGCCGATGCAGCCCACCACCAGGTACTTGAAGGCAGCCTCCAGGGCGCCGGTGACCCGGTTGCGGAAGGCCGTGAGGGCCACTGCCGCGAAGGTCAGGATCTCCACCATGATGAACATGTTGAAGAGGTCGCCGGAGAGGACCAGGCCCATAACGCCGCCCGCCAGCATCAGGAACAGGGTGTAATACTGGGGCTCGTTGTCATCCTCGCTCATGTAGGAGAAGGAGTAGAGGCAGGAGACGAACACAGCCGTTGCGATCAGCAGACCGAAGAACAGGCTGAGGGCGTCCACCTCCAGGGCGATGCCGATGGCATAGCCGCCCGCCGGGACCCGATAGCCCATCCAGTAGGGAAGGATCGCGTTCTGGATCATGATGGGCTTGATGAGCAGGCAGAGCAGGGTCAGGGAAAGGCCCGTGGCCACGAAAGCGATGCAGTTGCGTACAATGCGGTTTTTCCCGAAAAGCACGATGCAAAACGCGCCCAGGAAGTAGAGCATGATGGAAAAGATCGGGAAATGCAGCGGGTCCAACAGATAAAGAAGATTGATATGGCTCATCCTCTCAGCCTCCTTATCTCACGGGTGTCCAGGGTGCCGTACATCTCCTTGAGCTTCATCACCAGGGACAGGGACATGGCCGTGACGCAGGCACCGATGACGATGCTGGTCAGGGTCAGGGCCTGGGGGATGGGGTCAACGAAGTAGCTGGCCGCCTGGAGTTCGCCCGGGGTGAAGATGGGGGCAGTACCGCCGGGATTGTAGCCGATGGTGATGATCAGCAGGTTCACGCCGTAGTCCATGATGCTCAGGCCGATCACCGTTTTCACCAGATTGTACTTCATCACAATGCAGTACAGACCCAGCACGATGAGGAAGAAGGATGCGATATAGTTCAGTATGATCATGTCTTTCACCTCATCCTTTCTCGTTCTGCGCGCTGCGCTCGTTCACCAGGCCCAGCATCAGCAGGGCGATGGAGCCGACGCCGGTCAGAACCTTCAGACCCACGGTCAGGTTCATCCAGAAGATGGTGCCGGAGCTGTAGAGGTCGCCGATGTTGCCGTGCTTATACAGCAGGTTCTGGCAGAACTGCATTCCGACAGAGACGCCCAGCATGGCCAGCGCCACGTACAGGATGGAGGCAAAGCCCTCGGTGCCGTGGAGCAGGTCCGCGCTGAGGGCGCGGGTGGTGGTCTCATAGCCATGGCCCAGATACAGGATCGTGACCGCAGCCACCATCAGCACGCCGCCCTGGAAGCCGCCGCCGGGGCTCAGGTGACCGTGGAAGATGATGTACATCATGTACACCAGCATCAGGGGAAGGAGACTGTCCCCGCCGCAGCGGAGAATGACGTTTTTCACTTTGATCTTGTCGTTCATTTCTCTTCCTCCTTTCCCGCTTTCTTGGTAAAGAGGATGACCGCGCTGCCGGCCACGGCGGTGATCAGGATAAAGGCCTCGCCCATGGTATCGTAACCACGGAAGTCGAAGACGATGCTTGTCACGTCGTTGACCGCGCGGGTCCGGGCCAGGTTCTGCTGCACGATGACGGCAGCGGCGCCGTCAGCCGTGGAGTCGTCATAGCTCTCGGGGTTTTTCTGAAGCTCCGCCACGGGAACGGTGGCCTTGCTTCCGTCATAGGTGGGGGGCAGCTGCCCCATGCTGATGCTGGCCGCGACCAGAGCCACCAGCAGGATGCCAAGGGAGACCCAAGTCAGAAATTTCTTCATTTTCCGTCCCCTCCTTTGATTTTCCGCAGGGTGACGATGAAGATCAGCGGGACCAGGGCGGCGCCCACGGCCGCCTCGGAGATGGCCACGTCAGGCGCGTGCAGGATCAGAAATTCCGCCGCAGCAAAGACGCCGGTCACGCCCAGGGCGATGACGGCGGACAGGAGATTCTCCAGATGCACCGCCAGGATCGCCGTGACCACCATGCCCAGGATCACCAGTATGTTGAGGATCGTGATCAGTTCAGTCATAGAGATCCCTCCCCAAATCGTCAGTTTCCATCTTCTTTTCCGGCCGCACGCCCGCCTTGTAGGCGCCCTTTGCGATGGCATGGGAGCCCAGGGGGTTGGTGACCAGGATCATGAGGCCGATCACCGCGATTTTCACAGCGGAGCCCGCATCGCCGTTCTTAAAGAAGATGGCGTAAAGCAGAGCGCCCAGCAGCGCGCAGATGGTGCCCAGCGTGGGAATGCAGGTGCTGGCCTGCATACGGCTGAAGGTATCGGGCATCTTCAGGATGCCGATGGTGCCGGCCAGGGCAAAGATCGCGCTGATTCCGATCAGCACGTCGATCACAATACGAAGCGCCGTCATTTGTCCTGCCCCCTTTCTTTCTCCAGATAGCGGCCCACCAGCATGGTGTCGATCACGCCGAAAATCGCCGCCACCAGTGCGATGTCCAGATAGATGCCCCGTCCGGAGAACAGGGAGAAGAGCACCAGGGCCACGCAGATCAGGGTGTCGGCGGCGTCGCCGGCCACCATGCGGTCTGCCGCGGTGGGTCCCTTGGCAAGCCGGATCATGGTCAGGGCGGCCAGGACGGCGAAGGCAATGGCAAAAATCAGCAGATCACTCATTCCCAAACCCTCCTTAAGCCTTTTTCCAGGGTGCCCTTGATGGCGTCGCCGGCTTCCCTTCCGCTGGGAGCGGTGACGTCGATCCAATGGATGTAGAAGTAATTCTGTCCGTCCTCCTCCGTGGTCTCCATGGTGATGGTGCCAGGGGTCAGGGTGATGGAATTGGCCAGAGCCGCCTGGCCGTAGTCGCTCTTCAGATCCACGGGCACCTTCACGATGCCGGGATTGATGTTTTTGCAGCCGCCGAAGCAGCGCTTGGCCATGTCCACATTGGCCTTCACCAGCTCCACCGGGAAAATGCAGACCCAGTAGAAAAGGCCGGAGAAGAACTTGGCGGGATTGCAGAGCCAGAAGGCTTTTTCATGGATGAAAAAGCGGGCTGAGAACAAGGCCACCGCCAGGCTGATCACAGCCCCGGCGATCAGCTCCTGCGGCGTGAAGGACCAGGTCAGCAGCACCCAGAAGGCGAAGCTCACCACGAAGGTCGAAACGACGGCAGGCAAAGTCGTCTTTTGCAAGGAAAATCCTCTCCTTTCGTCGGAAGAAAGCCGCTGATTTCCACACAGTTTTCTTCTTCTTGAAACTAAAACTAGAAACCAGAAAATCTTATTCCACTTTCAGGTTTTCCACAAAGAATTCCCGCCCCGTCACCATGCGGATGGCGGTGCTGCCGCAGTCGGGACAGCAGGCCGTCCTGGGTGGGATGGGGCCTGTATAATGACAGGCAAGGCAGCGGAAGGAGGCCGGCACCGCCTGGATGTTCAGCACCGCTCCCTCTGCCCTTGTCCCCCTGGAGGCGATGGGGAAGAATTCCAGCAGGCATTCCGGGATCACCCCGGAATACTCGCCCACTTTGAGGGTGATCTCCAGCACCCGGGAAAAGCCGTTTTTCTCGGCCTCGGCCCGGACGATCTCCAGGATCCCCTCGGTCAAGGCCAGCTCGTGCATCAGCGGTCCAGACAGCTGAAGCAGGGGTCAATGCTGGCGATGATGAGTCCCGCGTCCGCCACGGTGTTGCCCCGCAGCATGAAGGGGATGGTGGGCGTGTTCTTGAAGCTGGGCACGTGGACGGAGACCCGGTGGTTATTGAGAGTGCCGTTGCCTACCACCATGTGGCTCAGCTGGCCGCGGGGCGCCTCGTGGCGGGCCACCGCCTGGCCTTCCTTGATCTTGATGAGCTTGTTGCCCAGGTTGATGGGTCCCTCCGGCAGGTTTTCCAGCGCCTGGCGGATGATCTTGATGCTCTCATAGCACTCCAGGGCGCGGACCACCACGCGGGCGAACACGTCGCCGCTCTCCACCACAGGCACGCCGAACTCAAACTCGCCGTAGGCGGAGTAGGGGGCGTCCCGGCGCACGTCCACATCCACGCCGGAGGCGCGGGCATGGGGACCGATGGCGCCCAGGCGCAGGGCGTCTTCCTTCTTGAGAACGCCCACACCCTTGGTGCGCATGGCAATGGTCTTGTCGGTGAGGGCGATCTCGGTGATGCGGTCCAGGGGGGCCTTCAGCTTGTCGCAGGCGTCCAGGATCTCTCTTCTGAGCTCGTCGCTGATGTCCCGGCGGCTGCCGCCGATGGTGACCATGGCGTAGTTGACGCGGTTGCCGGTCATCTTCTCCAGGATATCCATCACCAGCTCACGCTCATCCCAGATGTGCATGAACATGCTGTCGTGGCCGATGATATGGCAGGCGATGCCCAGCCACAGGAAGTGGGAGTGGAGCCGCTCCAGCTCCGCGGTGATGACGCGGATATAGTCGCCGCGCCGGGGCACCTCGATGCCGTTGATCTTCTCCACCGCCATGGCATAGGTGAAGGCATGGGAGTGGGAGCAGATGCCGCAGACACGCTCCACCAGCACCAGGGTCTGGATGGCGTTGCGCTCGGTAGCCAGTTTCTCGATGCCGCGGTGGTTGTAGCCTACAAAGACCTCGGCGTCCTTGATGACCTCACCCTCGGTGATGAGGCGCGCGTGGATGGGTTCTTCCAATGCGGGATGGTACGGCCCGATGGGTACGATATAGCTCATACACTTCCCTCCTCTTTCTTCTGGTTCTTCTCCACCAGCTCGCTGAGCGGGGTGACCATGATCTGTCCTTTGCCCTGGGTTTCCAGCATGTCCTCCGGCAGGAAGAGCCGCTTGGACACGTCCAGTCCCTCAAAGGTGATGTTGAACAGCTCGTTCAGCTCCCGTTCAGGCCAGCGGGCGGCCTCGTCGTAGATCTCGCCGATGGAGGGCACGGTCGTCTCGCCCACCACATGATAGGACTCCACAACCGGGTCCACCGCGTAGTCCCATGAGATGTCCATCTTCCCCTCTTTGTTCAGGAAAGCATGGATCATCACCAGGTACACGCCGTTTTTCCGCATCCGCTCGGCAATGGGTACGATCTGGTCTTTGGTAATGTCGATCCGTTTGTACTCCTGCTGCAAGTTCTTCACCTCTCTATGATCCAAATTTTTTGCTGACTGTATATGAAGGGTATTTGCTAACAAATTCTGGGCAGCTGGGCACCGGTGAGCTTTTGCAGCACCCGTCTGCCGCCAAGGGGCGTGCGGAGGGTGAGCTTGCCGGGCGTCGCCGCCGTGACAAAGCCGATCCGCGCCGCGTTTTCCCCCTCGGGAAGGCTGCGCAGGGCTCGGAGGGCCTCCTCTGCTTTTTCCGCCGGGACCACCGCCAGGAGCTTGCCCTCATTGGCGCAGTAGAGAGGGTCCAGACCCAGCAGCTCACAGGCGGCCTGCACTGCGGGGCGCACGGGAACGGCCTTTTCCTCCAGCTCGATGCCAAGATCTCTGCCCTCCACGAACTCGTTGAGGGTGGTGGCCACGCCGCCCCGGGTGGGGTCCCGGAGGACTCTGGTCTCCGGCACGGCCTGCAGCAGCCGCTCCGCCAGGGCGTTCAGCGGCGCGCAGTCGGAACAGATCTCGCCCTGGGCCAGGCCGTTTCTTGCCAGCATCACGGCGGTGCCGTGGTCCCCCACGGTGCCGGACACCAGCACGGCGTCCCCCTCCCGGAGTTTCTCCGGGCCAAGCCCGGGATGCCGCAGCAGGCCGATGCCGGCGGTGTTGATATAGACGCCGTCGCCCCGGCCCTTTTCCACCACCTTGGTGTCGCCGGTGACGATCTGCACGCCGGTTTTCTTTGCGGCCTCGGCCATGGAGGCGAGGATCTTCTCCAGATTCTTTCTGGGAAGTCCCTCCTCCAGGATCAAAGCGCAGCTCAGATACAAAGGCTTCCCGCCGCACATGGCAATATCGTTCACCGTGCCGCAGACGGCGAGCTTTCCGATATCGCCGCCGGGGAAAAACAGGGGGCTCACCACAAAGCTGTCCGTGGAGAAAACCAGCTGCTCTCCGCCGGGGAGCACAGCCCCGTCTCCCAGTGCCCGCAGGGCCGGATTATCGAAAGCATGCAAAATGCTCTCTTCGATCAGCCGGGAGGTCTTCTTCCCCCCGCTGCCATAATCAAGGGTAATGATTTCATCCATGTTATGCGCAAATGAATACTGAAGATTGAAGAATGAATACTGAAAAAACATGGTATCACGCCTGCGGCGTGATGAATCTCAATATGTCCGCACAGCGGACTCCATCGTTCTTCGTTTTTCAGTTTTCAGTCTTCCATATTCATTATCTCCTTCAAATCGTCTTTGCAACCTTCCGTCATACGCCTCCCCTTGCACAGGGGAGGTCACAGGGAACTGTATTTATACGCCGCGGCGCAGGCGCCCTCGGAGGAGACCATGCAGGGTCCCACCGGGTCCTCCGGCGTGCAGGCTTTCCCGAAAAGGGGGCAGCCGCCCGGTCCCATGCGCCCGGTGATCACCTCGCCGCAGCGGCAGGCCGTGGGCTTTGGCGCGGGAAGCTCCGTCAGGCCGAAGCGCCGCTGGGCGTCCAGGTCCCGCAGCTCTTCCCGGAGGCCGAGGCCGCTCTTTTCGATGCTGCCAAGGCCACGCCACAGGTCGGTCCGGGGTTCAAAGGCCCGCTCCAGCATCCGCTGGGCAAGCAGGTTCCCGTTTTCGGCCACGGCACGCTTATACTCGTTCTGCACCCGGGGCTTTCCCTCCCGGATCTGCTTTATGAGGCCGTAGACCGAGAGCAGGATGTCCTCCGGCTCGAAGCCGGAGATGACGGCAGGCATGCCGTATTCCTCGGGCAAAAAGCGAAAGCCCTTTTCCCCGATGATGGTGGCCACATGGCCAGGGCAGAGAAAGCCCTGCACCGAGAAGCCGTCCATGGCCATCAGGGCCCGCAGCGCCGGCTCCACCAGCTTCAGCATGGACCAGACGGAAAAGTTTTTGACGCCCTGCTCCTTTGCCGAGAGGGCCGCTGCGGCGGTGCCGGGAGCGGTGGTTTCAAAGCCCACGCCCAGGAAGACCACTTCCTTTTCCGGATGGGCCTTGGCGATCTCGATGGCGTCCATGGGGGAATAGACGATCTCCACCAGGGCGCCCAGGGCACGGCGGCGCAGGAGACTGTCCCCCGGTTCGCTTCCGGGGACCCGCAGCATGTCGCCGTAGCTTGTGAGGATCACCCCCGGCTCCATGGCAAGCTCCAGGATCTGGTCGATGACCTCCGCCGGGGTGACGCAGACCGGGCAGCCCGGTCCGCTTAAAAGCTCCACCCCCTCGGGCAGCAGAGTCTTGATCCCAGCTTTGGCAATGGCCATGGTGTGGGTGCCGCAGACTTCCATCAGCTTCACCGGCTGAGGCTCCAGTTCCCGGATGGCCTCCAGGATCTCTTCAGCGGAGCGCATCGTCCAGCTCCTCCCAGGTCTCCAGATCCTCCAGCGCCTGTTCCTCGGGCAGCCGCTCGATGGCAAAGCCCGCGTGGACGATGACATAGTCGCCGATCTTCGGCTGGGGGATAAAGTCCACCCGCAGCTTGCGCTGCAGGCCCATGGCCTCCCCCACGGCGTCATTTCCCTGGATCTCGATCAATTTCAGCGGTACCGCCAGGCACATTCCGAATCCTTCCCTGCGTCCAGACAAAAGTGGGCGCAATGTTAACAGTTTAACAGTATCAATTTACCACACCATACTATGGAAAGCAAGCGTTTTTCCCTACTTTATTCCTCCCTCGACGGGACGGAATCCTCCTGGCATTTCAAATTTGACAGTCTTTTTCTGTCACGCAAAAAGCACAATTATACTCATAGCAAGGGAAAAATCCGGAAATAACGAACAAATGACGTTTCTTCCGCCGCGCGGTCAAAGTTTGGGATAAAAAGGGATTGTGAAAAAAACTGCGTTTTTCACAACCCCTTTTCCATTTCCGCGCACCAAACCGGAACGCGCTTCTCAATTCTCAAAATGATACTCCCCGATCATCAGCTGGCCCAGGCTCAGTCCCTCATCGTTGCAGGACACTCTGTGGTGGGTCCAGGGCCGGAGACCCGCCTGCTCCAGCGCTATCGGCAGCCGGTCCAGAATATACTGATTCTGGAAGCTGCCGCCGGAGAGCACCACGTCCCGGAGCCCGGTCTCCCGGGCAGCGGCCAGGGCCGTCTCCACGGCCATCTGCACCAGGGTATTCAGGAAGCGGGCGGCGATACGGCCGGTGGGCAGCCCCGCGTCCCGATCGCGCACCATGGCGCGGACCATCTCCCGCCAGTCAAAGAGCAGCGGGCTTCCGGAGAGCGCGACAGGATAGCTGCCCTCGTCCGCCTCTGCCGCCGCCTCCAGCAGCACGGCGCCCTGGCCCTCATAGCTCACCGTCTCCCGGATGCCCAGGATGGCGGCGGCCCCGTCAAAGAGCCGACCCATGCCGGAGGACAGGGGGCAGTTGAGCCCCTTTTGCAGCATGGTCTCAAAAAACGAAGCGTTTGGGATGCCGCGGGTGTCGCAGCCTGCGTCATGCAGCAGGGCAAAGCCCACCCGGGAGATCTCCTTCACCGCCCGGTCCCCGCCGATGAGGGGGATGGGCCGGAGGCTCCCAAAGCGCCGAAAGCTTCGGTAATCTCCGATGAGGCACTCCCCGCCCCAGGCGCCGCCGTCCTCCCCGTAGCCCACGCCGTCCCAGATGAGGCCGATGCACGGCCCGGTGAGACCGTTATCCGCCATACAGGAGGCCATGTGGGCATGGTGATGCTGCACAGGCAGCACCGGGATTCCCTCCTCCTCGCCCCGCTTTTGCGCATAGGCGGTGGAGAGATAGTCCGGGTGCTTGTCACAGACCAGAAGTCTGGGTTTCGTATCGAAGAGACGCTCAAAATGGGCGATCTGCTGCTCGTAATGCTCCAGGGTCTCGGCGTTTTTCAGATCGCCGATGTG
This sequence comes from uncultured Eubacteriales bacterium, assembly GCA_900316205.1. Lineage (GTDB taxonomy): Bacteria > Bacillota > Clostridia > Oscillospirales > Oscillospiraceae > Limivicinus. The sequence continues at coordinate 19,243 of ONBX01000022.1, forward strand.
CTGGCTGGGGAAGAGGTATTCTCCCCGGGAGAGGCAAAAGCTGGCCTTCTGCTCCGCCCCGCAGGCCAGAATCCCGCCCCGGCTGCCGGAAACGCGCACCGGGAAGGGCACATAGCCCCTGCTCCGGCGGACGAAGTATTCCTTCCCCTCCCGCTCCCAGCAGAGGGAGTCGTCGCAGCGGGTCTGGATGTCCCGGTCGTGGAGGAGGAAGCCGTCGGCTATGCCTTGCAGGCGCTCCAGGGCCTCCGCGTTCCGGTACACGATGGGCGTGTCGGAAAGGTTGGCGGAGGTCATCACCAGAGCGTCCAGGTCCTCCCCGAAAAGCAGCACGTGCAGCGGCGTATAGGGCAGCATCACACCCAGCCAGCCGTTTTCCGTGAGGGGCGAGGGGCCCCTGTCCCGCCGCCTCAGCAGCACGATGGGCTTGTGGAAGCTCTCCAGCAGCTCCCGCTCCTTTTCGGAGACGAAGCAGAGCTGTTCCGCCGCCTGTACGTCCCGGCACATGAGGGCAAAGGGCTTTTCGTCCCGTTCCTTCCGCCGCCGCAGCTCCCGCACCAGGTCTTCCCGGTCCGCCAGGCAGGCCAGATGCACGCCGCCCAGGCCCTTGACGGCCAGGATCTTTCCCGACTTGAGCCAGGCCCGGGCCGTCTCGATGGGATCTCCCGGCACCTCCCGCCCCTCCCCGTCCAGAAAGCTGACCTTGGGTCCGCAGACCGGGCAGGCGTCGGGCTGGGCGTGGTAGCGCCGGTTTTCGATGTCGTGATATTCCCTCTCGCAGTCCGGGCACATGGGAAAGCGCCCCATGGAGGTCAGGGCCCGGTCATAGGGCAAATCTTTGATGATGGTGAATCTGGGCCCGCAGTTGGTGCAGTTGATGAAGGGATAGCGGTAGCGCCGGTCCTTCGGATCCAGCAGTTCCCTTCTGCAGTCCTCGCAGATCCCGATGTCCGGAGAGACCAGGGTGTTGCGCTTTTCCTCGGCGTGGCTTTGCAGGATCTGAAAGTCCTTCCGGCCCCGGGGAGGCAGCCCCCATTCTGTCTCGATCTGCTCGATGAGGGCCAGTTTGGGTGCCCGCTTCGGCAGAGCCTGCACAAAGGCCTCCAGGGCGCGCCGTTCCCCCTCCAGCTCCAGCTCCACCCCGGAAGAGGTGTTGCGGATGGAGCCGGCCAGGTCGTGCTCCCGCACTAGCCGGTGCACAAAGGGCCGGAAGCCCACACCCTGGACAATCCCGTGTATTCTGATGTGGACAGCCTCCAAGACGCGCACCTCCGTTCTTTTCTGCCAAGGGCAGGCAAGAAGCCTGTCCCGATGCTGTTTCTGTTATTATAGCACCGTACACCCGATCCGGCAAACAGAAATACGCCCCGGAAGAAAGCCGCTCATCCGACAAGAGCTTTTCTCCCGAGGCGTGGGTAAACGATGATTCCATGCGGCAAGAGCGGATACTGAGCAAATCTTCGTCAGATCAAGGCACAAAAACGCAGGAATACTCTGTGTATTTCAAGTTTTTGTAACGCAGAGCTGGCGAATGATTTGCCAGTAGATGCCGAAGGCGCATGAAGCAGCGTTTACCTTATTTTATTTGCTTGCTTTTTGCTCCTTTTTCCAGGGCAGGCACAGGGGCTCATAGAGGTCCCCCAGCCGGTGCAGCAGGTGCATGGCGTCGTGCTCGTTCTCATAGGGCCGGTCCAGGAAGACCTCCACCGGACGCAGGGCGGGATCCTCCTTCCGCAGCAGCTCCATCACCTTGCTTTCCGCCTGCTTGATACTTGCCTTGGCGGAGTAAATATAGAGGGCGCTGATGCTCTTGGTGCCCGCCTCCTGGCGGATGACGCCCCGCAGGTGGCGGCTGTGCAGGAAGCTCTGCAGCTGTTCCAGCCAGCGGGCGGTCTCTTTGTCGGTGCCGATGATCTTCAGATACACGATCTCCTCCGCCGGGAAATCTCCCTCGTCCAGGTAGTCCCGATAGGGGGAGCGCTTCATCCGGTTGAAGATCACCCGTTCCTCCTCCCGCATGTCTCCGCTGTGGAAAATGCAGGTCCGGTGGCTGTGGACCGTATAGATAAAGTAGCTCAGGCCCATATGTTCCAGATATTCCCGCAGGCGCAGGGAATCCTGGGGCCGGATGTTCTCGGTATAGAGATAGGTCTGCTCGTTGAGATCATAGATCGCCGCGCCGCCCATCACGATCAGCGGTACGCTGAACACGGTCTGACTCATCTGAAGGGTGAAGAAGGCCGGGGCATGCTCGCTCATGAGGCAGATCCGGGCTCCGTCCTTGCAGAGGTAATTGAGCCGATAGAGGGCGGCGGAGGGGATCTGGGAGAAGCGGTCCGGCGCCAGATCCCGGGTGCGCACGAAGAACACGTCGTTCCGATTCTTGCTTCTCGGCAGACGGAACACATTTACCCCGATGGCAATGCCCGTCCCCAGCATCACGCCAAAGATCCGGTCACCGGCCTGGCGCAGGGGCTCTTCGATCTCCGGAAAGGCGATGACGATGCAGAGGAACACGATGGCGGCCAGGCCCGAGGCGTCCGCCCGGCGCAGCAGCACCGAGGAGTAGAGAGAGGCCAGCACGCCCAGGCCCATCAGGGTATACACCAGGAACAGATGGTTTTCCAGCCCCGGCGCGGCCAGCAGCACCAGCAGCAGAAGAAGGCCCCAGAAAGAGCCGATGAGGGTGCCGGTCATGCGGCTCAGGGCGAAATCCCGGGTGTCATGCAGATAGGGCTGCATGCAGATGATGGCGGTGATGCCGGCCTCGGTGTTCATTTTGATGCCCCGGTAGCCCCGCAGCCAGTAGTAGAGCAGGCACAGGAACACCGCCACCGAGGTTTTCACGATGCGCTGTCCCAGGGGCGGCAGCAGTCGGTTCAGCCTCTTGCGGCCGGTCTCTTCGATTTTTTCTCTTGTCATGCCGGTCATCCTCCGGGTCCATGGTTTTTGCACATGATAGCACAAGATTCCATAAGGGTCAAAGCTTTTTTGCGCCGATTTTTGTTGTTTCTCCTAATTGATTTTTGACCCCGATTTTTCTACAATGATAACGTGTTTCTTCCCGGAGCCCTTTCCTGTGCTCCGGGCAAAACAAGTGAGAGAAAGAGAATTTCTGAGGAGGAAAAAATGGAGAAGATCTTTCAGCTGAAAAAGAACGGCACCACCGTTCGCACGGAGATCATCGCAGGCCTGACCACCTTCATGACCATGGCCTACATCATCGCCCTGAACCCCAACCTGCTCACCAACTTCGCCGTGGGCAGCCCCCTGTGGAACGGCGTGTTCCTCGCCACCTGCATCGCTTCCGCCATCGGCACCATCTGCATGGCCTTCCTGGCCAACAAGCCCTTCTGCATGGCTCCCGGCATGGGCCTGAACAGCTTCTTCGCCGTGGTCGTTGCCAACATCGTCTCCCTGGCCGCCCTGCGCGGTGCCGAGATGAGCTACACCGAGGCCTTCCAGACCGCTCTGGTCATCATCTTCATCGAAGGCATCGTGTTCATCGTCCTGTCCATCTTCAACGTCCGCGAGAAGATCGTGGAGGCCATTCCCCTCGGCGTTCGCCTGGGCATCGGCCCCGCCATCGGCCTGATGCTGATGAACATCGGTCTTGGCTCCAACGTCCCCCTCTACGGTGAGAACGGCGGCCCCTTCTTCGCCATGCGTGACTTCTTCGGCGCCCTGACCGCCTCCTACGCCAAGGAGACCATGGGTTCCGTGTACCCCCAGATGATCCTGGCCGTTGTCACCATGTTCTTCGGCCTGTTCGTCATTGTGGCCCTGAACCACAAGAAGGTCAAGGGCTCCGTGCTCTACGGCATGCTGGCCGCTTCCGTGCTGCACTGGGCCGGCCAGGCGATCTTCCTGCACTCCAATCCCTTTGAGAGCCTGAAGACCGCTTCCTTCGTGCCTCCCTTCGCCGACATGGCCGAGACCACCCTTTTCAAGCTGAACTTCGCCGGCGTTGCCAACATCGGCTGGTTCACCGTCATCACCCTGGTCATCACCTTCTGCATCATCGACATGTTCGATACCATCGGCACCCTGGTGGGCACCGCCTCCCGTGCCAAGATGCTGGACAAGGACGGCAACATGCCCCAGATGAAGGAAGCCCTCCTGTCCGACGCTATCGGCACCGTGGCCGGCTCCCTCACCGGTACCTCCACCGTCACCACCTTCGTGGAATCCGCCTCCGGCGTGGAAGCCGGCGGCCGCACCGGCCTGACTGCCCTGACTGCCGGCATCCTGTTCCTGCTGTGCATGTTCATCGCCCCCATCGCTGCCATCATCCCCGCCGCCGCCACCTCTTCCGCTCTGATCTACGTTGGCATCCTGATGCTCGCGAACCTCAAGCAGATCGACTTTGAGGACATCACCCAGATGCTGCCCGTTGCCGTCATGCTCATCGGCATGCCCATCTCCGGCTCCATCGGCCACGGCATCGGCCTGGCCCTGATCTGCTACACCGTCATCAAGCTCGTCACCGGCAAGGCCAAGGACGTTTCCGTCCTGACCTACGTGCTGAGCCTGATCTTCCTGGTGAAGTTCTTCCTGGCCGTCTGATCGAAACAAACAGCATAAAAAAGAAGCTGCTCCGGCAGCTTCTTTTTTTGCTGTGGGTGTCCTGCGCTGGCTTTCCGTTCTCTTCGTAGGGGCTGCCGCCCTCGGCAGCCCGCCAAAGCCTTCCCCCAGCGGGGGAAGGTAGAGACATGTCATCCTGAGGAGTCGAAGCCGACGAAGGATCTCGGAGGCGCAGGGCTGGAAGCCTCGCAGTACCAGAATAATTGCCTGCGCCGGGGGCGGGATCCTTCGACTCGCCCTGCGGGCTCTCTCAGGATGACAGACGGGGTGCTGCGCGATGAGGGCATCCCGCCCTACGCGTGCTTTCCGTTTCCGCCCTACGGCGGCACGAGAGGAGGAGCCCAAATACGGGACAACGAGGAGCGGGTCACGACCCCTCCGTCACCCGGCGGAGTGTAACACGCCGGGCGACACCTCCCCTTGCGCAGGGGAGGTTTTTTGCGCGTCTCCCTCGCGCAGGGAGCGATCCCTCGCTCGCACCGCATCTCCTTCCCCTTCTCTTTTCACTCTTCACTCTTCTCTTTTCTTGTTGTGGCGAAGGCCGCTCTGTGCTACAATGAAAGCGTAACAGCATGATTCTCTCTGCGTATCCCCTGAAAGCCGTCTCGCGCAAATCGATTGTTGATCGGGAGGAACCTTTCATGGAAGAGCAAGTCTGTCGCCAGATCGAGCAGATCCTCGCGGAGGAGCTGCTGCCCGCCACGGGCTGCACCGAGCCTGTCTCCATCGCCTATGCCGCCGCCAAAGCCCGGGAGCTTTTGGGCCGGGAGCCGGAGCGGCTGCTGGTGGAGGTCAGCGGGAACATCCTGAAAAATGTGAAGAGCGTGGTGGTCCCCCATACCGGCGGTCTCCGGGGCATCCGGGCCGCGGCTCTCGCCGGCGCCCTCATCGGGGATCCGGAGGCTAAGCTGGAGGTCCTCTCCCGGGCAAGCCCGGAGCAGATCGAGACCCTTGCCCCCGCCCTGGCGCGCATCCCCGTGGAGGTCCGCTTTGCCGACACGCCCTATATCTTCGACATCATGATCAGCGCCTTCGCCGGGGAGGACTCCTCCTTCGTGCGCATCGCGGAGCATCACACCAACCTGGTCTGCCTGCGCCATAACGGCGAGACCCTGCTGGAAACGCCCCTGGACGAGCCCAAGGGCAGCGAAGCGGGCAGGGAGATCCTCACCGTGGAGCGGATCGCGGACTACGCCGAGCACGCCGACCTTGCTACCGTCGCTCCCCTGCTGGAGCGGCAGATCCATTATAACATGGCCATCGCGGAGGAGGGCCTGCGCCATCCCTACGGGGCCAACATCGGCAAGACCCTGCTCCGGGGGCACGAGGACTGCCTGGACTACAAAATGCGGGCCTATGCCGCCGCTGCCAGCGACGCCAGGATGAGCGGATGCGAGCTGCCGGTGGTCATCAATTCCGGCAGCGGCAACCAGGGCATCACCGCCAGCGTCCCCGTGATCGTCTACGCCCGGGAGACGGGCAAAAGCCACGAGGAGCTGCTGCGGGCGCTGCTGGTCTCGAACCTCATCACCATCCATCTCAAAACCGGCATTGGCCGCCTCTCCGCCTACTGCGGCGCGGTCAGCGCCGGCTGCGGCGCCGGAGCGGGCATCGCCTGGCTCCAGGGCGGCCGCCTGCGGGAGATCGCCCACACGGTGGTAAACGCCGTGGCGGTCACCTCCGGCATCGTCTGCGACGGGGCCAAAGCCAGCTGTGCCGCCAAGATCGCCGCTGCGGTGGACGCGGGGCTGCTGGGGCTCAGCATGTTCCGGGACGGCAACCAGTTCTACGGCGGGGACGGCATCGTGAAAAAGGGCGTGGAAAACACCATCGCCAATGTGGGCCGTCTCGCCCGGGACGGCATGCGGGAGACCGACCGGGAGATCCTGCGCCTGATGCTGGAGAGCTGATACACGGGAGGGATCGGATGAAACTGAACTATTGCCCCGTCTGCGGGAAGCTCCTGCGGCTGCGTCCCCACCCCACCGAGCCGCCCACCCTCTGGTGTGAGGCTTGCCAGGATTGGCGTTTTCCCCTCTTCAGCTGCGCCGTGAGCGCCATTCTGCTGGACAAAAGCGGCAGGCGCATGCTGCTCATCCGGCAGTACGGCGACTCTGACCCGGTCCTGGTGGCGGGCTATGTGGACAAGGGCGAGACCGCCGAGGAGGCCCTCCTTCGTGAGGTGCGGGAGGAGCTGGGCATGACGGCCCGCTCGCCCCGCTTTCTGGGCAGCCACTACTACGCCCCCTCCGAGACCCTGATGTTGAACTTCCTGGCCCTGCTGGAGGAGGACGAGGCCTCTCCCGGCCCCGAGGTGGACAGCTGGGAATGGGTAAGCGTGGAGGAGGCGATAAAGCTGGTAAAGTCCGGCGGCCTTGCCGAAACGCTCCTGGCAGATTGGGACGGCCGTCTTAATTGTTAACCTGGCTCTTTATTTTGCGTTGACATTTCCCGCTCTTCGGGTATAATAGGGAGCGCCAAATCCGAGGAACGAGGTGCTTTCTATGCAAAACAAGGTTTTTTCCGTGCGCGACATGGCGCTGGCGGCCATGGGTGCCGCCCTGATCGCGGTGTGTTCCTGGATCTCCGTCCCCGCGCTGCTGCCCACCGGGGTGCCCTTCACCCTGCAGACCTTTGCGGTGTGCCTGCTGGCCGCCCTCTTCGGCTGGAAGCTGGGGCTTGTAACCGTGGCGGTCTATCTGCTGCTGGGCGCCGTTGGCCTGCCGGTGTTTGCCGGCTTTAAGGGCGGCCTCGGAGCGCTGATGGGCGTCACCGGCGGCTATCTGGTGGGCTTTCTCTTCACCGCCCTGGTGACGGGTCTGCTGGCGGACAAGGTCTCCCGCCGCTTCCCCCTGCTGCTTGTGTGGATGATCCTGGGTCTCGCCCTGTGCTATACCTTCGGCACGGCCTGGTTCGTACTGCTCTATGCCAAAAACACCGGCCCCATCAGCGTGGCCACCGCCCTGGGCTGGTGCGTGCTGCCCTATCTGCTGCCGGACGCGGTGAAGATCGCTCTGGCCGCGCTGCTCACCGGGCGGCTCTATCCGATCCTTCAGAAAGGAAGATCTGCATGACCAAGGACCTTGTCCTGGACTATCTCTGGTCCCACGCGGATGAGAGCATCTCCGGCGAAGAGCTGGCCGCCCGCCTGGAACTGAGCCGCACCGCAGTGTGGAAGGCGGTGGACCAGCTGCGCAGTGAGGGCTATCTCATCGAATCCGCCCCCCGGCGGGGCTATCGGCTGCTGTCCAAAAGCGACGTACTCAGCGAGGCGGGCATCCGCAAGTATCTGCAGAGCCCGGAGCTGCGCCTGCGCTGCTTTGCGGAGATCGGCTCCACCAACACCGCCCTCAAGGAGCTTGCCAACCGTGGCGAAGCTGCCGGCCTCGCCCTCATCGCCGGGCGGCAGACCGCCGGCCGGGGCCGCATGGGCCGCAGCTTCTTCTCCCCCGAGGACAGCGGCGTCTACCTGAGCCTGCTGCTGCGCCCTTCCCTGCCCGCATCGGAGGCTACCGCCATCACCGCCTGCGCGGCAGTGGCCGTGGCGGAGACCCTGGAGGAGCTTTCCGGGCGGAAGGCGGAGATCAAGTGGGTCAACGATTTGCTGATGGCGGGTAAAAAGGTCTGCGGCATCCTGACCGAGGCCTCCCTGGACTGCGAAAACGGCCAGCTGAGCTACGCGGTGGTAGGCATCGGCGTGAACGCCCTGGAGCCGGAAGGGGGCTTTCCCGAAGAACTCCGGGACATCGCCGGGGCGGTGTTCCCGGAGCGGAGCCTCCCGGAGCTGCGCTGCAGGCTCGCCGCCGGGATCCTGGACCGGCTCTGGCGTTATTGCGGCGGCGAAGGGCTGCAGGACTGCTTTGCCGGCTATCGGGACCGCTCCCTGGTGCTGGGCAGAGAGGTGGAGCTCCTCTCCCCGGGGAAAGATCCGGAGCCTGCCCTGGTGCTGGACCTGGAGCGGGACTACTCCCTGCGAGTGCGCCTTGCCGACGGAGAAGAGCGAAAGGTTCTCTCCGGCGAGGTCCGGGTGCGGCTGGAGAAAAACTGACCCTTGGCAAACCGGGAAAGATAGGATATACTTGTCTCATCATGAAAACACACAGGAGATGATCCCATGAAAAAATGGATGATCCTGGCGCCTCTGGGCCTGGCTGCCGCCGGCGCTGCTCTGCTGCTGCTGAAAAAGAAGCCCGCAGAGAAAGCCGCGAGCGCCAAGACGGTCCCCGTCAAAAAGCCCGCCCCCGCCAAAGCTCCCGCCAATCTGAAAACCGGCAGCTACAGCTTTATCTCCGGCTTCCAGAACGCCTCCACCGTGGAGATGACCCTGGATTACGACGCGGACAAGTTCAGCTTCGCCGTGGTGGAGGAGAACTTCCTCAGCTATTCCAGCGACTCCCACGTGGCCATTCTGGAGGGCGAGGACTTCAGCCTGCAGCTGGAGTACGCCGCCTACTATCCCGGGGAGGATTTCGCCGCCCACTGCGCCTCTCTCGCCGAGAAGCACCAGGACTTTGCCCCGGTGCGCTACGGCAGCGTGGACGCGGTGAAGTACCTGGAGGGGGACGCCCTCTCCTTCTGTCTGCCCATTCCGGAGGATGCGCAGAGCTATGTGCAGGTGCTGCTCTTTAAGGCCAAGGGCAACGACACGCCCCTGCCCGACCTGGCAGACGACCCGGACCTTGGCGCCATGCTGGCAAGCGTCCGCTTCCACCGGGCATAAACCGCAAAAGCAGCCGAAAAAAGCAGCCGAATGGCTGCTTTTTTCATGAAGCAGATTGCAAAAAGAAAATGAGAAGGTCTCAAACTGCAGGCAAGGAAGCCTCGCAGAGTTCGCGCCCGCTGGCGCGAAGAAATTCAAATTCGTCTTTTGCCGGGGCGTGTACCTGGCAAAAGACATCGCTCGGCCCGCAAGTGTGCGAGCGTCTCCCGCAAGCGAGTGCGCGAAGCGGGCTGCAATCCCCTTGCGGGAAAAGACCCTTCGGCCTTTTTCTGCAGGATAAAAAGCAGCCGAAAGGCTGCTTTTTTCATGGTCTGCGGGATTCTGTACAAACTTTATAAATTGTCTATTTAATTCCTACTAAAGTTCTGGTATATTGAATCTGCTAAATCCCAGTGAAAAGGAGGAAATTGGATTGAACATCACCTCCAAGGGGCGCTACGCGCTGCGGGTGATGCTGGACCTGGCCCAGAACCCGGACGATGCCTTCGTCTCTTTGAAGACCGTGGCTGACCGGCAGCAGATCTCCATGAAGTATCTGGAAGCCATCGTAGCAAACCTGAAGAAGGCGGAGCTGCTGGAAAGCACCCGGGGCAAGGAGGGCGGCTACCGGCTGGTGAAATCCCCGGCCGAATACACCGTGGAGGAGATTCTGCGTTCCATCGAGGACAATCTGGCCCCCGTCTCCTGCATCAAGGACGGCAGCATTCAGTGTGACCGCGCCGCCGCCTGCCAGACCATCCCCATGTGGAAGGAACTGGACGACATTACCAACGCCTATCTGAAAACCGTTACGCTGGAGGACCTGCTCACCGGAGAAAAGTGGAAAAGCGATTCCTCCGCCCAATCATAGCTTGAAGGGACGACCCCTCAGTCAGCCTGACGGCTGACAGCTCCCCTTGCAGGGGAGCCCATAACCCTCAGGCGCTTCGCGCCAGCTCCCTTTGCAGGGGAGCCTATAAGGAAAGGAAGATTGAAATGTTTGTATACGCCGACAACGCCGCCACCACCAGCGTGTCCAAAACCGCGCTGGACGCCATGCTGCCCTTCCTGACGGAGCAGTACGGCAACCCCTCCAGCCTCTACTCCTTCGGCCAGAACGCCGCCGAGGCCCTGCAGACTGCCCGGGAAAGCATCGCCAAATGCCTCAACGCCGATCCGCGGGAGATCTACTTCACCTCCGGCGGCTCCGAGGCCGATAACCAGGCCATCGTCTCCGCCGCCCGTCTGGGCGCGCGCAAGGGCAAAAAACACCTGATCTCCACCAAATTCGAGCACCACGCCGTGCTGCACACCCTGAACAAGCTGGAAAAAGAGGGCTTTGAGGTGACGCTGCTGGACGTGCACGAGGACGGGGTGGTCCGGCTGGAGGACCTGGAGGCCGCCATCCGGGAGGATACGGCCCTCGTCACCGTGATGTTTGCCAACAATGAGATCGGCACCGTGCAGCCCGTCGCCGAGATCGGCGCCCTCTGCCGGGAGAAGAAGATCCCCTTCCACTGCGACGCCGTGCAGGCCGCGGGCCACATGCCCATTGACGTGAAGGCCATGAACATCGACATGCTGGCCATCTCCGGCCATAAGTTCCACGCCCCCAAGGGCGTGGGCGCCCTTTACGCCCGCAAGGGCATGGTACTGACCAACATCATCGAGGGCGGCGCTCAGGAGCGGGGCAAGCGGGCCGGCACCGAGAATGTGGCCGGCATTGCCGCCATGGCCGCGGCTCTGGAGGAAAGCTGCGCCAACATGGAAGAAAACACCGCCAAGATCATCCCCATGCGGGACAAGCTCTTTGCGGAGCTCTCCAAGATCCCCCACAGCAAAATCAACGGAAGCCTGGAGCACCACGTCCCCGGCACGGTGAACATGTGCTTTGAGGGCATCGAGGGGGAGAGCCTGCTGCTCATGCTGGACGACGCGGGGATCTGTGCCTCCTCCGGCAGCGCCTGCACTTCCGGCTCCCTGGACCCCAGCCACGTGCTGCTGGCCATCGGCCTGCCCCATGAGGTGGCCCACGGCTCCCTGCGCCTCTCCATCGGCGAGTACAACACCATGGAGGAGATCGACCACATCATTGCCACTGTTCCCAAGGTGGTGGACTATCTGCGTGCCATGTCTCCCGTGTGGGACGAGCTGCAGAAGGGCCAGCGCCCGCACCTGATTTAAAATCATTTTCCTTTTTGCCTCCCCTGCCTAAGGGGAGGTGCTCCAGTGCGCACACTGGGGCGGAGGGGTCTGAAAGGCTACAAAATTCTTGTATTGGAGGAGTAATCATGGCTCTCTATAGTGAAAAAGTAATGGACCATTTCCGCAATCCCCGCAACGTGGGTCAGATCGACGACGCCGACGGCATCGGCGAGGTGGGCAACGCCAAGTGCGGCGACATCATGCGCATGTACCTGAAAATCGACGAAAATCAGGTCATCACCGACGTGAAGTTCAACACCTTCGGCTGCGGCAGCGCCATCGCCACCAGCTCCATGGCCACGGAGCTCATCAAGGGCAAGACCGTGCAGGAAGCCTTGGACCTTTCCAACAAGGCCGTGGTGGAGGCCCTGGACGGGCTGCCCGTGCACAAGCTCCACTGCAGCGTGCTGGCCGAGCAGGCCGTCCGCGCCGCGGTGAAGGACTACTATGACCGAAACGGCATCTCCTACGATCCGGAGGATTTCCGGGATATGGACGAAGAGGAGCTCCACGAGCACGTGGGCCACTGACACGCTCATCCGAAAAAGGTGAAAACCGCCCCCTGATCTCCGATCGGGAGGCGGTTTTCTGCGCTTTGCCGGGCGGCGGCCCTTGTTGATTCTGTGCGTCGGTGATACAATGCGCTTATGAGAAAGGACCCGGAGAGGAGGCGGAGAACGACGTGGAGCGGATCATTCTGCATGTGGATATGGATGCGTTCTACGCCTCGGTGGAGATGCGGGACGATCCCTCTCTCCGGGGAAAGCCTCTGATCATCGGTTCCCTCCCCCATGAGCGGGGCGTGGTGGCCACCTGCAGCTATGAGGCCCGGCCCTTCGGCGTGCGCTCCGGCATGAACATCAAGGACGCCTACCGTCTCTGCCCCAAGGGGATCTACCGGCACCCGGACTTTGACAAGTACCGGGCGGTCTCCCGGCAGCTCCACGAGATCTGGGAGAGCTACGCCTCCGCCGCGGAGGCCATCGCCCTGGACGAGGCCTATCTGGACATCACCCAGCAGGCCGGGGACTGGGAAGGCGCCCGCCGGATCGCCCGGGAGATCAAGCGCCGGACCCGGGAGGAACTGCAGCTCAGCTGCTCGGTGGGTCTGGCCTACTCCAAAACCGCCGCCAAGACCGCCAGCGAGGAGAAAAAGCCCGACGGCTACTTTGAGATCCCCACGCCCCAGGCCTTTGTGGACCTGATCCTGGACCGGGACGTGCAGGTGCTCTACACCGTGGGGGAAAAGACCGCCCGGAAGCTCCACGCCGCGGGGATCGAGACCGTGCGCCAGCTGCGGGAACGGCAGGAGGACGTGATCCGGCTCCTGGGCAAGCAGGGCCGCTGGATCGTCCAGGTGGCCTACGGCATCGACGACAGGCCCGTCACCCCCTATCGGCCGGAGGACGCCAAATCCATCGGCCGGGAGCTGACCTTTCAGGAGGATGTGGAGGGCACGGACTTCTTGCGGGAGGTGCTGTTCCTGCTCTCCCTCTCGGTGGAGAGTCGAGTCCGGCGGGTCTCCCTCTGGGGCAGAGGGGTCTCCCTAAAGCTGACCTACGCCAACATGCGCTCCCTCACCCGCTCCCGGGCCCTGCCTCCCTGCGATGACGCCGTGACCATTTACCGGGAGGCGGTGAAGCTGCTGGACCAGGTAGAGGCGGCCCCGGTGCGGCTCATCGGCGTGAGTCTCTACAATCTCAGCGGAGAAGAGGAACGGCAGCTCTCCTTTGCGGATCTGAATGATGAGGCGGAACGGGAACGGGCCGCAGAGCAGGACAAGCAGCTCGCCGCCCTGCAGGAGCACTATCACCTGGACTTTGCCGGACACCTGGAGGAGCTCAGGCACACCCAGACGCTGCACAGGACGGTGGAGTATATGCGAAAGCACCGATAGGCAGCCGCAGAAAACATAAAAAACGGGAACTTTCGAAAAAGTTCCCGTTTTTTGCCTCAGTCGCTGTCTTACTGGTCCAGGGGCTGCTCGCCGATGCGGCTGGTGATGTAGTTTTCCACCTCGCCAAGCTCCAGGCCCAGGGCCACGGAGAGCTCCCCATGCAGCATGTCCCGCGCCCGCTTCATGGTGGCCTCCGCCCGGCTGCTGCGGGTCTTGCGGGTGGCCATCCGGGTCCGCAGGCCCTTGACGATGGCAACCAGCGCCTCACAGCTGTGCTGGCGGAAGAGCTCCTTATAATAGGCGTCCACGTGGTTGAAGCGGTTGTCGTTGCAGATGGCAGGCTCGATGCCGGGCATGGCGTCGATCAGCGCCTCCGCCTCCTCCCGGCTCATGACCGGGCGCATATAGGCGCCGGAATCCACCGGGGCAAAATAGATGCCCGAGCCGATCAGAGGGCTGAGATGATAGTAGAGCTTGTCCCTGGAAGCGCCGGACATTCCCAGGGGCTCGATCTTCTCCACGGTGCAGACGCCATTCTCCCCGTAAATGATTTTTTCTCCCACACAATACATGATAATTACCCCAACTTTATCTTATATGTACTTATATTACAATATTTTTTTCCAGAAAACAACAAAAAATTTGAAGGAAATGTGCTTTTTTCAAATTTTTCCCATATATTTTTGCGGATTGTGTTTCTCCGCGTTATTTGATATAATGAGGCATTAACAAAATCGGCGGGAATGATTCAGGCGCCGGGAGAGGAAATCAAGTGAACTTATACCTGAAAGGTCATACCTATAAGTACGCGGTGGAGCAGATGCTGCTGACCCTCTTTCCCGAGGAACGTCCCGTCTATCCCGAGGGCAGGCCCGCGGGAGATCGGATGGAGATCTCCCTGCACCGCGGTGTGCGCTTCACCACCGCAAGCTGTCTGCTCCATACCGGGGCGGGACGCTTCCCGGGCAGGGCTGCGGTGAAAAACCGGGAGCTGACGGACGATCTGATCACAGACCGGAAATGCCAGCGCCTCATCAAAAACGCCATGTACCGCGCCGCTCTCCGCGCCGGACGGAAAAAGCCCGTGTGGGGCGCACTCACCGGGGTGAGGCCGGGAAAGCTCCTGGCGGGCTTTCTGCGGGAGGGACTCTCCGAGGAGGAGGCCGCCCGCCGCTTCACGGAGGAATTTGACGTTTCCCCGGAGCGGACGGCGCTGTGTCTGGATGCCAGCCGTCACACCATCGCCGCCCAAAAGGGCCTGGGTCCGAAGGACCTGTGCCTCTATGTGGGCATCCCCTTCTGTCCCACCCGCTGCGCCTACTGCAGCTTTGTGAGCCAATCGGTGGAGAAGAGCATGAAGCTCATCCCGCCCTTTGTGGAGGCCCTGGAGCAGGAGATCCGGGCCACGGCGGCCCAGGTCCGGGAGCTGGGACTGCGCCCGGTGTCCATTTACTTTGGCGGCGGCACCCCCACCACCCTCTCTCCGGCGGAGCTGGAGCGGGTCTGCGCCCTGCTGGAGGCGGAGTTTGACCTGAGCGCCCTGCGGGAATACACCGTGGAGGCCGGCCGGCCCGACACCATCACCGAGGATAAGCTCCGGGTCCTGCGCCGCCACGGCGTGGACCGGGTCAGCGTCAATCCCCAGACCATGTCCGACAGGGTGCTGGAGATCATCGGCAGAAAGCACACCGCGGCGGATATCCTGGCGGCTCTGGAGAAGGTCCGGCGCGTGGGCGGCTTTGCGGTGAACATGGACCTGATCGCGGGCCTTCCGGGGGACGACACCCAGGGCTTCTCCCGCACCCTGGACGCGGTGCTCTCCCTGGGGGCGGAGAACATCACGGTGCACACCCTGAGCCTGAAAAAAGGCAGCCGCATCACCCTGGAGGGCTCTCCCCTTCCCGGGGAGGGCGAGGTGGGCGCCATGCTGGATGAGGCGGCGGCGCGGCTGCGGCAGGCAGGCTACGAGCCCTATTATCTCTACCGGCAGAAGTTCATGTCCGGCGGCTTTGAAAACGTGGGCTGGACCAGGCCGGGCTTTGCAAATCTCTACAACATCTGCATCATGGAGGAGCTCTGCAGCATCCTGGCCATGGGCGGCGGCGGTTCCACCAAGCTGATCGCCCCGGGCAACGGGCGCAATATCCGCCTGATGGCGCCGAAATACCCCCTGGAATACATCCAGAAGATCGCAGAGACCTGCGCGGACAAGGAGCAGATCCGGGAATTCTATCATAAGGAGTGCGTGTAAATGTCTTTTCAGCTGAGCGAGATCAACTACAAAACCGTTACCGACCCCAAGGGCTTTGTCCAGGAGTGCGATGCGGTCTACCACAAGAAGGTGGAGCAGGCGGCGCTGAAGATCCTGGAAAACCAGAAGATCAGCCCCATCGTGCTGCTCTCCGGGCCCTCCGGCTCCGGCAAGACCACCACCGCCATGAAGATTGCCGAGGCCCTGGAAAAGCACGGCGTGAGCACCCACTATGTGGCCATGGACGACTATTTCAAAACCGTGGACCCGGCCACCTGCCCCCGGACCCCGGAGGGCGACATTGACTATGAAAGTCCCCTGTGCCTGGACATGGATCTGATGAATCGGCATTTTACCGAGCTCAGCGAGGGCAGGCGGATCTATGTGCCGAAATATGAGTTCTCCCGGAAAATGCGCATTCAGGAGCCTTCCAAGTCCATCAAGCTCAAGAAGGATGAGATCGTGATCTTCGAGGGCATCCACGCCCTGAACGACAGCATCACCGACAAGCACCCGGAGGCCTTCAAGCTCTACATCTCCGCCCGCAGCAATGTGGTCTTCCAGGGCCGCGAGGTCTTCAAGGCCACCTGGTTCCGTCTGGTGCGCCGCACGGTGCGGGACTATCTCTTCCGGGGCAGCGACCCCGCGGAGACCATGGCCATGTGGGCCAATGTACGCCGGGGCGAAAAGCTGCACATCTCTCCCTTCAAGGACAAGGCAAACTACCAGTTCGACACCAGTCTGCCCTATGAGCTGGCGGTCTACAACCAGACGGCCACCCAGCTCTTTCGCTCCGTGCCCGAGGGAGTGGAGCGCTTTGACGAGCTGCGCTCGGTGCTCCCCGCCCTGCAGCTCTTCGGCAACATCGCGGACGAGGACGTGTCCCCCGATTCCCTGGTGCGGGAATTCATCGGCGGCGGTATCTACGAATATTAAAGTTTTTCGTTTCTAGGTTTTCGTATACTTCGACCTATTCTTCCGTCCTTGGCAGCTCGGGAGAAAGATCTGATCTTTTCTCAAGCAGGAAATCGTTTTTCTTCAAAACGCAAGACGAAAAGGGCGCGTTGCAAAATGTACCCGTTGTCGTAGGGGCGGCTATTAGCCGCCCGTGCGGTAACAAGCAAAACGACGAAAAAGGTTTGGCGAATTCGTACCATACACG
>ONBX01000027.1 GCA_900316205.1 uncultured Eubacteriales bacterium
TGTCCGTGTTTTTTTCTAAGAAAGCCTCCAAAACGCGCCGGAAACCGTTGAATGATCTCGGTTGGTATATTTATATTACCTTCTCTTTTTCATTCAACGCAGGAAAATCATAATAAAGGGAGAATGAAAATGAGCGATCTTCATGAATTCAATGTCTTTTTCAGCGCGTCGTGCATCAAGGACAACTATCCTGCCCGCGAGATTGTTTCTCAAATCCGGTATCAATTGTGCCTTCTGAGCGCCTCCATGTTAAGCGGCGATGCCGAAATCCACACCATGGATCTAACCCTCGATGGTAAAACGACCCACTTCCAGGGCGATCTTATGACCGAGGTCTGCATGTTGGCCATCCGCGAGATGAGTGACGCCGATGACATTTCGCTCCACATTTCCTATGAAACCTGGTGGCACGACGTTGGATCTTTCGACGTCTGCTCTGCTCTGGAACGGTATGATGATGACGTGCTTCACGAGCTTTTCCTTTCTACTCATCTCAAGTACTCTTCCTTTATTGTCAACGATTCGAACCGCTTTGAAGGTGCCAGGCTGTTTAAATACGGCATTTTTGACGGCCTCTTTGTACGCGGTGAACGGGAGAGGCATGAGGTTGCGCAAGTCCCGGAAGGCGGCCTTTGGGACGCCATTGACACTCCTCTGATGATTCAAGAGGTTGCTTGCAGCGAAGATGCCATGGCATCCTTGATCCGTCTCACAAATCGCCTTGCCGCCTTTAAGGCCGACCTCTTTTGCTTCCCCTACAGCAGGTATGATGAGAACCACTGCTTGAATGCGATCCATGATCCGCTCCCGGAAGACGCCAGCCTCACGGAACTGTCTCTGGATTACTGCACCTTCAAGGGTCGGGATGAAATGAACACCTTGATTGATATTCTCGAAGAAGCGTATCACTGGGGGCAGGAGAACTCCGATGACGACCACAATCTCGTTCTGATCAACTGCAACTTCGCCGACATCTCCGAAGCAGGTCCTCGTCAGTTGACAATTGAGGTCAATGAGGACGGCTCAGTTGGCCTGTTTATTCTGGATTGATCCAAAAGATCAATTAAACAGGAAACTGAAAGCCTCGGAGCGAGACTTCAGCTCATTATAGCTGAAATTCTGCTCCGAGGCTTTACCTTAGCTTTTTCTCTTCATCATTGTCTTCTTTAAATCTTAACTAGATCACAAACTCCAGTGGGATGTCCCATGGGTCGCGCGGCGCTTCCTGCCTCTCGTAGAAGTCCGCAAGCTCCTTCTCCCAGCGGGCATTCCGCTTCTTCTCTGCTTCTCTCCGCAGTTTCCTTGCCAACTTACCTAAGCCGACGGCCGTGGCCGCTGCTCCAATCACGCAGAAACCTATACGAAAAGCTTTCATTCCATTCTCCTCCTTGTTCTCATTAAGGCAAAAACAGCGCCGGGGGCCCAGCGCTGTTTTCTTATCTTTCCAGTCTGATGACGTCTTTCTTCATGTAGCTGGCCGCGGTAGATGCGTTCAGCGCGTGCACACCTCTGGGGTCGTCCCGCTCGATCACGGCGATCACAGCCCCTGCCAGCTCGAAGGCGCTCAGGAAGGTCCTGAACTCGCGGTCCGCCTCTTCCCTTCTGCCGATCGTGGCCACCACCCTGGCATGCTCATGGACGGCGAAATACCGTTCCCGCAGCTCCGATGACCACTTGTTCGCCTGTTCTTCAAAGGGAATGTACAGGTCCATCTCAATACCTGGATCAATCTCCTGCAGGCCGACGAGCATCTCGGCCGCGTAGAGTCCAAAGCCGGAATCCAGCACCACATTGAACCTCTCGATACCCTCTGTCCGAAGGGTAGTGATGGCGTTCAGCAGCTGCAGCTTCATTGCTGCACAGCCTTCATCCTCCTCGTCATAGCCCCAGGGGAAGCAAATCGGCGGGCAGGCAAAGACCGCACAGGTCTTGGAAATGTCCATATCTATCTCTCCTCAATTTTGGCATTGCCAAATTTAATTCATCATATTTGGTATTACCAAATATGTCAAGGCCTCCTGCACATATACTTTGTGTGCAAGGGGTGATCATGTGAAAACCAGGAAATTACCGCGCGGAGATCGCAACATCGTCGGGGCGCGCGTTACCGAGGCCCGCCTCGCTCAGGGCATGAAGCAGAACGAGCTGCTGGCCAAACTTCAGACTGCCGGCATTGACATGAGCACTCCTGCGCTTTCTCTGCTGGAGGGGCAAAAGCGCCCCGTCTCCGACATTGAGCTCAATGCTCTTGCAGACATCCTCAAGGTGTCCGTGGATTGGTTGCTGGGCCGGGAGGATTAAGAGCCCGTCGGGGGATCCGATGATCCGTCCCAATACAGCAGGCTTTCTTTTCCGTAGATCAATTGTGGGAAACCGCGCTCGGGCGGCTTCCCACTTTTTTCATCCCAGTGCCTTCAGCAGCTTCTGGTTCACCCGATTGGTGACATCCAGGTAATAGGCCCACTCAGCCTTGGTGTAGTCGCTCTCGTCCATGGCGTCCAGCTTCTCCGCGAAGTCTGTGTAGCGCCCCATCAGGCGTGTGTAGTCCACGAGCATCAGCGCCGCACTGCCGGTGTCCGCCTTTTCGTACTTCTCCATGAACTCAATGTACTCGTCCATGAATTCCTCATAGGAGTCCATATACTCCTTGAACTCCGGGCGGATGTCGTTCTGGGACAGCGGCGTTTCCGTAGGCTCCGGCGTTGCCTCCGGTTCGACGGATTCCTCAGGCTCACTCTCCTTCTCCTCGACCTCGTCCGCCACCGGCTTTTCGGTGGGCTTCACGGTCGGCCTCGGGGTGGATCTGGGTGCTGACGTCACCACCGGCTCCGTACGGCGGCTGCTCGTCTTGTTCGCGCGTCCGCCGCTGCGATTCCATAGGCTCGCCGCAACGATCACGACCAGCACCCAGAACCACCAGCGCCTGAAGAGCGACTTCCGCTTGCGCTTGGGCTTTTGCACGGGGTATTCCGGACTCGGTGTGGGTGCTGCGGCCCGCACCGGGCTCTCCCCTGTCGGCTCGCCGCACTCCGGGCAGAAGCGCTTGCCTTCCACCAGCTCCGCCCCACAATTTCTGCAAAATGGCATGATGTTTCCCTCCTTGACGATTTTTTCGCCTGCCGATTATACCAAGAAGAAAAGCCGCCAGTTCCCACCGTTTTGGTGGGAATTGGCATTCTGTTCCGTCTTACTCATACCCCTTCAGCAGGGGCGGCTGTCCGTGCTGTTGGAGAAGTGCATTGACCTTCTCCAGGTCGTACACTCCGCTTCCGAAGGCCGCCATCAGCACCGCGTCCCGTGGGAACCGCCACCACAGCGGTGCCATTCCATAGCGGAGTAGCGCCTCCTGCACCTCCTCCGCCCGATACTGCGCCGCCAGGCAGAGCCGCAAGATCACATCCCGCTGCCGGGTGCGCTTTTCCTCCGCGATCAGCTTGTACCCAAAGCCCTCAGACAGATCCGCCGCTAGGAACACGTCCTGCTGCAGCAGCCCTTTCTCCCGCAGCTTTCGGCGCATATATGCCGCAAATGGCCGCGCCTCCGTGATCATCTCCCCTGCATTCCGCTCCAGAAAGCTGTCCAGCTCCTCTAAGTCCAGCCCACTGACGTCCTCATTCAGCTTGCATCTGTGCGCATTGTCTTTCTCGCTCATATCGTTCACCCTTTCATAGATGAACACCGGCCGGGTCAGAACCCAGCCGGTGCTCTATTAGAAGGGCTGCAATTTTTGCGAGATCTATTCCAAGTGTTTTCTGTATATAAAAAGGAGCCTCTTATTGACTGTGCAGAAGAGTGCTTCTGCACAGTTGCTGAAATAAGCGCAAAAATCTTTGCGCCGATGTGTGCATCGCATAGAAAAAAGCCGCCCAAGCTTGCCTGGGCGACTTCTCCATCATGTCAAACTGCGTGCCGTATGAGGTGAGGACCTTCCTTGACAAGCCAGGTGGCTGCCTTGCTAAAGATAATCCTTCCTTTTGGCGTAGCCAAAAGAAGAATTAATGAAGCACCAATTGCCCCAACAGCAATGTCGTGAACATAGGACATGTGGACGTCATTGATGGCTCTAGATTGCGAGGCCTGCAAGGTGGTAATCCGATTTAGCGCAAGCTCGTCTTTGAGACTTTGCTGTTTATCTACTTCTGCCTTGAGCCGCAGTTTCTCTTCAGCGCTTATCGTGGGATCATTGAAAATCGTGTCCATCGCCTTCTTGTACTGCTCCCGGTCACTCAGCTTGATAAGCTGATCAGTTGCGCTAGCCACGTCCACGGCGTTTTTCTCTGACTGTTCCATTCTTGCCCAAAGAGTCGTTGCCACATCTGCGACCAACTTGGCGGTCTCCTTTTCAGGAAGGGATTCCTCTTCTGCGGGGTCAACTAGTGAATCTTCCTCGGTCAGAGGCAGGTTTGCAGGGGCTTCCTCCATCACGGCGCTGCTCGTCTCATCTGGATAATCGTGGGAAAGGGACATAGGATCTCCTCCTCAATATGTATTTTTCAAGGTGCATGCGATAAAATACCAGAAGATGGTCCCGCTGTCAACACAGCAACGCCATATTTCTGCATGTTTATTCAAATTCCACACTTTCTGTTTGACTTTTCTGCTCAAGTATGTTAAAGTTTATATACGCTTGAAATCTTTAGCGTGCTTGAAAGGAGAAATCTCTTATGAAACACAAAGAAGGGCATATCCTTCCCACAGTTAGAATACAAAAGATTGAATTGGAAAACTTTAAAAGTGTTGCCCATGGAGAGTTGGTGTTTTCCTGCGGGCGGAAGATTGTCCCGCAGGATACGGAATCAGATATTCTTGGAATATATGGGCAGAATGGCTCGGGTAAGACTGCCGTTATAGAGTCAATTGCGATTCTGAAAAGAGCCATGTCTGGTAATCCTGTACCAGCTCGTTACTCTGAATGCATTTCCCCAGGAGTCGAATATGCCGGCCTATCATTTACGTTTGATCTTCAATACCCCGTGAACAACCCGTTCTCCAGAACCATCACCTACTCCTTCAAAATCGGGGCAGTACCAAATGAGCGCGCAGATGAAAGTGATGAGTTCAAATCCATTTCTTCTCTTTTTCCCAACAAAGTCAAAATCTTTGATGAGACAATCAGCGCAGCGGGCTTATTCAATGGTGAGATTCAAAAAAAACAGGATATCCTTACAACGTCTGGAAAGAATTATCCAATTGGCCCGGTAAGGAAAATTCCCTACTATGTCGGGAATGAGAAGGATACTGTAATTGTTGATCTGGAGGTCAATAAACGGTCTGCATCGAAAGATTCCAGGTCTTTCATATTTGCAGACGAAACTCTTGACCTCTTCTTTGAACACTGCGATTATTCTGAGTATTACCAAATTCTTATTGAACTCAAGAACTATGCAGGATTATACCTTTATGCCGTGGATACAAGGACTTCTGGTATGGGGGCAGTACTCTCTGTTCCTCTTAATATTCGGCAAGGAGTTCTTGGATTAAACCTCATGGGTACTAGCGGAATGCCGCAAGAAGTTTTTGAGGAATTGGAGTTCTGTGTTGCTGGAATAAATAAGGTCTTACCTGCATTAGTAACGGATTTGAAGTTGGAACTTGTGCATGATGAAGTGGTCATAGAAGGCAAGAAAGGGCAAGAAGTTAGGCTGTTTTCTAGGCGCAAAAATGTGCGCATTCCCCTTAGAGATGAGTCTGCTGGTATTATAAAACTCATTAGCATCCTCTCTCTGATCACTGCAGCATATAATGACCGCTCTATTACGGTGGCTATAGATGAACTTGACGCGGGCATTTATGAACACCTTTTAGGCGAAATCCTTTATGGGCTGGAAACCTATGGTAAAGGCCAATTCATTTTTACCTCACACAATCTTCGTCCACTTGAAGTGCTGAAAAAAGAAAACCTCATCTTTACAACATCAAACCCCGAAAATAGATATATTCGTCTTAAAGGTGTTGGCCGAACGAACAACCTTAGAAGTTTATATCTTAAAGAGATACTCGGAAATGATCAAGACGAGCAAATCTACGATGCCGCTAAGCGGCAAAGAATGATTGCTGCATTTATGAAAGCAGGTGTTGGTCTTGCCGAAGACAAATAAGAGAAACAAATCAGCGCCAAATACTGTTGTTTTTCTCGTGGAAGGAGAAAGTGATCAAATTGCATTAGAGAACCCGTTATCTGAATTGATTTTTGATAAGAATCCTGATTATGAGGTGCGCTTTCTTCTCCAGCAGAAAGTAATAAACAGTGCTGGGGATGAGGTTGATGATGAGGAAAATGAGGATGATGAGGATACATTTCTCGATGAAGACGAGTACGAATCTGGGGGAGACATCACGACAAGTTCTTTTGTGACGCCAGAAAACATCGTTCGGAAAATAGAAAACCGGTTTATTAAGCCGGTTACAAAAGCTGAAGGCCTTTATCCAAGGCGTATAGCGATGATTTATCATATAGTAGATATGGATGGAGCTTACATCCCAGAAGATTGTGTAATTCCATTTGCTCCGGAAAGAGCTTTTTTAGAAAAGCCATACTATGATGGTGAACGGGGTGTCATCGAAGCGAGAGATGTTGTTGCTATACGCGAAAGAAACGAAAGAAAACAAAAGAATTTGGATTATCTGATTTCGCTTTCGTCCCAAGGAATTAAAATTGGATCAAGGACCATCCCATATGAAATATACTTCTTTTCTTCGAACTTAGACCATGTCATCAATAATAATGCCAATTTGGATGGCGGAAAAAGGGCTCTTGCAGATGCGTTCTTAAGAAAATTTGGACTTTATCCAGATCGGTTTTGTCAGTTTTTTAGTGATAACAGCATTGCCATAGGCCACAAAGGATACTACGAGTCCTGGGAAGAAATAAAAACAGGGGCCAATTCTGTCAGGCGATTAACTAATTTAGACTTCTTGATTAGGAGTCTTCGAGGAGAATTCATATGAGATTGGGTTACTTATTTCTCTCGCCTTTGTTATGTTGAATACCAAGCTTATAATGCAATGCGGAAATATGAACCCGTATATACCGCCTTCGTGCGCTGCGCGAAAGAGCATGTTAACAGTACAGATGTTTCGCATCATAGGGATCTTTTGTGGGATTCAAAGTGCTAAAACGTTGGCAAGGGAATCCTCCTAAAAACACTTCACAATCAGGTATTATTTCTTTGTAACCGACCAATTGAATTCGTTTTTCTGCTACATAATGATTCAAAGTGCATTTCCAGAAAAAAGCCGAATACAATACAAGCCCCGGGGTGGGATCACCGGCTATCGTGCCGGTGTCCCACCCCGGGGCAAAAGCTTAGCTCAGGTCCTTCTCCTGCGACTTGGTCTTTTCGGGCTTTACGCGGTCTCGATTGTGCTCAGCCGCCTCCTGGTGCTTTTCCTGGAGCTTTCCGAGGATGGAGGGCTTTTCCCTCTCGTCCTTCGTCCGATCGCCGTTGTTGATGATCCCATCGATCATGCCGTAATCGTCCTCCAGCAGTTCCTCCACCTTCTCCAGGGGGTTGTGCTCGAAGAACTCCGGCACCTCCTGAAATCCGAAGGAGTCCACATACCAGGCCTGCTGCGTACCGTCCCGGCCCGTCACGATCACATCGCTCACGCTCAGGGAATGCCCGTAAAATTCAAAGGGCTTTCTAAGATTGAAGCGCTCATAGAGGCTGTCCAGGGTATCCTCAGGCTTGAGCCGTCCGCTGTAGACACAGACATAGTTTCGACCGTCAACCGGGAGCCCCTCCTTCCGGATCTCCTCCAGCGAACGGTAGCCATAGTTTCGAAAGACGTCCTCATCGTCATTCCCGATCTGATACAGCTCATAGCGGGGCGTCCCCTGCTCCAGATAGAAGCGGTCCAGATCCCTCACCAGGTTCAGGGCCACCCGGGCATCTTCGGGTTCGTTCCCGGCAATGTCCAGTAGCGTGCTGCGCAGCGGATAGTCATCCCCCGAGCGCACAACCACGGAGACCGCGTCCACCGCCTGTTGGACCTTCTCCGGCGAGGACCGATTGTAGATATCAGCGCCGTTTCTGGCATAGAGGCTGATCGTATCCGCAGCGATACGGTCAGCCTCTTCTTTTCCCGCCTCCACGATTGGATAGGCATAGTAGGCACCGTTGATCGTGATAAAGGTCTCCGGCTCCCGGTAGACCTCCGCATACTTTTCCAGCAGTTCCGGAGACAGCGCGCCAAAGTTATCTTCCGTAAGCCCCACCACCAGCATGGTACCGGAAATAACATCGCGGAGGGCCCCCTGCTCGTTATAAAGCGCCCGGTTCAGGGGCAGGCCATCCAGCTTTCCCTCCTCGTTGCAGATCAGGGCCACCGGGTCCTCAAAAGGATAGACCGCCTCGATATATCCACCCACCTCCCGCTGCAGAGACTCCAGCCCCGGGCTGATCTCCTTGACGTAGGGTTCCTTCTTCGGCTCCACCACCAGGACCTTGATTTTCTCCGCCTCCTCCGGATGCAGGATCTGACTCACCTTCTCGCAAAGCGCGGGGTCATCGATCAGCGCCTCCTCCAGCCATCTTGCCGCTTCTCTCCAGCTGCCGAAGCTCATCCGGGTCGTCTCCCCGTCAAAACGGAGGCAGCCGTAGTCGCTCTCGATTCGGTCGAATTCGTAACCCGCAGTGCGCATGGCCTGCTTCACCCGTTCCTGAAACGCTTCCGACGCCAGAGCGGGCAGCCGGTATTTCCCGGGGATCTTATCCTCGCTGCCGTCAAACACCCGATTCCACTGTGCCTTCTTCTCCGGATCCAGCACCGGCGTCAACGGTTCCACCACTGCGCCCTTCTGCCGGGCGATCTCGGCAAACTCGCTGATGTGGTACAATCTGCTGCTGGTCGCCATGTGGTAGTCATCGATGTAGCGGCAGATCGTGTCCACCTTGGTCTTGCCGTCCTTCCAGTTGATGCGGATCTTGCCGCCGTCCGGGATGCGAAACAGCTCCTCATACTCCGGTGTGATGAAGCGGATGCCCTCTTTTGCCCTGGCCATGTGCTCCTCCAGCATAGCCCGGTCGTAGCAGAAGATATAGACGTTATAGTCCCCCTGGCGGGCATTCAGCCGGAGAAAATAGCTGTACTTCTCAGAGTCCGCCCGGAAGCCGAACTCCGTGTCATACCGGTCCGAAAAGGCGCTCTCCGGATGCTCCATGCCATAATTGGCAATGGCCCGGCGGCTCTGAAGCATCTTGCCAAAGCTCTCATTCTCCCGCAGATTGCCGATCAGCCGATTGAACTCCTCCTTGAACGCATCGGTCTTCAGGTCGGAATTGGTGTCTTCCCAGCTGGTGAAGAAACCGTCTCCGCTCCAGTCCATATCCCCGCGCAGCCTTCCGATGCTGCCGGTCTGCATGGCGAGTTGGGAACTCTGGCCATAGGCGTACAGTCTCTCCTCGGGGAGCATGGGCCGCAGGGAAAAGCCGTTCACGCGGACCGCTTCCGGCTGGAGCCGGATCTGATCCAGATTGAAGGTCAGATTGATGAGCCCATCGACTCCGCTCTCCGGCAGCTCAATTCTCTGATGCAGCGCCTGGGTGAAGCGGGCAAAGTCCCTGTCATCCATCTCCTCCAGCCTTCCGGCCAGATAGTTGAGTTTCTCCAGGCTGTCAAACCGGCTGATCCGGTCAATATCGCCGGGCAGATCCGTTGCGAAATTCGCGATGAAAAACGCGTCGTTCGGGATGCTCATATTCTCCGCGCTCTCGACTCCGATCCGGGAGAGCAGTCTCTCCATTTCCCGGGGCGTTGTGGGAAAGGAGATCCACTCCCCTTCCAGTGAGCCCTCGTTGTACTGTTTCAGATTGGCCACATAGGCCTGGATCTTGAATTCAGCCATCTTCATCACCTCCCGGATCGTCATCCAGATAGCCGTCGCTCAGGTAATCCTCATAGGCCAGGACGACCTGCTCCTCATACTCCGCATCGCTCACCCGCTTCAGCTTTTCCTGCAGTTCCCGGAAAAAGCAGCGGTCCTCCTCATTCTGATAGAGGGGCATGACCTCCGTCACCGCCTCCAGCGCCTCCTCCTTTGTTTCCGCCTGCATGGCGCCGAGAAAGCTGTATTCCTCCGCCGTAAAGCTCATATGCTCTCCGCCTCCTTGCTTCTCTTTTTCTGATTCCCCTGTCCGCTTCTTTTTGCCACCTGCCTCTGCTTGTCGTGCAGATTCTCGAGAACAGACTTTCTTTGCCCCTTCTCCCTGGGTTCCTGCTCCCGGGTCTGCTGCTTCACGCCCAGGGCGGGCTTCAGCTCATAGTCCTGCACCTGCTTTTCATCCAGCGGCTTTTCGTATTCCAGATAGCCCCAGGCCTGGGTCCTGCCCCCTTCCACGACCATGCGGGCATCAAAGTTTTCGATGGCCACCGGGCTTCCCTCCGTTTTCGGGAAGGTCCCCGGCCCCACAGGCCGCTGGGTGGACCAGTAACGGTAGCGGCCGTTTTCCTGCAGTCCCGCGTTCTCGCTCCGTCTTTCCTCCACCGCATCCATCTCCGCGCTCCGCTCCGTGCGAAGCTCCCGGTGAACATCCCGGATCTCCTCGGCAGAAAAGTCTTTGCTTGCCAGCTGCAGCAGCTCTTCCCGGGTGATAAAGCCGTGCTGCTCCGAGCGCAGCGCCTTCAGCAGCTCCTGCATCTGCTCCGACGTAAAGTCCGGGTCTGCATAGATCTTCACGTCCAACTTCTCCCGGATCCCGGCCTGGATCTGGTCCCACTGCTCCTTGGAAAAGCGCATTCTGGGGATGGCCTCCACCTCTATCCGGTAGCGCAGATCTGCCACCTCCGCGGCCGACAGATCCATGGCGGTGAGATCCACCGGCTTCCCGCCGAGCCAGAGTTCCCGCACGTCCGCTCCCTCCCGGATCAGCTCCTCCATGAGCGCACGGTGCTCCGGGTCATACTCCTGCTCCGGGATCTGGTCCCGGATGGCCTTCTCCGCTGCCTGCTCCCGCTCCTTCTGGACCTCCAGCAGTTTCTCCTCGATGAGGGTAATCATCTCGCTGGAGGCGTTGCGGATCAGGCCCAGAGAGGCCTTCAGCTCCGGCGCACTCCGGTCCTTGGACCAACCGGCGATATAGGCAAAGCTGTAGTCGGAAGCGTCGATCCCAAAGTGACTGCAGACCGTGAAGGCCACGGATTCCGCCTCCACCTCCTTGGCGTTCCGGCTCTTCTCCTCTGTCTCTGAGGCCAGAAGTGCAGGCGGCATAGAGTGCAGCTTCTGGTGGGCCATCTCATGGATCAGGGTCTTGATGGTCTGGATCTGGCTCATTCCCTCCTGCAAGGCGATGCGCCGCTCCAACTGATGATAGTAGCCCTTGGCGCCGCCCTCGATGTTCTCAAAGGCAACGGGCACCGGGCAGCTGCGCTTCAGGGCGGCAAGCATCTGCTCGTACTGCTCCACCGAGCCGCTCAGCTCATCCACGCCGATGGTAGGCAGCTCCCGGCCCTCCGTCTGGGACACGTCGAAGACGCTCACCACCTTGAAGGCCGGAATCAGGATCTCCTGCTGCTCGGTCACCGGATCTCCGTTCTCATCCAGGATGGGCTGTTGGGTCTTCTCATCCAGCTTTTCAATCTCCAGCTTCTTCTTGAAGGGCGTCGGAGCCAGGATCTTGATTCCCTTCTCCCCCTTCAGCACCTGTCGGCCAAACTGCTTCTGCCAAGCCGTGTATCCGGCAACCAGGGTGGCCTCCGGCATCTGGAAGGCGATGAGCAGGGTGTTATTCAGGCTGTAGGAGTGGAATTTGCTCATGGTCCTCAGCCAGGTCCGATACTGCTCAGAGTTGAAGAGCTCCTGGATCCCCGCCTCCAGCCGGTCGGTGATCTCCTTGACCTTCTGACTCTGTGTTTTTTCAGGCATGCTTTCTTCCCCCTTTTTACCCGGGTAAATACCCGGTTTTTTCAGCAGGAAACGGGCGGATGGTATCTCTACACCCTCCCGGCCCTATGTGTGTCGTTTTACCGGGTATTTACCCCCTTTTTTCGGCACTGGACGCAAAATCCAGCGCCTTCCTCCGGGCAGCCTCCTTCCAATCCTCCGTTTTGGGCAGACTGATGTGCACCAGCCGCTTGGGGACCCGGTAGCTGACAGCGCCAAAGCTGTTTCGCTTCACCAGGCGGCAGAGCTCCGGATGCTTCAGAGAAAGCCGCTGCAGGCGGGACGCCAGAGCGCGGTTATAGGTGAACACCTCGGCTTGATCATCCTCCTCATTGAAGATGATGATGGTCTCCCGCTCCTCCTTGCTGAGCTCCACCCACTCACGCCCCCTTGTGTGCAGGGAAGTCCAGTCTGAAGCTGATCCGCTCCCCATCGTCCTCCATCACCAGGTCCGCATCGAAGTTTCGCCTTGTCCGGTGGGAATAGAGGCCGGTCACACGGACGCGGCCGGATTCCAGAAGACTCCTGGCCATGGCCGGGCTGATCTTCTTTCTCATCCCCGCGAGCCACCGGTTTTCCTTCCAGATCACAAAGCCGCAGTCCCGGTTGGTACAGTAGTAGTTCGTGTTCCCCTCGTACACAGGCTCGCCGCAGCGTGGGCAGTCCCCCAGCCGCTTGCGTGCGGTCTGTTTTTCGCCGAAGCGCCCGCGCTCCTCTTCCGGCAGTTCCCGATGCTCCGCGCAGAGTTCCTTCACCATGCCGCAGATGCTTTCGAGAAAGGCATCCCCCCTGACATTTCCCCGCTCGACCTGAAGCAGCTCGTTCTCCCAGTCTGCTGTAAGCTTGGGGGATCGCACCGTTTCAGGCATCACCCGGATCAGGTTGATCCCCTCCTCCGTGGGCAACAGTTGCTTTCCCTTTCGCTGCAGGTAGCGGGAAGCCACCAGCTTTTCGATGATGGCCGCTCTGGTAGCCGGCGTCCCCAGGCCCTTTTTCTCCGTATCCTCCAGAAAGTCCTCATTGCCCGCCGTCTCCATGGCGGAGAGGAGGCTGTCCTCCGTGAAGGCCTTGGGCGGCGAGGTGTAGTGCTCCGAAACCGAGGGCTTCACCGCAAGATGCTCCCCCTCCTTCAGTTCTGGGAATGGCGCCTCCTCATTTTTCTCCTGTGGACAGAACTGCTGCCGGAAGGCCTGATACACCGTCTGCCAGCCGGGATTTGTAATGCACTTTCCCTTGGCAGTGAATTCCTCGCCCCCACAGCGGACCAGGATCTCCTGCACCCGGTATTCGCAGCTTTCCTCTGTGGCACAGAGCATTTGCTTTGCGATCAGGGCCAGAAGCTTCCACTCCTCCCCGGAAAAGCTCTGTCCCTTCGCTGCCTCCCTGGTCAGCAGGATCGCATGGTGATCGCTGACCTTCTCGTTGTTCACCACCTGCGCGATTCGAGGCTCCGGAGAGGCGTGCTTGCCGAAGAAGAACAGCTCCGGGATCAGGGCCAGCAGTTCTCCCATGGTCTGGGCCATGTCTTCCGTGAGATACCGGCTGTCCGTCCTGGGATAGGTGATGAGCTTTTTCTCATACAGGCACTGGAGCAGGTCCAGTGTGTGCTGTGCCGTCATGCCGAAGAGGCGGTTGCTCTCCCGCTGGAGGCTGGTCAGGTCGAAGAGCTTGGGAGGCGGCAGACTCTTCTTTTCCTGCTTCACCTGCAGGACCACCGCCTCCCTGCCGGAGCAGGCATCCCGTATGGCCTCAGCCTCCTCCCGGTCTGCGATCTTCTCCTTCACAAATCGCGTTTCGCCGCAGGCGAGATCCACGTTGTAGTACTTTTCCTTCTGAAAGCTTCGGATCCTATCGTTCCGCTCTACTAGCATGGCAAGGGTGGGCGTCTGTACCCGGCCGACGGTGAGCTTCCGACCGTACAGGGTCGAAAACAGCCTTGTGGCGTTCATACCCACAAGCCAGTCTGCCTTGGCCCGGCAGAGTGCCGCCTCATAGAGCCGGTCGTAGTCGTGCCCGTCTCTCAGATGGGCAAAGCCCTCCCGGATGGCCGCATCCTCCAGGGAACTGATCCAGAGTCGCTTGAAGGGCTTGCTGCAGCCGCACTGCCGGTATACCAAGCGAAAGATCAGCTCCCCCTCCCGCCCGGCATCTGTGGCGCACACCAGCTCCTCCACATCCTCCCGGCGCATCAGCTCTCTGAGGACCCTGAACTGCCGCTCCTTGTCCGGGAATGTGACCCACTGCCAGTTCTCCGGCAGAATGGGCAGATCCTCCGCTGCCCAGCGCTTGAACCGCGCCTCATATTGGTCTGGAGGGGCCGGACCCACCAGGTGCCCCAGGCACCAGGAGACCAGGTAGTCCCCGCCCTCCAGGTACCCCTCTCTTCTCTGAGTTGCGCCGATCACCCTGGCAATGCTCTGGGCAACGCTGGGCTTTTCCGCAATGACGAGTTTCAATCGCCGCTCCTTTCCTCAACCGGCACCAGCCTTCCGTGCACCACGAAGCGCGCGTCCTCAAAGCTGTAGGCGCAGGTCGATAATGTGATGATTCTGTCTTTTGTGCTGAGCTGCATGTTGGTCTGAAAGTCCGATTTAGCCGCGATCTCCCGAAGCCAGACCACAAATTGTGTGTCCGAGCTGAAGTCCAGGGCATAGGCGGAGGATGCTGCCTCGGTGGTATAGGCCGAGAACAGTTCGATCCGATAGCTGCCGCTTCTCGTGATGAGATAGATTAGCGGATGGGCATCGTAAAAGTCCTGGTATTCATACTCCGTGAGTGCCGCAAGCATCCTGCCGGACTGCATGTGGTGGCCGTAGATGAGGGTGTTCCGGTTCGAGAAGTCTCCCATGTTCCGGTAGTCCACGAACAGGGTGCCATTGCTGTTTTCTGTGCCGTCGATGAGATGGTCCAGATAATAGCTGTTGTCCCGTCCCTTCACCACGGGATAGTTGATCGCCGTATCAGGGCAGTAAAGCCAGGCCACTACGTCGCGGTTCATCTCCTCCAGCATGTCGAAATTGACCTGCGGCAGATCCACTGCGGGCCGGGGCAGTTCGGCTGCCTCGGCCTGCGGTGCTGCGCTCGGGCTCACGGTCTCCGGGTCACCCGGATTGGGAACGCAAAAAGGCTCCGGCTTCATCGCCGGAGCCTCCTCATAGATATCCCTCCAGGTCACTGTCTGGGTGACCTCCTCATACACCTTGTCCCCTTCTTGGTACTCCTTCTCCTGTCGAAGCGCCTTCCATCCGTAGTAGACGGCAATGCCTGTCAGGATCCCTGCCAGCACAACAGCCAGGAGCTTCAGCAGCCGTTCCTTCATCGCCCGTTTCCTTTTTTCCTGCGCCGGTCATAATACTGCACCAGGCCCAGGACCGTGAGTCCGCCCGCTCCGGCCAGAGCCGCCACAGCGGTCCAAAGCTTCACGTTGGAGGTGTCGCCGGTCTTGGGGGAATCCGTTTTCACGGTGGGTCCCTTCTGATCGGTGCTGGGTTTAGCGGTAGGCGCAGGCGTCGGAGTGGGCTTACTGGTGGGCTTCGGCGTAGGCGTAGGCGTGGAAGTGGGTTTCGGGGTCGGAGTGGGTTCAGGCTCTTCCTTTTCGTTCAGCATCACCACCGACACCACGCTTCCGTCCTCCCGGATGGAGAACTCATACTTGGTATCATCAATGAGATAGCCGGCGGGCGCCTTGGTCTCCTGGTAGTAGTACTTGCCGAAGGGCAGCTCAAACTCGCAAATGCCCTTTGCGTCCGTCTTCCCCTCCTTTACCACCTTGCCCTCCTCATCGTAGATTCTAAACTCCGTGTCCGGCAGCAGATGCTCGTCGTCCGCATCGGCCTTGGTGATCCGGAACTTGCCCGAGATGCGCAGGTTCTCCATATCAAAGCTCAGGCTCTGTCCCTGCTCAGTGATTTCGAAGCGCAACGGCGTGTCGTCCAGCACGTAGCCCTCCGGGGCTGCATACTCCCGGATGCTGTAGGCGCCGTAGCGGAGGTTTTCAAAGCTCACCATGCCGCTCTCGCCCGTCACTGCCTCAGCAAGCTGCTGCCCGTCGGCATCAAAGAGCCGGAAGCCTGCTCCAATCAGCTTTTCTCCGCTTGCCTTATCCGTCTTATAAACGGAAACCGAGCCTCTCACCGGTACATTCATGAAACCCACACCCGGCTCATTTTCCACTGTCACGGTCTTGCCGTTTTCGCTGATGGTCACAGGGTAGATGTTCTCATCCTTCAGGAAGCCCACAGGTGCCTTGGTCTCCTGCACGAAATAGCTGCCAAAGGGCAGCTCGTCCGCCCGGTAAATGCCGGTGTTCACCTCCGGGATCGTGCCCACCAGTCTGTCGGTCTCCGTGTTCAGAACTCCGTCGCCGTCCGTATCCTCATACAGGGCAAATTCCGCGCCGGTCATGTGGTTCTCCGGGTATTCCTCATCCACCTTGGTAAGCTCGATGCTGCCGGTGATGGGGCGGTTTTCCACCGTGAGGGAAATCGTTTCCCCGTCCTCCGTCAGAGAGATGGGGTAGATCTGCTGGGTGCAGAGATAGGATGCGGGTGCCTCCAGCTCCACCACCACATAGTCTCCCAGAGGCACCTGCTCAAAGGCGAAGCGGCCGGAGGCATCGGAGGCCACGATCTGCAGGGCCTTGTCGTCCGCATAGTCTTCGGCTCCGGCGGGGAAGATGCCGAACACCGCCCCGGCCAGGGGTTCGCCCTTGGGATCGACCTTGCTGCCCTCGATTCTGCCCAGGCGGAGCGCATTCACAATGGGCTCGCCATCGTTCAGCGTAAAGGTGCTCAGCACCGGGCTCTCCCCGTTGGGGCGGAAGGAGAAGCGGTAGACGGTCTCATCCAGTCTGTATTGTGCCGCAGTGGAGAGCTCCTTCACATAGTATTCGCCAAAGGGCAGGTCGGAGCGAAAGGTCATATGCCCCTCTTCATCCGCCCGGGCGATCTCCAGCAATCCGTCCGCCGGGATCGTGCTTCCATCTCTGGCCGTGAGCTCCTCCCCCGCGTAGAGGCCGAAGCTCACCGCCGTCACCTCGCTGCCGGTGCCGACGCCGTAGACCGGGCTGTTCTCCATCTGCTTTCGGGCATCCAGCGCCATACGCTGCCGCTCGTTCACGCAGTTGAGGGGCTGGATCGTCACCGTCTCGGTCTGGTCGGCGTAGCTCAGCACCACCTCCATGGGCTCCTCGCTTGCCGCAAAGCCCTCCGGCACCTGGGTCTCCGTCAGCAGATAGCGGCCCAGGTAAAGCTCCTTCGTGAGAGCAATGCCGTCTTCACCGGTGGTGATCTCATCCACCACGTCTCCCGCGGCATAACGCAGGGTTCCGTCCCCGGTCCGGATGTCCTCCGCCGCGCTTACCTGGAAGGACGCTCCCTCCAGGGGCAGCGTCTCAAACATCGGGCGGAAGATGGCAGGGGCCGTGTCGGTCGCCCCGGTGGCGTAGACGGTGCTGAACATCTCGCCGGTCTTGATCACCTGGAGCCTTGCCTTCTGGGGCGCGTCATAGACCGTAACCGTCACCAAAGTGACAGGACCTTCCTCCTCTGCCGTCTCCCGGGTCACGGAGAAGGGCGTGGGCGTGTTGTCCAGCACATAGCCGTAGGGTGCCTGGACCTCAACCAGGCTGTAGTCGCCCACCGGCAGGACCTGGGGTGTGCAGAGGCTGCCGTCTCCGGACACGTAGAAGGTGTCCATCTCCTGCAGGCTCGGGTAGCTGCACTGCATGCGGACAAGCTCTCCGTTTGCATCATAGATCTGGAAAGCGGCACCGCTCAGGGGAATGCTCTCGCCGGTCTCCGCGTCCGCCTTCACCACCTTCAAAAAGGCGGTAAAGGCAGCGTTGTTAATGAGGAACTTGTATACCTCCGGCTTTGCGATATACACGGTGAAATCCGGCATGAACTCCGTATCCGGAAAGCCCACCGTCTGGTGCACGGTGTATTCGCCGTAGGGCAGCTCCTTGGAAATGGCAAAGCCGTCCGTGTCACAGATCAGGGTATCGCGCTCGGCCTCCTCCGCAAGGTCAAAGGAGCCGGCGCTGGAGAGAAAAACCTGAAACTGCGCTCCTTCCTCAGGGGTTTCGATCTGGGTCTCTCCATTGTCGTGGTGCTTGATGACGGCGATCTGTCCCTTCAGGGGCTGCTCGAATACGTTGATGGTATTGGCCGTGCTGTATTCCACAGCGTAGAGTGTGGGCGATGCGCCAACCTCATACACCGTCTCGTCCAGGGCATAGCCCTCGGGCGGTGTGATCTCCCGCACGGTCCAGTCATCGCCGCAGACGTAGTAGCCCGACACCGCATAGCCATCCGCATCGGTGACCATCTGCTCTACCAGTTCCTCGCCACGGTAGAGCCCGTAAACGGCGCCCGCCAGGGTGGCCGTGCCGCGGCTGGAGCCGTGCTCGGCGTCCTGCTTCAGGATGATCACGTTGAACTTTTTGAGCACGTTGCTCACCTCGGCATTCACGGTCTCGTTCCAGAACACGCGCACGTTCTGAATGTCCGGCGTCACATAGCGGACTGCCGTGTCCACCTCCTCCAGGGAGTAGCCCTCCTCTCCGCTGATGAGGATATCCGTAAAGGTGGCCACGCCGTTTTCATCGGTGGTAGCATAGGCATCCACCGGAAGGCCGCAGGCCGCGGTGCCGTAGAGGTGGAAACGCATCCCGCTCATGAAGCTGTCCTCAGCGTTCTTCACAACGCTCAGGCTGCCCCGCTTCAGCACATTGTCAAAGGATACGTTCACCGTCTGGCCGGAGACCACGGTGACCACCTGAGGGTTCTGGGGCAGATACTGATCGCCCGTGAGCTCGGTCACGGTGTACTCGCCCGGCGCAAGATCCTCGATGAGGATGGTACCGTCGGGGCCGGTCTTCACGGTCTTCTGGATCCCTTCGCCGGTGATAGTCAGGCTGATGCCCTCCACCACGCCGTCCTCACTGGTTTTGATGAGGTTCATGTTCCCGCCGCCGGTGCTCACCGAGAAGGAAGCTTTCACGTCCTCCGGCTTTGCGATGCCCACGATCACATCCTGCAGATTGGGGTCGCCGTAGGTCACCAGCTGGGCGTTGGCGCTGATGCCGCTGGTCTTAGTGAGCGTTACCGTGACGCTGCCGCTGAGGCTCTCATTGCAGCTGAGAGTCAGCACATTGCCGGACCTTGTGACCTGGACGGCGCTGTCGGAGACCTCCACGGTGCAATCGGAGAGAACCCCGTTGGTATCCGTCAGGGCGAGCGTGTACTTGCCGTTTTCAAAGGCCAGGCTCTGCTCGGTCCCGTCGGCAAAGCTTGGCATGGTCTTATAGCTCTGCATGAAGGAGACGATGGTATCGTACACCTGGCGCACCTCCGGGTGGTGGCCGTCCTGGCAGATGCAGTTCAGGATGCATTCGTCATAGCGCTCAAAGGTCACCGGGTTTCTGGCGCCGCAGACCATTTCCCAGATCAGCAGCTGGGTGGCCACAGTCTGGGAGCCGTCGGAGCCGCCGATCCGGTCCTTGTTGCCGGGTCTGCCGAAGGCCAGCACCGTAAGGATGCCGTTTTTCACATCCTCGCTCAGCCGCTCCCAGCAGTCCGAGGCGTTGAGCCGCAGCTCGTCGCCCAGCAGCAGATGATGGCCGGGCTCGATGCACCAGGCCTCCTCTTCGTTGATCCAGATCCGGACTCTGTGCGAGTTTCCGGAGCTGTCACCGGCGGTATATCCGCCCAGCTCAAAGCTGTTGTGGTACATGATCTCCGTGCCGTCCGATTCATAGGAGAAATCGAAATAGGGCACACCCACCTCGGCGGTATAGGCCTGGGCCTGCACCGGAACCAGGGCAAGCACCATCAGGCAGCACAGGAGCATGGCAAGCAGGCGCTTGCCGGAAAACATTTTGTTTTTGTTCATAGCGCACCTTCTTTCTTCAGTTTTGTTGGAGATGAATAAAGGGAGCCCTGCCCTTTTGGGCAAAGCTCCCAGTGCTTCAGGCCGATCTCTCATACTCAGAAATCCCCCTCTCTTTCTTCCGTCTCGTCCTCATCCTCGTTCTCGTACTCCTCTTCCTCCTCTTCTTCCTCCTCATCGTCAAAGGCTCCCTGCTTCTGCGGCCGGATCTTCAGGATGTAATAGCCCAGCACCACCAGCAGGGCAAGCCCTGCGAAGAAGGCAACGCGGATGACATCGCTGTCCAGGTCGCCCTGCGCAGGCCTTTGCTGCTCAGCCCCGGAGGGCTTCGCGGTCTCCACCGGCTGCACGGCCACCACGTTCTGGGGCTTGGGCTGAGGCGTACTGGCCTGGTCCTTTTCCAGCTGCTCCTTGTCCCCATCGCTCAGCACGTTCATCAGGTCATACTCGTCCACCTGGTTGAGGAAGTAGACGTTCTGGGAATTGGCTGTCCGGTCGATGACAATGTAATAGACATGGCCGTTCCGGGTGGTGACCGTCATGAACTGCAGACCGCCCCTGGCGCTGTAGTCCAGATCGTCCACAAGGCTGAGGTTTCCGTCCGGGGTGATCTGTCCCTCCGGCGTCGGTTCCGGCGTTGGTGCCGGAGTCGGGGATGGACTGGGCTCCGGCTCCTCCACCGTGACGCCCGGGTTTCCCCCTTCGTTGGTGTAGGCCAGAGCTGTCGCTCCACTCTGGCAAAGCAGCAGGGACAGAAGCAGCAGAAGCAGGGAAAAGCGCCGCATTCGCTTAATCATCCGCTTCCTCCTTCTCCCCTCCGCTCCCCAGGTCCCGGCTCTGCAGGATCTGCAGCGCCTGCCGCACATCCCCGTTCTTGGCCATGGACCGCCGGACTGTTTTGATGATCTCCTCATCCTCCATCTGGCGCTTTTCTGCGTGCAGGGTCTTCACATACTCCTCATCCTCCCGGAGTCTGGCCTCCGCCTTGCGGATCTTTTCCTCGATCACCTGGAATTTGTCTTTCATGTTTCCTTCCTCCTTCCCTTAAGGTAATCTGCCGAAGCAGAAGAAATGCTCCTGCCAGTAGCTGGACTGCATGGATGCGTACTGGATCGGGTTGCCGCAGTGGATCATCATCCCGTTACCCACGTAGATGGCACAGTGGCTGGCTCCCGGGGTGTCATAGGTCCCCTGGAAGAAAACCAGATCTCCGGGCCTTGCCTCCTGGGGCGAAACGTAGGTACACACGCCCCGCAGGCCTTCCGCCGAGAGCCGACCGAAGTCCCAGCCGTTTCCGCAGTGGTTCACCACCCAGGAGACGTAACCGCTGCAGTCAAAGCCAGTCTCCGGGCTGCCGCCGCCCCAGACATAGGGCCGCCCCAGATACTTCTCCGCCTCCCGGATCATGGCGGCAAAGCGGGAGTCACTGAGGGCCTCGGGCGGAATATCGTAGGACATACCACCATACGAAGACAGATTCTCGACCGAAAACAGATAGCTCCGGTTGCCGTATACGGCGTTATAGATCTGGTAGTGGCTGGTGTCCTCCTCGTTCAGCCGGTTCCGGATCACAAGGTCCAGGTTCCCGTTGCTGAGGGTCACGCTCAGCCGCCTCACGGTGTGGCTTTCGGTTACCTCCACCTCTCTCCTTCCGTTGCTGTCGGCCAGCACGGCCTCCCAGGTCTGGTGTCCGTGGGCCTGTGCCTGGGCGTGAGTGTCATAGTACACGTCAAACTGCACACCGAAGCCGGCAAAGCCGCCGATATCCTCCACCACGTATTCCACGCCATTCATCACCACATGGGTCCCCACGGGCACAAAGGGATTGCTCCCGTCCACGGCAATGGTGTGCCTTGCCCTCGGATACAGGCCGCTGGCCGTTGGGCCGCCTGCCCAGACGCCGCAGCAGATCGCGCAGTTGCAGTACCCACTTGTCACCACCGTACCCAGAGATTCCCCCACCCGCACGGTCCGGGTGCTGGTTTCCGTATAGCTGTCCTCCTGAAAGCTCAGGCTGTACTGCTCCCGAAAGAGCGATTCCATCTCGCTTTTCACATCATCGGAGTGAAACGCTCCACATTTCAGTGTCAGGTAAGAGATCAGCTGATAGGGGTTGTGGGAGATCTCGTCGATCTGAAAGCGGTACTCATCGTAGCCCGGATGCGCCGCCCGGATCTGTTCGATCTGATGCTGCAGCTGCGCCTCCCAACCGGCATAAAGAGCCTCCGCATCCCAGATGGCCTGATCCTCAGCCAGATACGTGGTCTCCATGAGGGCGCCCTCCGTCTCCGCCACCATGCCGGAAAAGGCACTGAAGATCCCGGCAAAGAGGATCACCAGCAATCCGGCCGCGGCTGCGATGGCCACAAGTCCCCTGTTCTCCCGGGCAAATTCCCTCACCCGGTTTTTGAGCTTCTCCGGAATGCCAGGTCTGGGGATCGCGCCTGCCGCCGCTTCCGCTCCGGTGCTCGCTCTCCTGGCACTCTCGGCGTACTGGCGTTTGATCCGCCTCTTTTGGGCCTCCTTCCGCATTTGGACCTGCTGCGCTTGGTTTGACGGTGCCCCCTCCGCCTCAAAACTCAGCTTGGAGGCGGGCTGCGCCGCTGCGTGCTCCAGCTTTGTGTTCTTCTGCTGCAGGACTTCCCTTTTCCGCTGCGCGCTCTCCCGCTGCAGCTTTCTCCCTGCGGTGCTGAGGCTCTGCTCGGCCAGCTGCTCGCCCCTGTGGGCTGCCTGAACACCAAGATTGTCGTCCTCCGTCTCTGCTATCTTCTCATGGGCGGCAGCCACCGCCGTCC
Organism: uncultured Eubacteriales bacterium; assembly: GCA_900316205.1. Taxonomy (GTDB): domain Bacteria; phylum Bacillota; class Clostridia; order Oscillospirales; family Oscillospiraceae; genus Limivicinus. Next base: position 22,567 of record ONBX01000027.1, read on the forward strand.
TGGGCACGGAGGCGGCAAGCCTTTCCGCAGAAACAGCTTTCCCTTCTTCTTTTGCTGGAAGGGGCTCGTCCTCAAAGCGCAGGCGGGAGAGCTGCTTTCGCTTCGTCTTTTTCTGCCTCTGCCGGGTATAGAGCTGTGGCTCGGTGTGCTCTCTTTCCGCCGTGCGCAGCGGCTCCTGCTTCAGCTCCCGGTGGCTGATGCTTTCGCTTTCCCTGGTCTCCGTTCTTTCCGTGGCCTCGGGTTTTTCATAGCTCTCCGGGTTTTCGGGTGAAGTACTGTCCTCCTCTGCTCGGGGGCCGTCCGGCTCCGACTGCATCCGCTCCTGCATATCGAGCTTCCGCTGCTTTTTCTTTGCCTCTTCTGCGATCCGCTTTCGCGCAGCCTTCTTCTTTGCCTTCTTCTTGGGGTCCTCCGGTTCCCGGCTCTCCTCCAGGCCGCGGAGGCGGCCTGGCGCATCCCGGGGCTCTATACGCAGTCTGCCTTCCATCCGCTCTCACCTCCTTCCCCGCTCAGTCGCTCAGTTCAGCTCTATATACTCGATCGCGCCAAGGCGAGAGGACACCTCGTCATAGGTTTTCTCCGTCTCCAGCAGGATCTTGGCTAGCTCCCGCGGGGTATAGGGGGTGTCGTTCAGGAACAGAAGGATGCATTCCGTCAGCGCATCGATCTTCCCCAGCACCGCGTGGGTATCCCGCTCCATCCGGTCCAGGTCGGCATAGGCGATCGCAATCGTTCCCTTTGGCAGCGCTCTTCCCTCGGCGCTCAGCAGCTGTCCCGGGGCGTGGAGAAAATCCATGCTCTCCCGGCAAACCGCAAAGTCCGGGCAGCTTTCACAGCGGGCCGGATCGAAGGCTCCATATTTCGGCAGCGTGAGCCCCAAGTGCTTCATGGGGCAGAGCACCGCCGCCATCAGCGGATCCTTTACCTCGGCAAGAACATCCTCCAGATGCTCACAGTAGGTCATGATTCTGTCGTGCACATCAGCCGAAGGCTTGTGGGCATAGCGCAGCCTGTGCTCTTCCTCCACCATGTTCACCAGGCGCAGGGTCTTCATGCAGAGCCTAGCGGCCAGCATCAGCGTGGCCTGAGCCTCCCCGCGGGAGATCAGGAAAGCATTGGGCAGTTCGTTCTTCTTTTCATTCGTCATGGGCGATCCCTCCATTCTCGTTTACCTCATTGGGCTTGGTTGTCATGATCTGATAGAGCTTGGTGTCCTTGGGAAAGCTGTCCTTGAAGGGGATGATGGTGTTGCCGTAGAAAAGCAGTCCTTCTCCCTCGTTGCTGTTGGTCACAAAGGACAGCTGGTGCGGGCTGATGTTCAGCTGCTTGGCCAGGATCTGCCGATCGCCGCCGGCCTGGTTCAGCATCAGCACGAAGTCCGAGTTTTCGAAGATGTTCTCGATCTCCCGGGATGCCAGCAGGTCCTTCACATTCTGGGTGACGGCCGTGGGCACCCCGCCCCACTTTCGAAAGCGCTTCCAGATCTCCACGCTGTAGGCCGCGGTCTGCTCGTCCTTCAGCAGCAGGTGGAACTCGTCCATGTAATAGCGGGTGGATTTGTGCTCCGCCCGATTCACGGTGACCCGGTTCCACACCTGGTCCTGCACCACCAGCATGCCGATTTTCTTCAGCTGCTTGCCCAGCTCCCGGATATCAAAGCAGACCAGGCGGTTGTTGATATCCACGTTGGTTCGGTGGTTGAACACGTTCAGGGAGCCGCTCACGTAGATCTCCAGCGCCGTGGCGATCCGCTTGGCCTCCGGCTCCTCCTGGGCGAGGATGCTCTCGTACAGATCCTGCATGATGGGCATGTTCTCCGGGGATGGGTTTTCCAGATAGCGCTGGTAGATGAGCCGGACGCAGCGGTCCACAATGGTCTTTTCCACCGGCTCCAGTCCCGTCTTGGAGCCCACGATCAGCTCGCAGAGGCTCAGCACGAAATCCGCCTTCAGGCTGATGGGGCTCTCATCCTCGGAGTAGTTGAGGTTGATGTCCAGCGGATTGACGTACTGCCTGCTGTTTGGAGAGATGTGGATCACCTGGCCGTGCAGCAGCTCCACCAGGGCGGAGTACTCGCCCTCAGGGTCACAGATGATGATGTCATCGTCGGTGATGAGGAAGGCGTTGGTCATCTCGCGCTTGGCAGCAAAGGACTTGCCGGAGCCGGGAGTGCCCAGGATCAGGCCGTTGGGGTTTTTCAGCTGCTTCCGGTCTGCCATAATCAGGTTGTTGCTGATGGCGTTGATGCCGTAGTACAGGGCCTGCCCGGTCTGGAACAGCTCCTCCGTGGTGAAGGGGATGAAGATAGCCGTGGCCGAGGTAGTCAGTGCCCGCTGGATCTCGATCTGGTTCAGTCCCAGGGGGAGCGAGCTCATCAGCCCCTGCTCCTGCTGGAAGTCCAGCCGCTTCAGGGCGCAGTTGTACTTCTGGGCGACGCCGGAGGCCTGAAAGAGGATGTTGTCCAGCTTCTTTTTGCTGCTTGCCGTGTTCATCACCAGCACCGTCACCAGGAACATACGCTCGTTCCGGCTCTGCAGCTCCTCCAGGAACTTCTTGGCATCGTCCCCGTAGGTGGCCAGGTCCGAGGGCAGCACATCCATGTCGTAGCCGGAGCGTACCGCCTTCTTCTGCTCCTCGATCTTCATCTTGTCCAGGTCCGTGATCTTGGACTTGATGAGCTTGATGGCCTTGGCCTGGTCGATGCTCTGCACATGCAGGCTCACCACAATGCTGTTGTCCATCTCCAGAAACTCCGTTAGCATCTTGTCCGAGAGCTCCGGGGCCAGGATCTGCAGATAGGACACCGCGCCCATGGTCTGCCCCATCCGGAAATAGCGGCTGCTGCGGAAATCAAAGCTGGTGGGGGCAATGAAGTCCCTGGTGGAAAGCCCCGACTGGTGCAGCATGTCATAGCGAAAACGGAAGGGCTCCTGAGTCTCCTCGTTCATGATCTCATAGAGCAGCTTCAGCCGCTCCCAGCCCTTCAGGGGCCGCCCTGCCGAGCCCATGGCCTTCAGGTTACCCAGGATCTCGGTCTCGATCCGCTCCAGGGTGGGCTTGGCCTCCTTCAGATTGGCGGCCTCCACCCCGAAGGTGATGTACTTCTTTCGGATCCGGCCGTTGTTGCCCTTGGCCATCTGCTCCTTCAGCACCCCGTCATACTCCCGCCGGATCTCGTCGAATTCATCGTTTCTCTCATCGATCCGGATGGCTGCCTCCATTTCGGCGATCCTGGCCTTCTGGCTGATGCAGCTCACCTGCAGGCTGATGCTGGGGTCAAAGTAGTTGTAGAAGTCGCACCAGTAGTTGAAGGCTGTGGTCTTGTCCTCGTTCTGGGCCAGCTGGTAGTTGATGTCCCCGAATTCGATGCTCTTGGTGTAGAGCCGGTTCGTCACCCGGCAGATCCCGTCCCGGTGCATCTCCCGATAAGGGATCGTCTGCTGAGCCGTACCTGGTGCCGCCTTTTTGGCAGGCTTTTCCTTCTGCCGGGGCTTGGTTTTTGCCGGTTCACGCCTTTCTCTTGCTCTTTTTTCCTTTCCCGCGGGCTTTTTTGCCTTTGGCGCTTTGCGCTTTTGCAATGGGCTTTCCCTCCTTTTCCTTGATCTCCTTCTGAAGGGCCGCATAGAAGTTCTCGGTCCGATAGGGCCGCACGCCCGGCCGCTGAAACCTCATCCGCAGCATGTTCATCAGCACCTTCTCCAGGGGCTGTCCGTCCTTTTCATACATGGCCAGCAGGAAAAACGGCAGCACGATCAGCATCATGAGGCATGCCGAGAGCGTGTTTCCCAGCACCTTCCTCGTCAGCAGATAGAACGGGATTCCCAGGATCCCGGCTCCCCCGAAGCACAGGAGCTGCCGTTTGGTCAGGTTGAACAGCACCTTGTTTTTCACCTTCGCCAGGTCCCGCGGGACCGGAACATAGGCCATCCGCCTCCCTCCTTTCCAGTGAAATATCCGATTGGATCTCATTGCCCCAGGCATCCCAGCCCGGGGCCTTTTCCCGGGCAAAGAGCTCGATGCGCGGCAGCCTGCCCATCAGCTCCTCGATGCGCTCCCGCACCTCCCGGGGCTTTCTGCTGTGCTCCTCCACGTGGGAGAGCACGACCTGGTGGACCCTTGTGGAGAGGCGCTTCGGATGACCCCGGGTGGCAAGCAGACAGAGCTCCGCGTTGCTCCTGGTCCAGTAGCCCATCCCCCATAAGAGAGAATCGGCATTTTTGTTCTGCTTCACCCACACGAAGGCCATGGTCTTGTAGGTAAAGCCCCAGGCCTCGATCACCTCCATCGCCTCCCGGAGATTTGGCATCGTTGCCCAGAGGAAGAGGACGCAGTCCCTTGCCGCCAGGCTCTCCACCGGAAGCGCCTTGATCTCCTCCAGGCACATGGTCGGGTAGTGCAGCTCTGCGCCTCGGGTCCGGTTTTTGGTGGAATACACCCGGTACTGCCAGGGCGGGTCTGCGTAGATCACCGCATACTGCTTCATGGCGCTCAGTGGGCGTTGAAGATCGACTTGCTGATGGAGCCGGTCTTGAAGAGCGCAAAGCAGAGGATCACCGTGTATGCTCCGATGGAAAAGAGTGCCGAGTGGATGTCCTCCGCCACTGTCATGGATCGCACCAGTACGCAGTAGATGCCAACGATGACCATAATGAAAAAGCCCTGGAAGCCCAGGGCCAGCAGTCCTCTGGCATAGTTGTTCCCGATCTGCCCCCACTCCCGGTTGGTCAGGGTGGCGAAGGGAACCGGCGCCACAGAGGTGTAAATGTAGATCTCGATCATTCTGCCGTAGAGCACCACCGTGATGAGGATGGAGATGATCTTCATACACATGCTGATGAGCATGGTCTCCAGGGCCAGCTGCAGGATCTCCCCAAGCTCCATGTCCTCCATGGCCGCCGTCAGGTCCGCGACCGTAGCGCTCACATCGATAGCGGTATCCGCCCCGATCACTCCGGCCGCCCGGGACACCAGCTGCTGCCCCAGGTCGAAGATGCCCATCACGAAATCGAAGGTGTGGGTCACCAGGAAGATGGCCACGAAGGCCTTGAAGAACCACTTGAGAAAGATCCCCGTCTCAAAGTCGTGCATGTTGTTCTTCTCCGTGACCATGGTGATCAGCTCATAGCCCAGCACAAAGGTGATGATCATCCCCGCAATGGGGATGATCACCGTATTGGAGAGGTTTTGGATCATGGAAAAGATGCTGCCGTTCCAGGCCTGGGGCGATTGCCCCACCTCCCCCGCTATGCTGCCGGTCTTGCTGTTCACGTCGGAAAACATGGTGCCCAGGTTACTCAGAATGAAGCTCATGAGGAGTTCGCGGAGCGCCTCTTCGATCTTTCCTACGATGTCATACAATCTTCAGCTTCCTCCTTCCCCCGCCGGGCAGCCGCCCGGCGTTCCCATGCTCAGCCAAGAAGGTTGGCCAGCACCGGGATCACCGTCAGGCCGATCAGGGCGATGCCGCCGCCGGCGATGATCTGCTTGATGCCCTGGGACTTGGCGCCGGGGTTATCGTTGCCGTAGCCCTCCATCAGGTTGATCCCGCCCCATGCTCCAAGGCCGCCGCCTACTGCGATGGTGATGGTTTTCAGGGTTCCGATCATCAGGGTGAAAAATTCCATTTATCCTTCCTCCTTTTCCCGGGAAATAAAAAAAGCGGGGAGCTCAGCCTGTGTAAACTGAACTCCCCGCTTTCGCCTTCCCTATTCTCTTGTCTCCTCAGCCGTCAGGCTGATCTCGTGGATCTCGATGGGCTCGTCCTTTTTCAGGACCAGCCTCCGGCTCATGTATTTTTCAATATCAAAAGCCTGCTTTGGGTCATAGTCCGACAGCTCCCGATATCGCTTATGCTTTGTGATATCATACTTGTCGGAAAAGAACGGCCGGACGCCCCGCAGCTGCAAAATGCATTTGCCGCCATCCATCACGGCCAGCTCGTCTCTGGTCATCAGCTCCTTTCCTGTTTTCTGATAGTTGATCCCGTAGCTTCTGCTCTGCCCCCGGGTGTCCGAGGTGTTGAACAGGTCGATGGTCTCCCTCCCCAGCATCTCGCTCATCTCCTTCAGGGTGCTGCTCTCCTTCCCGCCCAGAAAGAGGGTGGTGTCGCAGTTGCCCACGATGGTGTCGGCATTGTCCCGGTAGATGGCCTTCAGCTGGGATTGTGACTGCAGGATGATGGAGGCGGAGATTTCCCGGGATCGGATTGTAGCGATCAGCTTTTCAAACTTGGGGATCTGGCCGATGTTGGCAAACTCGTCCAGCAGGCAGCGCACATGGATCGGAAGCCGCCCTCCGTAGAGATCGTCCGCCCTGTCACACAGCAGATTGAAAAGCTGGGTGTACATGATGGACACCACGAAGTTGAAAGTGTCGTCCGTGTCGCTGATGATCACGAAGAGCGCCGTTTTCCGGTCCCCAATCAGGTCCAGTTCCAGCTCGTCGTAGGACATCAGCTCCCGCAGCTCCTGGATATCGAAGGGAGCCAGCCGTGCCCCACAGGAGATCAGAATGCTCTTTGCGGTCTTTCCGGCGGCAAGCTTGTATTTCTTGTACTGCCGCACCGCAAAGTGCTCCGGGTTCTCCGCCTCCAGATTCTCGAACAGCAGATCCACCGCGTTTTTGAAGTCCTCATCCTCCTCTCTGGCCTCCGAGGCGTTGATCAGCTCCAGCAGGGTGCTGAAGTTCATTTCGTCCTTGGGCGCCTCATACCAGAGATAGCCGATGAGCGCCTGGTAGTAGAGCTTCTCCGCCTTCACCCAGAAATCCTCTCCAGCCTTTTCCCCTTCTCCCTTGGTATTAGCGATGATGGTATTCACCAGCTTCAGAATATCCTTCTCGGATCGGATGTAGGTAAAAGGATTGTAGTGCATGGATTTCCGGAAATTGATGGTGTTGAGCACCTTGATGGCGTAGCCGCCCCGCTCCAGCATCCTTCCGCACTCCACGAGGATCGTCCCCTTGGGGTCGGTAACGCAGTAGCTTGCGTGCATCTGCATCAGGTTCGGCTTCACGAAAAACCGGGTCTTGCCCGAGCCGGACCCACCGATCACCAGCACGTTCTTGTTGCGGGCAAGCTTCGGGTCCTTGGGGCGGCTGTTCATGGTGAGCCGCTCCGTCTGGGTCAGGATGATGTTCTTCTCCGGGTCGGGATCCTCATAGGGTCGGATATCCGCGGCCGTCCCCCAGCGGGCCGAGCCGTATTCCGTCCCCTGCCGGAACTTCTTTGCCTCCTGCTTTTTCAGGTAGAGCAAAGCAGCCAGAAGAAGGACCACCAACCCGCCGAAGATCATATCCGCCGGATGCAGGCTGGGCCAGGCAGGTCTAAAGGCAGCCCCAGGCCCCGTCAGAAGCAGAAGCAGCCGCTCGCCCGGATCAGAGTCTGTCAAACTCCGGTACAGCCAGGAGAGCTTGTCAGCCGCGTACCAGACCGGGAGGAAGGGCAGCACCGGGAGCAGCTTCTTTTTCAGCTTTTCTCTCACAGCTCTCGGTCCTTCTCCCTGCTCTTCTCCCGGCTGCGTTCCCGATCCCGCCGCCGCACCTTGTCCATGGCCTGGGACAGCAGCTTCCGCACGGAGGGCTTTTTCTCCCGCGCCAGCTCCTTTGCGCTGTACTCCTTGAAGGCCGCGGTCATCACGTCCACGTCCCGCCCCTTGAAGAAGACCAGATACCGGGGCGGGTCTGCGGATTTGTCCTTCTTCAGGGCAAAGTCGATGTTGTACTTTCTCGCTACCCGCTCAAACGACTTGATGTTCTGGTCCGTGATCTCGATGTTGGTAAGGGCGGTGTCCTGCTTCATCAGCTCGCGGACCGTCTGCTTGCCGTGGGTGGGCTCCTTCTTCACCGTGCGGTGTCTCTGTCCCTCCTCCAGGAACTTCTTCATGGCAAGGCGCAGCAGATGTGCGCTCATTTTGGCGCCGGTGGAGCCAACCCGCACCGACAGGGCCACCACCTTGCTGTTTACCTCGTCCTGCATTTCTTCCCTCCTTTCCAGTGGATTGTGTCCTGCAAGCTAGGGCGGAAACACCCGCTGTCGCAGCCATTTCTGTTCTCTCATGCTTCACCCCCTCTCATGTCATGGTTCACCAGCGCCGTGTAGTAGTTGTTCATAGTCATCGGCGCGTTGTAGAGGACCGTCAGCAGATACTGGCGGATGTCGCGGATCTTGGTGGTGTTCTCCCGCATGCAGTCCAGCACATAGCCGATATGCTCGGCGTTCAGCTTCAGAAAGCGGGACTTCACTACCTCGGCAGGCTTTTTCTCGCCGGCGATGACTACCAGCTCCTTTGTGCTGCAGACCGTGTCCACCAGAAGCTCCACGATCTCATCCAGATCCTCCCGGTGCAGGGATTTATCCTTCTTCAGACGCTCATACTCAATGTTCTCCAGGATCAGCTCCCGGTACTCCATTCTTTCTCTTCGCATCTCCTCGGCTGAGATCTGGGCCGCCTCCCGGAAGGAATAGAATCGGTATTTATTTCCGTCTGTATTTATTTCTTCCGTATTTATTTCTTCTTTATTTATTTGTGTTCGATTTTCCGACGTCGGATTCTCTGCAGTCGGATATTCCGCGGTCGGACATACCGCAGTCGGATTCACCGCGGTCGGATTTCCTGACTGCGGTAGATCCGGCAGTTCCCGGATCACATATTCGTTGGGTCCCATTCTTCCCCGCGTCCCACGCAGCTGATGCCGGGTCAGATATCCCGCCCGCTCCAGCTCCCGCAGGGCGGACATGACTCCGGTCCTCCCCTCCTTCGTGATAGCAGCCAACCCGTTCACACTGTACTGCCAGTTCGCCGGCAGACTCAGGATCAGGGACAGCAGCCCCTTCGCCTTCAGCGACAGCTCCCGGTCCCTTAGATGCACGTTGGAAATGACGGAATAGTTCCGACTCTTCTCCACGCGGATCACGCTCATTTTCATCACCTTCCTTCTGCGGTTAATCTCCACATACAAAACCAGCCAAAGCGCAAAAGCGCTTTGGCTGGTTTATAAGTGTCGTGATCAGAATTTGATTATTCTCTTACCCAGTATTACCTCTGACTGAATCTGTCCAAACTCTGTTTAGGACAACATTGGCACTTCGTTCTGCTTGACGTTCTCTTCGCAGGTTGGACTCATTTTGTAGTCATTGTACGATCCGTGTTGGCGCAAGGACAATCGAATCCCTTCCCATGATTATCGGTAACTCGTTTCAGATCGTTGGATTATAACCCCGTAGCATCCATTCTGAGCCAAAAACAGTTCTAAGTCCGCTTTGGATACTCTACTTTTGGGTCCTAACCACAACTCTTTTACAAAATGATCCGAGCATCCTTCTTTTTCAAGTTCTTGAAAACGGATTCGAAAGAAAGGAGATATGTTATCTTCAGAAATATTGAACTCTATACTATTCCTCATAAGAGAAATAATCTCTGCAACTCTGCTTTGTACATTGCCGTACAAATTGCTTTATGCCCCTTCCCTACGTCATGCCAACTGCACCCCTTTTTTACTCAATTACCATGAAAACGGAA
>ONBX01000080.1 GCA_900316205.1 uncultured Eubacteriales bacterium
AAATGATAATACTTGAAGCCGTCAGCGGAGTACACGGAGGTTTTGAATACACAGACGATCTCATATTTCCCATAGGCGCCCAGCGTGTCAAAGCAAAAGGTCTTGTGCTCCTTGTAGAAGTCCTCGCTCTCAAACTTGCAGAGATCGGCAAACATGGAGCCGTCCTGCATGTGATGGCCGTAAATGATGCAGTTATCTGAAAGCCCCAGTCGGCAATTCTCCTGCATATACGGGACGCCGTATTCACTGTATCCTTTATCGAAGCTGTGCTTCAGATAAAAGTCCGGGTTGTTCGGCGTCTGCATGACGGGATAGTTGATGTTTGTCCCCTCGATGGTGAGCCAGCCGATAAAATCTGCGTTTGCGTTGTAGACGTCCGCATACTTGTCGTAAGAGGTCAGTGTCGGTGCCGGCTCTGCCGAAGGCTGCGAATCCTCTTCATTGCCCTCATCCTCAGGCAGCGTCGTGGGAACGGGCTTGACAAAATTGGCCACAGCGTTGAAGGCCTCGGCGCTCTGCTTCGTGTCCCGGTACTGGCGCAGCGCCATAAACCCGGAGAAAACAAAAAGGGCGGTGAACAGCACCGCCCCAACGATCAGAAGGATCTTCCTTGTGTTGAATTTACGCATTTTCATTACCTCCACCAAATACGCCCTCACCGGGCTTTGTTGTCATGAGCTGATACAGCTCTGTGTCCTTGGGAAAACGGTTGATGAACGGGACCAGCGCCCGCCCATAGCGAATCAGGCCGCAGCCGGCGTCTGCGTTGGTGACATAGCTCATCTGCTCGTTGGATATGTTCAGAAGCGTGGCCAGCTTCTCCCGATCCGGTGCCGCCTGGTTGAGCATGACGATAAACTCGGAGTTGGAGATCATGGTTCTGGCCTGATCGGAATCCAGCAGATAGGTTACGTTCTGGGTGATGGCCGTGGGATAGGCGTTGCGCTTGCGGAACTGCCGCCAGGCGTTGGTAAAGAAATTGGCGCTCTGTTCCGTGTTGAACACCATGTGGAACTCATCAATAAACACATGGGTGCGCTTTCCCTTCTTCCAGTTGAGCGTTACGCGGTTCAGGATCGTGTCCGTGATGACCAGCAGGCCAGCGGGCTTCATCTGCTCGCTCAGATCCCGGATGTTGAACACGACCACGCGCTTGTCCAGATCCACATTGCTCTGATGCCCGAAGGCGTCGAGAGAACCGGTGGTAAACAGCTCCAGCGTCAGCGCCAGCTCCTGCGCCTTGAACTCTGGCTGCTCCAGCAGTTTCTCCCGCAGAGTGCAAAGCGTGGGCGCGATGCCGGTCTCGGCGGCCTCCCGGTATACCTGGGCCACGCAGCGGTCGATGATGGACTTGTGCTGCGGCCCGATCTCCTTCTCCGAGATCTGCTCCACCAGGGAAATGATGAACTGGGACTTTTCGACGATGGGGTTGATCTCACCGTAGCCTTCCACCATATACATGGCGTTGATCCTGTCCTTGCCGCCTGCGGCCACATGGAGCACCGTGCCAATATCCGGCCCCATCGCCTCCACCAAGGCGACAAACTCGGCCTCGGGATCGCAGATCAGAATATCATCGTCGGTGTTCAGCATGAGGAAAGTAATCAGTTCCTTGGCGCTGAAGGACTTGCCGGAGCCGGGGATACCCAGTAGAAAGGCTGATTGGTTCAGCAGATTGGCCTTGTTCACCATGATGAGATTGTGGCTGATGGCGTTTTCTCCAAAGTAGATGCCGCCCTTGTCCATGATCTCCTGCACCTTAAAGGGGATGAACACGGCCAAACTTTCGGTGGTCAGTGTGCGGAAAGCGTCGATGCGCCGGGTTCCGATGGGCAGAACGGTGTTGAGGCCGTCAAACTGCTGGAACTTCAGAACAGCCAGTTGGCACATGTGCTTTCGCGCCACCGACAGCACAGCGTCCGTGTCCTGGTCGAGCTGCTCTTTGCTGTCGGCGGTTAGCACCATGGTGATGACGCCCAGCATCATGCGCTGGTCACGGGTGGTCAGATCGTCCAGGAACTCTTTTGCCTCCTTGCGCTGCAGTTCCATGTCATAGGGGATCACGGCAGAGAAGTTGTTGTTGGCGTTCTGGCGGCGCTGCCAGTTGGTGATGTTGGTCTCAATGCCCAGCAAGCGGTTTTCCACCTCCCGCACAGCCTCGTCGGTCGGGATCGGCACAATGTCGATGGAAAGCATCATCTTCCTATTGAAGTCCGTCAGCTCCGTCACCAGGCTGTCCTTGATATACGAAGCGTAGTCCTTCAGATACAGCACCCGGCAATAGCGGTTGCCCAGCTTCAGATAATCTCCGCTTTTCTCGATGCTGTCCGGGCAGATATAATCCCGGAAGTCATGCCCCTTGTGCATCATGTCACGGGCATTAAAATAAAAGTCCGCCTCCTCCCCGGCACGGTAGAAGTCGTGGAGAATCCGCAGGCGCTCGGTGGCGTCGAGTTCTATGCACTTGGAGCCGAGAGCGGCGAAGTGGGCCGTCAGGTCGGCCCCGATCCGCGCGAAATAGGCGCGGGCCTCCTCCACATCCTTCTTGGCCACGGTGACGGTCACATACTTCTCCTGCGTGATGCAGTTGGCGCCGGTGCCTTTGTCCATGAGCATCTTGTTATACTCTTTGCGGTATCGGTCGCGGCGGTCCTTCCGCAGGGGCATGAGGATAGATTTCTCAAAGGTGGCCCGATTGAGAGGGCGGTTGTTAACTGTGATCTTGGTGGTGGAGCCCGCGTCCAGGCTGTTCAGCAGCTCTGAGTAGTTCAGGAAAAAGGATTCCTTGTCCGGGCGGCTGGCCACCAGATAATTGATGTCGGTGAAGCAGAAGCTCTTGGTGTACTTATTGCCCACCAAAAAAATACCGTCGTTCCAGATGCGCTTGATGGGGATCACATCCTGCACCCTGCGCGGAACGCGGTATTTTTCCTTGTCCTGCTTGAGCAGGTTACTGAGCGTTTTCAGCATTCCGCCTGTATGCCTCCTTTTCATGGAATGCGATGGTGTCCTTCAGCGCCTCATAGTACAGATCGCAGACCTGAACGCAGAGCTGCTTTGGCTCGATGAGCTCGGAGCGGACCCACGCGCGAATGAATTGCTCGGCGGTCATGCCGTGGTAGCTGACAAAGCCCAGCATGGCGAAGGGCGCAGCAGCCAGAATG
>ONBX01000021.1 GCA_900316205.1 uncultured Eubacteriales bacterium
CGTCTCTGCGATACCATCAACTCATTATCTGCCGAGGTTATTCGCAGCATTACTGCGCGTTCTTGGATTATTAAATGTTTTAATTAGAAATTAGTATGAGATTTTTGTTTATACAGACAGCGAAGCCGGGGAGAGATCCCCGGCTTCGCTGTCTGTATGGATAATAAAACAGAATCAGAAGATGTCCTCCACCACCTTGGAGGGGGGAGCTTCCAGAATCTCGGGATGCTGGAACATGTACTGGAAGGCCTGGAAATACTGGGCGTAATAGTGTCCGTCCACAATGCCCTCGTCCACCACGGCCTTGGCGTCCACATACTTACGGTCCAGCATGTTGCCGTTGCGGTCCAGCTCATAGGCGTGGCGCTTGGGGCCGAAGGCGATGAACACCGGCAGGGTGCCAAAGTTGTAGATGTGATGGTACACCGGGCCGAGACGGAGGGAACCCAGGTCCGTGATGATCATGGAGCCGTGGAAGGGACTTACATCCAGAAGAGACTGGGGGATCCAGCCAAAGTAGTCCATCACCCGCAGCAGACCAATGGCGGCGCGCAGCAGGAAGCGGGGGAAGTGGGAGACGGTCTCGGCAAAATCCTCGGTGCCGTTGGTGTCGTCGTTGGTCTTGATCTCCTCGATCTTCTCGTTGAGCTTGCGGTACACGTCAAAGATGGTGTCGGTAGGCTCAAAGACGACCTTGATGGTGGTCTCAGTGGCGTCGATGGAGAGCTCGCGCTTCACGGTCATGATGATCTCAATGTTGTCCCGGGCGTAGATCCGGCGGCCCACCACGAAGCGGTTGATGCCGGGCAGCATGGAGATGGCACGGATATGACAGGCGATGAAGAAGTGCAGCAGGCCGATGCCCTTGTAGCCCTCCACCCGAAGGGCACGGAGGCGGCGGTCCACAGCGCTGATCTCCATGGCTTCCTCATAATGGACATAGCGGTCGTTGCGCTGGGGCATAATGAAGGGGATGAACTTGTTGAAGGCGGGCAGAGAGCGAAGCAGCCGACCTTCCTTCCGGTCGCCGAAGCGGCGTCTGTATGTGCTGGCCATGGAGAACCTCCCAAAATATTTAAAAAAATTCAACTAAAGTATAGCGCCGATTCCGACAGAATACAAGCGGAAAAACAGATTTTTCCAGAACAAATCAGCGGCGCATCCGGCGGATGTCCGTGCCGGTGAAGGGCAGCGGGAGAAACTCCCCGTCCAGGCGGGAGCAGATCTGCGCGGAATAGCGGCGCAGCAGCTCGCCGGAGGGGCAGTTTGTGGAGATGATCATGCGGCGGCCGTTCACCAGACGGGTGTTCAGCAGGGTGTAGAGGGCGCTGATGGAATAGGGCGTCAGCATCTCGGTGCCCAGATCGTCCAGGATCATGAGATCGCAGCTGAGCATCTGGCGGACCCGGCGGGCGGCTGCTTCCGCTTCCTCCGCGTCCCGGGAGAATTTCTGCCGCTCAAAGGCGTCCAGGGCGGCGGAGGCACTGTCATAGCAGACGGAATAGCCCTTGTCCGCCACTACCCGGGCGATGCAGGCGGAGAGATAGGTCTTGCCAAGCCCCGTGTCCCCCTGCAGGAGAAGGTTGGTGGAGACCTGAGGGAAGTTTTCGGCAAATTTCTTGCAGGCGCCCAGGACCCGGGCCATGTTCTGGCGGGGAGAGAGGCCGCTTGCATCGGGATCGGCGCTGTACAAATTGAGGTCGAAGCGCTCAAAGCTCTCGTCCCCACTGCGCAGCAGCACGCCCAGCTCTTTTGTGAGCTCCTGGTTATAGAGCTTGTGCAGGCACTCGCAGGGAGCGCCGTTGTCGATGCCGGTATCCCGGCACTTGGGACAGGTGCAGATCTCGTCCAGAAAATCCACCGGCCAGCCCTGCTCCACAAGCAGCTCCGCCCGGCGGACCTGCAGGTCCAGATTCTCTTTTTTCAGTTCCTCGATGCGCTCCGCCAGATCCTGCCGGTGGGTCAGGGTCAGGCGGACAAGCTCCGCCATCTGGGCGCGCATCCGCATATCGATCTGCTGGATCTCGGGGACCCGGGCATAGGCGGCGCTGAGACGGCGCTGCTGCTCGGCCTGATTGGCGGCGCGGCGCCGCTCCAGCTGCTCCCTGGCACGGGCCAGGATCTTTCCATCATAGGGCATGGTAAAAAACCTCAGATTTGATCAAGTATTTTGTCCCACTGCTCGGAAGTCAGGGGCTTCTGGACCCGGGATTCCTGCGGGGAAGGGGCGGAGCTGCGCCGGGCGGGATCCTTTTCCGCGATCTCAGCCGGGCTGTGCAGACCCTTCTGGTGCCAGCTCTGCAGGATCTTGCGCAGATAACTCCACTTCAGGGAGCCGGTGTTGGTGACGGTCCTGTCGGCGGCAATGGCGATGGCCTCTTCCCCGAAGCCCTGTTCCAGCCAGCCGTTTACTTCCTTCTCCTGGGTAGGGGAGAGCTCGGTAAGATGCAGCGCCTCCCGGATGCGGCCCAGGTCGCTGTGTCGCTCA
Organism: uncultured Eubacteriales bacterium; assembly: GCA_900316205.1. GTDB lineage: Bacteria > Bacillota > Clostridia > Oscillospirales > Oscillospiraceae > Limivicinus. The sequence goes on from ONBX01000021.1 coordinate 2,489, forward strand.
CGGCGCATGCGGATATAGTCCTCCGCCTGCTCCAGGGTCAGGATCTCCCGGTTGGCCCAGGCATAGGCCTCCCGCTCCAGAAAACGGGCGCTGGGCCTGCGGCTTTCGCCGTATTTCCAGAGGCAGAGCTCTCCGCAGAAGTGCAGCAGCTCCAAAATCACCTCCGGCGGCAGGGAGAGATGGTCGTAGATCCCGAAGAGCACCCGCAGGTCGTTGCTGCTGAGGGCGCGGCCCATGACCTGGGCGGCCTCGGCATAGACGGCGGAGAGAGCGCTGTTGCCGGCGGAGCGGCGGGAGATCTCCCCGGCAGTGTACTGGGGCAGTTCCTCCGGCGCGTCCGGCTCCGGCGGCTGACGCAGGGCGGGGGCGCCGCCCTCCGGGAGAAGCTCCATCCGGCGGAGCTTTTCCTCCGCGGCGCGGATCTCCTGCAGGGTGCGGCAGAGCGCCTGGGCAGCCTGCTCCTCGTCCAGCGCGCCGTAACGCTGCCGATAAAGCCAGAGCAGGGACACGTCCCCGTCATGGGCGGCGATGAGCTTGTCCAGTACGGCGCTCGATATGCAGTTTTCCGCTGGCTTCTCCGGCATGGATCGTTTCCTCTCGCGCACTTAAGAAAAATTAACAGAATATTTCCGACGGGGGAACATTATACCATCAAAATCATCTTGTCGCAAGGGGGAGAGATGTGATATAATAAACTATATTATAGCGAAATTATGCCCACAGGGTTTTTGAACAGGCGGAGGAGCGCTCCTGCCCGCCTGAAGGAGACAGAGATATGATCGAGCTTCTTGCGCCGGCGGGATCGCCGGAATCGGTGATCGCCGCCGTACAGAACGGGGCGGACGCCGTATATCTGGGAATGGGGAATTTCAACGCCCGCCGCGGCGCCCGGAATTTTACCGACGAGGAATTTGAAAAGGCCGTGCGCTACTGCCGTATCCGGGGCTGCAAGGTCTATGTGACGCTGAATACCCTTGTGAACGACCGGGAGATCGAGCCCGCGGTGCAGGCGGCAAAGCTGGCCTCCGATCTGGGGGCAGACGGCATCATCATCCAGGACCTGGGCCTGATCCGGGCCATCCGGGCGGTGCTGCCGGACATTCCCCTCCATGCCAGCACCCAAATGAGTTTACATAATCTTGCCGGCGTGGAAGCGGCGGCGGAGCTTGGCCTGACGAGAGCGGTGCTGGCCCGGGAGCTGAGCCTGGAGCAGATCCGCTTTATTACAAAACACGCCAGCATCGAGACGGAGGTCTTCTGCCACGGCGCGCTGTGCTTCTGCCACTCCGGCCAGTGCTACATGTCCGCCCTCATCGGGCGGCGCAGCGGCAACCGGGGTATGTGCGCCCAGCCCTGCCGGATGGCCTACTCCCTCACCGGGAGTGTGGACGAGTATCCCCTGAGCCTGAAGGACAGCTGCCTGGCCGATCGGCTGCAGGAGCTGGAGGAGGCGGGGGTGGCCTGCCTGAAGATCGAGGGACGGATGAAGCGGCCGGAATACACCGCCATCGTCACCGGGATCTACAGCAAGGCCCTGCGGGAGCACCGCAAGCCCACCGCCGAGGAGATGGAGCTTCTGGAGAAGGCCTTCTCCCGCCAGGGCTTCACCCAGGGCTACTTCAACGGCGACAAGAAGGACATGTTCGGCGTGCGCAGCGAAACGGACAAGGCCGACGAGGCCGTGTTCACCACTGCCCGCAAGGCCTATGCGGACGGAGAGCTGCGGCGGGTGCCGGTGCACTTTTATACCGTGGTGGAAAAGGGCGAGCCTGCCAAGGCCATCGCCTTTGACGATGAGGGCAACCGGGCGGTGGCCTTCGGGCCGGTGCCCGAGCGGGCCAAGCGCCAGGGCCTGACCGAGGGCTATCTCACCGAGCAGATGTTCAAGACCGGCGGCACTCCTTATACCTGCGTGGAGAACCGGGCCAAGGCAGAGCCGGGCCTGTTCCTGCCCGCCTCGGAGGTCAACGAGCTGCGCAGAAAGCTCATCTCCGAACTCTCTGAGCGTCGGGCCGCGCCTCCCACGAGACGGGTGGGACGGATGCCCGCCATGCCGAAGAACCTGGGGAGCGTGGCGGACCCGAAGATCATTTTCCAGGTGCGCTGCGAGGATCAGCTTTTACCCGAGCTTGCCGAGCTGAAGCCGGATTACCTCTATGTGCCTGCCCTGCTCATGGCAAAGCGGCCGGAGCTGGTGGTGCCTTTTGTGGAAAAGGGGGCAACGCCTGTGGCGGTGCTGCCCAGGGTTATCACCGATCAGCAGAGCCCGGAGGTCTACGCCGCGCTGGAGCAGCTCTTTGACGAGGGCGTCCGGGAAGCGCTGGTGGGTAACCTGGGCCATGTGTTCCTGGCCAAAAAGGCTGGGATGAAGATCCGGGGCGATTTCGGCCTGAACGCCTTCAACGCCATGAGCCTGGAAATGCTGCGGGAGGCGGGCTTCCTCTCCGCCACCGCGTCCTTCGAACTGCGGCTGAGCCAGATCCGGGATATGCCAAAGCCTCTGGATACGGAGATCATCATCTACGGGCGGCTGCCGCTGATGATCTCGGAGCAGAGCCTGGTGAAGACCACCGTGCAGGATACCGCCCAGCTGGCCGACAGGATGGGCTCAGTCTTCCCGGTGGCAAGAGACTATGGCGACAGAACGGTGATCTATAACGCCCACAAGCTGTATCTCGCGGACAAGAAGGAAGACCTCTACGCTACCGGCGCCTGGGGCCTCCGGCTTCTCTTCACCAACGAGAGCGGACGGGAGTGCGTGGAGGTGGCCAAGGGCCATCTGGGACTCAGCGACTACCGGCCCAACGTGCTGACAAGGGGACTGTACTATAGAGGAGTGGAATAATAACCGTAGGGGCGGCTATTAGCCGCCCGCTGAAAAACGCTTGTGATGAACGGGCGGCTGATAGCCGCCCCTACAGAGACAAGGAGAGCTTAAGAACATGCATATCGTACTTGCCTCCTCTTCTCCGCGGCGGAAAGAGCTGATGAAGATGCTGGAGGTACCGAATTTGAAAATCCTGCCCGCAAAAGGGGAGGAGATCCCCCCGAAGCACGCCTCTCCCGGAGAGCTGGTGATGGCCCTTTCCCATGCCAAGGCCTGGGAAGTGGCGGCGCGCTGTGATCCCGATGACGTGATCATCGGCGCGGACACCATCGTGTGGGTGGACGGCGGGGCCTACGGAAAGCCCCATGACGAGGAGCACGCGGCCCGCATGCTGCGCCGCCTCTCCGGTGACTGTCACGAGGTCTACACCGGAGTGACGGTGATCCGGGGCGAGCGGTGCATCAGCCAGTTTGAGCGCAGCCTTGTGCGCTTTCGTAAACTGGAGGAAGAGGAGATCCGCCGCTACATCGCCACCGGCGAACCCATGGACAAGGCCGGCGCCTACGGGGCCCAGGGCAGGGGAGCGCTCTTCGTGGAGCACATCGAGGGCGACTTCTTTAACGTGATGGGCCTCCCCCTGTGCAGACTGGGGAAGATGCTGAAAGAGCAGGGAGTGAACATCCTTTGAAAGAATATCTGAAAAAATACGGGGTGCGCATGGGCATCATCGTGGCGGCCTCCGTCTTTCTGATCCTGCTGGGCGCCGCTACCAGAAGCGGCATCGGCCTGGTGCAGAACGTGACAGGCATCGTAGCCGCCCCCATGCAGAAGGTGCTGAGTTCCACGGTCAACTGGTTCAACACCATATACGGCTATCTGTATGAGTACGACTCCCTGATGGCGGAGAACGAGTCTCTGCGGACCCAACTGGCAGAAGCCCAGCAGTCCGCCCGCGACGGCATCGAGGCCTCCGAGGAGAACGTGCGCCTGCGGGAGGCCCTGCTGCTGCGGCAGAAGCACACCGACTATGTGCTGGAATCTGCCAAGGTGGTGCTCTGGTCCGCCTCCAACTGGTCCTCCTCCTTCACCATCAGCAAGGGCAGGACCAGCGGCATCGAGCTGGGCGACCCGGTGATCACCGAGTACGGCGCCCTGGTGGGGCAGGTGACGGAGCTGGGCGAGACCTGGGCCACCGTCAGCACCCTCATCGACGTGGATATGAGCGTGGGCGGCTACGTTGGCTCTTCCGGCTCCTCCGGCATGGTGGTGGGCGAATACGCCATGATGAAGAACAAGACAGCAAAGCTCACCTTCCTGGCCGACGGCGCCCAAATCTTTGAAGGCGACGAGGTGCTGACCTCCGGCTCCGGCGGCGCCTTTCCGGCTGGCCTTGTCATCGGCACCATTTCCAATGTGCAGACCGAGGCCGGCGGCCAGATCGAGTACGGCATCGTGGTGCCCCAGTGCGAGCTGGACACCCTGGTGCAGGTTTTCATCATCAAGGACTTTACTGTGGTAGAATGAGCTTACGAGAATTTTTGATCCGCTACATGATGCCCAAGGTGGAGTGGAAGCAGGTGCTGAAAAATGCGCTCTACATCTTCCTCTGCCTCCTGGTGCAGACCATGCTGCTCTCCCGCTTCCGGATCGCGGGGATCTGCCCCTATGCGCTTCCCGCTGCGGCGGTGGCTCTGGGCATGTTTGAAGGGCCCATTGGCGGGGTGCTGTACAGTCTGGTACTGGGCTATTTCGCGGACATGGCCTTTGTGGAGAACACCGTGCTCTTCACGCTGCTGTTCCCGGCGCTGGCCTTTGCTGCGGGCTTTATCGCCCAGTTTTTCATCAACCGCCGTTTCTTTGCCTATATGGGCGCGGCGCTCCTGGGCCTTGCCATCACGGCCCTGGGACAGATGCTGCACACCTCGACCATGGACGGCTTTTCCGGCGCCATGCTCTCCACGGCGCTGCTGCAGACCCTGTGGTCCCTGCCGCTGGCGGCGTTGGCCTACATTTTCCCGGCCCGCTGGAGCCGCTTCGCTCCGGTCAGCAAGGGAGAGAGCTGAAGACAATTCGGAATTCGGAGTTCGGAATTCGGAATTGTGGCGAGTTGAGAATTCGAATCATCGCCGAAGGCGATACCATTCTTGTTCCCTATTCGCTGTTCCCTATTCCCTCAAGAGACCCCTCAGTCTGCCGCCTTGCGACGCGCAACAAGTCCTTTAGGGCGTGAGACGGCGTCAGACAGCTTCCGCCTTGCGGTGCCCGAAAAACGCTGCGGGCTTACGCTTGTCCACCTTGCCGCAATTGCCATTCCCGGGCCTGCTTCGCTACGGCCCGCCAATGGCGCGGCTGCGGAAATTGCGGCCCGCCTGCATCTGCCACTGGCAGCGGCAGGCCGCAATTCCTTGCGTTTTTCGACCGCTGCGGAAATTCCGGGTTCCCTTCTTCCGCCACCGGCGGCGGGAACCCGCAATTCCCCTTAGCGGGGGAGCCTACAAGGAGAAAGACCCCTCAGTCCGCTTCGCGGACAGCTCCCCTTAGCAGGGGGGCCTATAAGGAGATATTATTGCAATGAACAAATCTATCAAACCCAGTCGGGTGGTTGCCATGGGCGTGCTGTTTGCCTTGATCATGGTGATCTATCTGGCCTTCCTCTATAATCTGCAGATCGTTCAGGGCGAGGAGTACTATAACCGCAGCAAGGAGACCAGCACCGAAAAACGCACCGTCACCGCCGCAAGAGGCAACATCCTGGACCGCTACGGACGGGTGCTGGTGAGCAACAAGGAGTGCTACAACCTGAAGATCGACACCACCAAGCTCTTTGCCAATGACGACCCCAACGCCGTCATCCTGGAGCTTGTGAACATGGTGCAGGGCTACGGCGACAGCTATACCGACGATCTGCCCATCTCCATGACGCCTCCCTTCGAGTACAAGGAGGACATGACCGATATCGAGCGGACCATGCTGCAGGCCTATTTCAAGGACAAGGCCAGGGAGAAGATCCTGCCGGACAACCCCAACGCCGTGGAACTGCTGAGCTACATGCGCACCCGCTATGACATCGACAACAGCTATTCCGCCGAGGAGATGCGCGTGATCGCGGGCGTGCGCTATTCCATCAACGTGCGCTACGCCATCAACACTGCCGACTACATGTTCGTCGAAGACGCCAGCATGCAGCTGATCGCCTCCATCATGGAAAACAAGCTCCCCGGCATCGAGATCGAGCGGGCCTACATGCGGGAATACGGCACGGAATACGCCGCCCACCTGCTGGGCTACACCGGACTCATGACCCAGGAGGAGTACGAGCGCTACTCTCTGCTGAACTATGCCACCAACGCCTATGTGGGCAAGGACGGCATCGAATACGCCTTTGAGGAATATCTGCACGGCCAGGACGGCGAGGTGGTGGAAACCCGCAACCCCTCCGGCACGGTGCTGAGCACGGTGTACCTCAAGGAACCGGTGCCCGGAAACCACATCTACCTCACCATTGACATTGCCCTGCAGGAGCAGGTGGAACGCATCCTGGCAAACGGCGTGGAAAACGTGCTCATCAAGGACCGGCGTCAGACCCGCGCTGAGGGCATTGCCCGCGGCGACTATGACCCGGAGATGAAGGACGAGATCACCGGCGCCGCCGCCGTGGTGGTGGATGTGCGCACCGGAGAGCCCCTGGCCATTGCCAGCTGGCCCACCTATGACGTCTCCACCATCATAGAGAAGTACTCCGAGCTGATGGAGACCCCCAACGCGCCTCTCTTCAACCGGGCGCTGATGGGCGCCTACGCCCCGGGCTCCACCTTCAAGCCCTGCGTGGCCATGGCAGCCCTCACCGACACCAGCATCGAGTTCAACACCGAGACCAGGACCAAGTGCGAGGGCGTGTTCACCAAGTACGCGGCCGAGGGCTACGCCCCTGAGTGCTGGATCTGGAACGCCATGGCGCCGGAGCATTATACCCACGGCAACGACAACGTCACCGAGGCCATCCGGGACTCCTGCAATTACTTCTTCTACTCTGTAGGTCACGACCTGGGCGTTACCACCATGGGCAAATACGCCCACCTCTTCGGCCTGGGTGTTCCCACCGGCATCGAGCTGGTGGAGACGGTGGGCAACATGTCCAGCGAGGAAACCCACCACTACTACGTGGACGATGAGTGGCACATCGGTGATACGATGCAGGCCGCCATCGGCCAGTCCGACAGCATTTTCTCCCCCCTGCAGATCGCCGAGTACTGCGCCACCGTGGCAAACTCCGGCACCCGGTATTCCGCCTCCGTGCTGAAGGCCATCCGCAGCTTTGACTACAGCGAAAAGCTTTACGAGCGGGAACCGGAAGTGATGAGCACCGTGGAATCCGCCGAGTATAACTGGGCCGCTGTCCACGAGGGCATGTATCTGGTGCTTCACGACTGGGCGGCCAATGCTCCCAACTGCGAAAACTGGGTGGACTGCGCCTGGGAAGTGGCCGGCAAGACCGGAACGGCCCAGAAGGGTGAGAAGATCACCAACGACGGTATTTTTATGTGCTATGCTCCCTATGACAATCCCGAGGTCGCCATTGTGATCGTGGTGGAGCGCGGCGGCAGCGGCGCCAGCGTCCAGTTTATGGCCCGCCAGATCATGGACGCGTATATCAACATCAAGAGCTACAAGGACACCTCCGAGTCGGAGATGAGCCTGCTGCGCTGATTTGAAAGAAACCTGCTGCGGATGCACAAAAAAAGATTGCGTATCAGGAAAAAACAGGATATAATGACATGATAAATATTTCAACGAGGAGTTGAATCGCATGAACATTGCCTTAATGGCGCATGATCGGAAGAAAGAATTGATGGTCCAGTTCTGCATTGCCTACTGCGGAATTTTGGCAGAGCATAACCTCTGCGCTACCCATGTGACAGGCAAACTGGTCTCCGAGGCCACGGGTCTGCCCATCACCCTGTACCTCCATGCGGATCAGGGCGGTTCCCAGCAGATCGGGGCCAGGATCTCCTTCAACGAGATCGACCTGGTGCTGTTCTTCTGCGACCCGGCCAATCCCAAGGGCTTTGACGATATCAACAAGGTGGAGCGCCTCTGCGACCAGTATCAGATCCCCTTTGCCACCAACGCCGCCACGGCGGAGGTGCTGGTGCAGGGCCTGCGCCGGGGCGATCTGGATTGGCGCAACATTGTCAATCCCCAGAAGCGCTGAAAAATCCGTGGGGACAGTCTGCTCCCCCCAGGGTAAAACATCAAACAGTGAGCGGGCGGCTGATAGCCGCCCCTACACATTTGTAGGATAGGAGTTTTCTTATATGGCAAAAGTCGCACCCCGGACCCTCTCCGGCTTTATGGAGCTGGCTCCCCGGGATCAGATGAAAATGGAGCGGATGATGCAGGCCCTGCGGGAGAGCTACTCCCTCTTCGGCTTCACACCGCTGGACACGCCGGTGATCGAATCGGCGGAAGTGCTGCTGGCCAAGGGAGGCGGCGAGACGGAAAAACAAATCTACCGCTTCCAGAAGGGGGACAGCGATCTGGCCCTGCGCTTTGATCTGACGGTGCCCCTGGCCAAGTATGTGGCAGCCCACTACGGCGAGCTTTCCTTCCCCTTCCGGCGCTACCAGATCGGCAAGGTCTACCGGGGCGAGCGGGCCCAGCGGGGCCGCTTCCGGGAGTTTTACCAGGCGGATATCGACGTGATCGGCGACGGGAAGCTGGACATCCTGAACGAGGCGGAAATCCCGGCGGTGATCTACAGCACTTTTACGAAGCTGGGCATCCGCAAATTCAAGATCAAGGTCAATAACCGCAAGATCCTCAACGGCTTCTACGCCATGAACGGCATGAGCGAGAAGGCCGGGGAGATCATGCGCACCGTGGATAAGCTGGACAAGATCGGCCCCCACAAGGTCAAGCAGCTTCTCATCGACGAGGTGAAAATGCTGCCCGACAAGTCCGAAAACGTGCTGGATTTTATGGCCATCCAAGGGGACAACGCCTATGTGCTCTCCCGGCTGGAGGACTACCGGGGGATGGATCCCACCTTTGACCAGGGCCTGGAGGAGCTGAACACGGTGACGAAGTATCTGAAGGACTTCGGCGTGCCGGAGGAGAATTTCGCCATCGACCTGACCATTGCCCGGGGCCTGGATTACTACACCGGCACCGTCTATGAGACGGAGATGACCGAGCACCCGGAGATCGGCTCTGTCTGCTCCGGCGGCCGCTATGACAACCTGGCGGAGTATTATACCGACAAGCAGCTCCCCGGCGTGGGCATCTCCATCGGTCTTACGAGGCTGTTTTATGTGCTGAACGAGCAGGGGCTTTTGTCCGAGGAACTGGTGACTTCCCCATGTGACGCGCTGGTGATCCCCATGACCGAGGAAGTGGGGCCCGCTGTGGCCGCCGCAACTGCCCTGCGCCAGGGCGGCGTCCGCACCCAGCTCTATGGCGAAAAGCGCAAGTTCAAGGCCAAGATCGGCTATGCCGACAAGATCGGTGTGCCCTTCGCGGTGCTGCTGGGCGAGGATGAGATCGCCGCGGGGGAGATGTCCGTAAAGGACATGCGTACCGGCGAGCAGAAGCGCATGAAGAGCGACGAGGCCGCGGCCTACATCCGCAAGTGCGTCGACGAGCGCAACAGCGGCGCGATTATAAAAGAATAAGTGTAGGGGCGGCTATCAGCCGCCCGCCTTCCTCGCGATAGCAGGGGAAGGCTATAAGAAGGAGACCCCTCAGTCTGCCGCCTTGTGTGAGACGGCGTCAGACAGCTCCCCTTAGGCAGGGGGGCCTATAAGGAAGGAGAATCCCCCAGTCAGCCTGACGGCTGACAGCCCCCTTTAGGCAAGGGAGCCAACAAGGAAGGAGATTGTAATATGACACAAAATCGTACCCATACCTGCGGGGAACTCCGGCTGGAGAATGTCGGTCAGCAGGTGAAGATCGTCGGCTGGATGGAAAACCTCCGCGTGGTGGGCAGCAACCTGGGCTTTGTGGTGGTCCGGGACTTTTACGGCACCACCCAGGTGGTGGCGGAGACCGAGGAGATGGTGGCCGCCTTCAAGGCCATCAACAAGGAATCCACGGTGTCCGTGGAAGGCGTGGTCCGGGAGCGGGCCAGCAAGAATCCCAAGCAGCCCACCGGCGACATTGAAATCGTCCCCGAAAAGGTGGAGGTCCTTGGCCGCTGCCGCTATAACGAACTGCCCTTTGAAATCAACCGCAGCCGGGACGCCGATGAGACCCAGCGCCTCAAATACCGTTACCTGGACCTGCGCAACCCCGCGGTAAAGAAGAACATCATCCTGCGCTGCAACGTGGTCTCCGCCCTGCGTCAGGCCATGACCGAGCACGGATTCCTGGAGATCACCACCCCTATCCTGACTGCCTCCTCTCCCGAGGGCGCGAGAGACTATCTGGTGCCCGCCCGCAAGCACCCCGGCAAGTTCTACGCCCTGCCCCAGGCGCCCCAGCAGTTCAAGCAGCTGCTGATGACCTCCGGCTTTGACCGCTATTTCCAGATCGCCCCCTGCTTCCGGGATGAGGACGCCCGCGGCGACCGCAGCCCAGGCGAGTTCTACCAGCTGGATATGGAGATGGCCTTTGCCAGCCAGGAGGACGTGTTCGCCGTGCTGGAGGACGTGCTGCCGCCTATCTTTGCCAAGTACGGCACCTATGATATCGCCTCCTCCGCCCCCTTCAAACGCATTCCTTACAAGGAAGCCATGGAGACCTACGGCTCCGATAAGCCGGATCTGCGCATCGACCTGACCGTGCAGGACGTGACGGAGCTGACCCGGGGCACGGAATTCCCGCCCTTTGCCGAGGGGAACACCGTGAAGGCCATTGCCGTGTCCGGCTGCGAGCTCACGCGCAAGCAGATCGACAAGCTCTGCGCCGACGTGGAGGTGCAGTCCGGCGCCAAGCCATACTGGACCAAGGTGGAAAACGGCGCCTTCGTGGGCGGCGTTGCCAAGTTCCTGAACGACCGGGCCGCCACCCTCATTGAGAAGCTGGCTCTGGCGGACGGTTACCTGGTGGGCTTTGCCGCCGGCAAGCACGACCAGGCCGTGAAGACCGCGGGCGTACTGCGCAAGATGCTGGGCGCCGCGGTGCCCGGCCATATGGACAAGGAGCGGTACGAGTTCTGCTGGATCGTGGACTTCCCCATGTACGAGATCGGGGAAGAGAGCGGCGAGCTGGAATTCTGCCACAATCCCTTCTCCATGCCCTCCGGCGGACTGGAGGTCCTGCTGAAGGCCGAGCGGGGCGAGATCGATCCCCTCACCATCACCGCCGACCAGTACGACCTGGTCTGCAACGGTGTGGAGCTCTCCTCCGGCGCTGTCCGGAACCATGATCCCGAGATCATGGTGAAGGCCTTTGAGATGGTGCGTCTGGGCGAAGAGGACGTGAAGGCCAAGTTCCCCGCCATGTACAACGCCTTCTGCTACGGTGCTCCTCCTCACGCGGGCATCGCCCCGGGCGTGGACCGCATGGTCATGCTGCTGGCCGGGGAGGACTCCATTCGCGAGGTTATTCCCTTCCCCATGAACAAGAACGCCCAGGATATCATGATGGGCGCGCCCTCCGAAGTGACCCAGAAGCAGCTGGACGAGCTGCACATCCGGGTGACGGCAGAGGAATGATCCGAGAGAGAATACAGCGATCAGACACCGGCAATCCCATGGACCTGCCGGTGCCTGATCGCTGTTTTTGTCAGGCTTGCTTTCGGGCAGCTTCTTTTTTATAATGGAACCAAACGGAATCCGAATCGCGGAAGGGCGGCCCGGCCCCGAAGGAAAGCAGCCGGCCCGTGCCGAAGAGACGCAAAGGGGGAGAACCTGATGAAGAAGTGGATCGCTGTACTGTTGATGCTGTGCATGCTTCTGCCGCTGGGCGGCTGCAACAATACCACGCCCGCAGCGGCGCCGCAGGCATCCGGCGGGGAGACTGTGCCGGAAGGGGAAAAGACGGAAGCCCAGGCGAAGCAGGAGCCGGAAAAGCTATATGTCACAAAATCAGAAACCAGGCTTGCGAGAAAGATCGAGGAGGGCCAGACCGAATACGCCCTTTCTGTTTTCGGCCCTCTGTGGCCAGGACAGGAGAAGGTCACCGAGTACAGCTACGATGCGTTCGGCGCTGTCGCCGCGGAAACCGTGCGCTTTGTGGATGAGGAGACCCGGAGCTTCCTGGAAGCGGCGGACTATGCGGAGGAATTTGACAAATCGGACGAGGGCTATGAGATCCTGCGCAATGAGGCCGGGGAACTGGTCACGGTGACGGCCCCCAACGGGATGACGTATAACCTGATGAACGGCAGCAGCTTTTCCACGATGGATACCGCGAGCTTCGAGGACGGTCATGTTGTGAAGATCGACCGCGTCTGGAAGGAAAATGGGGAGCACACGGAGACCGTTACCCAGGAGTACCACCCCAACGGGGTGCTGAAGCGTCAGGAGACGGTATCCAATATTGTAGCAGGCATGTTCAGCGCCTACAGCTTCGAGGAGCCCCTTGTCAGCGTGCGTGAATACAATGAAGACGGCTGCTGCACGCTGCTGCACGAGGAGAACGTCAATGAATTTTCCGGGAAGCTGTTTGTGGAGGAGTACCGCTGGGAATACGACGATGACAACAACCCCATCACCATGAGCTATGCAAGGGGGGAGGCGTCCAAGGCGCCCCTCACCGATGTGACCGAGATCCAGACGGAACTGGAGATGCAGTATGACGGGGATAAGCGCATGATATCCGGCAAAAAAACGGAGAAAGGCGCCGTTACCGAGTATCGCTACACTTACCGGGAAGACGGACAGCTGGAGAGGGTGGTGCGCGAGAGCGGCGACAGGACCGAGGAGACAACGCTGGAGTATGACGACGCCCTCCGTCTGATCGCGGAGAGACGCAGCGTGAACGGCAATCCCGGCAAAGACACCACCTACACCTGGACAGAGGGCCAGAACGGAAGATTTGAATGCACAGCCGAAGGGGACACGGATAAGGGCATATTCGCCGATGGCAGCGGGAGAATGTATCCCATCCGTTTTGATGAGAATGGAAATCCCCTGCGGCGAACCTTCTATGCGATCCTTCCCTCCGCGGTGACCCTGGAGCCGGCCTTCACGGATCGTATCACGGAATACGAATATGAGACGATTCAGGTCAAGGAAGAGGTAGATCCGGCGGAGATGGCAAAGCGCCGGGAAAACCAGAACGCGCTGGCGGAATACTATCCGGTTCTGGCGGAGTCTTACTGCGGCGTACCGGTGCCGACGCCCAACGGGACCCAAAGACTGGAGCGCATCGTGGTGCAGGAGGGCAGCGGCGCGCTGGATCTGGTGACGGAATTCCAATATGACGAGAGCGGCGTGCTCGTGGGAACGCTGAGCTATTTCGATACAAGCGGAAAGCGGATCGCCTCCGGGGAAGCAAGGTTCGATGAACAGGGCCGCATGATCTGGGACCGGGTGGCGGAGGATACCGTCCTGGAGTACGAATACGGAGAGGATCCGGAGGAGTACATCTTCCGGGAGGTCCGGAACGGCGAGAGCTTCCGGGAAGTGAAGTGTGATCTGCAGACGGCTGTTCCCGCAAACTGGATCAGGCAGACCTACGAGCAGGCGCGCCCCTATGCGACGATCACGCGGAATGAGGACGGGCTGCCGATCAGACAGGAGTACAAAAGCGCAAACGGGGAAGTGAGCGTCACAGAGTATTCCTATCAGGCGCAGACGGGGGTTGACGGCACACTGACAGAGCTGATCCAATACGAGGATTCCTGGGATTCACCGCTGTTTCGCTTCGATGACAAGGGCTATCTCGTGTATTACGAAGCACCGAATTACCAGCGCGTCGTCTACGAATATTCCGGGATCTGAGCAGACCCCGGCAGGTAAAACGGGTATCCGGGAGGATGCCCGTTTTTTTCAGTTGCCGGATCCCACCGGGCGTGGTATGATAATAAAACAGCGAAAAAGAGCGGCGGAACGCTGCTCAGGCTGCTTGGACTGCTTCCCACGGGGTGGGGAAGCAGACTGCGTGAGCAAAAACGAAAGGCGGCGGAAGCATGTTTGCACGGGTGAAGAGTCTGGGCATCAGCGGGATCGGCGGCTACGGCGTGACGGTGGAGGTGGACATCTCCAACGGCCTGCCGGCCTTCGACATCGTTGGGCTGCCGGACGCGGCGGTAAAGGAGAGTCGGGAGCGGGTGCGCTCCGCCGTAAAAAACAACGGCTTTCGCTTTCCGGTGAGCCGCATGACCGTGAACCTGGCTCCCGCGGACAAGAAAAAGGCAGGCACCCTCTATGATCTGCCCATGCTGATAGGGATCCTGGCCGCCACGGGCGAGATCAAAAGACCCGGCGAGGACTGCGCCTTTCTGGGGGAGCTTTCCCTCACGGGAGAGCTGCGGCCCATCATGGGCGCCCTGCCCATGGCCATCGCCGCCCAGCGGGAGGGAATCCGGACCTTGTATGTGCCGGCGGAGAACGCCTCCGAGGCCGCCTTTGCCGATGAGATCACCGTTTACCCGGTGGAGAACGTGGCCCAGCTTCTGCGCCATTTGAAGGGCGAGGAGAGTCTGGAGCCTGCCCAGCCGCCCAGACCGGAGGACTCCCGCCTGGGACTTCCGGATTTTGCGGATGTGAAAGGGCAGGAGAGCGTGAAGCGGGCCATGGAGATCGCCGCGGCAGGAGGACACAACATCCTGCTGGTGGGACCGCCGGGAGCCGGCAAGAGCATGATGGCAAAGCGTCTGCCCGGCATCCTGCCCGATATGAGCCGGCGGGAGATGATCGAAGCCACGGAGATCCACTCGGTGGCGGGACTTACCAGCCGGAAGCGGCCCATCGTGGCCTCCCGGCCCTTCTGCGCGCCCCATCACACCGTTTCTATGGCGGGGCTTGCCGGCGGCGGCACCATCCCCAGACCCGGCCAGCTGAGCATCGCCCATCTGGGCGTGCTGTTCCTGGACGAGCTGCCGGAGTTCCGCTCCGACGTGCTGGAGGTCATGCGCCAGCCTCTGGAGGACGGAGAAGTGACCGTCTCCCGGGCAGCTGCCACGGTGACCTTTCCCAGCCGCTTCATGCTTGTCTGCGCTATGAATCCCTGCAAATGCGGCTGGTATGGACACCCCTCCGGCCGCTGCCGCTGTACGCCCCAGGAGGTGCGCCGCTACCACAGCCGGATCTCCGGTCCGCTGCTGGATCGGATCGATTTGATCGTGGAGGTGCCGGCCCTGGAGTATGAGGAGCTGAAAAACCGGGCGCCTGCCGAGCCCTCGGCGGAGATCAAAAAGCGGGTGGACGCTGCCCGGGAGATCCAGCGCCGCCGCTTCGGCAAGGACAGTACCCTGGTAAACGCCCGGATGGACGTGAAGGACATGCGCAGCTGCTGTGCGCTGGACGCGGAGAGCGACAAGCTGATGAAGGACGCCTTCGAGGCCCTGGGCCTCTCCGCCAGAAGCTATGACCGGATCCTGCGGGTGGCACGGACCATCGCGGATCTGGCCGGAAGCGAGAGCATCGCCCCGGAGCACATCGCGGAGGCGATCCAGTACCGCAGCTTTGATTTTGGAGACAACTGAGAAAGTGGCATGCGAAACCGGAGTTTCGCAAGCAGCTGAAAAGAAAGGAGGACAAGAAGCATGAGAAGAACGGAGCTGGATCTGTGCCGGATCACCGCCTGCATTTCGGTGATTCTCATCCATACCGTGAGCGGTTCTTTCTCGTTCACGGATCACTTCTCCGCTGCCATGTTCCTGGCCTCCGCGCTGCGCGGAGCCGTCCCGCTGTTTTTCATGATCAGCGGCATCCTGTTCCTGAGAAGGGAAGAGCTGGATCTGAAAAAGACGGTTTTGCCAAGGGCCCTTCGCCTGACCGCGCTGTATTTTATCTGGTCGGCCATCTATCTGCTGGGGAGGCTCGCCGTGGGGCAGGTCAGCACCGCAGACGATCTGCTGGGCCTTTGGATCCAGGGCCATTATCATCTCTGGTTCCTGCCGGCCATGGTGATGTGCACACTGGCGCTGCCGCTGGCCCACAGTGTGCTCCACGGAAAGAAGCTGGACCCGGTGTATCCGCTGCTGCTGATTCTGGCCTATCCGGTCCTCTATACCACCGTCGGCTTCTGCTTTTCCCCGGACAGCAAGCTGTTTCAGCTGACAAGGGTGTTTTACAGGGACTTTTTCCTCTATGTGGGCTATGCGATCTGGGGAGCATGGCTGGACGCCCATCCCATGCCCAAGATGCTGCGCTGGATCGCGCCGCCGGTGTGGCTTTTGGTGTCGGTGTTGGCCGCCGCGGTGAACATCGAATCCTCCATGATGAAGGGCTATGTGGATGGGATGCTGTTTGACTATTTCTCTGTCACCACCTTCCTGCAGGCCAGCGCGATGCTCTGCTTCTTCCTCACCTGGAAGGACAGACCCGCCCCGTCCGGAAAACTGCTGCCCGCCCTCTCTGACGCCACGCTGGGCGTGTATCTGGTTCACCCGATGCTTATCGGGATCGTGGAGAAGACGGGGTTGCTCCCGGAGAACATGGATCTGCTGCTGCGTCTTCTGCTGCTGTTTCTGATCCTGGTTGCGACAAGCTTCCCGCTGGTGATGCTGGCAAAAAAGATCCCCTTTATCCGGAAGCTGATGTGAGGGCCCGCAGCGGAAGAACCCGAAGAAGAGAAAAGCGCCTGTGGGAAACAGGCGCTTTTTCTCTTTCCCAAAAGGCGGAGAACTGCGAAAGTGCTTGATTCTCGGGCAGAAATAGGGTAAACTATCCCAGATTACGATTACAACAGGAGTACTTATGAACGATATTCTTCTTCTCAAGCTGGGTGAGATCGTGCTGAAGGGTCTCAACCGCAAGGGCTTCGAACAGAAGCTCATGGGCAATATCCGCCGCCGGTTGGTGCCCATCGGAAAATTCAAGGTGACGTGCATGCAGTCCACCGTCTATGTGGAGGCCCTGGAGGAGGGCGTCGATCTGGACGCCGCCTTCGAGGCGGTGCAGAAGATTTTCGGCGTGGTGAAGATCAGCCGGGCCGCCGCCTGCGAAAAGGACAAGGACGCCATTGCAAGACTGGCCATCGACTACCTGCGCCAGGACATGCTGCGGGCCAAAAGCTTCAAGGTGGAGTCCAAGCGCAGTGACAAGAGTTTCCCCATGACCTCCATCCAGCTGAGCCAGTATGTGGGCGGGGAGCTGGCCGAGGCCTATCCCAACTGTAAGGTGGACGTGCACGAGCCCGAGCTCATCGTGAACCTGGAGATCCGGGATCTGGCGGCCTATGTCCACGCCCAGCCGGTGAACGGCGCCGGCGGCATGCCCGTGGGCTCCAACGGCGTTGCGGTGACCCTGCTCTCCGGCGGTATCGACAGCCCGGTTTCCACTTACATGATCGCAAAGCGGGGCGTGCGCCTCATTCCGGTGCACTTCTTCTCCTTCCCCTACACCTCCCAGCAGGCCAAGGAAAAGGTCATTGAGCTGGCAAAACTGCTGACGGCCTGGTGCGGCAAGATGACCCTGGAGGTGGTGCCCTTTACCCATATCCAGGAGGAGATCCGGGACAAGTGCCCGGAGGAGTATTTCACCCTCATCATGCGCCGCTTCATGATGCGCATTGCCGAGCGGATCGCCCTTTCTAACGGCGCCCGCGCCATTGTCACCGGGGAGAACCTGGGCCAGGTGGCAAGCCAGACCATGGAGGCCATGGCCTCCACCCAGGCGGTGCTGAAGCTGCCGGTGCTGCAGCCGCTGATCGGCATGGACAAGGAAGAGATCGTGCAGATGAGCCGCAGGATCGGCACCTTCGATACCTCCATCCTTCCCTATGAGGACTGCTGCACGGTTTTCACCCCGCGGCATCCCCGTACCCGGCCTACGGTCGCCGAGGTGGAGAAGGCCGAGAGCACCCTGGATGTGGACGCCCTGGTGGCCGAGGCCCTGCAGGGCATCGAGCGGGTAACTCTCGACCTGGAGGAAACGTAAATGCGCGATTATAACACTGAGATCCTCTCCGTGGGGACCGAACTGCTGCTGGGTCACATCACCAACACCGACACCCGGGACATCTCCGAGATGCTCTCCAGGATCGGGGTGAACGTGCGCTACCAGACCGTGGTGGGGGACAACCCGGAGCGTTTGGCGCAATGCGTGGCCATTGCCAAAGAGAGGGCAGACGTGATCATCACCACCGGCGGCCTGGGGCCGACCTGCGACGATCTGACCAAGCAGGTGCTGGCGGAGAGCTTTGGCCTCAAGCTTGTGGAAAACGCCGCCGAGCGGGAGGGCCTTTACGAGTACATCCGCACAGGAAAGCAGTTTACGCCCAACAATCTGAGTCAGGCCCTGCTGCCGGAGGGATGCACGGTGTTCCACAACCGCTGGGGCACCGCCCCCGGCTGTGCCTTTGAGGCGGAGGGCAAGATCGTCCTCATGCTGCCGGGGCCGCCCAACGAGTGCGTGCCCATGTTCCGGGAATACGGCATCCCCTATCTGAAAAAGCTCTCCGAGGAGCAGATCCTGTCTCACACGGTGCGTATCTTCGGCATGGGGGAGAGCGCGGTGGACGATCTCTTTGCCGAGGAGATGAACGCCATGCGCAACCCCTCCATGGCGCCCTACGCCAAGGAGTGCGACTGCCTGCTGAAGGTCACCGCCAAGGCGAAGACCGAGGAAGAGGCCGAGACCATGATGGCCCCGGTGATCGCCCATGTAAAGGAAAAGCTGGGCGAATATGTCTACGGCATGGACGTGGAGTGCATCGAGGAGGCTGTGCTGCCCCTCTTGAAGGAGCGGGGCCTGACCTTCGCCGCGGCGGAGAGCTGCACCGGCGGAGACGTGGCCCGGCGCATCACCGAGATCCCGGGGGCCAGCGCTGTGTTCCTGGGCGGCTGCGTCACCTATACCAACGAAGTGAAATCCAGACTCCTGGGCATCGACCTGGATCTGATCGAGGGTAACGGCGCTGTCAGCGAGCCGGTGGCAAGGCTGATGGCAGAGCGGGTCCGGGCCCTCACCGGGGCGGACATCGGCCTCGGCGTCACCGGCCTTGCCGGGCCGGACGGGGACGGCGTACACGAAGTGGGGACGGTGTTTGTCTCCATGGCGGTGGAGGGGGAGACCTTTGTGCGCGAGCTGCACCTGGGTACCTTTCGCACCCGCAGCTTCATCCGGCGGATGGCAGGCAATCACCTCTATGACATGATGCGCCGCTATCTCACGGGGCTCAAAGTGGCCTAAGCGAGAGACGAGATGGAAAGAGCAGTCGTGGGGCGCTTTGCGCCCAGCCCCTCGGGCTATCTGCATCTGGGCAACCTCCTGGCTATGCTGCTGGCCTGGCTGGACTGCCGCGCCCAAAACGGCAGGCTGATCTTCCGCCTGGAGGATCTGGACCCGGCAAGATCCAAGCGGGAATACATCGACGCCCTGGCCGGGGATCTGCGCTGGCTGGGCCTGGACTGGGATGAGGGCTGGCCGGATCCGGCCTATGCCCAGAGCAGGCGAAGCGCGCGCTATGCCGAGGCCTTTGCGTTCCTGAAAGAACAGGGCCTTTGCTATCCCTGCTGGTGCAGCAGGGCGGAGCGGCTGGCGGCGGCCTCGGCCCCCGCGCCGGGGGAGGAACAGTTTGACCCCGGCTGCCGCTGCGCGCATTTCAGCGCCGCGGAGCTGGCGCGCCGCTTCGCGCAAGATCCGAGGAGGCCGGCCTGGAAGCTGCGGATGCCGGATCGGGAGATCTGCCTCACCGACGGCCACTATGGTCTGCTGCGGCAGAATCCGGCCCGGGAGGGCGGCGATATCGTGATATGCCGCTCGGACGGGGTGTTTGCCTATCAACTGGCCGTCAGCGTGGATGATTGGGAGATGGGTGTGACGAGGGTGGTCCGTGGCCGGGATCTGCTGGACTCCTCACCAAGGCAGAAATGGCTCATCGAGACCCTGGGCGGAACCGCGCCGGACTACTGCCACGCGCCGCTGCTGACGGAAGAAAAGGGCAAGCTCTCCAAACGCCTGGGCAGCCTCTCCACCCAGGTGCTGCGCAGGGAAACGAGCCCGGAGGCGCTGGTGGGAAGGCTGGCCTTTCTCTGCGGCCTGCGGGACCGGGAGGGGCCGACAAGACCCGAGGAGCTGCTCAAAGACTTTTCCTGGGAAAAGGTGAAAACAGAAGATATCCGCATCGGATAAAAATGCACGCCCTTTCGGGCACCCCTCGTAAGAATGTTTTATCGTTTTCAGAAATGGCATGATCTTTGGGTCATGCCATTTCCTGTTCCCCCAAACCTGTCGCTTTCGCTTCGCATGTGCTGCGCGTTTCTGACTCTGATAGCCTGCCCGAAAAGGAAAAAGGCGAGTACAATAACCGTTTCCTTGAGACCAACGAAATGAACTTGACAAGTGACCTTTCGTTCACTATAATAGGTGAACGAAAGGTCACTCGACTTATCTGGAGGTACGTATGGCGAACGACACAAAAGAAAGGATCCTTGCTGCGGCATTGGAGATGTTTTCTAAAAACGGCTATGCGGGGACCAACATCCGTGAACTGAGCGCCTCCCTCGGGCTTGTGAAGTCCGGGGTCTATAAGCATTTCGAGAGCAAAGAAGCCATCTGGAATGCACTGCTGGATGAGATGATCGCCTATTATGGAGAGCATTTCGGCTCGGCGGAGCATCTTCCGCCCGTGCCGGATTCCCTGGAGGGGCTGGTAGATATGACCATGGGAATGGTGCACTTCACGGTCCATGATGAAAGAATCATCATGACGCGCAAGGTGCTGACGCTGGAACAGTACCGGGACGTGCGCGCGCGGGAACTGGCAACCAAGCACTTTCTTACCGGCCTCACCGAAATGTTTACCCATGTATTCACCGGCATGATGGAAAGGAGACTGATCCGCCGGGACGATCCGGCCATGCTCGCTTTTGCGTACACTACCCCCATCTCTGCACTTATCCATCTCTGCGACCGTGAGCCAGAGAAAACGGAGGAAGCGATCGCACAAATCGAGGCCTTCAGTCGGCATTTTATAAAGGTTTATGGAGAATAAAACCGGATTGACGAGGTAGATATGGTAATCATGATAACAGGAGCATCCCATGTCGGAAAAACGCTTTTGGCACAGCGGCTGCTTGAAAAATACAAATACCCGTATCTTTCCATTGATCATTTGAAGATGGGGCTTATCCGAAGTGGAAATACGGATTTGACACCCGAGGACGACGATGAACTGACAGAGTATCTTTGGCCGATCGTCAGAGAGATGATTAAGACAGCGATAGAGAATGAGCAAAATCTGATCGTTGAAGGCTGTTACATTCCTCCTGACTGGAGAAAGGACTTTGATAGCAGTTATCTGACTTCTGTTTCATTCATTTGTCTTGCCATGACGGAGAAGTATATCGAAACGCACTTCGATGAAATCATCGGGCAAGAATCCAAAATAGAATCCAGGCAGATCAAGGGAGATTGTACGATCAGCGATCTAAAACAATGGAACAGATGGTTCCTTGAGGCGTTCAGCAATGCTGACGAGAAGGTAAGCCTGATAAATGAAGATTTTGGAGAAGCGATAGCAGAAATAATGGATCGCGGTTTCCTGTGTGCGGGCCGGAAATAAGAGCGCGAAGAAAACAAGAAAGAGGCGGATGACAAATGAGAATTCTTGTCCTGAACGGCAGTCCTAAGCGGGATAAAAGCGACACGATGCATATCACCAGAGCCTTTTTGGAAGGGATGCACGAAGCAGCTCATCAGGATATCCGGTTGATCCATGTGATCGACAAGCACATCGAACCCTGCACCGGCTGCTTTTCCTGTATGAGAAACGGCGGCACCTGCGTCCACGATGACGATATGCGGCAAATCCTGGAGGAGGTCCTGTCGTGCGATCTGCTGATCTGGAGCTTCCCGCTCTACTGCTACGGAATGCCGGCACCGCTGAAGGCGCTTCTGGACCGCACGCTTCCCCTCTCCGGCATGGCGATGCAGAAGGTGGGCGACCGGTACGAGCACGTCGGGCAGGCAGACTACTCTCACCTGCGCTATCTGATGATCAGCGGCTGCGGCTTTCCCAACAGCCGACACATCTTTGAACCGGCGGTCGCACAGTTCAAGCTCTGTTTTCCCGGCAGCCATACCATCCTCACCGTTCCGGAGAGTCCCATGTTCAACGCACCGGAGGCGGCTGTTGTGATCGAACCGCGCCTGGCGCTTGTGAAGCAGGCGGGAAAGCAATACGCCGAGACGGGCCGGATCGACGCGGCTCTGCTCGCCGAGATCTGCGCCCCCATGATCCCGGAGGAGCAGTACGCGGCCATTGTGAACGGCGGGGTTTGAGTGTATGGAGACGGAACGGCTGATCCTCGATTCCATCAAGGAATCCGACAAAGAGGACTATTTTATCAACATTTCCCACGACAAAAAGGTGCTGGAAACCTTTATCTGCCGCTATGCGGAAACGATGGAGGAACTCGACTTTTCCTCCTATCCGGGAAGACAGGATCTGTTTGCGATCCGACTGAAAGAAACCGGGCGTCTCATCGGGATCATCAATTTCTTCGATGAGAAGGACGGCTCCTGTGAGATCGGATACGGGATCGGCTCCGGGTACTGGAACCGGGGCTATGCGACGGAGGCCGTTCATCGCTTCCTGGAATTACTGTTCCGGGAGAAGGGCCTTCATACCGTATACGCGTCCTTCTTCACCGGAAACGAGGTCTCCCGCCGCGTGATGGAGAAGTGCGGCATGCAATACAGCCATTTCGTGGAAAAAGAAATGGTCTATTTGGATGTCGAACGGGATCTGACCTATTACGTTATCCATGATTGGAGGTAATCGACCATGAAACAATACATTGCCTATTGCGGACTGGACTGCGAGAGCTGTGAAGCCCGCCGTGCAACCGTGAATGACGACAATTCTTTACGGCAAAAGGTTGCGAAAGAGTGGTCCGAGCTGAACGGCGTGGAGATCACGCCGGAAATGATAAACTGCGTCGGCTGCCGGATCGACGGGGTCAAGACGCCCTACTGCGAATCGCTCTGCCCGATCCGTCAATGTGCCATGGGGCGAGGCATGGAGACCTGCGGGAGTTGTGGCGAGATGGAGAGCTGCGGGAAGCTCGGCGTGATCGCGGAAAACAACGCCGAGGCACTGCAAAATCTGCGCGCAGAGAGAGGTGAGCGGTATGCAATTTCGTGAATTTGGAGAGGCGAAGCGGGAAAAGATTGTGCTGCTGCACGGCGGTGGGCTGTCCTGGTGGAATTACCGGGAAACAGCGGAAATATTGAAAAACGAATTCCATATCGTCCTGCCGATTCTGGACGGACATGCGGGCAGTGACCACCCTTTTACAAGCATCGAGGAAAATGCGGCGGAAATCATCGCGTGGATCGACGCACATTGCGGCGGCTCTGTCCTGCTGATCGGAGGTCTGTCGCTGGGCGGGCAGATCCTGCTGGAGATGCTCTCACAGCGCCGGGAGCTGTGCAGCTATGCGCTGGTCGAAAGCGCTGCGGCAATCCCCTCCCGGCTGACAAACGCCCTGATCGCTCCGGCTTTCGGCAGCAGCTACGGGCTCATCCGGAATCGGAGCTTTGCCAGGCTGCAGTTTCAATTCCTGCACATCAAGCGGTCACTGTTTGAAGACTATTACCGGGACACCTGCCAGATCAAAAAGAGCGACATGATCGCCCTTATGAAATCGAGCACCGCTTATGCGCTAAAAGACTCGATCCAGAGCAGCGACGCTAACGTGCATGTGTACTATGGCGGCAGAGAGACAAACGAGATCAAACGCTCTGCAGAGTTGATCGGCAAAACACTTCCGGACAGTCAGCTTCATTGCTTCCGCGACTTCTATCATGGGGAGTTTTCCATCAACCATGCGCAGGACTATGCGGATACGATCCGCCGAATGATCGGCGTCAGACAGTGAATGATACGGCTCTTCGCCGAAACAGAAGGGAATTGTGATGAACTATCGTAAAATCATTACACTGAAGGACGGCAGAGCCTGCACGCTCCGAAACGGAACAGCGGAGGACGGACAGGCGCTCCTCGACATCTTCAACCTCACCCACGCGCAGACGGATTATTTGCTCACGTACCCGGAGGAGCACAGCTATACCGCCGAGTATGAGGCCGAGCTGCTGCGGAGAAAGACAGCCAGTGTCGATGAAATCGAACTCCTTGCGTTTGTTGACGGCGCGATCGTTGGCTCGGCAGGTGTTACCTGTGTCGGCCGAAAGGAAAAGATCCGTCATCGTGCGGAGTTTGGCATCAGTGTGGATAAGGCATACTGGGGCCTCGGCGTCGGACGGGCACTGACATGCGCACGGACTGCCGGGTATGTCCAGCTGGAGCTGGAGGCGGTCGCAGAGAACAAAAGCGCCCTCGCCCTGTACAGGAGCGTGGGCTTTGTGGAGTACGGCAGGAACCCAAAGGGCTTCCGCTCCCGCCTGACTGGCTGGCAGGAGCTGGTGCTCATGCGGCTGGAGCTGGAATGGCCAAGCGTTATGTGAGGGGCACGAGAACGGCCTTTCCCTTTGGAGGAAGAAAAAATGAAATCGAAATATGCTTTCATTACCCTGCGCGATTGCCCGGAGCTCATGGATCGGGCGGCAGCCTGGTTTCACGAAAAATGGGGTGTGCCGAAAGAGGCCTATCTGGACTGTATGACGACCTATCTGAACCGGGAGACGGAATACGGCTGGTATCTGTGCCTGGACGGTGAGAGGATCATCGGCGGGCTGGGGGTCATCGAGAACGACTTCCATGACCGCAAAGACCTGACGCCGAATGTCTGCGCGGTGTACACCGAGGCGGACTGCCGCTGTCAGGGGATCGCCGGGCGTCTGCTGAACATGGCGGTGGAAGACATGCGTGCCAGAGGCATAACGCCCCTGTATTTGGTCACGGATCACATTGGTTTTTACGAGCGCTACGGCTGGGAGTATTTCTGCATGGTGCAGGGGGACGGGGAACCGGAGATGACAAGGATGTACATTCACCGATAAGGGAGAAATCATAAAGCCGAAAGGCTTCATGAAATATTTTTTCAAGGAGCGTAGTGTTTGAAAACCTACACCACACCGGAGATTGTGGGCTGACCGGGAGGTCTGTCGACAATCGAACAAGCCTCCCGCTGAAAGGCAATTGAAGTCAACAATTTTCAGGAGGAAAAACAATGAATACAAATGACGATACCATTCGTTTGGAAAAACCCGAGGACTACAGAGAAGTGGAAAACCTCGTCAGAGAGGCGTTCTGGAACGTGTACCGTCCGGGATGCAGTGAGCATTATGTGATCCATGTGCTGCGGGACGATCCTGCTTTCGTAAAGGAGCTGGACTTTGTTATGGAGCAGAACGGCGTGCTGATCGGGCAGAACATGTTCATGCGCACCGTCATCCATGCCGACGACGGCCGGGTGATCCCCGTATTGACCATGGGGCCCATCGGCATTACGCCGGAACGAAAGCGCCATGGCTACGGCAAAGAGCTGCTGGACTACTCGTTGGAAAAGGCCACTGCCATGGGCTTTGGCGCGGTGCTCTTCGAGGGCAACATCGGCTTCTACGGTAAGTGCGGCTTTCGCTATGCCAGGAACTTCGGCATCCGCTATCACGATCTGCCGGAGGGTGCGGACGACTCCTTCTTCCTCTGCAAAGAGCTGATTCCCGGCTATCTGGACGGCATCACCGGCGTCTACCAGACACCCCTGGGCTACTACGTGGACGATGCGGACGTGGAGAAATTCGACAAATCGTTTCCCCACAAAGAGAAGCTGAGACTCCCGGGACAGATCTTCTAAACCGAATGGTGAACAAAAACGGGAGCCGGTGCATCCTGGACGGTGTACCGGCTCTTGCGCAAAACAGAATATCAAAAAGGGGGGCGGAGAAACTGCTATGTTTGATCTTTCAAAATTCAGCGCAAAGTATCGCGTCCGGGACATGAAGGATTCCGACGCAGATGCGATTTTGGATTTCTGCCTGCAGAACGATCAGTACTATCGGTATTGCGGCAAGCAGCCGTCCAGAGAGCTGATCCTTCAGGACCTGCACCTCACGCCGCCGAACACTTCCGCGGACGCCAAATACTATGTCGGGTTCTATGACGGGAGTATTCTGGCGGCGATCCTGGATCTGATCGACGGATATCCCGACAGCGATACGGCCTTTATCGGCTTCTTTATGATGAACCGGCAGCTTCAGGGACGCCAGATCGGGACATCTATTATTCAAGAGCTGTGCCTGTATTTGAAAGAAACGGGTCTGAAACGGGTACTCCTGGGAATCGATAAAGAGAATCCCCAGTCCAATGCCTTTTGGGCGAAGAACGGTTTTTCCGTGATCCGGGAAGTGGAGCAGGAGGAAGGCACCATTCTAGTGGCGGAAAAAAGCCTGTGACAGCTCACGGCTTGATTCATTACGGGAGGGAGTTATGATAAAGACAGAACACCTGTGCCTATACCCTGCGTCGCGGGAGCAGATGGAGACCATGATCGCCTCCGAGCAGTGGGATTTCGAACACTGTGGTATTCAGGATTGGCTGCCCAAGGTGAACTTTCGCGGTTACCGGGACGAGGATTACGAGGCGGTCTGCGCTTTTCTGATCGAATTGAATCAGAAGGACAGAACGCACATCAACTGGAACTGGGCGCGCTTTGAGTGGATGATGGAGCACCCGGAGTTTGACAAAAGCTTGAGGTCCTCCATTGGGCTCTGGTGGTCGGATGGCAAAGTCGTCGGCGCGGCGATCTACGATATGTACTTTGGAGAGGCTTTCTGCGCCGCGCTGCCGGAGTATGAGGCGCTGTACCCGGAAATCCTGGACTACGCCTGCCGGGAGCTGAAGGATGATTCAGGGCTTGGGATCGCCGTTCATGACGGAAATCAAGCAGAAATCGCGGCAGCAAAGGCTGCCGGGTTTGTCCGGGAAGAGCAGCAGGAAACGGTGATGCGCCTGGATCTGGACAACTTGGTTTTATCTGATCTGCCGGATGGCTTCTCCCTTTCGGAGCTTGACCCGGTACAGGAGGCTTACGATTTTCAATGGCTGCTGTGGCAGGGATTTGACCACGGGGAAGATCGGGAAGAGTTTGAGCGCACAGACCCTGTTATCCCGCAAAACCGCAGGCATTTGAATAAGCGCCTTAGCTTGACCGCACTTGCGCCGGATGGCGGCAAGGCCGCCTATTGCTGCGTATGGTTTCACAAGGATACCGATTATGCCTATGTTGAGCCGGTCTGCACAATTCCGGGTTACCGCGGGAAAGGCATTGCCGCCGCGCTTCTTTCGGAAGCACTGAACCGGGCAAAGGCGCTTGGCGCAAAGAAAGCCTATGTGATTTCCGATCTCCCGTTTTACGAGAAGCTCGGCTTTGAAAAAACGCAGCATTACTCGTTTTACCGGAAGGTGTAAATGCCAAATACCAGGGTGCGCAGGAATACAGATAGAAATCATACTTTATTGATCCCCTGACAGAAAATACCGGTTTGTTGATTCTATCAACAAACCGGTATTTTCTGTCAGCCAACTTTTTCAGGCAGATGGAAAATCATTTTGACTTCAGGCTTTCTTATGAGCATCTGCCCTTCGGGCGTGCATGGTTCAATGTGAAGAGGCTCAGTAGATGATGCTCCAGACCTCGTAGGAGAGGATCTGGAAGGTGGGAACGCCGTTGAAGGTGTAGTCCCGCACCACGGCGGTACCGCCCTGGACGGGCTTGGCCTTGCCGGACCAGACCAGGTTTGCGACCTCGTCGTTGTTGAGATGATAAAGAGAATCGCTCATGCCGCTGTCCCAGTACTCCATCAGGTCCAGCTCATAGTTCTGGAACTGCACCGTATAGGTCCCATCGCCGTTCGCGGTCATGTCATAGGCCACGGTGAAGTGGTTGTAGGCCTCGCCGTCCGCGGCGGGGAAGCGGAAGTAGCCGTCCCGGTAGACGAAGGTATTCCAGGCGCTGAGCATGTACTCGGTGTTGTTCAGGGGGTTCACGCTGCGCGCAAAGAAGCGGTTGAGATAGAGATTGGCGTCTTCCAGGCTGAGACACTCGTCGCCCTCCAGGTAGACGATCCGGTCGTGATGGTTGAGCTTGCAGTAGAGCTCCACAAAGCGAATCAGGAAGTCGTCCGCGGCGTTGGAACTGTTGAAGGAAGGCTTCATCTGCTCGGAGAAATTAGAGAGGAAGATATTGATGCGGTAGAGCCTGTCGCCGGAAAGTTCGGTGGAGCCGGCGGGGGCGGCCTTGGTATAGACCAGCACGCTGCCCTGGATCCCCTCGCAGGTGGCCGTCAGGGTGACGGGGCTGCCCGGGTTTTTCAGCACCGTGATGGTGCAGTTCCGGCCTTTGGCGTCCGGTTCCAGCTTCAAAACAGAGGGATCGCTGACGCTCCACTGGAAGGAAGCGTCGGCAAAGAGCGCATCCGGGAAGGCCATGGCTTTCAGATCCAGGGAGTTGCCCACCGCCTCGGTGAACTCCTCCAGAGGGGTGGTGCCGTAGCAGATCCGCACGGTGTCGGGAACCGCTTTCGCTGTGGGCGTGGGGGTAGAGGGCGCGGGCGTCACAGTCGTCGCGGCGGGGGAAGGAGTGATGACGATGATCTCCGTGGTGGGCTTGGGATTGGGGGAAGGACTCTCCCCGGTGGTCTCGGGCGAAACGGTTTCCGCCGGGCTGAGGGGCTTGGGAGAGGCGTTCTCTTTGCCGCCCAGCAGCAGGACCAGCAGCACGATCACCGCGGCCAGCAGCGCAAGGCACAAGGCGATCCAGGGCCAGAGAGGGCGGGAAGGCCTCTCCTGGGCCTTGGGTTCGGAATTCGGCAGCGGGGCGCCGCAGATGGAACAGAAATTGGCGCCGTCGGGGCTTTCACAGCCGCAGTGAGGACAGAACATGGGATCACCGGCTTTCTATAGAATGGGAAACACGCGGTTTTGTCAGAAGGGCCAGCTGGGCAGCCATTTGAGGAGAGCGTCGGCCAGCTCCGACCGAATGGGCAGACCGTTCAGCACCGGGAAGAAAAGCACAAACAGGGCGATGGAGCCGGCAGTGAGACCCAGGGCGGAGAGCCTCCAGCTTGCGCGGTTTTCCCGGAGCAGGGCCATGGTGTAGCTGAGGGAGAGCACCAGGAAAAGCGCGGAGGGGAAATAGTGATAGGCAAAGGTGAGCCTTTCCACCGGCACCCAGGGGAGCAGCTGGCTGAGATAACCCACCAGGATGAAGGCGGCCAGCCTGTCCCGGCGGCGAATGGCCATCCAGCAGAGCACCGGCAGGCTCAGCAGGCCGCCCCAGCAGAGCACGGGATTCAGGAAAGCTCCAATGGTGCTGCGCAGGCCGGGGGTGGGATACTCCAGCACGTAGAGGATAGGCCGGTAATCGATGAGCCAGTGGTACCAGTTGGAGGAATAGGGGTGGGTGGCGCCCAGCACGCTCTTGGAGTGATAGGTGAACATATAGATCTGATTGTCCACAATGATGCGCAGATAATCCAGAGAGAAGGGGGAGACGCCTTTGGCTCTGCCGTAGGGCAGATAGCTGAGACAGTAGATCAGCCCCGGGACAGCGATGAAAAAGACCAGACAGAAGAGGACGTTTTTCAAAAAGGAGGGAAGAAGGGAAGACGGGCCGTCGGGGACGCCGGCCCCTACATCTCCCTCGGGAGACGACGGACGTCTATCAGCCGCCCCTGCGGAGTCTTTTCGGGCCTTGATAAAGCGGAGAATCCAGTGGACAGCCCAGAGAAAGGCCAGACCCGCCCCGGCATAGATGCTGGTCCACTTGGCGGCGGCGCCCAGACCGAAGCTGACGCCGCAGAGGGCCAGGGCCCAGAGCTTGTCCTCCGAGAGCCAGATCCAGAGAAAGAGATACATCAAAAGGATGAAAAACACCGAGTAGGTGTCGATGGTGGCAATGCGGGTCTGGACATAGTGCATGCAGTCCGAGGCGAAGAGGAGGGTGCCCAGGGAGGGCAGCAGCCGTCCGCCGAAGAGCTTTTTGAGAAAGACGTAGAGCAGCGGCAGCATCAGCGTGCCAAAGAAGGTGCCGGAAAAGCGCCAGCCGAAGGGCGTCATGCCGAAGAGGCGGATGCCCAGGCCCAGGATCTCCTTGCCCAGGGGCGGATGGGTGATTTCATAGGGCCAGACGCCGTTCAGATGCTCCCATGCTGTGCGGGCGTGGTAGATCTCATCAAAATAGGAGGAGTTCTGGAAGCTCATGGAGAGAGGGACCGTGTCCGCCTCGTCGCAGAGCTGGGGAATGCTGCTGGTGACAGGAAGGGGATCGCCGTCTCCGTCCAGGGCCACCACCTCGCCCAGCCAGGGCTCCCCGGAGGTGGCGGCGATGCGGATATACCGGGGACGCAGGGTGGTCTCCGGGGTGATCGCCGCCCATTTGAGGACGGCAATGTGATCCTGGTTAAAGCTGGAGACGGAGAAATACTCCTGCCCATCCTCGGAATAGGAGATATCGTAGCTCCCCATGCCGACGCCGGGATAGAGCATGATGCGGCTGGGCGCGGCGCCCTCCGGCAGCTCGATCACCGCCACCTGCCCTGCCATGGGCACAAAGCTCTGGGGGTCGGTCATGCTGCCGAGACGGAAGAAGGCCGTGCAGGCGTAGATCCCCGTGATGAGCAGAATGGGGAGCAGATCCCGGCGGCTGAGGGCGCGGGAGCGGGCCCTGTCCTCCCTGCCGGGAAGGCGGCAGCGGTTCAGATCGGGCAGAGTCATGAAATAGACCAGCAGCAAAAGCACGGTCAGCAAAGGGAGAAAATAGGCAAATACTTTCATGGCAATACGGTTCCTGATGATGAAATGGAGCGGGCGCAGGGGCAGAAGGCCGCCTGCGCCCGAAGAATGTGCATGTTCAGCTCCGGAGCAGTTGGTGCAGCTCCTTCACGGAGGGGAGGATCAGATCCGGCTGACGCTCCGCCGCGTCCACCATGGCCTGGTCCGTCTCGCCGGAGAGGACCAGCACAGAGACGCTGCCCGCATTCTGGGCCACGGCGATATCGGTATAGAGCCGATCGCCCACGGCACAGATCTGTTCATTGGGAATGCCGGTCATTTTGGCGATCACATCGATCATGTTCCGGTTGGGCTTGCCGATGTACTCGGGCTTTACGCCGGAGGAGGCGGTGAGCAGGGCGCAGATGCTGCCACAGTCCGGCAGGACCTCGCCTGCGGGCATGGGGCAGACCCAGTCGGGATTGGCGGCGATGAATTTGGCGCCCCGGCGCAGGAAGTGGACGGCCTTGTCCAGCTTCTCGTAGACGAGCTCCGTGTCGAAGCCCTGGACCACCACGTCCACGTCAAAGGCCTCGGTGTGGCCGTTCTCATCGTTCACCAGGTCGATGCCGTAGCTGACCAGCTCCCGATAAAAGGCTTTGGTACCGGCAAGATAGACCTTGGCGCCGGGGTGGTTCTGGTTCAGGTAGAGGCCGGTGGCCATGCCGGAGGTGAAGACGTTTTCCTTTTCGCAGGGAAAGCCCAGCCTTCTCAGGCGGGTGATATAGTCTACACCGGCCCGGGAGGAGTTGTTGGTGAGATAGATGTATTGTTTCCCGAGACGGGGCAAATCTTCCATCAGCTCGATGGCGCCGTCATACACATTGTCTCCCAGATAGAGGGTGCCGTCCATGTCGAAGAGGAAGAGCCGGCATGCGCGGAGCTTGTCAAGATTGGTCATGTTGATTCTCCATCATTTGTATTGTAGGGGCGGCTATCAGCCGCCCGGGGACACAAGCAGGGGGACAGGCAGGGGATTGTATTTCCTTCGCTGGGGAAAGCATAGACGGGATTCAGAACGGGAAGCCCATGCCTTCGTTGATGACGACCTCTTTGATCCCGCCGAGCGAATCCAGATCAGTCATAAGCTCCTGAATCGCAGGAATAATGTCTTGGGGCTGCACATTCCCCAGATCGTGGTGGATCAGAATCTTGTTGCCCTGTAACGAAACTCCGACATAACCATAATAAATATCCGGGTCGTCCCGTTTAGACTGAAAGCGGTTCACTGCTGTTTTGACAGCTTCTATCTTGTCCTCCGGAGCCGCATCACAATACACACTGTAGGTAAAATCCTCACCTGCGAAGCCATCCAGGCGTACCGAAAAGCTCAAGCCCAGAGCGCCTAAGCCAAAGGTATCGTCAAAATCCATTGGAAACCTCCTCAGTAGCATTGATGTTTCGTGTTCAGGATACAGAGAATGGGGGAACGAAGCGCCATAAAAACTCAAAACTGAAAACTTATTCTTCTTCGCCCCAGAGCAGGGCGCATTTCACGGCCTTGTCCCAGCCGCGGATCAGGGCCTTGCGCTTATGTTCCTCCATAGTGGGGGTAAAGGTCCGGTTGATGGCCCAGTTGGAGCGGATATCTTCCAGGCTTGCCCAGTAGCCCACAGCGAGGCCCGCGAGGTAAGCCGCGCCCAGGGCGGTGGTCTCGATGCACTGGGGGCGGTATACATCTGCACCCAGCAGGTCCGCCTGGAACTGCATCAGGAAGTCGTTGGCGCAGGCGCCGCCGTCCACCTTCAGTTCCGCAATGGGGATGCCGGAATCCCGCTCCATGGCACGGGCGATGTCATGGGTCTGGTAGGCCAGAGATTCCAGGGTGGCGCGGACCAGGTGGGCCCG
Organism: uncultured Eubacteriales bacterium; assembly: GCA_900316205.1. Lineage (GTDB taxonomy): Bacteria > Bacillota > Clostridia > Oscillospirales > Oscillospiraceae > Limivicinus. The sequence continues at coordinate 34,956 of ONBX01000021.1, forward strand.
GCTGAAGCCACGGGTGATGCCCACGATGGTGCCGCGAGCCCGCTGGCTCCAGAAGGGAGCGCCCAGACCGGTGAAGGCCGGGACCACATAGGCCCCCGCGGTATCGGGCACCTTCATGGCAAAGTCCTGGCTCTCCTTGGCGCTGGTGATAACGCCCAGCTGGTCCCGCAGCCACTGCACGGCGGCGCCGGCCACGAAGATGGAACCCTCCAGGGCGTAGTCCACCTGGTCGCTGGTGCTGGCGGCGATGGTGGTGACCAGGCCGTTCTTACTCTGAACCGGGGTCTTGCCGGTGTTCATCAGCAGGAAGCAGCCGGTGCCGTAGGTGTTTTTCATGGTGCCGGGCTCAAAGCAGCATTGACCGAAGAGGGCGCATTGCTGGTCGCCGGCGGCGCCGGCAATGGGGATCTCCCCGCCGAACATATCAAAGTCCGTCTTGCCGTAGACACAGGAGGAGGGCTTCACCTCCGGCAGGAGGGAGGCGGGCACGTCCAGCAGCTCCAGCAGTTCCTTGTCCCACTCCAGGGTGTGGATGTTGAAGAGCATGGTGCGGCTGGCATTGGTGTAGTCCGTCACATGGACCCGGCCGCCGGTGAGCTTCCAGATGAGCCAGGTGTCGATGGTGCCGAAGAGAAGCTTGCCGGCAGCGGCCCGTCTCCGCGCGCCGGGGACGTTGTCCAGCAGCCACTTGATCTTGGAGCCGGAGAAATAGGCGTCGGGCACCAGGCCGGTCTTCTGCCGGATCATGTCCCCGTGGCCGGCCTTCACCAGATCGTCGATGATATCGCTGGTGCGGCGGCACTGCCAGACAATGGCGTTGGCGATGGGAACGCCGGTCTCCTTATCCCAGATGACCGTGGTCTCCCGCTGGTTGGTGATACCGATGGCGGCGATGTCCTCCGCGGTGACGTTGAGCTTGGACATGGCGGCGTGGGCCACCTCATAGGTGGTGCCCCAGATCTCCATGGCGTCATGCTCCACCCAGCCGGGCTGGGGGAAGATCTGCTTGAATTCCTTGTTCACAACGGAACAGATGTTGCCGGATTTGTCGAAGAGAATACAGCGGGAGCTTGTGGTGCCCTGGTCCAGGGCCATGATGTACTTCATCGGGTGTGCTCCTTTCCTGTGGTTGGTTTGCAATTGTTTTATCGTTAATGACATTATAATGGTTTTTCCGGTTCTTTGCAATGGGTATGTTGCGGAGAAAAGCGTGGGCCGCCGCAGATGCGGCGGCCCTTGGGGAAAAAGGAGGTATGCGGGGAAAAGGAGCGTATGAAAGACTGAGGAGTGAAAATAGACAGATCAGAATGCTGTGCGGGTGTTGGTCACTGTCATCAGGGTGATGATCGCGGCGTTGATCAGGCCGCCCAGGTAAGGATTGCGGGTGACCCGGTAGATCTTGCGGGAGATCAGCGCGGCAGTGGGAAGAATCAGGACCATCGGGAAGAGCCAGAGAATGTACATCGGAGGATTGCCGCCGGAGAAGGACGTCTGCGCCCAGAACAGGTGCTTCTGGCTGTAGTAGCAGCCATATTGGATCCAGGGCATGATCAAAGCGGGAGCCGCAGCGAACAGCGCGCAGAGCAGACCGTTGCCCAAACCGCGCTTGCCGCCGATGGTGTTGAAGTTGAAGCAGTTGAAAGAAACCGAAGACGCAACATAATAGACAAGGAACAGAAGCAGATAGGGCCAGAGAGCAATGCCGATTTTTTCAGGCGTGAACGCCTTGAGCGCGAGGGTCCAGAAACGGAAGTCCGTCTTGAAGAAATAGTCGGCGAAGAACACCCAGCTGACGGTGACGCATACGGTTATCAGCGCGAGCAGCAGGGTCTTGCCCCACTTGGCGGGAGACATCTTCACGCCGACCTCGGCAAGATCCATGCCCTGCTTCTTGCCGCGGGTGAAGTAGAAGACCAGCATGCACACAATGGCGAAGCCGCCGCAGCCGGCCGCCCAGAGGGAGATGGCGAAGGACTCCTGCTGCTTGATGGTGGTCGCCATACCTTTGGTTGTTGCGGGCAGATAAATGAGCATGGCAAAAATCGCGGAGATGATCATGGACAGCCAGAACCAAAGCTTGCCCTTCTTGTCGGTCTCAACAGGCTTAACCAGTTCTTTGGCGCGGAGGTCAGCAAAGAACGGCGTGTAGAGCAGCAGCGTGGTGAAGGAGATCACGAACAGCACGATGCCGATCAGACCGACAAGGTTGAAGGCCTCTTTCCACTGCCAAACCTGGTCGTTGGCCGGCAGAGGATTCGGAGCGCCCAGGGTGTTTTCGAAAAACTCGATGGTGTAGGAAGTGGATTTCGCACTAAAGTGAGACCAAGGGTGAATGATATCAGGACGGAAGATGATGCGGATAGTATCTTTGCCATCAATGGTGTCGTGGTAGTAGGTATAGGAGTCGCGGGTCGGAAGGTCGGTGGGGTCTTTGCCGAAATTCAGGAAAGACTGGGCATTGGCGGTATCCATAAAGTAGTAGGAGCTGCGCTGGTTGCCGTTTTCGTCGGTGGATTTGTGGAAGAATTCATCGTATTGGCAGGCGATAATGCCTACATCGCGCTTGCCATAGATATTGGCGAAATCAGAAGTCTGGGTATCGCTGAGACCAGTGTTAGTAGTGTTGACATAGGTTGCGTCAGCGCAGTTGAGGAGGACAGAGGCGATAACCTGGTTCTCGGCGGCGTTGTCGGAAACAACAGCGGCATTGCAGGACATGCCGCCCATAGAGTGGCCGGTAACGCCGATGCGAGTGGCGTCTACATAGGGCAGACGGGACAGGGCAAGAGCGCCCTGATACACGCCACCATTGCCGCCGACGACCGCGGTAGTGTTGCCGTGAGCGGGCTGGTCAATGGCGAGAACAACATAGCCGCGGCGTGACAACTCTGTGAAATTGGCGTCCTGCATTTCCTTGTTGTTGAAAGCGCCATGGCTGGTCACAACGGCGGGGGCGGGGTTCTCAGCGGTCGCTGTCTTCGGGACGAAGATGTAAGCACTCATGGTAAAACCGGCGTCTGTCTCCAGATACAATCGCTTCATCTCCACCTTCCCACCTGAAGTCTGGACCGCAGAGGCGACGATCATGCTGAGGAGCAGGAGGGCTATGGCGATGCATAGCCAGATTTTTGCTTTTTTCTTGACTTGATCCATCGTATTCTCTCCCTTTCTTTTTTGTCTTGTCCGGATTTCAACACAAGCGATTGTGCGCGCTCTCCCCATTGCTGTTTTGTTAAAGATGCCGAATTACATGGTGACAGAAAGGTTGACAATCGCTTTTACTATACTGATTATACAAAAAACGGGCGGATACTGTCATTTGACAGCTTCCGCCCATTTTAGGAAAGTTTTGTGGTATTATTTTGACATATCGCATTCTTTTGTCCAAAAAGACCACGAAAGAAAATCTTTACAGAATTCCATATCGGAATAAGTACAGGCTGAAAAGGTTGAAGTACGCCTAATCGAGGGGAATCAGCTCCGCCTCTGGAGAAGAACCGTTTTTCGCCAACTGTCCGTTCAACAGGTTCAGCGCCTCGGTGAAGTTTGCCAGCGTCTCACCATCCAAGCTATCCAGTGCCTCGAAAAAGGGACGGAAGTTGTGCTCGTAAATCGTGCGGCTGAAGGAATCGTAGAGCCTGCGTGCCTTTTCCGTCGGACACAGGATGATATTCTTGCGGTTGCCCGCTGTACGGAAACGCTCCACTAGACCCAGCGTGGTGAGATGGCGCGCGATCTTGGAAAAACTGCTCTGGGGAATGCCCAAAGCCTCAGAGACGCGGTTCATGCAGTCCGTCTCCTCTTCATGCTCGATCAGGTATTCCATCACCTGCCAGGACACCGAGCTTATGCAGACGCCTTCCCCAATGTCCAGAATCTGGGCGCGGGAGGTAATATTAGAATGCTGCACCAGTGCTGCGATCAACGCGCGATAGCGACCCATCCAATCGGTATGCAACAGCGATCCCTCGATTTCATATAAAATCAAACTTATCATACCATATAATATAATGTCAAGGTTGAGAATGGTGCTTTGGTAAACATCGTGAGAAAAATGGTAAAATTTTTGTGAAAAATAGAGAGTGGACAGGAGAGATTTGACGATATATTATAAGTAATGGAAATCAATCCCACGAAAATGATAAATAATACGGGAGATGAAAATATTATGTCTGGGATCGATTATGATTTAAAAGCCTTACTCGATGTGGCCCGCTGGGAGCCAGTACAGGATCAGCTCGCAGCAATCACGCAGACGGCAATCATCACCATCGACTACAAAGGCATCCCTGTCTCTAAACACAGCGGTCGCACTGAATTCTGCACGGTGATCCGGGAGAATCCGGTCACCTGCAAACGCTGCTACCGCTGCGATGCCCTGGCTGGGTTGGAGGCTGTGCGCCGTAACGAGCCCTTCATCTACCTCTGTCACTGCGGGATCGTGGACGTGGCGGTACCGGTCGTGGTGGGGGAGCAGTATCTGGGAGCGGTAATGTTCGGCCAGGTCCGCCTGCCTGACGGAGACCGGGACGGGCAGGTCCGCCGCCTGGTCAATGAAATCAGCTCTTTCCGGCCGGAGGAGCAGGATTCCCGTGAGGAGCTGATGGAAAAATACCAGCAGCTTCCCGAAATGGAGTACAGCCGGATCGTGGAGGTAGCTGCACTGATCAATTCCGTGGTGAGATATATCGTCGGGCGTGCCGTTCAGAACCGCAGCGACCGCATGGCATATGAATGGGTGCTTCGCGCGTCTCTTCCGGGGCTGCCGCCTACACTGGATTGGCAGATGGAGAACCGGAGCGATTCGCCGCAGCGGGGAGAGATCCCTGTGGCGGCCGACAGCCCGGTATACCCAGCCCTCGCCTACATGGACGGGCATCGACAGGAAATGGTGCGGATGTGCCAGATGGCGGAGCTGTGCCATCTGAGCGCGAGCTATTTTTCCAAGCTCTTTCTGCGTGAGCTGGGGGAAAACTTCACGGATTACATGAAGCGGCAAAAGGTGCAATGGGCCAAGGAAATGCTGCGCAAGACCGACAAGAGCGTTAACGAGATCAGCACGGAACTGGGTTTTCTGGACAGCAGTTACTTCATCAAAGTATTCAAGGCTTTAGAGGGCATCACCCCGCTGGCCTACCGGCAGGAAAAGTATTATACATAGTTACGACGCAGAAATCAAAACACGGCCGCATCCAAGAGGATGTGGCCGCGTTTTGATAACAAGAGAGGCTTTACTTGACGATGAGCCGGGTCATTCTGGCCAGGGTCAGACGGTTGCGGATGGCGGAGGAGATGTCCAGGAAGCTGTCTTCCACGGCGGGGTCGATGCCCAGCTCCTCCAGAGTGTGCTTGGCGCCGATGGCGGCGTAGAGCTCGTTGAGTTCCTCGTAAGTGGGAATCTTCGCGATGACCTCGCGGATCTCCTGCCAATGATCGGCGATGGACTGGGGATCGAAGGTCTTCAGCACGTCGTTCTCGTTCTCCTTCAGGATGCCGTCAGCCAGATCGCCGAAGATCTCCCGGACCCAGGCCTCGTCGATGGGCTCGAAGGGCTTGACCTGGATGCTTTCCCGCTCCGCCAGCTTGTGATAGGCCTTGGCGCACATCAGGGTGCCCACACCCACGCACTCGCCGTGGAGGCCGTGAGCGTTTTCAAAGTACTTGGGCTTCATCTCCACCAGGTGGGCCACCAGATGCTCGGCACCGGAGGCGGCGCGGGAGTTGGAGAGGATCTGCATGGTGAGGCCGGAGAGCATCTGGGTGTAGGCCATGGCCTCCAGATCGGGTTTCTTGCCTTCCTTCAGCTCATAGGCGCAGCGGACCATGATGTCCAGCGCCTCCTGGGCCATGGCACAGACCTTGTCGCAGAAATACTCGCCGGAGACGATGTGGGCGATCTTCCAATCGGCAATGGAGACGTGCTTGGCCAGGATGTCCTGCACGCCCGCGATGTTCAGGAACATGGGGGCCCCGGCGATGATGTTCATGTCGCAGATCACCGCGTCCGCCGCCTGCATGGGGATGGACTTCTTCTGCCCGTCGATGATGATGGAGCAGATATCAGCGGTGAAGCCGTCAGAGGAGACGATGGTGGGGATGGCCACGAAGGGGATACCCAGACGCCAGGCGCTGTAGCGGCCAAAGTCCATCAGGGTGCCGCCGCCGACCACGACCACGTAATCTGGGGTCTTCTCAAAGCGGGTCATGCAGTCCTCAATCAGGCCCTTCTCGCTGTGCAGACCCTTGGCCTCCAGCACGATCTCCTGATCGGCCTTCACATGGACCATGCCGGGCAGATTGTAGGTATTGGTATCATAGATAACGATGCGGTGTCCGGAAAGGCCGCAGTCGTCCATGTACTGCTCAAACCTCTCCAGCGCGCCGTACTCGCAGACCACAAGCTTTGTGCGCAGCTCGTGATCGCGCCCGCAGGCGCAGGGGCCAAGATACTGCTTGGTGTTCAGGATCATGATGCTACCTCCGAAAAATAGTATGTAAAGGTGATAATGTGCTCTACATGTTAATGTAATCTTTCCCGGGACGCTTGTCAAGGATGGAAAGAGGAGGGAAACGGTTTCCGCTCTTCCCATTTTCGAGGCGGTGTGCTATACTGAAAACTACCAAAACAAAAAGGTGGGATCTGTATGATCTGGGCATTGGGTATGTTTTTGCTGAGTCTGGCGGGGGCCATCGCGCTGCCGCTGTGCTGCGGCTTTTCTCTCTGGTGGGCCATCCCGATCTTCATCGGGCTGGAGCTCGTGCTGCATCTGCTGTTTATCGTTTCCCACTGGATCTTCTGCCTGCGGGGCAGAGATCGGGAGACGCCCCTGGAAAAACAGCTGCCGGTGGGCCGCATCGGCGCACGGCACGCGGGAGAGCTGGTCTGCGCCTACGGCGGCGTACGGGCCCAGGTCACCGGAAAAGAAAAGCTGCCGGACACGCCCTTTTTGCTGGTGTGCAATCACCGGAGCCTCTTTGACCCGCTGGTCATCCTGCAGGAACTGAGCGACTATAACATCGCCTTTGTGTCCAAGCCCTCCAATCTCCAGATCCCCATGGTGGGAGATATCGCCTACACGGCGGGCTTTCTGGCCATCAACCGGGAGAACGACAGGGAGGCCCTGAAGACCATTCTCCAGGCGGCGGACTATCTCAAGCGGGGCATCTGCAGCATGGGCATCTTCCCCGAGGGTACCCGCACCCGGACCGGCAAGCTCCAGGACTTCCACGCAGGCTCCTTCAAGATCGCCCAGCGGGCCAATGTCCCCCTGGTGATCGCCTGTGTGCGGGATACGGAGAAGGCCTCTCGCCGGCTCTTCCTTCGGCCTACCAAGGTCTATCTGGATATCCTGGAGGTGCTGCCCGCTGAACAGGTGAAAGCTATGAACACCCGGGATCTGGCGGAATACAGCCGGAACAAGATCCTGGAAGTCGTCAAAGAATGAAGGCAGTTTTGAGATCTGCGTTTTGAACTTGAAGAAGGAAACACATTATGTCAACCAATAAAGTGGCACTGATCACCGGCTCCAGCCGGGGCATCGGCGCGGCCATCGCGGAAAGCCTCAGCGACGCGGGCTATGCCGTCTGTATCAATTATATCGAGCGGGAGGACAAGGCCGAGGAACTGGCGGCGCGCATCCGCCAAAAGGGCGGACGCTGCATTACCCAGCAGGCGGACGTGGCGGACCGGGAGGCGGTCTTCTCCATGGTGCGCCGGATCGAGCGGGAGCTGGGACCGGTGACGCTGCTGGTCTCCAATGCCGGCATCGCCAAACAGCAGCAGTTTCAGGATATCGACCCTGAGACCTGGCAGCGGCTTTACGCGGTGAACGTGAACGGCGCGTTCCATAGTGCCCAGGCGGTACTGCCCCACATGCTTCACGAGCACGCAGGCTGTATGGTTTTTGTTTCCTCCATCTGGGGTCAGCACGGCGCCAGCTGCGAGGCAGCCTACTCCTCCACCAAGCACGCCATCATCGGCCTGTCCCGCTCCCTCTCCGCGGAGCTGGCCCTCTCGGGCATCCGGGTCAACTGCGTGGCCCCGGGGGTCATCGACACGGACATGGTGCAGGTCCTGGGGCAGGAGACCCTGGAGGGCCTGGCTCGGGAGATCCCTCTGGGGCGGCTGGGAAAGCCCGAGGAGATCGCCCAAACGGTGCTGTACCTGGCGGAGAATCCGTATATCACGGGACAGGTGGTCACCGTGGACGGTGGGTTTCTCTGCTGAGAGAATCGTGGACAGGGAAAAGAGAAGAGATGTGGCGTCGGCTGCGCCGACGGATTGTGATTTGTTGCGCAAGGCTCGACGCCAGCTCGTTTTGTGTTTTCTGGTTGCTTTTCATCTGTATAAATCTTCCTCTCTTGTGGGAGACTAAAAGCGAGCCCGGTACATAGAATGGTACGGGCGACTGGTTTTCCGGAGAGTGAAGAACATGGTCAAACGAGGAGATATCTATTTTGCGGACCTGAGCCCGGTGGTGGGCAGCGAGCAGGGGGGCATGCGCCCGGTGCTGATCGTGCAGAACGACACTGGCAACCGCCACAGCCCCACGGTGATCGCCGCCGCCATCACCAGCCAGACCGGAAAGGCCCGGCTCCCCACCCACATCTACCTGTCCGGCCCCAGCGTGGGCTTGAACCGGGACAGTGTGATCCTGCTGGAGCAGATCCGCACCCTGGATAAGACCCGCCTGCGGGAGCGGATGGGCCATCTGGGAGAGGAGGCCATGAGCGCTGTGGACAGCGCCCTGGCGGTAAGCTTCGGGCTCAAGGGATGACAATAGCATAGAACGGACGCTCTGCCTCATACATTGGGGCAGGGCGTTTTTGATTCGTGAAGAGAGAAGAGTGAATAGTGAAGAGAGAATAGATGCGGTGTCGCCTGCGGCGACGGATCAATAGGAGTGGAATATTGGGAAGTGTGCCATGGAAATACCGATCTTTGAAAACGGCGAGCGGGTGGGAACGCTGCAGGTCTCTGTACAGGGACTCTACACCGTGTTTTTGGCACAACTGCCTCCGAGGCGGGCTGTAGGGGCGGCTATCAGCCGCCCGCAGGATGGCAATGGAGAGAATCGGAACGGGCGGCTGATAGCCGCCCCTACGGAGAAACCGGGAGACTGCGCGAGCTCCTTGAGTCGGCTCTGGATCCTGGGCCGGAATGGCTGTGCACAGGATCTTGGACTCTTTCGACCTGGGAAAGAGCGGAGAACCTTCTTTCGAAAACTCAGCAGGCTGGAATGCAGCCGCCTGCCTGCAGCACCGGTGAAGGCACTGGTTTTGCCCAACGGGGAGAGGCCGAAGCTTCCCGGGAAAGGAGAGGAAGGACGGCAGAAGGTCGCACCGACGGGAGGAAAAACAAATTCCAAATTTGCATGGTGTTTTCTCTCCGACGGAAGTCTGGTCGAGCCGAAGCGGCGGCTGCTGGCTCTGCCCTGGGCCGGGGAAAAGCTGCCGCGCGGGACACGCAGGATCCGGAAGAACGGAATGGAATATTGGGTGTTTCGGTATTGAGAAAAGCGGCACGCGGGTGTATACTGAGTATATAGATTGCGCATTACCGAAACATAGGGAGGCGTTTCATATGCAGATGACCGATCTGATCGCCAAAAAGAGAGACGGCGGCGTGCTCAGCACGGAAGAGATCGACTTTATGATCCAGGGCTACACCCGGGGCGAGATCCCGGATTATCAGATGTCCGCCATGTGCATGGCTATCCTGCTGCGGGGCATGGACGACCGGGAAACTTTGGACATGACCATGTCCATGATGCACTCCGGCGAAACGCTGGATCTGAGCCCCATCCAGGGCGTGAAGGCGGACAAGCACTCCACCGGCGGCGTGGGCGACAAGACCAGCCTGGTGCTCTGCCCCATGGTGGCGGCGGCGGGCCTGAAGATCGCCAAAATGTCGGGCCGTGGCCTGGGCCACACCGGCGGCACCATCGACAAGCTGGAGAGCTTCCCCGGCTTTACCACCGCCATCAGTGAGGAGACCTTCTTTGAAAACGTGAATCGCATCGGCATCGCCATTATGGGCCAGACCGCAGACCTGGTGCCGGCGGACAAGAAGATCTACGCCCTGCGGGATGTGACCGGGACCGTGCCCTCTATCCCCCTGATCGTTTCCTCCATCATGTCCAAGAAGCTGGCCTCCGGCGCAGACGTGATCGTGCTGGACGTGAAGTGCGGCGACGGGGCCTTTATGAAGACCGAGGAGGACGCCCGGACCCTGGCAAAGGGCCTCACCCGGATCGGCCGTCTTGCTGGGCGCAAGTGCGCCGCCGTCATCACCGATATGGACCAGCCCCTGGGCTGGGCTGTGGGCAACGCGGTGGAGGTAAAAGAGGCCATCGCCGTGCTGAAGGGGGAGCAGCAGGGCGACCTGTTGGAGCTCTGCCTGACCCTGGGCGGCTGCATGCTGGCAGAGGCCGGGTACGAGCCCGGCATCGAGGCGGCGCGGGAGCGGATGCTCAAGACCATCGCCGACGGCAGCGCCCTCAAAAAGCTTGCCGAGATGGTGGAAGCCCAGGGCGGCGACCCCGCCGCGGTATACGACACCTCCATCCTGCCGGACGCAAAAGTCAAGATCCCTGCTCCGGCGGAAAAGGGCGGCTACGTCAAGCGTATCCACGCCGAGCGGGTGGGACTGGTGTCCATGCACCTGGGCGGCGGCCGCGCCACCAAGGAGAGCAGCATCGACCTCTCCGTGGGCGTGGTGCTTGCCAAGAAAGTGGGGGACAAGGTGGAAGCCGGCGAGAGCCTTGGCACCATCCACGCCTCCAGCATGGAGAAAGCGGAGCAGGCGGCAGCGCTGCTGCGTGATTGCTTCGAGCTCTCTGACGAGCCGGTGGAGCGCCCTGCTTTTATCAAGGACATCATCCGCTGATTGGCGATCAAACCAAACAAAGAAGCCCTGGAAGGACCTTGACATCCTTCCGGGGCTTCTTCGTTCCCGGAGCGCTGTGGGGAGAAAAGGAAGATGAAAGGAATAACACTTGCAAAAAAAAGAAAAATGAGTTACAATATGATGACAAGAATGGCGGAACACGCCTTTGTATGAAAGGGGATAGGCTATGAAATGCCCAACCTGCGGCCAGATTTGCCGGACAGACCGGGAATTCTGCGCGCTGTGCGGGACGCCGCTGAAACGGAAAAAACGTAAGGGCGGGCTGATCGCGCTGCTGCTGGTGCTGGTCCTGCTGCTGGCGGCTGCCGGATATGTCTTCCTGCTGAAGGATCCGCTGGATCTGGTGAACAGCCTGCACGCTGACACACCTGCCGTTCAGGAGATTGCATCCGTACAGGAGGATCCCACTGCCATCATAGTCCAGGAGACAGCGGCGATGCCTGAGGGGACTTCCCGGGGCGATGTGCTCTGGGGTGACGTTGGGGAGATTTTTGTAACAGACCGCTATACCCTGGCCCTGTGCAAGGACGGCACGGTGAAGCTGGCTGGCCAGTCTGCCTCACCGGAGTTTGGCTTTGATCTGTTTGACTGGGCCAATATCACCCAGCTCGTCCCCGCGGACTTCTTTGTGGCGGGCCTCACGGCGGACGGCCGGGTGCGCCTGACCGGCGAGGTGAGCGGCTATGAAGAGGCAGCGCGCTGGAGCGATGTGGCGCAGCTCTTCCTGGATGGGGACACGCTGCTGGGTCTGACCCGGGACGGTCATGTTCTGGCTGCGGCTCCCAACCTGGGCTTTGATCCCTCGGAACTCCATGACATGGCGGATATCATCACCGGCGGGGGAGATACCCTGGCGGTGGCCCGGGACGGCCGGGTCACTGTGCTGCGCCGGCAGGGCATGCTCTGGGATCTGGACGGAGCCTATGGGCTGAAGGAAGTTGCCTGCAATTCCGACTACGCCCTGTTCCTGATGGAGGATGGCACGGTGCGCACCGGCGCCTCTCTGCATTACTTCCTCAACGGCACGGACAGTCCGTTCTACGGATGGGAGAACATCGAGCAGCTTGTGGCGGGCGATTGGTTTGCGCTGGGGCTGACCCGGGACGGAAGGATCCAGGGTGCTTCCACCGCCTATGGAGAGCCGATCCCGGATACCGAGGACTGGTCTGATGTGCGCAAACTGCTGCTGGACCGGGAGCGCAGCATTGTCTATGGCGTGACCGGGGACGGCCGGGTCCTGGCTGCCGCCGCTTCTCCGGAGACTCCTATACCGGAACTGAGCTCCTGGCAGAATGTGGCCCTGCTGCAGATCAGCCGGAACTACATCGCGGCGCTGACCACCGACGGACGGGTACTGACCTTCTCCTGGCCGGAGGCTCCGGCAGTGCTGGACTGCTCCGACTGGACAAACGTCAGCTCCATTGCCCTGAGCAATACCCATCTGGCTGCCTTGACGGCTGAGGGAGGCGTGCTCACCGCCGGAGACAACAGCTTTGGCCAGTGCGGCTGAGTGGGAATTGAGTTATGTTAACCGCGTGCCGGCAGGCACGCGGTTTTTTCAAGCCGGAGCGGGAAGAATCCGATTTTTATTCGAGGAAAGGATAAACAGGTAAAAATAATACTTGCCATAGCAGCAGTTTGTAGTGTATAATAATTTGGACTGTTTCTAAGGCGTAATACCAAGTCTTATATATACTTTTTCAGAGAGGAAGCAACACATGGAAACCAAAAACATTCGCAACATCGCCCTCCTGGGCCACGGCAACAGCGGCAAGACCAGTCTGGCTGAGAGCATGCTCTTTGTGACCGGCACCATCGATCGTCAGGGCAAGGTCTCTGACGGCAACACCACCTGCGACTACGACGCGGAAGAGATCAAACGCCAGATCACCATTGCAACCTCCATTGCCCCTGTCAGCTTCGGCGGCAAGAAGATCAACGTGCTGGACTGCCCGGGCTACTTCGACTTTATCGGTGAGACCCTGTGCGCCCTGCGCGCTGTGGAAGCCGGCGCCATCCTGGTCACCGCCAAGGACGGCATCTCCGTCGGCGCCGAGCGTATGTGGAAGGCTACCAAGGCCGCAAACCTGCCCACCATGTTTGTAGTGTCCAAGACCGATGAGGAGCACGGCGACTTTTTTGCCGTAGTGGACGCGCTGCGTGAGAAGTACGGCAGCATCGTCGCTCCCGTGACCGTTCCCACCTCCGACGGCACCGGTGTCATCGATCTGGTGAAGAACGTGGCTTATGTTACCAAGGGCGGTAAGACCACCAAGACCGAGGTCCCCGCTGCCGACGCCGGTCATGTGGAAGACCTGCGCATGGAGCTGATGGAGACCGCCGCCGGCGCTACCGAGGAACTGATGGAGAAGTTCTTCGAGGAGATGGAGCTGAGCGAGGAAGACACCATTGCCGGTATCAAGGCCGGTGTCGCCACCCGTGACGTGATCCCTGTGTTCGCCAGCGCCGCCATGCAGAACATCGGCACCGAGGCCCTGCTGCAGGGCATTGCCGACTACGTTCCCGATCCCTCCGAGGCCGAGGGCATCGACCCCAACGGTCCTGTCCAGGGCTTCGTGTTCAAGACCGTGTCCGACCAGTTCGGCAAGTACAGCTTTGTGAAGGTCATGAAGGGCACCATCACCTCCGACCTCTCTCTCCGCAACCTCCGCGCTTCCAGCACTGACAAGCTGGGCCGCCTCTACACCGCCACCGGCAAGAAAATGACCGAGGTCAAGGACGCCTGCTGCGGCGACATCGTTGCCGTCGGCAAGATGGATTGGAAGACCGGCGATACCGTGTGCGATCCCAAGAACGAGGACGAGCTTCCCGCCATTGAGATGCCCGAACCCTGCTACTCCATGGCCATCTCCCCCAAGACCAAGGGCCAGGACGACAAGGTCGCCGGCGGCCTTGCCAGACTGAACGAGGAAGACATTTCCTTCACCCTGGTGAACAACGCGGAGACCCACCAGATGGTCATCTCCGGCCAGGGCGACATCCAGGTGGACGTGCTCTGCGCCAAGCTGAAGAGCCGCTTCGGTGTGGAGACCGAGCTGAAGCCCGCCCGCGTGGCTTACCGCGAGAAGATCAAGGGCAAGGTGGAAGCCCACGGCCGTCACAAGAAGCAGTCCGGTGGTTCCGGTCAGTTCGGTGACGTTTGGATCCGCTTCGAGCCCCAGGAGGAGCAGGACGAGATGATCTTCGCCGAGGAAGTATTCGGCGGCTCTGTTCCCAAAAACTTCTTCCCCTCTGTGGAAAAGGGTCTGCGCAACGCGGTGCAGAAGGGCGTTTTGGCGGGTTACCCGCTGGTCGGCCTGAAGGCCACCCTGTACGACGGCTCCTACCACCCCGTGGACTCCAACGATATGGCCTTCCAGACCGCTGCGCGCCTGGCCTATCAGGACGGCATCCCCAAGGCCAAGCCCACCATCCTGGAGCCCATCGGCCTGCTGCAGGTCAGCATTCCCGATGAGAACCTGGGCGATATCATGAGCGACATCAGCTCCAAGCGCCGCGGCACCGTGCTGGGCATGACTGCTGAGGACGGCATGCAGACCGTGGAGGCCGAGGTCCCCATGGCGGAGATGAGCTCCTACACCATTGACCTGCGCTCCATGACCCAGGGCCGCGGTTCCTTCACCTGCAAGTTCATCCGTTACGAGGAAGCTCCCGGCAACGTGCAGCAGAAGGTCATCGAAGAGGCCAAGGCGCTGGCTGAGGCTGAATAAGACAAAGACCCACACACGGCGGCTCCCTCCGGGGTCGCCGTGTATTGTAAAGAGAGAAAAGTGAAGAATGAAAAGTGAATAGTTGCGGTATCGCCTTCGGCGATGATTCCAATTTGTCCGCTCCCCGGACTCCACATCTCTTCATTCTTCTCTTTTCACTATTCACTTGTAAATGGGTGATTTGATGAAACGCAATCTGTCCGTAATGAAGAATATGGGCTGGGCACTGGCGATCATCCTGTGCCTGCTGGTGCTGTTCGTGGCCCTGATCATCGCGGCGGCGCTGCCGTATTCCGGTCCCATCCAGCGCGGCGGCGTGCAGCTCAACGAGCTGGACAGCGAGCCGACGGAAGTGGTCCAGCAGAAGGAAGAGATCATTCTCAGCGAGCTGCGCACTCTGCCGGAGAGCCAGGACGCGGGCCAGGGCTACATCGATGGGCTCACCTTCCTCTGTGACAGCAGCGTCATCGGCCTGCGAGACTATGCGCTCCTGGCTGGCGGCACCGCCACCACCCAGGTCTGGGGCAGCACCGCGGGGAATATCCCGGCCAACAGCTTTGCCGACTGCCGCATCCGTTATCAGGCGGAGATGGTGGAGATCAGCCCCGCCGAGGCGGCAGCCAAGGCGCAGCCCTCCCGACTGGTGGTCGTTCTGGGCTCCGACGGCTTGGACAGCGTGGATGAGGACACCTTTGTGGAGGGCTATGTGAGCCTGCTGAAGAGCATTCGGGAGGCAAGTCCCAACACCGTTATCATCGTCTGCTCCATGAGCTCGGTCACCACCAGCTATAACGGCGTGGATGGAGTGAACGCCAACACCATCCGCACAGTGAACGAGTGGATCAAGACCGTGTGCATGCGCACCGGGGTCTACTACTGCGACACGGCTGACGCGGTGAACGACCGGGCGGGCTGGCTGGACGGGGACTACGCCGCGGTGAACGGCAGAGCCCTGAACACCGCCGGCATCCAGAAGTTCCTGGAGTATCTCAGGACCCACGCGGTGTAAGAGAAATACGTATGATAAACGCCCGGCCATTGGCCGGGCGTTTTAGTTTTCTGTATGAATCACGAAAAACTCCCGACAAAAAGGGCGTGCAAATTAGGGAGACGATAGGTTTTGCGCGGCCCTTTTCTGCCCATCCATCATAGAAAAATCCGGAAATACAGCAAGTATTCCCGGTTTTTTCTATTTCGTCTGGACGAAAAATACCTCGCGCAAAACTGCTTCGCACCGCAGACAGAGAGATTTTTGTGTCAAGCGAGGCACCTGGCGCAGGAATACTGGATATGTATTCCGAGCACAGGCAACGATGCTTGGCGCGAAAAGATCCTGTTTGCGGCTGTCGTATCCCTAACTTGCACGCCCTAAAGTCGGGAGTTTTTTGATGGTCAGAGCCGGAGAAAAGCGCTGATCAGCAGCACAGGCAGGGCCCAGAGCAGCAGGAACAGCAGCAGGAAGCCGGCGGAGACAGTGCCTGCGGAGAGGAGTTTCACAAAGACGACGATCACACCAAGCACCGCGGCCAGAACGGTCAGCAACAGGTTGATGCGCACCGCCAGATACAGGCTGCGGGCGGTGTCGGCCATGTGCACCAGGGGCCCCAAACCTTCCCGGCAGACCACCGCGGCGGGCTTGCTGTCGGCGGAGGGCTTGGCCTCGGAGATGGCGAAGCGATCCACATAGGGCGGAAAATCATAGCCGTCGGTGGCGACCTCAAAGCAGTCGGACAGCATTTCAGGCGTCACCAGAAAGTCCCGGATGGCGAAGATGGGGTGGCGATTGGAGCGGATCAGACCCACCAGTGCCTTGCGCACCTGAGGCTGACCTTCGTACTTCATGTTGAAGATACCGCAGAGAATGCCGTCCACCGCCAGGAGAACCGTGGTCTTGCCCACCAGACGGTAGGGTACGCGGACGTTCATGAGACGCATCAGGTCCAGCCCGCCGCAGAGGATCACGCTGCCGTCGATGACGCCCTTCATGCCGCCGCCGGAGAGGTTCTCAAAGCCCTCCACTCGCCGCATGGAGCAGTTGTTCTTTTCCATCAGCTGGGAGAAGCAGGGAGCCAGGTCTGAGCCGGAGGCGCAGATCATGGTGCCGGCGTAGGAGATGATGGTTTCCGGCTGCACTTCCGCAAAAATACGCACGGTGTCGATCTCCACGCTGCCCTCGGGGAAGAGATCCCGGTCGGTGACGATCAGGTTGTCGCTGCTGCCGATATCGCTGATGCCGGACCAGCCGGCAATAGCGGCGCCGCTGTGGAAGATACGGAGAGAGCCGAAAAGGAAGGGAAGGGCGAAGCAGAGCAGCGCCATCATGGGCACCGCGGGGCACAAGATCGCCGTAAAGATGTACAGAAATTCGGGGAAGGCGTGTTTGGCAATGGCAACCACCAGGGACATCAGCAGTGCCAGGATGGCAAGAACGGGAGAGAGACGGTTGAAGGTGGTCTCATCGGGAGCGGCTTCTTCTGTCCTGCGGACAAAGCCCTTGGGCGGACGCATGGACTTGAGCAGGGTCAGCCCGCTGCCCTTCACATCCGGCTCCGCGGTAACGGCATAGCAGCGCTTGCCGATGGCAGGCACACGCAGCGCCTTGCGCAGGCCTCTGGCACTGGCCAGAGAGGACATCAGCACGCCCAGAAAGGACAGACTGGAGATCAGGCAGAGAGGCATATGGGGCGTACCCATGAAGCCGATGCAGACAGAAAGAGCATCCAGGCTTGTGAGAATACAGCCGAGCACCGCCAATGAGTCTGCTCCGAAGCGGCCCCGGGCCAGATTCACAAGCGAGCCGGTGACCACATCCAGACCCAGCAGCAGGATCGTGAGCTGGATGGCCAGGGACAGACCGGAGGCTACCTGCACGGTGCGCAGCGCCCCGGAGACCGGCAGACCCAGCGTGATCCAGGCCAGAACGGCCAGCAGCACCAGACCGATGCGCACCCGCATGCGGAGGCTGGTGACGAAGGAGCCGTAGTACTTGGAGGCAGTGGCGGGGGAGACCTCAGGCCCCAGATCCTCACTCTCATCCTCCATGGTGGAGGCGGTGCCGGTCCGGCTGCGTCTGGCGCCGAAGAGACGGACCAGCAGACTGGAGGCCATGCCGGAGAGGTATTGGCCAAAGGTGGGGAAGGCGTTGGGGTCGTCTCCGTCTTCCTCGTCATAATCCCGATCTGGGGCGTATTCCGGCCTGAGTCGGTCATCATAGCCCTCGGTATGTTCAGGCGCTTCCGTCTCGGCGGGAGGCGCCTTCTTTGCGCTTCTGCGGAACAGACTCTTTTTCTCCAGAGGCTTTTCCGGAAGCTCCTCCTCGCCTGCTACCCAATGGAAGCCCACATTGCCGCTGGGCTTGGGGGGAACATAGCTCTCGTCCGCGCTCAGATCCAGCTCCTTGCCATCGAAGACCATGGTGCTCTTCCGCTCCCCTGTGAGGTTGAAGCGGGGATCGATCTCCTCGGAAGGAATGACGTAGCTGCGGGCGGGCTTGGGACGGGTGAGCTCGCTGCCCTCCTTTCGGGAGGGCTCCACCGCGGCTGCGGGCTGGGGAGGCGCGGGATCCTGGCCGAGAAGACGGCGCAGGCTCTCGCTCCAGTCCGCGGCGGTGAGGTCAGGAACGGTTCCGGCCTCTTCCGCAGGCGGCGCGGGCTGCGGCTCGGAAACGGGAGCTTCCGCCGCCGGTCGGCGGAGACCGCCCTGGGGCTTGCCTCCCTCGCCGCGGGAGGAAAAGCTGTCACCCCGCATCTGCTGCAGGATGTCCCGGGCTTCCTCCTCCATGCGGGAGACTCTGCCGCTTCCGCCGGCTCTGGGTGAGGCGGAAGGCGCGGCAGGGGAGGCAGCCGCCGCTCTGCGAGCGGGTTCGGCCTTCCGCTCCTCGCCGATGGCATCGGCCACGGCAGGAATGGCAGCAAGTATATCGTTGTATTCAGCTAAAATATCATCTACGGACATGGCGGAGAATTCAACATCCTCATCTATAATCTCTCTTCGCCGAGTGGAAGGGGAGGGGCTTGCGTCTCTGGAAGAAGGCGGAGCCGGTTGGGGAGAAACCGAAGGCTTTTCTTTCTTTTCGGGAAAGGCTTTCTCACGCCGCTCGCGGCGGAGGAAGCCGAAGGTCTCGGCGGCTTCGGAGGGCGACAGAGGAGCGGGCGGGGCAGCTTCGGGAGCTGGGGCCGCCTCTGCTGTGGGAGCCGGCTCCTTTCGGTTCCGTTCCGAGCCCCGTTTCTGACGGGTGGGACGGGAGGCGTCGGAGGAAGCGCTTGCCTTACCGGAGGCGGGACGGGAGCGCTGCTCCTTTTCCCTGCGCCGGGGAGCGGTCTCAGCGGCCGAGGGGGCCGCGCCGGTAGGGGGGAGAGAGGAAGCCTCCTCCCTTATGCGGGCGGCTTCCCGGCGGGAACGCGGCGCGTCGGCACGGGGAGCGGGCTGCTCCGCGGGCTCCGTGTATTCCGCCCAGAACTCCGACAAAATGTCGTTTACGGACATGTTGAGAACATCGGGATCGGCCTTCGGCTCTTCCTTGGGCCGGGAACGCGGTGTTGGGGCGGCAGCCTCCTCCTCAGGGAAGAGACGCTTGGCGGGTGCCTCGACATAGGAGGCTTCCTCTTCCGGTTCCGTGGCTGGCTTTGCCTTCTTGGCGGAAGCAGAGCGCTTTTTGCCCAGACTGCCCAGAAAATCCTGAATGCCGTTGCGCTTGCCGCCGGCTTTTGCCTTTTCGGAGAAGAAAGACCGGGACTCCTCCGCGGGGGCGGGAGCCTCCTGCCGCCGTCTGCGGCGGGGGAGAGGCTCGGGCTCTACGGGTGCGGTGCTCTCTTCCAGACCGCCCCAGTATTCTGCAAGGATGGCGTCCACCGAAAGACCGGTGAGTTCTTCCTCCGGAATGTGGACTTCCACCTCCGGCGCGGCGGGGCGAACAGGCGCGGACACCGCGGACCGCACCGGTTCCGGGGCGGGGGCGTCCTCTTCCTCCGCAATGCGCACAGGCTCTTCCTTTTTGCCCCAGAGCAGCTCGTCGAAGCTGGGGAGCTCCTCCTGGGGGACATGCTCCCTGGAGGAACGGGGTTTCGTTTCGGAACGGAGGCGGGAAAGAAAGCCGCTAGCCAGACTTTTCAGATCGGGGCGGGCTTTTTCGGAGGGAGAAGGCGATTCCGCCTCGGCCACCGGCAGATCGGAACGCTCGTTCTCCGGAACAGGAGCTTCCTTATCCCAGCGGGAGCTGAGACGCTCCTGGGAGGCAGCACGATCCCGACGGGGTTCATAGATGCGCACGCTTTCCTCCTGCTCCTCAGAAGCGCGCAAAGCGTCCAGAGACGCGCGGGAAAGGCGGCGCCCGGAAGAGACCGACCGGGCTTCCTCCTGCTGCAGCTCATCCTGATACTCCGAGAGAATATCGCTTACACGGTAATCCCGGGACTCCATATTCTGTTCTTCATCCGAAGAAAAGCGACTCATTTTTCAACCCCTGCTTCCATGATGCGGTATGCGTTGGCCGATGAAAACAGCTTACAAACTGCGCTGGCGAAGGATCTCGTACATGGTGATGGCGGCGGCTGCGCTGGCGTTGAGGGAACTGACCCGGCCCTTCATGGGCAGGCTCACGATGAAATCGCAGCACTCCCGCACCAGACGGCCCATGCCGTCTCCCTCAGAGCCGATGACCAGAGCAAGGGGACCGGAAAAGTCCGTGTGCCACAGGTCGCTCTGCCCGTCGGCGGCGGTGCCGTAGACCCAGACGCCCCGTTCCTTCAGCTCCTTGAGCGCGGCGGGGATGTTGGGGACTCTGGCAACGGCCATATGCTCGGCAGCGCCGGCGCTGGCCTTGTCCACCACGGCGGTGAGCCCCGCGCTGCGGCGCTTGGGGATGATGACGCCGTGAGCGCCGGCACATTCGGCGGAACGGATGATGGCGCCTAAGTTGTGCCCGTCACTGATCTCGTCACAGACGATCAGGAAGGGAGCTTCGTCCCGCTCTTCGGCAATGGCGAAGAGATCCTCCACCGAGCAGTAATCCCGCACGGCCACCAGTGCGATGACACCCTGATGGGCATGGGTCCTGGACATGAAGTCCAGCTTGCGCCGGTCACATTCCACCACGACGATGCCCTTGTCCCGGGCGGTGGAGGCGATGTGACCCAGGGTCCTGTCCACCTCGCCCTTGCTGATATAGAGCTTGTCCATGGCGCGGCCGGCCCGCAGGGCCTCCATAACGGCGTTGCGGCCCTCAATGATCTCGTTCTGAATCCCAGTTTCCTTCTCCATTGCATACGACTCCAAGTTATAATTTTACTGATAAAGCATACCACAGCTAATGCTAAAAAGGAAGCATAAGATTGCAAATTTACAAAATTTTATAGACTTTGCCTGCGCGGCAGAGTATGATATCGGCGTGGATCAAGATCCCGATTCTTCAGAAAAGAAAGGTGGTTCCATGAAAGACCCCATGCGATCTGTGGAGCGCTTTGCCTATAATCATCCCCGCTTCGGTATTCCCAACCTGATGCGTTACATCGTGGGCGGAAACGTGCTGTTCTGGCTGGCGGGGGTGTTGCTGCGCAACTATACGCTGCTGAGCTATATCACCTTTGATGCCGCGGCCATCCTTCACGGCCAGGTCTGGCGCCTCGTCACCTTCATGTTTTATCCCATCAGCGGCAGCATGCTGTTCGCACTTCTGTCCTTCTATTTCTATTACTGGATGGGGAGCACGCTGGAGCAGTATTGGGGTACGCCGCAGTTCAACATTTTTATGCTGCTGGGCTGGTTCTTCACGGTGGTTTTCGGCTTTGCGGTGTACTTCATCACAGGACACAGTCCCCAGATCACCGGCACCTATCTTTACTACTCCCTGTTTTTCTCCTATGCCACACTGTTCCCGGAGATGCAGGTGATGCTCTTCATGCTGATCCCGGTGAAAATGAAATGGCTTGCCATCGTGGACGCGCTGTTCTTCGCCTATGCGGTGGTGAGCGGCTTTGCCTGGTTCCCGGAGAACCTGCTGCCACTGGTGGCGCTGCTCAACTACTTCATTTTCTTCGGCGGCGAGCTTTGGAACCGCCGCCCGAGGAAGGCCAGCGCCGCCACGGTGAACTTCCGGCGTGAGAGCGCGCGGATCCGCAGGGAACAGAGAGGGGAGCTTTACAAGCACAAATGCTCCGTCTGCGGGCGGACGGACGTGTCCAACCCGGAACTGGAGTTTCGCTACTGCTCCCGCTGCGCCGGCTATCACTGCTTCTGCCAGGACCACATCGACAATCACATCCATTTTACGGAGTGACCGGACGGCTGGAAAGGGATTCCAAAAAAATCGAAAAAAAGTAAAAATAATGCTTGACCTTGCCGCACGTTTGTGCTACTATAATCGGGCGGCAAGGCCAAGGGGCTTTGCTTTCAGATACAGGAGGGGCTTGCGAAGCTTCTTCTGAGTAGACCCGGGTGTAGCGCAGATGGTAGCGCGCTTGAATGGGGTTCAAGAGGCCGCTGGTTCAAATCCAGTCACTCGGACCAGAAATCCTCGATTTCGCAAGAAATCGAGGATTTTTCTTGTATTTGCTTTTTTTGTTGCTTGGATAAGGTATCAACAAATGGCTGAAAGTAAGCGCTGGAAAGAGATTGATGCACTGTATACCATGGGCATCATCCTGGTTTTGATCGGACACTCGCACTCATCAGACTGGAGTGCCATTCAAGGAACGGCATGGGAAAAGGGGATCTATTTTATCTACACTTTTCATATGCCGCTGTTTTACTTCGTTTCCGGATTCCTCTTTCAGAATTCCGGTGCGCTCCTGATCAAAGGCTACAAGCATTGGCTTTGTGACAAAGCGGTAAGACTCCTTACACCCTATGTTTGGAGGAATAACCATGGGATTTGGTGATTTCATCTCGCATCTGATCCTGAAATATCTTGTTATCCCCAAAACGCCGAAGGTATTGCCCGGGAAAACACATATCGCCTGCATCGGCGACAGCATCACCTTTGGCGCGGGCGTCAACGGGAAAACGCAGATGACCTGGGAGCACTTTCTCAATGAGCTCCTGGGGGAGGAGTATCAGGTCATCAACTATGGCATCAGCGGCAGAACGCTGCAGGAGAAAGGAGACTATCCCTACAAAAAGGATAAGTTCTATCAGATCTCCCTTCATTGCGGGGCGGAGATCTACCTCATCATGCTTGGAACCAATGACGCAAAGCCCTATAACTGGGACAGAGAGCGCTACCGGAGGGAGCTTGCTTCCTTCGTGGAGGAGTATCGCGCGCTGCCCCAGCAGCCCCGGGTGGTGCTGATGACGCCGCCCCGGTGTTATGACGATCCGAAGATCGGGAAGGTTGCCTTTGACATCGAAAGAGAGACCATCGACCGGGAGATCGTCCCCATCCTGCGGGAAGAAGCAGAAGGGAAGGGCCTGCCCGTTGTGGATCTCAATGCCTTTACCCAAGGGCATCCGGACTGGTTTGGGGATGGCGTCCATCCCAACGAGATCGGAAACCGCCAGATCGCCGGATACCTGGCCGAGCAGCTCCGCGGCCTGGGCTTTTGCAGATAGGCAGGTTAGGCGCGGCCTTAAAGAACAGTTGCTTCTTGCAAAGGAAAGAGAAATGCGATATAAAGTATCATGCTATTTCTGATAGAGGAGAATTGGAAAATGAAGAAGACGATGGCATGGATCCTTTGTCTCGCGCTGCTGGTAGGCGTCGCGGTGTTAGCTGTCAGGTGTAACCGGAGTGAGGACCCGGAACAGGCGGAGACCGCCGGTGAAACGGCGTCTGTGACGACGGAGACCGAAGCGGCTGAGAAGGTTCCGGAAGCAGGGCCGGCTGCGGAGGAGACCGCTTCCAAAGCGGACACGGCCACGGAAGAGACCACAACGGTGGAGACCCGGGTGACAGGGATCCAGAAGTACGGCAACGTGGAGCTGGAGGTCAAGGCTACGGAACTGCTGGAGTTGGGCTTTGCCTACGGAGACCTGCTGCGTGTGGAGCTGGCCGGACAGAGCCTGGAAATGCCGCTTTGCTCCAATTACTCCGATGTGGAGAGCGGCTGCATGGTCTGCAGAGCCCTGAAGGATGACAATACGGACAAGGTCTCCATCGCCGTCAACATGGGCGACATGGCTTCCGGCATCGGCCTTGCGGAAAAAACCACCATCGAGGAGGAACCTGGCTACCGCTGGGATCTTCTCCTGGAGGAACCGGTCACCGTCACCATTTCCATGGCAGAGAAGGGCGCCTACGCCGACGAGTATCTGCTGCACCAGCTGGTGCGCACAGATGAGCGGGCGGATTATCCGACACTGACGGATGCGGAATTTGCAAATTTCCGCATGATCGCCACCACAGGCATGGGGGAGGGCGTGCTGTATCGCTCCTCCTCGCCCATCAATCCCAAGCTGGACCGGAACCGGGAGGCGGACGCCGCAGCGGAGGCTGCAGGGATCCGCACCGTGCTGAATCTTTCGGACAGCGAGGATGTGATGCGCGCCTATGAGGGCTATGCGGGCAGCTACTACAGCACCCTGGACGTGCTCCCCCTCAACCTTGGCGTTACATTCAGCAATGAGAGCTTCCGGGCGGGGCTTGCCGAGGGCTTGGCGTATCTGTCTACCCATGAAGGACCCTATCTGGTCCACTGTAATGAGGGCAAAGACCGGGTAGGCTTCGTCGCGGCACTGCTGGAGAGCCTGATGGGGGCTTCTGCCGACGAGGTGATGGCGGACTACATGCTTACCTATTATAATTACTTTGGCGTAGAGCCGGGAAGCGAGCGTTATGAGACCATCCTGGAGCGGAACATTGTGAAGACCCTGCAGGAGAGCTTTGGTGTGGAGGATCTCCGCGAGGCGGATCTATCCGTCTGTGCGGCAGACTACCTGCGTTCTCTGGGCCTGAGCGACGAGAGCATCGCGGCGCTCAAGCTTCGGCTCAGCGGGATGTGAGCCATACGTCTTGAGGAGACGTGCAGCAAACCAAGAAAAAACCTTGACAGTGAAAAACTCATTTTTTCACTGCCAAGGTTTTTCTTTAAGGAAGAGACGGCATCAATCCGCGGAGGGTTCCCCGTCACGGAGCTTTTCTGCCAGGTCCGTGATGCTTTGGGCCATGTCGTCGTTCAGGCCAACGGCCCGGTCGGACAGGCTCTGCGGAACGAAGGCCTTGCTGCGGCTGAGGCGGACAAGGCGGATGTTCTCGTGCTCCCGCAGCAGCTTTTCAAAGGGGAAGCGGATGATGGTGGGGGTATTGAAGCCCACGCCCAGTTCCAGCAGCACGGTTTTCTTTCCCCGGCATTCCGAGAGGAAGCGGCTGAAGCGCTCCTCGGCGGCGTGCCAATCCTCATCCTCCACGAAGTAGTTGTCGCTGCGCAGATTCATGGCCATCTCGCCGCCGCATACCGGGCAGCGGGGGACCATGTGGGAGGGGATCCGTGCGTCCTTCCGCGCCTGGTCCATCTGGCGGAACATCTCCTCGGCGTCGTAGGTCTTGGGGTGGCAGCCCCGCTTGCACTGGATCCTCCGGTAGCTGCCCTGGGTGGCGAAAATCTGCTCCGGGGGGGAGGCCGGCCTTTTCAAACTGCCCGTCCACATTGGTGCTGAGCAGGAAGAGCTTTTTGCCCTTCAGCGCATCCAGCAGCGTTTTGTGCAGGGGCGTCACGTCCAGGTCGATGCCGGCGATCAGCGCCATGTGGGAGAAATAGGCCCAGCGGCTCTCCTCATCGGGGAAGGGGTAGAAGCCCGCGGAATACATGTCCTGCATATAGGGCCCTTTCCCGTAGGCCTTCTGAAATTCACCGAAGTTTTCCTCGAAGAACTTGCCGCCGTATTGGGCTCCGGCGGCAGCGCTCATCCCGGTGCCTGCGCCCAGCAGCACATAGTCCGCCGCCCGGAGAAAGCCTGCGGCCCGGTCGATCTGCCCGGCATAGGGCAGGCCCTGGGTGATATAGTCCCCGGCGTAGTCAGCGGAGAGAAAGTCCGCAAAGCCCGTTTTCTTTCTGGCGTTTCGGTTGAACATACTATGTGCCTCCTTGACATTTGCTGGGACCATTATAATAAATAGGATCGGTCCCTGCAAGCAGGTACTTTTTTGTTACCATGAAAACAACCCCGGCAGTGTTCTGCCGGGGCTGAAATCCGAATACGGAAAGCCGGAAGGGGAGGGAGGCTTATTCGCTGCGCCGCTTTAAACAGGCCTCCGCCTTGATCAGAACCTCCCGGATCGCCGGATAGGTCATGATCGGCTCCGCCTCCTCAAAGGGGAGCCACGCAAGGGAAACCACTTCTCCCGGCTGGGGGATCAGATCCCAGGTGAGGGGCTGGGCCAGGAAGAAGACCACGGCCTTTTCCACATTGGGCTTGGGGGAGTAGACGGCGATCTCCCGGAAGGAGCAGTCCAGCGCCACCTCCAGGTTGGTTTCCTCCCGGATTTCCCGCAGGGCAGTCTCCTGCTCAGTCTCCCCGGCCTCCACATGGCCCTTGGGCAGCACATATTTGCCGGAGGGCGTGTGCTCCACCAGATAGAGCCGCTGCCCGTCCCGGACGGTATAGACCACGGCGCCGCAGGATCGTTCGTATTTCATGGGAAAACCTCCTGCCTCATTCCAGCCCGATGAGGCTGTAGTTCCGGGAGCGGAGAAGGCGCATCATGCCCATGTCGTCGCTGGGAAGCTTTTCCGCAAGAATGCCGGTGATGGCGATGTCCTCGGTGCGGTGGCAGTCGGACCCGGCGGTGGCGATGAGACCGAATTCTTTTGCATAGTCCTGAGCCAGCTCGTTGCGGCTGTTGTGCCGGGGATTGGCGTTGTAGACCTCCACCCCGTCCAGATAGCGGGCGATGGCGGGGGTGCAGCCCCGGCGATAGGGGTGGGCCTGAATGATCAGGGCGCCGGCAGTCCGGGCAATGGGGGAGAAGGCGGCAATGCCCATGCGGAAGATCTCCTCCGGCTCCGCAAGCAGGTCGTTCTGCCAGCCGTAGAGCAGATAGTCGTTCTCGCTCTCGTCAAAACGGAGCTCTGCGCCCTTGAAGACCTTGAGCCCCTGCTTTTCCCCCTCCTCCTTGACGAGTCGGTAGCCCTCCAGAAAAGCGCCGACCTTGTCTCCGGGGGCGGCGGGGTCGATGCCCAGATAGTCAAAGGTGGTGCGGTTATAGTGATCAGTGACAATGAGGGCGCTGTAGCCCGCGGCCTTGTAGCCGACCACGATCTCCTCCGCCTTCAGCCATCCGCAGCGGCTTACATGGGTGGTGTGCAGATGGGGTTCGATCTTATACATCAGGAAACTCCTTTCAGAAATGATGGCATTATTCCGCGATCTCCAACAGGGTCCCGCTGCTGCGGCAGAGGGCTCGCAGGGCCTCGGGACAGGCGGCGTCGGTAATGAGCTGGTCGATATCTCCCAGGGTTGCGTAGCTCATGAGCCCGGTAGAGCCGAACTTGGCCGAATCGCACAGCAGGATGCGTTTTTCGCTCTGCTGCACGGCGAGACGCTTGATTTCAAAATCCAGATAGGAGGAGACGTTCAGCTTCCCGTCGGCAGAGAGACCGGTGGCGGCAAGCAGGGCCTTGCCGAAGTGGTAGCGGCCCAGAAACTCCAGGGTGCTCACATCGGCCACGGAGTTGGTCCTGCGGTTCAGCGCGCCGGGCAGCACGATCAACTCCAGATTGGGCTTCTTGGCAGCCTGGGCGATGATGGCCAGGTTCCCGGTGACGATGGTGGCGTGGATGTCCTGGGGCAGCATGTCCAGCAGATGCATGGTGGTGGTGCCCGCGTCCACAAAGAGGGTGTCCCGGTCGTTTACCAGGAAGGCGGCCTGGCGGGCGATGGCGATCTTGGCGTCGGTATGGAGCTTGGCCCGCTGGGCAAAGAGAGGGATCTCCTGCTGCAGCACCGAGCGCACCCCGCCGTAGACCTTCTCCACCGTGCCGGTCTTTTCCAGGAAGGCCAAATCCGCCCGGATGGTGTTCATGGAGACGGGGAAGGCGTCACACAGCTCCTGCATGGTGGCTGAGCCCCGGCGGGCGATGTAGGCGGCCATCTCTTTTCTGCGGTTTTCTCGCATGGTCAGGCTCCTTTCCGGGTATCCTCCGTGAGGTTGAATTGCAAAGATAAGTTCCAGTCGGCGGTGCAGCCAGGTGGGAATTAAGATTGCAAAGCCTTTCATAGAATTAAAATATGCAAACACGGGTTCAA
>ONBX01000019.1 GCA_900316205.1 uncultured Eubacteriales bacterium
ATGCACGGGCCGCCGAGGGCGTCGGCCCCTACGGCGTGGGACGGAGGGAGACGCGTAGGGCGGGATGCCCTCATCCCGCCGTCCCACAGGGTGCATAACAAGCGGAGCGATCATGGGATCGCTCCCTACGCGTCCCTTGCCTCCCCCGTTGGGGGAGGTGGTTCCGGGATGCTTGCAGCCCGGAACCGGAAGGGGGTGTCATCCTGAGGAGGGGGACCCGACGAAGGATCCCGGCGGCTCGGGGCAGGGTATATCGTAGTGCACGAGGAAAACGGGGCCTGCGCCGGGGGCGAGATCCTTCGGCTCGCTTTGCTCGCTCAGGATGATAGGACGTGGACCTCATCCGGCGCTTCGCGCCACCTTCCCCGTGCGCGGGGAAGGCTTTGGACCGCGGGACGTCGACCCTGACGGAAGCAAAAAGAGGCGCCTTTCCCGAGTGCGGGAAGGCGCCTTCTGGGCGGTTTTGTGCGATTGTTTTTGAAAAGCTGATGTAGAAACCCTGTTTCTGTCAGAGGTCAGGATCACGCCTTATTCGATCGCGCCAGGTTCCAGGGCGTCCTGGTCGTCCCCGGAGGGGGACTCGTCCGCAGCGGTGATCTCACCCTCATTTTCTTCCTCCGGCAAGGGGCGGAGGTCGGAATAGCGGAGCTCTCCGTTACAGGGAGGGTAGGAGGAGATGTCCCAGCGGTAGAGGGTCCACATGGTCTCGTCCGGGAGAAGGAAGCCCTGATCCATGCCCAGAGTCATGCAGGCGGACACGTCCACATGATAGCTTTTTCCGCCTAGCTGGATGATGTTCCAGCAGCAGTTGCGCCAGTTCCGCTGGCCGTAGACGATCTGGCAGGGGACGTCCAGCTGCTGGCAGAGCTCCACATAGGCCAGGGCAAGGCCCTCGCTGTTGGCCTCGCCTCCGATGAGGGCAGCATAAATATCGTTGGAAGCGGAATCGGAATAGGAGGAATGCTCCAGGAGATATTCGCAGGCCAGCAGTGCGCGCTCGACGCTGTCCTCCGGGATGGGCTCCGCCTGGGCAAAGGGATCCAGCGCCTGCAGCTCTTCGCGGCGCTGCTCCAGGTCCTCGGGGCTGAGATTGTAGTTGAAGTTGATCTCATAGAGCCGCTGGGAGCCGGTGCCGCTGAGCATGTTGACGGTGACCCGGGGCTCCCGGGGTTCAGCGATGGGATATTCCCGGTAGACCTTGCCTGCCAGGTTCTCCACATCCTCCGCGGTCATGGAGCTGCGGCCGATGAGCACCACAAGGCGGCCGTCTCCCCGGGCGATGGCCTGGCGCAGCTGCTCAGCCAGACCCGTGGTGAGCTGGAGGCGGACAATGCTGTCCGGATCCTCGCCGGCTTCGTTGTAGCTGATGGTGAAGCGGGCCTCATAGTGGTTCACCAGCTTGGAAACGTCATAGGAGATGTTGGCCACACAGTAGGCAAAGAAGGCGTCCTGGGTACGGACCTGCCAGCAGGCGCTGGCGATATCGGCGTTGATATCGCCCTCATAGGCGGCATCGAAGACGATGCGTCCGTCTGAGGCCTGCTCGTTCAGAAGCCCTGAGAGAAACTGGCGAAGCTCCGCCAGATCCCGGACGGTGACGCTGTCCTCCGCGGGAGGCTCGGGGGCGGGGATCTCATAGTCCGTCACGGAGAGATAGTCCCGGTCAAAGAGATTGCCGCAGCCGCAGAGCATGAGACAGAAGGCCGCGAGCAGCAGCGCGGCGGCAGCCTTTGCTTTCATCACCGGACCTCCGCGATGTTCTCAAAGCCCCGGCCAAAGACGTTCTTGGCATCGGTGACGATGACAAAAGCGTCCTTGTCCAGGTCCTGTATGGTGCGGCGCAGCTCGGGGATCTGGTTGCGCTTGATGACGCAGAGAATCACGTGCTTCTTCTTGCCGGAATAGGCCCCTTCGCCCTCCAGAATGGTGACGCCCCGGTGCACCTGGCCGAAGGTCAGCTCCCGGGTGATGGCCTCGCTCTTCTCGCTGATGATCTGCACGGTGCAGGAGTTGTCCAGGCCGTAGAGCACCAGGTCCACCACCTTGGTGACCACATACATGGCAATGATGGAATACATGGCGCTTTCATAGTTCTTGATGGCCAGAGCGTAGAAAAAGATGATGGCCGCGTCCAGGATCAGCACGATGGTGCCGAAGTTCAGCTGGCTGAAGCGCTGACGCAGGAGCTTTGCCACAATGTCGATGCCGCCGGTGGTGGCGCCGTAGAAGTAGATCATGCCGAGGGAGAGACCCTTGAGCACACCGCCGATGATGCTGGCCAGCATGGGGTCCCGGGTGAGGACCAGGTCCGTCAGGGCGAAGAGGTCCACAAAGGCGGAGGACAGACCCATGCCCAGCAGGGAACCAAGCAGAAAGTCCAGCCCGAAGTGACGCCAGGCAACGAGGAAAAGGGGAATGTTCATCACGATCACCATGACGCCGATGGGCCAGTGGGTGAAGGTGTTGACGATCATGGCGATGCCGGTGACGCCGCCGGCGACGATGTTGTTGGGAAAGAGAAAGGCCTGAAAGACAAAGCCGTAGAGTAAAGAGCCCAGCACGATCAGAAGTACCTTCCAGATACGCTTCCAGACCTGGGTGCGGATGACGTTTTTCAGATCCTTCATGGTTCAGTCCTCCATCAGAGTCATCTGTTCCTCGCCCCGGTCCTCCGGCTTGAGAAGAGCGCCGGCGGCTGGAAGGGAGCGGACACGGTAGCGCTTCACATCCTGAATGGGCGTATCCTGCAGGAAGGCGGCCCGGACCAGGACCTTGCCCTTCTTCAGGGCGATCACACCCACGCCCTGGGTGCTGCGGCTGGTCTTGGCCTGGAGCAGGGAGCTGTGGAAGATGAGGCAGCGGCCGTCGCTGGCCTCGGCGGCGATGTCTGCCTCCTCCTTCAAAAGCAGCACGGAGCGCAGCGGACTCTTGTCCGAGTAGGCACCCACCAGCTTCTTGCGGTTGGTCTTGGTCTCGTAGGCGGAAAGCTCCACCCGGGCGCATTTGCCGTTTTCAAAGAAGAGCAGCAGGTGGGCCCGGTAGTCTCCCGGGTCCAGCATGGCCAGGACCGATTCGCCCTCGTCCATCTGCAGGCGCGTGGGCAGGTAGATGCCCAGAGCCGAAGCCTTGCCGTCCTCAAAGTCCTGGAGGCGGCACTTGTACATCTGCTGCCGGTCGGTGAGGATCAGCAACTCCCGCCGGTTGGAGCTTTCAAAGCTCTGGCTCAGCGCGTCCCCTTCCTTGTACTTCTGCTCGCCGCTCATGCGCAGGGACTGGGCGGTGATCTTCTTGAAATAGCCCTCCCGGGACAGGAAGAGGGTGACGGGATAGTCCTCCACGGTCTCGGTCTCGTCAAACTCCTCGATCTCGTCAGCGTAGACGATCTGGCTCCTGCGGGGCGTGGGGAACTTCTTGTTCACCTGCCGGAGCTCTTCCACGATGATGGAGCGGAGCCGGCGGCGGTTGTTCAGCGTGGCCTCCAGATCCTCGATCTCTTTTTCCAGATCCTCGGTCTCGGCGGTGCGTTTGAGGATATATTCGCGGTTGATGTTGCGCAGCTTGATCTCCGCCACAAACTCCGCCTGGATCTGGTCGATGCCGAAGCCCATCATCAGGTTGGGGACCACTTCGCTCTCCAGCTCGGTGTTGCGGATGATGGCGATGGCCTTGTCGATGTCCAGGAGGATCCGCTCCAGACCCTGGAGCAGATGGAGCTTGTCCTTCTTTTTGGCAAGCTCGTGATAGACCCGGCGGCGGACACAGTCCATGCGCCAGGCGGTCCACTCCTCCAGAATCTCGCCCACGCCCATGACCCGGGGGTTGCCGCCCACCAGGATGTTGAAGTTGCAGGCAAAGGCGTCCTGCAGGGGGGTGAGTTTGAAGAGCTTCTGCATGAGCTTGTCCGGATCCACGCCCCGCTTCAGGTCGATGGCCAGGCGCAGACCGCTCAGGTCCGTCTCGTCCCGCATGTCGTTGATCTCGCGGATCTTGCCGGTCTTGATGAGCTCGGCCACCTTGTCCAGAATGGCCTCGGAGGTGGTGGTATAGGGAATCTCGTAGATCTCGATGATGTTTTCCTTGCTGAGATAGCGCCAGCGGCCCCGGAGCTTCACGCTGCCCCGGCCGGTGCGGTAGATATTCTCCATCTCCGCCCGGTCATAGAGGATCTCGCCCCCGGTGGGGAAGTCCGGCGCCGGGAGGGTGGAGAGCAGATCGTGCTCCGGATCCTTCAAATAGGCGATGGCGGTGTCGCAGACCTCGTTGAGGTTGAAGCCGCAGATGGAGCTTGCCATGCCGGCGGCGATGCCGGTGTTGTTGGAGACCAGGACGTTGGGAAAGCTGGTGGGCAGCAGGGTCGGTTCCTGCATGCTGCCGTCGTAGTTGTCCACAAAATCCACGGTGTCCTTGTCGATGTCCCGGAAGAGCTCCGAGCAGATGGCGGAGAGCTTGGCCTCCGTATAGCGCGGGGCGGCGTAGGACATGTCCCGGGAATAGACCTTGCCGAAGTTGCCCTTGGAATCCACAAAGGGAGTGAGCAGAGCCTCGCAGCCCGCGGAGAGACGGACCATGGTCTCGTAAATGGCGGCGTCGCCGTGGGGGTTGAGGCGCATGGTCTGGCCCACGATGTTGGCGCTCTTGGTGCGCGCGCCGGTGAGCAGACCCATCTTGAACATGGTGTAGAGGAGCTTGCGGTGAGAGGGCTTGAAGCCGTCGATCTCCGGGATGGCCCGGGAGACGATCACCGACATGGCATAGGGCATGAAGTTCTGCTCCAAAGTGTCGGTAATGGGCTGCTCCAGCACCTCCGGGCGCAGCCCGACTACGTTGGGATTGTCGAATTTTTTCTTTTCCGGTTCTTTTTTCTTAGCCATGATTTACACTCCGTGTAAAAGTGAAAAGTGAAGAGTGAAGAGTGAAGAGCTGTGGTGTGCCGCAAGGCGGCACGGAATCAGATTTTACGATAGATCTGCAAGATCTAAATACTGGGCGCCGAATTCGGAGATGTGGTTCTTGCGGCCCTCCAGGTCGTCTCCCAGCAGAAGATCGAAGACCTGAGCCATGCGCTCGGCGTCCTCGGGCATGACCTTGATGAGTCGGCGGGTCTCGGGATTCATGGTGGTCATCCACATCATGTCCGGGTCGTTCTCGCCCAAACCTTTGCTGCGGCTGATGCTGGCCTTGGCGCCCTTGAGGCTCTCCACGATCTCGGCCTTTTCCCGCTCGGAATAGGCAAACCAGGTCTTGCCCTTGCTGTTGATCTCATAGAGGGGAGATTCCGCGATGTACACGTAGCCCTCCCGGATCAGGGTGGGCACCAGGCGGTAGAGCATGGTGAGGATCAGGGTGCGGATGTGGTAGCCGTCCACGTCGGCATCGGTGCAGATGATGACCTTGCTCCAGCGGAGACTGTTCAGGTCGAAGCTGGCAAGCTCCTTGGTGTGCTTGTCCTTCACTTCCACGCCGCAGCCCAGCACCTTCATCAGATCGGTGATGACGTCGCTCTTGAAGATGCGCACATAGTCGGCCTTCAGGCAGTTGAGGATCTTGCCGCGGACGGGCATGATGCCCTGATATTCCGCGTCCCGGGAGAGCTTCACCGAGCCCAGAGCCGAGTCGCCCTCCACGATGTAAATCTCCCGCTTCTCCGGGTCCCGGCTGCGGCAGTCCACAAACTTCTGGACCCGGTTGGAGATGTCGATGGAGCCGGAGAGCTTCTTCTTCATGCCCTGGCGGGCCTTTTCGGCGGTCTCCCGGCTGCGCTTGTTGATGAGGACCTGGTCACTGATCCGGGTGGCCTCGGGCTTGTTTTCAATGAAATAAACCTCCAGCTGGCTCTTGAGGAACTCCGTCATGGCCTGCTGGATGAAGCGGTTGTTGATGGCCTTCTTGGTCTGGTTTTCGTAGGAGGTCTGGGTGGAGAAGCAGTTGGTGACCAGCACCAGGCAGTCCTGAATGTCCTGGAACTTGATGGAGCTCTCGTTCTTCTGGTACTTGCCCTGCTGCTTGAGATAGGCGTCGATGGCGGAGAGAAAGGCGCTCTTCACGGCCTTGTCCGGCGCGCCGCCGTTTTCCAGCCAGGAGGAGTTGTGGTAATACTCCAGGGCGGTGGTCTTGTTGGAGAAGCAGAAGGCGGCGGAGATCTTCACCTTGTATTCGGGCTTGTCCTCCCGGTCCCGGCCCTTGCGCTCGGCGGAGACAAAATAGGGGGCGGTGAGGGGACCCTCGCCGGCCAGCTCCGTCACATAGTCCATGATGCCGTTGGGATAGCAAAAGTCCCGGGTCTCAAACTTGCTGCCCCGCTGCAGGCGCAGCCGGAAGGTGACGCCGGCGTTCACCACCGCCTGGCGGTGGAGCACGTCGTCAAAATACGCCTCGGGGATGTTGATGTCCGTGAAGACCTCCAGATCCGGCAGCCAGCGGATGGTGGTGCCGGTCTTCTTCCGGTCGGCGGGCTCGATCTTCAGCTCCTGACCCTTTTTGCCCTGGACCTTGCCCTTCTTGAAATGAAGAGAATACTTGTTCCCGTCCCGCCAGACGGTGACGTCCATATACGCGGAGGCGTACTGGGTGGCGCAGGAACCCAGGCCGTTGAGACCCAGGGAATATTCATAGTCCCCGCCGTCGTCGTTTTTGTACTTGCCGCCGGCGTAGAGCTCGCAGAAGACCAGCTCCCAGTTGTAGCGCTTCTCGGTGGGGTTCCAGTCCAGGGGACAGCCCCGGCCGAAGTCCTCCACTTCGATGGACTTGTCCTCGTAATAGGTGAGGGTGATGAGATTGCCGTGGCCCTCCCGGGCTTCGTCGATGGAGTTGGAGAGGATCTCGAATACGGCGTGCTCGCAGCCATCCAGCCCGTCAGACCCGAAGATGACCCCCGGGCGCTTGCGGACCCGGTCCGCTCCCTTCAGCTGGGAGATGCTGTCGTTGCCGTATTGCTCGTTTGTCTTTGCCATAAAGTCAATTCCTTTGTTCCATAAAATGCCTATTATAACCAATATATTTTACCACAAGGCCTTGGGAAAATCAAGATATTGTGGTGAGCCGCGCAGAATCTGTGCCTGCACATGAAAGCGCGTTTCCTGGCTCGCCCCGCCGTGAGGCAGGGGAGAGCTGGCGCGACAGCGCCTGAGAGGGGAACAAACAGGTCCAGCGGCCCCTCTCCGTCGCTTCGCGACACCTCTCCCCGTTGCGGGGAGAGGCAAGAGAGCGG
This sequence comes from uncultured Eubacteriales bacterium, assembly GCA_900316205.1. Lineage (GTDB taxonomy): Bacteria > Bacillota > Clostridia > Oscillospirales > Oscillospiraceae > Limivicinus. The sequence goes on from ONBX01000019.1 coordinate 7,208, forward strand.
CTTCATTCTGTCGACAAAGAAAAACTCCGCAGAGACGCATCTACTGTGCTTCTGCGGAGTTTTTGTGTTTCGGTATCGATCAGTCGCCCATGCAGATGCCGATATCCCGGGCCACCTGGATGATGGGGTGGTCCACCGGCAGGAACTTGGTCTTGCTGGCAGCCTCGTCCAGGGAGATGGAGGTGATCCGACCGTCCTGGATGGCGACCATACGGCCATACTGCTTGTTCACGATCAGATCCGCCGCGGCGGTACCGAACTGGGTGGCCAGCAGCCGATCGTAGGGGCAGGGAGGACCGCCGCGCTGATAGTGACCGGGCACGGTGACGCGGGTGTCCTGACCGGTGATGCGCTCCAGCTCCGCGGCGATGGCGTAGGAGACGGTGGGATGGGGGCTGTTCTCCTTCTTCTTGCGGGCTTCCTCTTCGCTGAGGACCTTGTCATACTTGGAGACGGCGCCCTCGGCGCAGGCGATGATGGAGAAGCCGTGGCCGGTTTTCTTCCGCTTGCGGATGAGTTCGGCCACCTTTTCAATGTCATAGGGGATCTCGGGGATGAGGATCACATCAGCGCCGGAGGAGATGCCTGCCGACAGCGTGAGCCAGCCTGCGTCCCGGCCCATGAGCTCCACCACGAAGACGCGGCCGTGGGAACTTGCGGTGGTGTGCAGATAGTCCATCACATTAGTGGCGATGTTCACCGCACTCTGGAAGCCAAAGGTGGTGTCGGTGCCAAAGATGTCGTTGTCGATGGTTTTGGGAAGGGTGACCACGTTCATGCCGTAATCGGCGATGAGCTTGGCGCTCTTCTGGGTGCCGTTGCCGCCCATAATGACGAGACAATCCAGGTTCAGGCGGTTGTAGGTGCTCATCATGTCCGGAAGCAGGCTGTTGCCGTCTTCGTCCACGATGTCCTTGCCGGGAACATAGCGCTGGCGGGAGGTGCCAAGGATGGTGCCGCCCTGGGTGAGGATGCCGGAGAAGTCCTTGGGTTCCATGTACTTGTAATCGCACTCAATGAGCCCGCGATAGCCGTCGTACATGCCATAGATCTCCACATTGGGGACGCGCTGGAACAGAGCCTTGCCCACGCCGCGGATGGCCGCGTTGAGACCCTGACAATCCCCGCCGCTGGTGATCAGACCGACGCGTGTCATTCTTTTCATAACAGGGATCTCCTTCCCACAAAAAGTCTAATCGTATTATGAAGCAAGAAATGGTAAATTGCAAGTGCAAATGCACAATTTTGGACAGTTTTCTGAAAATGTACGATGGACAAGGGAGAAAGGCTTTGTTATAATTCGATTGTATCATTGCTGGGGTATACCCTTGCGCAAGGAGTGGACCGAATGAAAAAACCTGTTCTCATCACGGCCGACAGCACCGTGGACCTTTCCCGGGAGCTGAAGGAGCGTTATGATATTCGCATCATCCCCCTGATGATCACCCTGGGGGAGGATCATTTCATGGACGATGGCAGCAGCTTTACCCCGCTGGACATGTACGAGCGCTATCACAGGGACGGCATGCTGCCCAAGACCTCCGCCCCCGGTGTGCAGGAATTCCTGGACTTCTTTACTCCGCTGGTGGAGCAGGGCTATGAGATCGTCCACCTGGACATCAGCGCGGAGCTTTCCAACACCTTCAACGCCGCCCGCCTGGCCGCGGCGGAGCTGGAGGGCGTCTATGTGGTGGACAGCCGCATGCTCTCCACCGGCGTGGGCCTGCTGGCCATCGAGGGTGCCGAGTGCCGGGACAAGGGCATGGGCGCAAAGGAGATCGCCGAGCATCTGGAGAGCCTGCGGCAGAAGGTATCCACCAGCTTCGTGCTGGACACCCTGGAGTTCATGTGGAAGGGCGGACGCTGCACCGGCGTGACAGCCCTGGGCGCCAATCTCCTGAGGCTGAAGCCGGGCCTGGAAATGAAGGACGGCAAGCTTGGCGTTTACAAGAAATACCGCGGCAACATCGAGAAGGTCTACGAGCAGTACATCCGGGAGCGGCTGGAGGGCAAAAAGGTCCGCCCGGGGCACATCTTCATCACCGAGTCCGGCGAGATCGAGCCGGAGGTGGTGGAGCGGATGTGCACGCTTGCCAGGGAGCTTTCCGGCTGCCGGGAGGTGCACCACACCATGGCGGGCTGCACCGTTTCCACCCACTGCGGCCCCAAGACCCTGGGCGTGCTGTTCATCGAAGAGTAATTCGGAGTTCGGAATTCGGAATTGAAAGCCTTTGGAACGCAACCGAATCTCGCAATGGAAAAGCAGGCGTCGGCATTTGCCGACGCCTGCTTTTTGTCACGGTTCCCTGTTTACTCTTCGCTGGTCCCGTAGCCCAGGGGATTCTTGCTCTGCCAGGCCCAGGTGTCCCGGCACATGTCCTCCAGGTTGTACTGGGCCTTCCAGCCCAGAAGCTGAGCGCTCTTGTCCGGGCTGGAGTAGACGGTGGCCAGGTCGCCGGGGCGGCGGGGCGCGATCTCATAGGGGATCTTGACGCCGTTGACCCGTTCAAAGGTCTTCACCATGTCCAGCACGCTGTAGCCGGTGCCGGTGCCCAGATTGAAGACGTTCTCGCCTCTGTGGCTGCGCATGTAGTCGATGGCGGCCACATGGCCACGGGCCAGGTCCACCACATGGATGTAGTCCCGCACGCCGGTGCCGTCGGGGGTGTTGTAATCATCACCGAAGATGTTCAGATGGTCCCGGCGGCCCACGGCCACCTGGGCGATGAAGGGCATCAGGTTATTGGGGATGCCCCGGGGATCCTCGCCGATGAGGCCGCTGCGGTGGGCGCCAATGGGATTGAAGTAGCGCAGCAGGGAGACGGAGAAATCGTCCACCGCTTTGGCGGTGTCCCGCAGGATCTGCTCGGACATGTACTTGGTCCAGCCGTAGGGATTGGTGCAGTTGCCGGTGCGGCTGGTCTCCTTCAGGGGGACCTCGTTATCACCGGAATAGACTGTGGCGGAGGAGGAGAAGACGATGTCGTGCACGCCGTGGTCCCGCATGGCCTCACACAGGGTGATGGTGGAGAAGAGGTTGTTGTCGTAATACTCCAGGGGCATCACAACGGATTCACCCACGGCCTTGAGACCGGCGAAGTGAATGGCGCAGTCGATCTTGTGCTTTTCAAAGATGCGGTCCAGAGCGGCGCGGTTGCGCACGTCCTCCTGGTAGAAATCCACGTGCTTGCCGGTGATCTGCTCCACCCGCTCAATGGCCTTGGCGCTGGAGTTGACCAGGTTGTCGATGACCACAACGCCGATATCCTGCTCCAGCAGCTCTACGCAGGTATGGCTTCCGATGTAACCGGCGCCGCCGGTAACGAGTACGTTCATGCAAAGATCCTCCTTCGATCAGTCCAAAAGTGTTTCGGGATAGACGCCCTCCTGACGGAGGCGGGCGATATAGTTCAGCACGTCGGGCATGTCCTCTTTGTAGGTGATGCCGTGCCAGCTCTCATGGCAGGGGAGCACCTGCACCGTGCCCTGACCCTCGTGGATGAGGGCGTTGGTCACAAAGGGCAGGAAGTACTCCGCCTTCTCGGGATTCCTGGGCAGGTTTTCGTCCAGCCAGGCGGGGAAGCGGTCCCGCAGCTGCCGGAGCATATCCAACCCGAAGCCCCAGAAGTTCATGGAGACCCGGGAGTTGCCGGAGAGCTCGGTCCAGCTTTCGCCGTCCTCGGTAAAGGCGGCGTCCTCGCCCCGCTTGGCGATCCTGGTGCGCTCCACCACGTCGGTGAGCAGACCGTTTTCCACCTGGCAGATGCCGCGGGCCACGGTGCCGTGCTCGGTGACGGTGTTGCGCAGCAGATAGGCCACCATGGCGTGTTCGGTCTCCGGCCGGTCAGCGGCCAGGTAGTTGTAAATGGTCTCAAAGGCGCCGCGGCCGTAGAAGTCGTCCGCGTTGATGACGGCGAAGGGCCCGTCGATGGCCCCGGCGGCGCAGAGTACCGCGTGGGCCGTGCCCCAGGGCTTCTTCCGCTGGGGGGGAACGGTGTAGCCATCCGGCAGCATGTCCACCTGCTGGAAGACGTAGCGCACGTCGAAGTACTTCTCCATCCGGCGGCCCACGGCGGCCTTGAAGTCCTCTTCGATCTCGTGCTTGATGATGAACACCACCTTGCGGAAGCCCGCCCGGTAGGCGTCATAGAGGGAAAAGTCGATGATGGCGTGGCCGAAATCGTCCACAGCGGTGATCTGCTTGAGACCGCCGAAGCGGCTGCCCATCCCGGCAGCCAGGATCACTAAACAAGGTTCCTGCATGCTGAATCCTCCTGCATCTGCCTCAACTGTTCATCGCAGCCCGGCAGTAGTAATTGAACAGGCGCTCCCGGGCCAGGGTGCTGGCGTCCATGTGGCCGGGGTAGACCTCGTAATCTCCCTCCAGGGAGCAGAGCTTGCGAAGAGAGCGCAGCTCCTCTTCCATGTCACCGCCGGTGAGATCCGTTCTGCCGCAGCTGCCGCGGAAGAGGGTGTCGCCGGTGAAGAGAGCTTCGCCGCAGCGCAGGCTCACCCCGCCGGGGGTGTGACCGGGGGTGGCGATGACCTCAAAGCGCAGAGAGCCGATCTCGATGCTGTCCCCGTCGCCGTAGTATTCCCCGTTGGGAGGAAGGTGGAAAGGGAAGTGGGGGTCATGGCGTTCGTCCCGATCGTCCAGACGGTTGAGGTATACGGTGGCGCCGGTCTCCTCAGAGACGGTATCCACGGCGCCCACATGGTCATAGTGACCGTGGGTCAGAAAAATAGCCCCACAGCGCAGGTGGTTTTCCTCCAGATAGTCCAGGATGAGATTGCTCTCGTCACCGGGGTCGATGACGGCGCAGTCCAGGGTGGCTTCGTCGGTGACCACATAGCAGTTGGTCTCCAGCTGGCCCACAGGCAGGGTCTTGATCAACATATCATAGCTCCTTTGTATCCAGCAGAATGGTGAAAGGCCCCTCGTTGTCCGAGCGCACCAGCATCTTTGCGCCGAAGACGCCGGTCTCCACCCGGAAGCCCCGGGCGCGGCATTCGGCGATCACCAGCTCGTAGAGAGGGATGGCCGTCTCCGGCCGGGCGGCGTGGGAAAAGCCCGGGCGGCGGGAGCGGCAGTCGGCAAACAGGGTGAACTGGCTGATGATCAGCAGTTCCGCCGCGCCGGCATTCACCGGGTTCACGTTGATGCGGCCCTCCTCATCCTCAAAGATGCGCAGGCCGCAGATCTTGTCGGCGATTTTTTTCGCCTGGGCCTCGGTGTCCTCCTCGTGGACGCCAAGCAGCACCAGCAGTCCCCGGCCGATGGCGCCGGCAACGGCTCCATCGATCTCCACCGAGGCGGAATTGACTCTTGTAACGACTGCTCGCATGGTTCCTCCGAAAAAAGAAAGAGTGGGGTCAGCCCCGGGTACCGTTGCGGGAGACCTCGGTGACGCTGGGGACGGCGGCGAGCTTGTTCATGATCTGCCGCAGCTCCGCGGAGCCCTGGACCTCCAGGGTGATGACCACCAAGGCCAGACCGGAGTTGTCCCGGGCGGAGAGGTTGCGCACCTTGGCGTTGAGACTGTTGAGGACGGTGGCGATATCCATGACAAGGCCGGAGCGGTCCTTGGCGGCGATGGTGATGGTGGTGACATAGCTGTCCGTGATCTGGCTGGCCCAGGTCACCTTGATCCAGCGGCCCTCGCTTGCGTCGTCCGCCTTGCGTCGCCGGTAGTTCTGGCAGTCCTTCCGATGGATGGAGACGCCCTGGCCCCGGGTGATGAAGCCGATGATCTCGTCCCCGGGCACGGGAGTGCAGCAGCGGGAGAATTTGACCAGGCAGTTGTCCAGTCCCTCTACCAGAATGCCGTGGACGGCCTTGCCCTCCTTGCGGGCCCGCTCCTCCCGGCGCTCTGCTGCGGCGGATACCTTGTCCAGCACGGACTTCTTCTCCGCGAGGAGGGCCTTCTGTTCGTCCCGCATGCGGTTGGCCACCCGCACGGCGGTGACGCCGCCGTAGCCGATGGCGGCATACATGTCGTCGGCGGTGGCATAGCTCAGGCGCTTGAGCACCGGGGCCATGATGGCCTCGTCCTGCATGTCGTCCAGGTCCAGGTCGTTGTGCCGCAGCTCGTCCTCCAGCATTTCCATGCCGCGCAGGATGTTCTCCTCCCGCCGCTCCTTCTTGTACCACTGCTTGATCTTGGTACGGGCGGAACCGCTCTTGACGATGTTGAGCCAGTCCCGGCTGGGGCCGGGGGCGGACTTGGAGGTGCGGATCTCCACAATGTCGCCGTTCTGCAGGGCGTAGTCAAAGGTCACGATGCGGCCGTTGACCTTGGCGCCCACCATGTGGTTGCCCACGTCCGAGTGGATGTTATAGGCAAAATCGATGGGGGTGGCGCCGGCGGGGAGGTTGATGACGTCTCCCTTGGGGGAGAAGACAAAGACCTCGTCGGCGAACATATCGATCTTCAGATCGTGGAAGAAGTCCTGGGCGTCGGATTCCTGCTGATCCTCCAGCAGGTGGCGGACCCAGGCGAATTTTTCCTCGTCGCCCTCCCGCACGGCGCTGCCGCCGCCGTCCATCTTGTACTTCCAGTGGGCGGCGATGCCGTATTCGGCGGTGTGGTGCATCTCCCAGGTGCGGATCTGCACCTCGAAGGGGATGCCCTCGGAGCCGATGACGGTGGTGTGCAGGCTCTGGTACATGTTGGGCTTGGGGGTGGAAATATAGTCCTTGAAGCGCCCGGGCACGGGCTTGAACATGTCGTGGATCACGCCCAGGACGTTATAACAGTCCGGCAGGGAGTCCACGATGACCCGGAAAGCGCAGAGGTCGAAGATGCCGTTGATGTCCAGCTTCTGGGCGTACATCTTGCGATAGATGCTGTAGACATGCTTGATGCGGGAGAAGATGGAGGCCTGGATCCCCTCGCTCTCCAGACGGGTCTGGATCTTTTCGTCCACAGAGGACATGAAGCCCTCCAGATCGGCCATGCGGGAATTCAGGTAATCGGTGATCTCCTTATAGCCGGCAGGATCCAGGTAGCGCAGGGAGAGGTCCTCCAGCTCCCACTTGGCCTGCTGCATGCCCAGACGGTGGGCGATGGGCGCGTAGATCTCCATGGTCTCCAGGGACTTGGTACGCTGCTTGTCCGGCGTCTGATAGTCCATGGTACGCATGTTGTGCAGGCGGTCGGCGATCTTGATGAGGATCACGCGGATGTCCTTGGCCATGGCCATGAGCATCTTGCGCAGGTTCTCCATCTGCTCGTCTTCCTTGCTGGTGTACTGCACCCGCGTGAGCTTGGTGACACCCTCCACAATGTCCGCCACGGCGCTGCCGAAGGAGTGGGCAATGTCCGCGTGGGTGAGAGCGGTGTCCTCGATGACGTCGTGCAGCAGGGCCGCACAGATGGAGTCCTCATCCAGACCCAGGTCCACGGAGATGTCCGCCGCGGCCACGCAGTGGGTCACATAAGGGGAGCCGTCCTTGCGGAGCTGGCCCTCATGGGCGCGCTTTGCCATGTCATAGGCGGCGCGGATCCGCCCCAGGTCCATGGAATGGCCTGCAGCGCGGATCTTCTTCTCCAGATCCGCGTACATCAGATCCGGATCCAGCGGGGTGTTGACTTTTTCGGGCGATTCGTTCATGCTGCGCTCCAAAAAAAGAAAGGATTCAGGATAGGGCCAGGTCCGCGCACTCCTCCTGGAGATTGCGCATGACCCGGGTGGCGTTCAGATCGGCCTTGCCCTCGATGGAGGCGAGGCGGGCGCCGTAGATCCGGCCGTCCTCGCTTTGAAGCAGACCGGTTTCCAGCAGTGTGATCAGACAGAGACAGAAGCGCTCCGGCTCCATCTCCGCCGGGCAGAGAGAAAGGATCCCCTCGGTTGTTTCCGGAAGGCTCCCGTTTCCGGGCGCGCTCCGCCACACGCGGACAAAGTCCGCCCGGGAAGGGGAGAAGGGGGCGGCGGCATAGGCCGCGGTCTCGTCCAGATCCAGGATGCGGCGGCAGAGATCCGTCGGCTCGTGGCGGCGGATGGCGCTGAGTACCAGCTGCACAGAGCTGTGGCCGCGGAACTCGTTGATCTGGGGCGTAAAGGCCAGGTCTACCCGGTCGCCTGCCGCGATGCCAATCGCCTGGGCGCTGTGGGAGAAGAAGATGCCGTCCAGCCTCGTGCCGCCCAGATCCACCTGCAGCTTCAGGTGACGGCCGCCGCCTACCTGGTCGGCGGCGGTGAGGGGCACGTCGATCATACAGAAAACGGGCTTGGGATTGGCGTTGCCGTAGGGCTCCAGCCGGTCTAGCTCCCGTACGTTCTCCAGGGTGAGGAGGGAGGCGTCCCGGATCAGCAGATCGCAGGTGACCTCCGGCTGGGCCTGGGGGCGGTTGGCCCGGTAATAGGCGTCCAGCGCCTTGCAGAATTCCGGCAGCTTGTCGCTGCGAATGGTCATACCGGCGGCGAGAGCGTGACCGCCGAAGCCCAGCAGATACTGGGAACAGGCGGAGAGCGCCTCAAACAGATTGAAGCCGCCGTAGCTGCGGCAGGAGCCCTTTCCGTGGTCCCCGCTGAGGCAGACCATGATGGCGGGCAGGGAAAACTGCTCCGCCAGGCGGGAGGCGGCGATGCCGATGACCCCCTGGTGCCACTGGTCGCTGGCCAGGACGATGGGGCCGGTGGGGTGCTTCCCCTCCAGCTTGGAGAGGGCGTCGTTCCAGATCTCGGTCTCGATGTTCTGCCGCTGGCGGTTGAGCTCGCAGAGCTGGGCGGCCAGGGAAGCGGCCTTGGCGGGATCTGTTGCCATCAGAAGATCCGCAGCCTTGGTGGCCTGGCCAAGACGACCCGCCGCGTTGAGGCGGGGCGCCAGACTGAAGCCGATGCTGGAGGCGGTGATCCGGGTGGGATCCACGCCGGTTTCCTTCAGCATGGCGGCAAAGCCGGGCCGGGGAGAGCAGGCGAGCATCTCCAGCCCACGGCGGACCAGATAGCGGTTTTCGCCCACCAGCGGCATCACATCCGCCACGGTGCCCACGGCCACCAGATCCGCATAGCGGCGGAGCATGGCCTCAGCATCCCCCTCGCAGGCGCAGACCAGCTTCATGGCCACGCCCACGCCCGCCAGATCCGGGTTGGGATAGCGGTTCCCGGGCTGCTTGCAGTCGATCACGGCGATGGCGTCCGGCAGCGCGTCGGGCTTGCACTCGTGGTGATCGGTGACGATCATGTCCATGCCGATGGCCTTGGTGTGTTCGGCCTCCTCCAGGGCGGTGATGCCGCAGTCCACGGTGATGAGCAGACTGATCCCTTCTGCCCGGAGACTGTCCAGCGCGGCACAGTTGAGGCCGTAGCCTTCCTCGTTGCGGTCGGGAATATAGCCCACGCACTTGAGGCCCTTGCTGCGCAGATAGTCGGTGACCAGACAGGTGGAGGTGATGCCGTCCACATCATAGTCGCCATAAACAGCGACCGCCTCCTTCTGCTCGATGGCGCGTCGCAGGCGCCGGACAGCCTGGGCCATGCCCTGCATCTCCATGGGATCATGCAGACAGGTAAGCCCGCCGTCCAGCAGCTCCCGGGCCTCCGCCAAGGTGCGGACGCCGCGAAGCGCCAATACAGCAGAAAGAAGCGGCCCGCAGCCCGCCTGTTTCAGCTCATCCGGAATATCCGGCCTTGAATATGGTATTTTCCATCCCTGCGTCTTCATACTCTTCCACTCTATCTTTTTTCTTAACCATCATTCTATCAAATCCGGCAGATGATTGCAAGGGTGGAGGGGAACTTTTTCGCAACTATACAGCCCCCGGCGGGGAAGTGAACAGTTGTGAAGTTGCGTTTGAAACGGAACGTATTCTGGCTGCCCGGTGTGACTCAGCGGCTGTAATCCTCCAGCCGGTCCAGACCGCCCGCAGGCGCCTGCTCGGTGAGAACATGGTCCAGGGCCTCCCGGGGCGTGGCGCAGAGGCCGTAGAGCAGAAAGCAGCGTCGGGCCAGAAAGCCGTCGGCAGCCGCCCGCTCCAGCAGGGCGGTGAGCGCTTCGTAATAGCCCAGGGTGTTCAGCAGGGCCATGGGCTTGCGGTGCCGGCCCAGCTGCTTCAGGGTCAGGGTCTCAAAGAATTCTTCAAAGGTGCCGATGCCGCCGGGCAGGGCGATGAAGGCCTCGCTCTCCTCAAACATGGCGGTCTTGCGCTGGGCCATGGTCTCGGTGTAGACAAAGCGGCTGCAATGGGGGTAAAGGATGCCGGGCTCGTCAAAGAAGCGGGGGGCGATGCCGATGATCTCGCCGCCCTTTTCCCTTGCCCCCTGGGCGCAGGCGCCCATGAGGCCGTGGGCGCCGCCGCCGAAGATAAGCGTGTGCCCCTCTTCGGCCAGCAGACGGCCAAGCTCCCGCGCCGCGTCAAAATAAGCTTGGGCCAGCTCCTGCCCGGATGCGCCATAGATGCAGATCTTCATAAAACCTGGCCTCCTCAAAGCTGCGTTTTCTCAATCTTAACCCAAAGCGGGCGAGGTGGCAAGCCCTGTTTTCGGGAGAGGAAAGGGGTTACGAAACATTCGTGAAATGTATGGAACGAAAGACTTGCAATCGAAAGAATAATACGCTATAATGCTCTCGTCAAAATATTAACGAAAGGAAGTATCCCTCTATGGCAAATCGTATCGTACTCAATCCTGTGTCCTATCACGGCGCCGGCGCCGTCAAGGAGATCGGCGGCGAGCTGCAGCGCCGCGGCTACAAGCGCGCTTTCATCGCCTCCGGCCGCCACGTGGTCAAATCCGGCGAGATCAAAAAGATCACCGACGTGCTGGATGAGATCGGCGTTACCTACACCTTCTTCACCGATATCAAGCCCAACCCCTCCATTGAGAATGTGCAAAACGGCGTGAAGGCCTTCCAGGAATTCAATGCCGACTGCATCATCGCCGTGGGCGGCGGCTCTGTCATGGATACTTCCAAGGCCATCGGCATCATCATCAATAACCCCGAGTTTGCCGACGTCCGCTCCCTGGAGGGCGTGGCCCCCACCAAGAAGCACGCGGTGTTCACCATCGCCGTGCCCACCACCGCCGGCACTGCCGCGGAGGTCACCATCAACTATGTCATCACCGACGTGGAGAAGAAGCGCAAGTTCGTGTGCGTGGACGTGAACGACATCCCCGAGGTGGCCGTGGTCGATCCCGAGATGATGTATTCCATGCCCGTTGCCCTCACCGCCGCCACCGGTATGGACGCCCTGACCCACGCCATCGAGGGCTATATCACCAAGGGCCACTGCGAGATCTCCGATATGTTCCATCTGGAGGCCATCCGCCTCATCGCCAAGAATCTGCGCGCCGCCGTGAAGAACGACCCCGAGGGCCGCAAGGGCATGGCCCTGGGCCAGTATATCGCGGGCATGGGCTTTAGCAATGTGGGTCTCGGCATCGTCCACTCCATGGCTCACGGCCTGAGCGCCCTGTATGACACCCCCCACGGCGTGGCCTGCGCCATCCTGCTGCCCCTGGGTCTGGAGTATAACGCTCCCGTCTCCGGTGAGCGCTACCGCGCCATCGGCAAGGCCATGGAGGTGCCCTATATCGACAGCATGAACGATGAAGAGGCCGCCAAGGCCACCATCGCCGCCGTGAAGAAGCTGGGCGCCGATGTGGGCATCCCCGCCGACCTGAAGGGGATCCTGAAGGACGAGGACGTGCAGTTCCTCTCCGAGAGCGCCTTTGCCGACGCCTGCTGCCCCGGCAATCCCCGGGACACCAGCGTGGAGGAGATCGCCGCCCTCTACCGCAGCCTCATGTAAGTCGAAACAACAAAATGGAAAGCTCCCCCTTCGCGGCGCGCCGCGAAGGGGGAGCTTTTTGCCTTTGGCAGACAGGGATCAGAAGCTGTGCTCGATGAGCCAGGTCTCGGCCTTGCGGACGGTGCCCGTGGCGTCGGTGCCGTCGGGAAGGATCACCTTTTCCTCCGGGAGCGGGCCGAAGAAGTCCAGATGGGCCTCTTCCGCCACAACATTTTTCAGATAGTTGTTGTCGTCGGAGAAGCCGGGGTCGGGCTGGAGCTGACACATGTTGTAGGCCTCCAGAAAGCCGGTGACGGGGGCGCCGTGGAGCTTGAGACCGCGATATTGCTCCAGGTCCGCGCCGATGGGGCCGGCGTCCTTGTAGAGCCGCACCACTTCCTTGAGCTGCGCCTTCTCCGCCTCGGTGAGAGGCTCCAGTTCCTGTACGCTGTGGATGTTGTCCCTGACCTGCTCCAGGGTGGACATGCCGGAGAGATTGCAGATCACGCCCTCAAAGCTGCCCGCGTAGCGGATGGCCCAGGAGGCGATGGAAGCGGCAGGATTCAATTCCCGGAGCTTCTTTTCGGCGGCCTCGGGCACCTTGGCAAGGCCGCCGCCCTTTACGGGCTCCATGAACACGGCGAGCTTGCCGTGCTTCCGAATCACCTGGTAAGCCGCCATGGCCTGGACCAGCTCACTTTCGGCGTCAATATAGTTAAAGGGGATCTGCACATATTCCACCTCCGGGTGCTCGGTGAGGACCCGGTCCAGAAGCTTGGCGGAGGAGTGGAAGGAAAAGCCCAGATGGCGGATCTTGCCCTCGGCCTTCCAAGCCTTGGCATGCTCGAAGAGATGGGCGGTCTTCACAATGCCGCCCTTGCCGTCCACCCCGTCGTAGTACACGGTCTGGATGTTGTGGAGGAGATAGTAGTCGATATAGTCCACGCCCAGGTTTTCCAATTGCTGAGCAAAGATGGGCTCGATCTGGCTCTCTTCCTTTAGAATAAAGGTGGGAAACTTGGTGGCCACGGTGAAGGAGTCCCGGGGATGGCGCTCCACCACCGCCTTGCGGGTGGCCTCCTCACTCTTGCCGTTGTGGTAGACATAGCTGGTGTCAAAATAGGTAAAGCCCGCCTCCAGGAAGGTATCCACCATCTTGTTCAGCTGTGCATAGTCAAAATCCGTGGGGTCGCCGTTTTTTACGGGCAGGCGCATCATGCCGAAGCCCAGTTTGCTTTTCAGTGCCATGGTGTCCTCCCTTACAGATCCAGACTGCCGATCCAGGAGAGCAGCTCGCTCTCACTTGCTCTGGCGGAGAAGCGCTTGCCGGGCAGGACCCTGGCGCCCCGGGCCAGCTTTTCGATGCGGCCCTGGCCCTCGCCCAGGCCGCTGCCGCCGGAGGTGAAGAAGGGGACGACGGCCTTGCCGGTGAAATCATAGGCGTCCAGAAAGCTGTCGATCAAACTGGGCTCCCGGTACCACCAGATGGGAAAGCCCAGAAAAAGCACCTCGGCCTGGGCCACCGGGGCCTCGGTGTCGGCCAGAGCGGGACGGCAGTCGGGGTCCTGCATCTCCAGGGTGCTGCGGGACTTCTTGTCCATCCAGTTCAGGTCCTTCCGCTCGTAGGGGACGGCGGGGCGGATCTCATAGAGAGTCCCGTTTGCGGCCTCGGCCAGGGCTTTGGCAAGCTTCGCGGTGCTGCCGCTGGCGGAGAAATAAGCGATGACGGTTTTGCTCATGTGTCGAACTCCTTCCTTTTATTTCAGCTTGTTGTAATCTTCCTCGGACACCGGCTCCAGCCATTCGTTGGAGGCCTTCTCACCGCTGACCTCGATGGCCAGGTGGGAAAACCAGCTGTCCGCCGCGGCGCCGTGCCAATGCTTCACGTTGGCGGGAATGTTCACCACGGTGCCGGGGGTCATCTCCACGGCCTCCTTGCCCCATTCCTGGTACCAGCCCCGGCCGCCCACGCAGAGCAGCATCTGGCCGCCGCCGGCTGTGGCATGGTGGATGTGCCAGTTGTTGCGGCAGGCTGGTTCAAAGGTGACGTTGAACACCGGCACCTGCTCTTTGGAGACGGGAGCCAGGTAGCTCTGGCCCACGAAAAACTGCCCATAGGGGTTCTCCTCCCCGATGGGGAAGAAAATGCTGCTCTGGTAGGCGTCCTTCTCGCTGCGGACGGGGCTTTCCTCGTTCCAGATCTCCTTGGCCTGGCGGAACACGGCCCAGCCCTTGGGCCAGCCCACATACATGGTGGCGTGAGTGATGATGGCGGCGATCTCCTCTTTGGTGACGCCGTTGTTTTTGGCGTTCTGCAGGTGGTAGCCCAGGGAGGAGTCGGTGATGCCGGAGGCCATCAGGGACACCACGGTGATGATGCACTTGGTCTTCAGGTCCAGGGCTTCCTCATTCCAGACCTCGCCGAAGAGCACCTCGTCGTTGAGGTGGGCGAAGGTGGGGGCGAAGTCCCCCAGCTGCATCCGCCCGGCGGTCTGCGTGATCTTCTTGCTCATGCTTCTGTCTCCTTATCGTTTGATACATTTCCAATCCTGTTGGGGCAACGCCTCGTCGGACACAAAGCGCTCCACCTGCATGTGCAGGTCGTATTTTTCCCGCAGGGCGGCGATCCGGGCCATCATGGGGGAGGCGTGGTGAGCGTCGATGGCGGCCTGATCCCGCCATTGGTCGATGAGCAGGACGGTATCCTTGTCCTCCATGGGGAAAAAGTAGGCATAGCGAAGGTTTCCCTCCTCAGCGCGGATGGCGTCCACCACGCCGGTGCCGGTCATTTCTTCGGCAAAGGCGCGGGCGGCGCCCTTTTCGCCCCGGTAGTAGATGTTCACGGTGATCATATCAGCCCTCCCAGTAGAGTCCGAAGAAAGGTATAGGCCATGTCATAGGTGCTCATGTAAACATAGGAGATCCCGGCCTCCTCCATGGCCTCGCGCTGCTTTTCCGTCACCACGGTATAGGGGTACAGACCGTAGACAAAGGGGAGGAGAGAGTAGAGAAAGCTCTGCCGCCCCGCTTCGTCCAGCGAGGGGACGAACTTCTGCAGGCAGCGGTCCAGCGCCGCCACCGAGGCGCCGTAGGCGATCTTGAATTCCACCAGGCGCTCCATGCGGGAGTTTGCCTCCATGTCATAGAGGTTCATGCTCAAGAGTTTCAGCATCAGAGGACGGCTCTCCAGCGCCCGGGCCAGGGCCGCGGCCAGCTCCTCCGGGGAGAGGGCCTCTTCTTCAGCGCAGAGCGCGTCCAGATCCCGGACGAAAAGCTCGTATTCCTGCTGGAACAGGGCCAGGAAGATCTCTTCCTTGGTCTCAAAATAATTGTAGATGGATGTGCGGGTAAAGGAGGTCTCCTGCCCGATGTCCTTCAGCGTGATCTCCTTGAAGCTCATGGTCTCATAGAGCTTCCGGCAGGCGGAGATGATCTCCTCCTTCCGGGCTCTTGTCAGCTCAGCGGATCCTTTCGGCATCTCGATCATCCTCTTTCTATCCATAATAATGACACGATGTCAGAAAAAATATACCACAGTTCTGACATTGTGTCAACAAAAGAAAACGCCGCCCGGGGGATTCCAAAGCCCGAACGGCGTTTCCTCTTTATTCACTTGGCAGCAG
This sequence comes from uncultured Eubacteriales bacterium, assembly GCA_900316205.1. Taxonomy (GTDB): domain Bacteria; phylum Bacillota; class Clostridia; order Oscillospirales; family Oscillospiraceae; genus Limivicinus. Next base: position 22,563 of record ONBX01000019.1, read on the forward strand.
CAGGCTCTGCTCTGCCGTTCCGGCCTTGGACTGGCTGGCTTTCACGGTGACTCGGTCTCCCGGTTTCGCCCGGATGAGCCAGCAAACGCTTTTGCGCGCTTTGGCCCTGGACATGGTGCCGGGGTTTCCGTGGAAGGAAAGCCTGGTGGCGGAGTAGCCCTCCAGATCTCCCAGCTCCTCCTCGGCCTTGCCGCTGAGAAGCGCGGCGCCGTCGATGCGGACCTTCACCGGATCGTTCAGCTTGAGGGAGCGGGCCAGCTCCGTGAGATTCGTGGGAAGATAGCCCAGGTTTCCCACCGTGGCCCTGATCTCATAAATCCCGCCGCCCAGCGCCTTGGCCGAGAGAGCATCCACCGTCAGCCGCGGCATGGCCTGCAGGAAACGCAGGTGGAAGCGGCTGGCCTTTTGGCACTCCGCCTCCAGGAAGGCCTCCGGCGGGTTCTGGAGGGTGAATTTGCTCTGGAGTCCGCCGATCTCCACGGGACCCAACTGGGGATGCTCCCAGGGAATCCAGTCCAGATTGTACTGCGGCGCGTTTTCCCGCACCCAGGCCCGGCAGGCCTCGAAGCGCTGCAGCTGTTGAGCCGTGCTCTCCGGCTCCTTGCTGCCCCAGGGGAAGGGAACGCCGGCCTTGCCCGGCAGGTCCCAGTACTCCACCGTGTAGGCGGGGATGCCCCGGCACTGGTAGCACCAGTCGTCAAAGGCGCCGGAATCGTAGTTTTCCTGGTCGGAAAGGAAAGAGTCAAAGATGTTGAGGGGGACATAGCCCAATTCCTCCTGCCCCATTGCCGCAATCTCCCGCAGGACCTTCAGGTCCTGGGGCGCGGCCTTGGCGCTGGGCATGGTGCCGGGGGGATAGAGCAGCAGGCCGCCGCTGGTGTGGCCGATGGAGGCGCCGCCAATGTTGGGATGGGCGATCACAAAGTCCGCCAGGGCCTTGCACTCGGGATTCGAGAGGGGATAGTCCCCCGCACCGGGCTGCCGGGGAGCGGGGTACCAGCCGAAGGGGAAGTTGCGGTTGAAGTCCAGGCTCCAGTCCGGCTTTTTGGGCTGGAGATTGTCCTCGTCCGTGTCGTCATCTTCCCACAGACCCTCGGCATAGAGATCAAAGAAGTCTCCCTCCGTGTCGGAGGGGCTTCTGAGACAGAGACGGGAGGGATCGTCCGGGTCCTTCTTCCAGGCTCCGTAGGGACTGGGGACGCGCATGCTGCGGATGACGCCGTCTCCGTCCAGGTCTGTGGGGAAGAGGCCGCCGGCTTTGGGATGGTCCGCCCGGTCCGCCGAGCGCAGATGGGCGGGGGAGTGGAGATAGACTTCCGCCCCGTCGGGACTGACCCGGGGGATCACATAGACCGTGAAGCGGTCCAGAAGGCGGCGGATCTGCTCATCCCCGGCATAGCCGGTGAGCAGGGTGTCGATGAAATGCAGGGCCACCATGCTGGCGGTGACTTCTCCGGCGTGGATGTTGCCGTCCAGGTACCAGCCGGGTTTGGAGAGCGCATCGCCGGCGTCTTTGTTGGTGAGGGTCATCACAAACTGCTCCCGGCCCTTTTCGGTGACGCAGTTGGACTCCAGCGTGCAGAGCCCGGGGTATTGCCGGGCGAAGCCCTCCAGGGCCGCCTTCAGCTCATCATAGTCATAATAATGACCGTAGGAAAGCGAAGTCTTCACAGCGAGACCTCCTTTACAGGACCTGTGACAGGAACTGCTGGGTTCTGGGGTTTTGGGGATGGTCGAAGAGCTCCTCCGCTGTGCCGGATTCGCAGACCACGCCGCCGTCGATGAAGAGGACCCGGTCGCTGATCTTCCGGGCAAAACCCATCTCGTGGGTCACGATGACGCAGGTCATGCCGCTCTCCGCCAGCTTCTGGATCACCTCCAGCACGCCTTTGACCATCTCCGGGTCCAGGGCGCTGGTGGGCTCGTCAAAGAGCATCACCTCCGGGTGCATGGCCATGGCCCGCACGATGGCGAGACGCTGCTTCTGCCCGCCGGAGAGCCGCCGGGGATATTCCCCGGCCTTGTCGGCCAGACCCACCTTCTCCAACAGCTCCATGGCTTCCTTCTCCGCCTGATCCTTGGCCATGCCGTTGACCTTGCAGGGCGCCAGGGTGATGTTCTCCAGCACGGTAAGGTGGGGAAACACATTGAACTGCTGGAACACCATGCCGATGCGCTTGCGGTACTGGCTCAGGTCCTTGGACTTGGGGTCCATTTCCGCCCCGTCCAGGAAGACCTTGCCCGCACTGGGCGTCTCCAACAGATTCAGGCAGCGGAGAAAGGTGGACTTGCCGCCGCCGGAGGGGCCGATCACCGAGACCACCTGGCCCCGATAGATCTTCTCGTCAATGCCCCGGAGCACCTCCAGAGAACCGAAATTCTTTTTGAGACCCACGGTCTCGATCAAAGGCATCTGTTCAGTCACTGACCTTCAGCCTCCTCTCCATGAGCCGCACCAGGAAGGACAGGGCCATGGTGCAGATGAGATAAATGCCCGCGATGATAAAGAGCGGCTGCCAGCTGAGGAATTTGTTGGCAAGGATCGTCCGGGTGTACATGAGCTCATAGAGCATGAAGGACCCGGCCAGGGAAGTCTCCTTGATCATGGCGATGTATTCGTTTGCCAGAGCGGGGAGGATGTTTTTCACCGCCTGGGGCAGGATGATCCGGGTCATACACTGGGCGGAGGAGAGCCCCAGACTGAGGGCCGCCTCCTTCTGTCCCTTGTCCACGGACTGGATACCGCCCCGGACGATCTCGGACACATAGGCGCTGGAGTTCAGGATCAGGGCCAGGAGCACGTAGATCTCCTTGGAGACCTGGTTGAGGGCGGGGAGCACCATGGGCAGGAAAAAGTAGGCAATGTACATCTGCACCAGAAGGGGCGTGCCCCGCAGCACGTTCACATAGATCGCGGCCACGGCGTGGACCGCCTTGTGGGAGGAGAGGCTCAGCATGGCCACCAGGGCCCCCAGAATGCTGCCCAGGGAAACGGCGATAAAGGCATATTTCAGGGTGCCCAGCAGGCCCTTGAGGAAGATGGGCCAGTATTCGAATAAGACTTCAAGGATCCCGGGCCCCATCTCAGGCCGCCTTTCCGTTGGGATCCAGGGAGAGGATCTGGTCTTCCACATACATCTGCTGCAGGGAAGAGGCCTGGGCGATGATGTGCTTGCCCACGAAGTCCTCCAGACTCTTGTAGTTCTCGGCCTTGTCTGCGGGCACGATCAGGGTGTGGAAGGTGATGTCATCATCGCCCACGTAGCCGATGCTGAGCTCATAGCTTTCGGCCCGGTCGGCCTTCCAGCCGTAGCCGGAGAAGGCGGCGTCCGCCTTGCCGGTGTCCAGCGCAGTGAGGGTGGCAAGGAAGTCCATGGTCTCGATCTGGAGCTGAACGCCCAGACAGTCGGCCACGTACTTGGCCAGCATCATCTCACAGCCGTAGATCACGCCTTCCTCGGTGATGAACTCATTGGCGGGATAGTCCGGAGAGGTGGCGATGACCAGCGTGCCCTTCTCCAGCACCTGGGCCAGCACGCCCTGGGCCTGGGAGAGGTCCAGCTCCGGCTTCTTGAGATCGCTGGTATCCAGCAGGTAGAGGTAGGTCCCGTCGATGGGGGCGTCGGAATAGATGGGCATGTCGCCCACCAGCTCCCGGGCGGCCTCGTCGTCGGTGCCGGACTGGAGCTTGGCGATGGCCGTCCAGAGGCTGTAGTAGCCCTCCTCCTGGGCGGTCTGGATGCACTGGTTGATGGCGGCGATGAGATCGGTCTCGCCCTTCTTCACGGCGGAAACGTTCCCTTCAAAGTCGCCGTAGATGCTCAGATCGAAGTTGATGCCGGACATGGCAAAGAGACCGTCCGACTGGTCCACATAGTTCTTGGCGGAGGTGCCGTCCAGGGCCACGGCGTCACATTTGCCGGAGGCCAGGGCCAGAATGGCCTGGTCCAGGCTGGTCACCAGCTCCAGCTGGGTGGCGGCGGACTTTTCCGCGCCGCAGGCGCACAGAAGCAGGGAGGCGCAGAGAATGAGAGCCATCAGAGAAATCCATTTTACCTTTTTCATGATCATAAACTCCTTTTCACGATTCGTTGTTGTTTCACAGCTTGCGGTTTTCCGGACGGATCGAACCCGTCGTCGTCGGATGTCCATGGCGCTCTGCCTCCTCTCTCCTGAAATCGTTTCGGTGGGGAACCGCCGTTTTGCAAGAAAAAAGCCGCCTCCGGAGATATCTCCAGAGACGACTTACAGTCGCGGTACCACACTGGTTGCCGGAAGAAAAGCTTCCGACCTCTCTTGCCCGTAACGCAGGCGCTGCGATCCCTCCTACTGCGATTCAAAGGGACATCTCCCGGACGCGCTTCCCCGAACCGGTTGCCGCCGCACTTCCACTCTGTTGCGGCTCGCTGCTGGACGCTGTCGGGGTTTTCTTCCGTTCCACGATTTTTATGGGATGAACTTTACCACGGTAAAACAGCATTGTCAAAGACTTTTTCGTTCCGCCCGCACATTTTGGAAGCCTGCCCAAGAAAACGGGCCGGACTTTCAGCAAAAATCTGCAAATCTGACAAGGCTTCCCGGGAAAGCGTCGGACAAAAGGCTGAGGCACGAGGACCAAACAGGGAAACGATAGGTGCAGAGGTCATGATACCGGCCCTGATCCCTTCCTTTCGCATTGTGCGGCGAGGCCGTTTTGCATCAGGCCTTACCGGCTCCACTGGCGGCCGGCGTTGTCCTGGTAGGTGTCGCCTTGCAGCAGAAGCTGGGATATGGGCACGATGGTGTAGCCCTCCTGCTGCAAGGCCTCGATGATGCCGGGCAGGGCCTCCGGGGTGTGGATGGCGGCGTTGTGGAAGAGCACGATGCTGCCGGAGCGGACGTTTTTCAGCACCCGGTCGGTGATCTCGGCGGCGGAGATGCCCTTCCAGTCCAGACTGTCCACGTCCCATTGGACCGCGGTCATCCCCATGGACTCCACCGCCTGGATTACGTGGTCGTCATACTCCCCGTAGGGGCAGCGGAAGAGACTGGGACTCACCCCGGTGAGAGCCGCGACCTTCTCGTTGCAGGCGGTGATGTCCGAAACGATCTGCTCCGTGGAGAGGGAGGAGAAATGGGCATGGCTGGAAGAGTGGTTCATCACCTCGTTGCCCGCCTCCGCCAGGGCCTTCACCGAGTCCGGGTATCGTTCGGCCCAGTCGCCCACTACGAAGAAGGTGGCGTGAACGCCGTAGCGAGAGAGAATGTCGATGAGGGTTTGGGTGTCCTCATTGCCCCAGGCGGCGTCGAAGGAGAGAGAGATGGTTTTGTCGTCCCGTTCCACGGAGTAGACCGGCAGACTCCGCTGAGAGGCGGAGACGCCCACGATGGCCGGACTGCTGACGCTCCAGAAGATCAGCAGTACCGCCAGGATCATGCCCAGCCCCGAGACCAGGCGGCTGTTTTTGCGGAAGAATGTGCGAATATCGATCATGAACAGGCCCCCTTTTGCTTCCAGCCTATGAGGAGCCGGGAGAGAAAATGCCGGGAGAAAGGGCGGCTTTTTTGTTGTAGCCCGACTATTATTATGATATAGTAAAGAAAAAATCAAAGGAGGAGATCCTATGGCCATCGTTGGCTTCATCGGCACCGGAAATATGGGCGGCGCGCTGGCAAGGGCTGCCGCCAAAAGCGGCCTCGCCTCGGAGCTGCTGCTGGCAAATCGCAGCCCGGAAAAGGCTCTGCGCCTGGCGGAGGAGCTGGGAGGCAGACAGGTATCCAATCAGGAGGCGGCGGAGCGCTCTGAGGTGCTGTTTCTCGGCGTGAAGCCCCAGATGCTGGACACGCTCCTGGGGCAGATCGGAGAGACACTGAAAGCGCGGCAGGAGCGGCAGCTCATCGTGTCCATGATGGCGGGCAAGGATCTTGCCACGCTGCAAAAGCTCCTGGGCGAAGACAAGCCCATTCTGCGCATCATGCCCAACATCCCCGTGTGTGTGGGCGCGGGGGTCACGCTCTACTGCGGTACGGAGACGGTCACCCAGGCGGACAAGGCCCTTTTCCGGGACCTGATGGCCTCCTCCGGGCTGGTGGAGGAGCTGGACGAGCACCTGATGGAGGCGGCCTCCGGCGTCACCGGCTGTGGGCCGGCCTTCGCCGCCATGTTCGTGGAAGCCCTGGCAGATGGAGCCGTGGCCTGCGGTCTGCCCAGAAAACAGGCCATCGCCTATGCCGCCCAGATGCTCTCGGGCTCGGCCCAGATGCTTCTCGAGAGCGGCGAGCACCCGGGCGTTTTGAAGGACCGGGTCTGCTCCCCGGCGGGCAGCACCATCCAGGGCGTGCGCAAACTGGAGGAGCGCGCCTTCCGCGCTGCGGTGACGGACGCTGTCATCGCGACTTTTGAAAAGGAATTCTGATGAACTATTCCTCTGATGATGGGGGGAAAACAACATGCTGCGTATGATCCGTGGCTGCCGGGTGCCCGATCCGGGTGCTTTGGAAGAAGGCTTCGAGCAGAAAGACAGGTCCTTTTACGCAAATCTCCATGCCGAGCATATCGACAGGGCCATGCGAGCCTTTCTCCTGCGACAGAAGGAAGAACTGTTTTTCTTCCTGGAACTGCCCACGCCACAAGAGGAGGAAAAGAAACTGCGCGAGGGATGGAAAAGGCAGAACCGGGATGGAGAGGCGCCCCTTCACCGGAATGTGTATTACTGGGATGGGATCACGCCAGAGGCTGCACTCTCCCTGTTGGATGCGTATGGCGAGCTTTTGATCCAGGATGGAATGAGCTCTTTCGGTTTTGGGGTGCGCAGCTTCTCCGCGGAGATCCAGAAGGAGAAGTACAACATGGTGACGCTTTTCGCCAGAGAGCCGGCGCAGTATCGGGACTTCTTCCCGGGACTGGGGATCCCGGAGCGGGAAAGGCTTACTACCGCCTGGGATACCTTCAGCCCGACGGCGCCGGGGGATTGCTTTGCCCTCCAGGTTGAAGGAAGAAACGTTTTTGATCTGGCTGAGGAGCTCAAGCAAAAAGGCCTGTACTTTGCCGAACATCGGGAAGAAAACTGAAACAGGGCGGGAAAAGCCACTTGAGCAATCGGATCCTCTGTGATATAATACCCGGTGGTTTTTGGAAAAAAGGAGATGTTTGATCGATGAAACTTGGCATCGTGGGACTTCCCAACGTGGGAAAGACGACGCTGTTTAACGCCCTGACCGGCTCCAAGGCGGAGACCGGCAGCTATACCAATGCCGCCGCCAAGCCCAACATCGGCACCGCCAAGGTGCCCGACGAGCGGCTGGACTGGCTGGCGGAATACTGGCATCCCAAGAAATACAGCCCCGCCACCATCGACTTTGTGGACGTGCCGGGCGTTGCCTCCGGCGGCAAGGGCAACGAAGTCTTCCAGGCCATCCGCCAGGTGGACGCCCTGGTGGAGGTGGTCCGCTGCTTCAACGACGAGGGCGTTTTCCTGGAGAAGGCCGACGCCCTGCGGGACGCGGAGAGCTTTGACCTGGAGCTGATCCTGGCGGATATCGAGATCGTGGAGCGCCGCCTGGAGCGGGCCAGAAAGAACGCCAAGAGCGGCGACAAGAAGTATAAGCGGGAGTGCGAGATGTGCGAAGCGCTCATAGCCCACCTGGAGGCGGAAAAGCCTGCCCGGGACTTCGAGTTTACCGATGAGGATAAGGATATCCTGGTGGACGGGGGCCTGCTCTCCGTGAAGCCGGTGATCTATGTGGCAAACCTGGACGAGACCGGCATGAGCAATTACGCCGGGGACGCCAATTTCCAGGCGCTCAAGGCCTTTGCCGAGGAGCGGGGCGCCGCGGTGCTGCCGGTGGCCGCCAAGTTCGAGGAGGACATCGCGGAGCTGGACGAAGAGGAAGCCGCCATGTTCATGGAGGACATGGGCCTTACCCAGCGGGGCCTGGATCGGCTGATCCGCACCAGCTATGATCTCCTGGGCTACATCTCCTTCCTCACCGCCGGCGAGGACGACGTACACGCCTGGACCATCGTGAATGGCACCAAGGCGCCCCGGGCCGCGGGCAAGATCCACACGGACATTGAGCGGGGCTTCATCCGGGCCGAGATTGTGGCCTTTGAGGACCTGAAAGCCTGCGGCAGCATGAACGCCGCCCGGGAAAAGGGCCTCTTCCGGCTGGAGGGCAAGGACTACGTCATGCAGGACGGCGACGTGACAAACTTCAGATTTAATGTATGAGAAAACATTGATGCGAGCGGCAAGATCCTAAAGAAGATCGGATCGACGCTTCCAGCAGCAAAACCCTTGACGGAGGCGGAAAACTGTGCTATTCTGCCTCCGTAAAAAGGGAGTAGCTTGCGCCCTCGGGCGTTGAAGCGTCGTCATCGCGGCCCTGTGCCCGGCGCTTCAGATACGATGTATTGAGCAAGACTTTTACGGCAAGCATGCTGTAGAAGTCTTTTTTTATGCCGGATGGGAGGAAATACGGTGAAATACTACACGGACCCTGTGGAAGAGGTCCTTTCCGAGGTAAAGAGCACGGAGAGCGGACTGTCTTCCGAAGAAGCCAAAAAACGCAGGGACGAGGTCGGAGCCAACAAGCTCCGCCAGGCCAAGGGCAAGTCCCTGGCCGCCCGCTTCCTGGAACAGCTGGCCGATCCCATGATCCTCATTCTGCTGGCGGCGGCCGCCGTCAGCGGTGTACTGGGTTATGTGGAAGGCGAGGGCTACACCGATGTGATCATCATTCTCTCGGTGGTGCTGCTGAACGCCATCCTGGGCGTGTATCAGGAGAGCAAGGCCGAGAAGGCTATCGAGGCCCTGCAGCAGATGTCCGCCGCCACCTGCAAGGTGCTGCGGGACGGGATGCTCACGGTCCTGCCCAGTGAAGAGCTGGTGCCGGGCGACGTGGTGCTGCTGGAAGCCGGCGACGCGGTGCCTGCCGACGGGCGGCTCCTCCAGGTGGCGTCCCTCAAGATCGAGGAGGCCGCCCTCACCGGTGAGTCTGTCCCCGCGGAAAAGATGGTGGAGGCCCTGGAGATCGCGGCAGGGGAGCAGGACGTCCCCCTGGGCGACCGGCGCAACATGGTCTACATGGGCAGCTCCGCGGTCTATGGCAGGGGCGTTGCCGTTATCACCGGCACCGGCATGAACACCGAGATGGGCAAGATCGCCGACGCGCTGGCCCAGGCCGAGGACGGGTATACCCCGCTGCAGATCAAGCTGCGGCAGCTTTCCAAGATCCTGACCTGGCTGGTGCTGGGGATCTGCGTGGCTATCTTCGCGGCGCAGATGCTCCGCGCCGGCGGCCTGAGCCTGCGTACCACCCTGGATTCTCTCATGATCGCGGTGTCTCTGGCTGTGGCGGCCATCCCCGAGGGCCTGGCCGCGGTGGTCACCGTGGTGCTGAGCCTGGGCGTCACCCACATGGCCAAGCGCAACGCCATCATCCGCAAGCTCTCCGCGGTGGAGACCCTGGGCTGTGCCCAGATCATCTGCTCGGACAAGACCGGTACCCTGACCCAGAACAAGATGACCGTGGTGGACTTCTTCGGCGACAACGAGGCCGACACCGCCTCCGCCATGGCCCTCTGCTCCGATGCGGAGCTGGGCGAGCACGGCGCCGTCACCGGTGAGCCCACCGAGGCCGCCCTGGTGGTTTGGGCCAACAAGCTGGGCCGGGACAAAAACGTGCTGAAGAGCAAATACCTCCGCTGCGCCGAGGCCCCCTTCGACTCCCTGCGCAAGTGCATGAGTACCGTCCACGTGGACGGGGATGGCTTCGTGCAGTACACCAAGGGCGCGCCGGATGTAGTGCTGAGCCTCTGCACCCATTACTGGAAGGACGGAAAAGCCCAGCCCATGACTGAGGAGGCCCGGGCGCTGATCCTGAAGCGGAACAAGGCCATGGCTGACCGGGCGCTGCGCGTCCTGGCCTGCGCCAGCCGCAGCTGGGACGTGAAGCCCATCGTCTCCACCCCCGCCGCTCTGGAGCAGGATCTCTGCTTCATGGGCCTCTGCGGCATGATCGATCCGGTGCGTCCCGAGGTGCGCGACGCCATCGTGCGCTGCCGCACGGCGGGCATCCGGCCCATCATGATCACCGGCGACCATGTGGACACCGCCTCCGCCATTGCCCGGGAGCTGGGCATCCTCTCCGGGGACGCCAAGGCCATCACCGGCGCGCAGCTCAGCCGCATGGACGACGAGACCTTCGAAAAGGAATTTCGCAGCATCAGCGTCTATGCCCGGGTGCAGCCCGAGCACAAGACCCGCATCGTCAAGGCCTGGCAGAAGGCGGGCTATGTCACTGCCATGACCGGCGACGGCGTCAACGACGCCCCCAGCATCAAGACCGCCGATATCGGCGTGGGCATGGGCATCACCGGCACCGACGTCACCAAGAGCGCTGCCGACATGGTCCTGGCGGACGACAACTTCGCCACCATCGTGGGCGCTGTGGAGGAAGGCCGCCGGATCTATGACAACATCCGCAAGGCCATCCAGTTCCTGCTGGGCGCCAACATGAGCGAGATCGTCACCATCTTCACCGCCACCCTCCTGGGCTTCAGCATTCTGAAGCCCGTGCACCTGCTGTGGGTGAACCTGATCACCGACACCTTCCCGGCCCTGTCTCTGGGCGTAGAGAAGGGGGAGGCGGACATCATGCGCCGCCCGCCCCGCCCCGCCAAGGCCGGTATCTTTGCCGACGGCATGGGTTGGGACGTCCTGTATCAGGGCCTGCTGGTGGCAGTTTTGACCCTGGCCTCCTACCTCGTGGGCTGCCATGCCGAGAACGGGACCTGGAGCTTCGTCAACAGCGGTGTGGGCACCACCATGGCCTTCGTCACCCTCTCCATGTCGGAGATCTTCCACGCCTTCAATATGCGCTCCCAGCGTCGAAGCATCTTCAGCCTGGGCAGCCCCAACATGCTGCTGGTGGTCTCGGCCCTGGTGTCCCTGCTGCTCACCGCAGCCGTGTGTGAGATCCCTGTGCTGGCTGCCGTCTTCTCCTTCACGAGTCTGAGCCTGGAACAGTTCGGCATTGCCCTGGCCATCGGCCTGGCCGTGATCCCCGTGGTGGAACTGGTGAAGCTCTTCCAGAGAATGGCTGCAAAACGCTGAAAAAGGCGGTTGACAGGAGCATTTTGGGGTGATATGATACCCGCGTACAAAGGCTTTGAAGGAAGACAGCGTGTTTTTCCGGCGCAGAGAGGGCTGGCCGCGGCTGCAAGCCGCCCCGAGGAAACAACACAGGCTGACCGCTTCCCGAGCCGGGCGGAGGCAATGTCGCCCCGGGTGATCCCGTTAACAGATCACAATGAGTGAAATCCCAAGGTGGAACCGTGTATTTTCATGCACCCTTGGCGGCAAAATGCCGCCAGGGGTGTTTTGCTTTCAAAACAAGTGTTTTGAAAGCAGAAGTCTCGCGCGTACCGCCTTCGGCTTCCGTGAGACGCCTCAGTTGGTCGGCGCGACGGCTCGCAAAGCTCGCTTTAAGGTGTTTTTCCTGTGGCAAAGCTACCGGAAAAACGATTGGGAAAAAGAATTACCTGCAAAGACGTACCTTTTGCGTGTCAGTCATGCTTTTCATATTGTTTGATATTATAATGGAGGATAAACGCATGAAGATCATTTACAAGGACGGAACGGTGGCAGAGTGCCCCCAGGAGGAGGAACTGCACGTCATCCGTCACACCGCTGCCCATATCATGGCCCAGGCCATCAAGCACCTCTTCCCGGAGGCGGACTTTGCCTACGGCCCCGCCACCCAGAACGGCTTCTACTATGACGTGGATCTGGGCGATCGCAAGCTGACCCAGGAGGACCTGGAGGCCATCGAGAAGGAAATGAAGAAGATCGTCAAGCAGAATCTGCCGGTCAAGTCCTTCATCCTGAATCGGGAAGACTCCAAGAAGCTCATGGCTGAGCGGGGCGAGAAGTTCAAGCTGGAGCACATGGACGACCTGGCCAACGAGACCGAGTTCAGCTTCTTCCAGCAGGGAGACTATATCGACATGTGTCTCGGACCCCACCTGACCTACACCAAGGCCCTGAAGGCCTTCAAGGTCACCCAGCAGTCCGGCGCCTACTGGAAGAACGACTCCTCCCGTCAGATGCTCACCCGCATCAACGGCGTGGCCTTCCGCAACGCCGAGGAGCTGGCCGAGTGGGAGAAGCAGCAGCAGGAGGCCCGGGAGCGGGATCACCGCAAGATCGGCCGGGAGATGCAGCTGTTCATGACCGACGATCTGGTGGGCCGCGGCCTGCCCATGTTCCTGCCCAACGGCGCCATCATCTGGGAGGAACTGCAGAACTATATCGTCCAGAAGGAGCGCCGCCTGGGCTATCAGCATGTCATGACCCCCTGCGTGGGTTCTGTGGAGCTCTACAAGACCTCGGGCCATTGGGAGCACTATAAGGACAACATGTTCCCCGCCATGGAGCTGGAGAACGAGGCCTATGTGCTGCGTCCCATGAACTGCCCCCACCACATGCGCATCTACGCCAGCCGTCCCCGGTCCTACCGGAACCTGCCCCTGCGCATCGGCGAGATCGCCCATGACTTCCGCTTCGAGTCCTCCGGCACCCTGAAGGGCATCGAGCGCGCCCGCCACTTCTGCCAGAACGACGCCCACCTCTTCTGCACCCCCGAGCAGATCAAGGACGAGGTGGCCAAGGTCTGCGACCTGATCTTCGACGCGTATAAGGACTTCGGCATCACCGATTACCGCTGCGTTCTGTCCCTGCGTGACCCCGCCGACAAGAAAAAGTACCATGACGACGATGAAATGTGGAACACCGCCGAGAACGCCCTGCGCCAGGTGCTCACCGAGCTCGGCATCCACTTCACCGAGGAGATCGGTGAGGCGGCTTTCTACGGCCCCAAGTTGGACGTGAACGTGAAGCCCGCCGTGGGTGCGGAGTACACCCTCTCCACCTGCCAGCTGGACTTCTGCCTGCCCGCCAAGTTCGACCTGCGCTATATCGACTCCGACGGCACCGAGAAGTGCCCCGTGGTCATCCACCGCGCCATCCTGGGCTCTCTGGACCGCTTCATGGCTTATCTCATCGAGGAGACCAAGGGCCGCTTCCCGGTGTGGCTGGCGCCCCTGCAGGTCAAGGTCCTGCCCGTCAGCGAGAAGACCCTGGACTACGCCCGGGAGATCTACAACAGCCTGGCTGACGCGGGGGTCCGCGTGCAGCTGGATGAGAGCAATGAGAAGATCGGCTATAAGATCCGCCTGGCCCAGCAGGAGGACCGGGTGCCCTATATGCTCATCATCGGCGCGAAAGAGGCCGAGGCCGGCAACATCTCCGTGCGCACCCGCGCCGGCGAGGATCTGGGCGCCATGAGCCTTGCGGACTTCACCGCCAAGGTTCTGGAGGAGATTCGAAGCAAGGCAAAATAATCCACAATCGTATAATAGAAGCATCCCCCTCACAAACTACTCTCAAAGTGTTTATGAGGGGGATTATTATGTCTGCGGAAAGAAAACGCCTGATGCTGGCCCTGGCGGTGCTCTTTGCAATCAACATCTTCATCATTGCCCTGGCCCAGAGCGCATCAGCGGATTTGTATAAGAAGGGGAGCAGCGGCGAGACGGTGAGCCAGATCCAGACGCGGCTCAAAAACTGGGGCTACTATGACGGCGCGGTGGACGGGGTCTACGGCAGCCGCACCGAGGCTGCGGTCCGCTTCTTCCAGCAGAAAAACGGCCTGAGCCAGGATGGACAGGCGGGAGACCAGACCCTGGCCGCTCTCGGCATCAGCAGTGGTGCCGGGGGAGGGGGCGGCTCCGGATCCCAGTCCGGTGACCTCTATCTGCTGGCAAGGCTCATTTCCGCCGAGGCCAGAGGCGAGCCCTATGTGGGGCAGGTGGCGGTGGGCGCAGTAGTGCTGAACCGGGTGGAGCACCCCTCCTTTCCCAACAGTATATCCGGCGTTATCTACCAGCCTGGCGCCTTTTCCTGCCTGGATGACGGCCAGTTCAACGAACCTGTGGCTGAGAGCGCCTACCGCGCGGCCCAGGAGGCCCTGAACGGCTATGATCCCAGCTACGGCGCCATCTACTATTTCAATCCCGCCACCGCCACCAGCCGCTGGATCTGGTCCCGGCCACTGATCGTGCAGATCGGCAGCCACCGCTTCTGCGCCTGACAAGTTTCCTCACAGACTCTTGCAATAGCCTTCGACACAAGCTATAATAAAAAAACACTCTGAGATCGGAGGCGACAAGAATGGCATACTGCAAAAAATGCGGCGCCTATATTCCCGACGGGATCGGGGCCTGCCTGGCCTGCGGCTTCGATGAGAACGCAGGCAAAGCGGCGGCTGCCGCCGAAGCCCAGCGGAAAGCTTCCCGGAAGACCCAAAACGACGATATGAGCCAGATTCTGGAGCGGCATCGTAAACTACAGCAGGAGAAGAGCCGTCAGTGGGCCGAGCAGGAGTACGAGCGCCGGCAGAAGCAGGAGAACAACCGCCGCTGGGCGGAAGAGGAATATGCCCGCCGTCAGGCCCAGAGAGAACTGGAGGAAGAGCAGCGCCGCAGAGAGGCCGAGGCAAGAGTACGCGAAGCTGAGGCGAGAGCAAGAGAGGCCGAGGCAAGGGCAAGAGCAGCTACCCGCGCTGCTTCGCCGGATTACGGTCAGACCAGGAGCGGGAACACCGCTCTGGCAGCCTTGAGCTATATCAGCGCCCTGTTCCTGGTTCCCATGGTCTTCACACCGGAGGATCAGTTTGCCCGCTATCATGCCAAACAGGGCCTGCGCCTTTTCCTCTTCGGCATGCTTGCAGACCTCATCGGCGGACTTACCGGCATCGGCTGGGTGATCTCGCTGTTTCGTGTGTTCTGCATCATCAAAGGCATCAGCAATGCAATCCAGGGCAAAAAGGAGCCCCTGCCCTTCATCGGCACCATCGGAAATCTCTGAGAATTGGGGCTCCGGGTCCTGCAAAATACCACATCTTGGGGCTCGAAACTTTTTCGCGGAAAGATGCAAAAAAGTGTTGACATTCGTATAACACGGTGCTATATTATCAATCACCCGCGAGAAACACGGGTGAGCACAGAAAAAGAACTTGAAAATTTCTTCGAAAAAAGAGAAAAAAGTTCTTGACAAAGCGAAACTCCTGTGCTAATATAATCAGGCTGACGCCGATGAGGCGGACGCAAGATGTACCTTGAAAATTGAACAATGTAAGAAAAAGCTTATGCTAAATAAGCACCAGAGAAGGGTTCTTACAACGACGAAAGTCGTTA
>ONBX01000016.1 GCA_900316205.1 uncultured Eubacteriales bacterium
GCAGGAGGACGGCTTGAACACGGCTTTGCCCTACGGCCTGCGCCGCATCCACGCGCTGAACACTCTCACCACGGAGAGCTGCGCCGTGGCGATCCCGTTTAGGGCGCAGGAGATCCAAGACCCCACCGGCCTGTCCTACGGCATCAACGAGGTCAGCAAGAATCCCATTGTCTGTGACCGCAAGCTGCTTTCCTCTCCCCATGCTTTTTATCTCGGTATTTCCGGCTCCGGCAAGTCCATGGGTATGAAGTCCACCATTATGAATGTCGCCCTGGGCACCGACGACGATATTATTATCGTGGACGCCGAGCGCGAGTACGGCACCCTGGCCCGAGCCTTCGGCGGCGAGGTCGTGGAGATCAGCCCAAACAGCAATCACCATCTGAATCCGCTGGAAATCCCCGCCGGGTATGAGGATGAAAACCCCGTGGCTCAGAAGTCCGAGCTGATTATGAGTATTCTGGAACAGCAGATGGGAACCGGCTCAATCAGCGGCAGCTATAAGTCCATCATTGACCGCTGTACAGCAAACATCTACAAGCCCTATCTGCGAGGAAAAGCACCCGCGCCGCTGTTGACCGACTGGCGAAACGAAGTGCTGCGTCAGCCAGAGCCAGAGGCGCGGGAGCTGGCCTTGACCGCCGAGCTGATCACCGAGGGCAGCTTGAATGTATTTGCCCACGCCTCGGACGTGGATATGGGCAACAGGATCATCGTACTTGATCTCTACGAAATGGGCGACTCCCTGCGCAAGACGGCGCTTGTGGTCACGCTGGAGGCCATTCAAAACCGCGTCATGGAAAACCGCAAGCGGGGCAAGTTTACCTGGGTATTCATCGACGAGGTGTATCTGTACTTCAAGTACCACTATTCCGCCGAAGTCTTATACAAGGCTTGGAAGCGGTTTCGCAAGTACGGCGGTATTCTGACGGCGGCGACGCAGAACGTGGAGGAATGTCTGACCTCTGACACAGCCCGCCTCATGTTCGCAAACTCCGAGTTCCTTATGCTGTTCAATCAGGCGGCCACCGACCGGGCGGAGCTGTCCTCGCTCCTGCATATCTCAGATACGCAGATGGGCTATGTGACGGACGTTGAGCCGGGGCATGGCCTCATGCGGGTATCCGGCGCGGTGATCCCGTTTGACTGCACGATCCCGCAGGAGACGGAGCTTTACCGGCTGATGAACACCACGCCGGGGCGTGGCTGATATGGAGCGCAGCAAAGCAAAAGAGGCCGGGCGCAGGAAATTCATTCGGGAGAAAGCCAATGCGCTGAAGGACAGGCCGCCCCGGAAAGCTCCGACGAAAGAGGCCATCAAGCAGGCAGGACGATACCGAGCGATAGAAACGGCGAAAAGGCAGCTTACCGAAGCGCAGCAAGCTATCGCACCCGACCAGGAGCAGCAGCCCTATACCGCCGTAGACAAGGTGGAAAGCTATGCCGCTAATGTCGTCCACGAGGTTATCCAGCCGCCTGATCATCCGCCACAGCGCCAACACGGGAATGTGTCTCACCGTGAGACACATTCCCGCAACTCTCAGTCAGCAAAAGCCGTCACTCCCAAAGAGCATATGCGGCGGCAGATGGTACAGGAGGTCAAGAAGCGCAACGCCGAGGCCAGCCGGGAGCAGGCCACAAACTTGTCTCACGGTGAGACAAGTTTTGAGGTCACAGAGCCGTCTCCCGCTATGCCAAAGGATCAAATGCGGAAAAGCTATCTTCACAGCCAGAAGCGCAAGCAAGAGACGGCTCATAGCTCTAAAAACCCGATCTCCGCCCTGCCAGAAAATGATCTCCCGACCATTCAGAAAAGGAGCACGGCTGTACGGCAAGAGCAGGTCAAAAACTCCTCGCCGCAAGGAGCAGGGGCGCAGATATGCCCGCGACCAGGCGATCAAGGAGATCAAGACGAGCTCCGCCAAAGGGGCGGCTAAGGCTGGGAATGAGTTTATCCAGAAGCTCGGTGCAGCCCTATCAAGAGCAGTCCGGCCAAGCTCTGACGATCTAATTATGTACGGCGGCTTTGCGCTGATCATGATTGTGCCGCTTATCATGCTGGCCGGAATCGCTGTTGCCCTGTTTGGCAACGGCGAGGGACGCAGCACCTATGTTCCTGTCAGTGCGGAGGTAGAGGCGTACACACCGATCATTCAGATCTATGCCAATCAGTACGGTATCCCCGAATACACCGAGCTGATAAAGGCCGTAATGATGCAGGAGAGTGGCGGGCAAGGCACCGATCCCATGCAATGCTCGGAAAGCGGATACAACACCCGGTATCCTCATGCGCCAAATTCGATCACCGATCCCGAATACTCCATCGACGTGGGTGTACATACGTTGGCCGACGTACTGAACATGGCGGGCGTGGAAAGCCCGATTGACCTTGACCATATCTCTCTTGCCTTACAGGGCTATAACTTCGGCCCCGGCTACATTTCCTGGGCGCTGGCAAACTACGGCGGCTATTCCGAGCTGAACGCAATCGAGTTTTCCGATATGATGGCCGCACAATACGGATGGGCTGGCTATGGTGATAAAGCCTATGTTTCTCATGTTCTCCGCTATTATCCTGTTGGACGGCTCTTTATGGGCGAGGGAAATGCCGCTATGGTAGCCGTGGCACAGTCACAGATCGGCAACGTCGGCGGCGCTCCCTATTGGAGCTGGTGGGGCTTAGATTATCGCGTGGAGTGGTGCGCAATCTTCGTGAGCTGGTGCGCCGATCAATGCGGTTATCTGGACGCTGGAGTATTACCGAAGATGGAGGGCGTGCGTCCCTATGTGGACTGGTTTATAGAGCGCGGTCAATGGCAAGGCCGGGATTATGAGCCGAGCCCCGGCGACATCATCTTTTTCGACTGGGAGAGCGACGGCCTGGCCGATCACGTCGGGATTGTAGAGAAGGTAGAGGGCGGACTGATCTACACTGTAGAGGGCAACACCGGCGATATATGCGCGGAACGGCGCTATACGATGGGTTCGGCTCCTGTGTATGGCTTTGGCTTGCCACTGTATTAATATAGGCCGCGACTCATTTGAGCCGCGGCCTATATTTCCTGATTCATTATTCCATATCTGCAAATACCACGGAACTATCGTTACCTTCTGGGAGATATAATGGGTAGTAAACTCCGGTTTTACTGCCGTTGTTATTTCTTCAAATGTCTGTTGACATGTTCCACAAGTTGAATTATATTAAGGTTAGATTATTCAACATGTAGAATATTAAGGAGATGGTTGCGGTGCTAAAACACGGAATCCTCGGACTGTTAAATTACGGTGATATGACAGGCTATGAAATAATGACGATCTTTCATGAGTCCCTGAGCCATTTTTGGACGGCGCAGACGAGCCAAATCTACAGAGAACTCCAAGTGCTTGAAAAAGAAGGCTGGATCAAATCCGAGCATGTGGTGCAGAAAAGCAGACCCGATAAAAAGATTCTATCAATTACATTGGCCGGAAAAGAAGAACTCAATAGATGGTTAAAGGATAATCAGCCAGTCAATGTGCGGACGCCTTTTCTAATGAAAACGTTTTTTCGTGGTGAATGCAGTATAGAAGAAAACCTTGCTTTTTTTCGTTCTATCGCTGAGAACCCTTCTGCCTTTCCGAACGGAAGTGATGCAGCATGTGCTGCCGCCGAGCATTATGCGGCAATGATCGGTGATTCAGAGAAGACGATGTTTTGGAAGTTCACCATCGAATTTGGGCTAATGTACGAGGAAATGGTTAAGCAATGGTGCAAGAAATGCATTAGCGAACTGGAGAAGGTGAAGCGTGAAAATACTGCTGATTAACGGAAGCCCGAAAGGGCAAAGGAGTAACTCGCTTCGTTTGGCAACAAGCTTTATAGATGGTGTTCGGTCTGAGCGTGAAGAATCGGGCGAAACAGTTACTGTTGAAGAACTGCACATTGCCTCTATGAATATATCGTCATGCAAAGGATGCTTTGCATGTTGGCAAAAGACACCCGGCATCTGCTGTATAAAAGATGATATGCAGATGGTTTTAGATAGAATCATCTGCTCCAACTTGATTGTTTGGAGCTTTCCCCTATACTATTTCGGCGTCCCGGGGATTCTTAAAAACCTGATTGACCGTCAACTGCCAATGAAGCTTCCGTTCATGAGTTCTCGTACAGATGGATGTGGCGGCGGAAGTCATCCTTCCAGGTATGAGATAAAAGGAATAAAGCATGTCCTAATATCGACTTGCGGTTTTTATTCAGCAGAAGGGAATTACGACAGCGTAACGCGGATGTTCGATCATTTTCTGGGTCAGAGAAACTATACAGCCATCTTTTGCGGACAGGGCGAGTTGTTCCGCGTGAAAGAGCTGTCCAGCAGAACAGACGAATATCTTTCCTATGTTAGACAAGCTGGATCGGAATACGCTGCAGGAAAAATATCTGAGGAGACAAATGTCAAACTGCATACCCTTCTTTATCCGAAAGAGGTCTTTGAGGCCATGGCCGACGCGAGCTGGGGAATTGCGCGAGACGCCGGACAAATGGAAGACAAAAGCCTAATCTTTACCCGTCAGATGGCAGCACTCTATAACAAAGACAGCTACGATGGAAGAGATCGGGTTCTTGAGATTTGCTACACTGATCTGGGAAAGACTTATCAGATTTTGCTGGGAAAGGATGGAGCAGAAGTGCGCACGGATGGGAGTCTGGTAGCTTCCACCCGTATTGACACGCCTTGGGAAGTATGGGTAGCCATTTCTCGAGGAGATATGCGAGGTGATGAAGCACTGGCCAAGCATTTGTACCGAACCAGCGGAGACTTCTCACTAATGATGAACTGGGGTAAATACTTTGGTAGTGCAGGAAAGCGGCAAAACACACGAAAAAGCACCATCGTCGAAAAAGCAAGTAAGCCCCCGTTGATGATCACCATGCTCAGTGCCTGGATTACGCTCTGGGTGGCAGTATCTATCCATACTCATGTCGGCGCGCTGGTAACGCTTTTCGTTTGTGCATGTCTGCCACTTATCATGAGGCAGCATGAGCTTTGTATTTACGACAAGATCTCCTTTTTGATTGTGGCGCTGCTGGCGGTTTTAGCTTCTGTCACAGGAAAGGGCCAGTTAGCAGTGGTCTTGGGTTATTTTCTATTTGGATCACTTTGGCTATTTTCCTGCCTAACAAAAGAACCTCTCTGCGCTGCGTATGTGAAATACAGCTATGGAGAAAACGCGCTGAACAACCCCATTTTTATGAGGACCAACTATCGTATTGCCGTTGCATGGGGTGTGCTATATATTCTTACAGCCGGTTGGACCCTCCTTCTCAGCGGACGGGTGCCATACTTGGTTTTGATTCTGCTGAACCAAACTGTACCAATCTTGTTGGGGCTATTCACAGCATGGTTTCAAAAATGGTATCCAGCAAAGATTGCGTCGGAGAAATGATCGGCATAGAACAAACGGAGGTGATCACTTGAAAAAGTACAGGGCACCGATTCTGATGCTAATTCTCTTTGAAACCGTTGCGATAACTTTGTGGCTGACAAAGGGCAAAATATTCTATTTGTTTAACTTCAGCTACATCGGGCTGTCCGTTTCGCTGGGTATCTTTCTGTTTATCCGAAAATACAAGCATGCACGGCGTATCGTTCAGCTGTTGGTTGGCTTGTATATGCTGGTTTACCTGGGGCTCATCTGTCATGAAAATATGCAGATTGAGGGATTCTGGTATTATCTGTTCACCGGTGTTTTTGAAGCCGCAACCATCCACTATGCTGTTGCTAAAATATTTGGCCCTCTGCTGTTTGGCAGAGGATGGTGCGGCTATGCGTGTTGGACAGCTATGATCCTAGATTTTCTCCCTTACAAAACGCCATTGCACCCAAGAAAGAAAATCGGATGGATCAGATACATCACATTTGCGGCCTCCTTGATATTCGTGGCTGCGTTATTCCTTGCCAAAGTCGGCAATATCGAACGGATTATGTTTTGGGCGTTCATCATCGGGAATGTGGCATATTACGTTATCGGAATAGCACTTGCTTTTGCATTCAAAGACAACCGAGCTTTCTGCAAGTATATATGTCCAATAACGGTATTTTTAAAGCCAATGAGCTATTTTTCATTGTCCCGCATCCAGTGTGACAAAAGCAAATGTATCTCTTGTGGCAAGTGCAAGCGGGTATGTCCTATGAATGTAGATGTGACTGATAATTCAAGAAAAAGGATAAATGGTACTGAGTGCATTTTGTGCATGGAGTGTGTAAATACTTGCCCTAAAAATGCTCTTTGACAAGAAAAGCATGCATAAATTGGCATCATGCACTCCAGTTGAAAGAAAGGGATGATAGAAATAGACGGGAAAAAAGAAATGCTCTGGCTTCCATGTCCAAAATGCGGAGCCAGAACGAAAATCAAAATCTACGAGGACACAGTACTTCTGAATTTCCCCTTATACTGTACCAAATGCAAAAAGGAAACCAAACTCGGCGTGATAAAATTCAAGATCGTAGTTAGCGACGAGCCAGACGCTTAAAGCGCAGAGCCTGCTACTCCGTGAGTGGAGAAGCAGGCTCTTTCTCGAAATATGTCTCACGGTGAGACACATTTCCTTCGTTGCTTTTCCGATGGTCTCATGGTATAATCTGCTTGCGACGCAGTTTAATAAGACTTCATTTGGAGAAGTGCGATTTTGCTTCGGCAAAAACGCTTCTCCTGCTTTGCATTTCTCCAAAGAAGTCAAAGCTGCGTCGCGGCAAGGGAGTTCAGCGTTTTTCGGACGTGGTGCTTCGGTGCCGCGTCCTTTTTTTGCAAAAAAGAAAGCCAGAGACAAGCCCTGACTTTCATACACTCTATTTCTCTGCCTTTTCGTTCAGCGCGATACATTCATCCACGATGTTCTCTATCGTGCGGAACTGTGCCGCCGTGAGCTTTCGCATTTTGTCCGACAAGAGAAGCTGATCCTTTTCTGTGACCTCCCCGGTGAGCAGATAGTCCGTGCTTACATTGAGGGCGCGCGCAATCTTCATAAGGTTTTCCGGGCGCATGGCTCGTTTGCCGGATTCCGCATAAGAAACAAACTGCGGGGTCAAGTCTGCTTTTTCGGCAAGCGCCTCCTGCGTATAGCCGATCTTCTTCCGGCGCTCTGAAATCCTTTGCCCTATTTGCAGTAAGCACAGTTCATCGGAGGTCATAGTTTCACCCTTTCTCTTGTCGTCTTGTTAAATTATATCCACAACAGGCGATAAACTTAATCGCGCTTTGTTGACTTAATTCAACAACGGACGATATAATCAAGAGAATCCGAGGTGAAATTCAATTAAGGATCGTACAGCTTGTTTTACGGGACATAGAGACATACCTCTTTTGTCCCGGCGAAAAATCGCAAAGAGACTTGAAAAGGCCGTGATCGAAGCCATCGAACAGGGCTACCGTTATTTCGGCTGCGGCGGCGCGCTCGGCTTTGATACGCTGGCCGCGCAAACGGTTTTGCGATTGCGGGAAACCTATCCGGAGATCCGGTTGATCCTTGTCCTCCCTTGCCGAAATCAGACACGGGGTTGGAAACAGGACGATGTTGCGGAGTATGACCGGATCATAAAAGCCGCTGATAAGGTCACCTATACATCCGAGCAGTATTATAGCGGCTGTATGCACAAGAGAAACCGCCACTTGGTCGATTCTAGCAGCCTGTGCATCTGCTATCTCACCGAGCAATCCGGCGGCACAGCTTATACAGTAAACTATGCCCGATCCCTGGGCTTGAAGATAGTCAATGTTGCGAAATAAAACTATTATACTTATTTGCAAAACATGCAATCTTCCGCCTTGCTGCGAATATTTGTTGTCACGCTTGATAACACACAAAAGATGCTTTATAATGATACGCTGTAAAATAGATGCTGAACATCCCGTCCAATAATAGAGGTGAAAAATGAATAAAATCAAATATTTTTTAAAGATCGGAAAAAAGGCACATCTTGAAGAGTTCGTAAATGGAATCCTGTACTGCTCTGATGCAGAGACCTTTTGGGGAATCGAAGATAAGTTAAAAATTAAAGGTCAAGGCGATATTCTTGAAGCTGGTTCAAGAATATTTGCTCAAAAAATGATGATGCAAGCTCATGATTCAGGTGATATCACAACAATCAACATGAAAAGCAATGTACTTGTACACATTGAACCAGCAAAACATATTCCAGTATTTTGCTTGTTTTCAGTGTACGAGGAGGATTGTGAGCTTGTCGAGACTGGACAATACTTCATAAAGCTTTCCCAGGAGAAGCAAAAGACAATAAAAGAGCATTTTCCTAAAGCCGATTCTATAGCCATTATTAAAGACCCGGAACAGTTCCTTGAAAATGTAGTAAACTCAATAGGGTGTGCCGTTAAGCATGAAGAGGTTCACTACTTTCACATTGATAAAGGGTTTGAAATTGAGGGAAGCGAACAAACGGCAATGGATACTCAATATATGCAATATTTGATGAAGGATGTTCCCCCGATTATTGAAAACGGTGCAAAACGTTATGTTTTTCTGGCAGATTATGCATTTCGAGCTTTATTTTGCAAAGACGTGTTTTTTAAGGATGAGCAAGAATATCGAATTGTACTTCCTGATAAACGAATTTCAGGAAGCGAGCGCTTTCCGGTCGAAATAAGTGAAAAAATCGAAATTGTTCCTCTTGAAAAATACGTTAATTGAAATCCATTTGCCAACCTAATCAAGCAGCCAAAATGATGATAGAGGTCCTTAATTCCATCTCGCATGGTACTATAACGGAATCACTTTATCAGCGCAACGCTGACAAGTGGATTGTGTTATTGCAATAGAATTTGTCTGTTGTTTGCGGAGGCACTTATGGTAATAAGAGAGTATTCAGATTACAAAGAAGATGAAATAGCTAGACTATATTCATCGGTCGGGTGGACTGCCTATACCGACAATTTGACTGCACTCAGGGCAGGCTTTGATAATTCTTTGCTTATACTTGGGGCGTATGAACAAAATGAATTGCTGGGAATTATCCGTGTTGTCGGAGACGGAGCAACAATTGTTTTCATTCAAGACATTTTGGTTTTTCCCGAACATCAGCGGAAAGGCATTGGATCTGCATTATTGAGGGTGGTTCTTGACCGATACAGCGATGTTCGACAGATTGAGTTGGCAACAGACAACACACCGAACACTATAGCGTTTTATAAGTCCATGGGATTCAGCGAATACTCTGAACTCGGCTGCTGTGGCTTTATGCGGTGCTGAACGTTTCTGGCAATGCATAGAAAAGTTGTCTCACGGTGAGACAAGTTTTAGGGAGGGGTACTTGGCCCCTCCCTTTTTGTCATTTGGTCATAAGAATGAAATAGTTATTTTATTATGCACATTGTCTTCCCATAGCGTTTGAGTTATAATAAAATAAGAGTGCCATAGAAATTTGTGTCAGATCTTACTTATTAATCTATATGTAACTCCCATAAGGTTTTTTGACTGAACAAGCTGATTTGGCATGACCATTAAAAAGAGAAAGAAAGGAAGGTATTGAACATGGCTGCGAACAAAGAAAAAGCGCCTTATTCCGTAGTTTCATATTTCTGCGGATGCGGCGGTTTGGATTTGGGCTTCCGCGGTGGTTTCAAATATCACGACGAGGACTACCCTGCGCTACCATTCAAAATCCTTGAGGCTTATGATAATGAGCCTCGTTGCATCAAGACTTATAATGATTTTTTTGGAGAGGGACATGGTTTTGTAAAGGATCTCTCTACGGTAGAACCAGAAAAGGTATCTAAAGCGGACATTTTGATTGGTGGATTCCCTTGCCAAGAATTCTCTTCTTGCGGGCCACTTGGTGGCCTTGAATCTGAGCGGGGCAGGCTATATCAAACGCTCATCGCCTACATGAATGTACATAAGCCAATAATCGTTGTTGGCGAAAATGTTATAAACCTTGAGCGAATGGAGAATGGCGAAGTCCTAAAAACGATCGAGCGAGACTTGAAAGCTGCTGGCTATGCGGTAAAAGTATGGAAAATGTTTGCTCCTGATTATGGGGTTCCCCAGCGTCGTACACGGCTAATAATTATGTGTGTCAGAAACGATATCTATGAGCAGAAGGGATTCCCAGAAGAGCCGAAACCTCTGTTCAAGGGCAAACACAGAAGTATTGAATGGGCTATAGGTGACCTCGTAAACGTAACAGACAATACAATCCCAAACCAAGGAGACTATTTTGCGGCCTCAAAAGCAAAAAAAGGAAACGGGCAGGGTGATGAAAGCAATCAGAAAGACAAGCCTGCATACACAATACGTGCCAACCCCAAGTCCAGAGTCCAATTCCACTACTCTTTGGATCGTCGCCTGACCGTACGAGAATGCGCGAGAATACAAACTTTCCCAGATGATTTTGCTTTCAAGTTTTCTAAGACCGTAAACATCTCACAGATTGGTAACGCTGTACCCCCAGTGATGGCATACCAGGTAGCCAAGAGCGTAGAAGAATATCTTGAAAAGGTTGGAGGTGCGCAGCAATGAGTATCAATACATTGGACATTACGCCGACTCCGCGAATCCTGCGGACTTTAGGCGAAATACCTTTCCAGACCTGGCAGTGTATCGCGGAGTTGGTTGATAACTCCATCGACGCATTTTTGTCCGACATGAGTTTGGAAGACCGTGAGAGGCGCATCTCAGTTTTATGGTCTTCAGATACTGTTGGTGCAGCGGCAAGAACAATTGAGATTTCTGACAACGCAGCTGGCATGTCTATTGATCAGCTTCAGAACGCTGTACGTGCTGGTTATACCAGCAATGATCCGATAGGAAATCTTGGCCTGTTTGGCATGGGATTCAATATCGCGACAGCTCGATTAGGTGAGGAGACAACTATTCTCTCCACCCGCAAGGGTGACGCCGATTGGGTAGGAGTGAAAATTGATTTTCAGAAGCTCATTGACGCAAAAAAGTTTGACGCGCCTATAATCCGAATAGTAAAAAATGATCCTGAAGAATGTGGTACTCGCATCACAATCTCAAAATTAAAAGCAGGTATTCTCAGCGAACTTTCCAACAAAGAATCTGAGATCAGGCAGAGATTGGAGCTTATATACACCCCTCTTCTTAGCAGTCAGGATATTACGATAAGCGTGAGAAGCAAGCAGCTTCGTCCCCGAAATCACTGCGTTTGGGCAGAGTCTCGGTATGTACGGTACAACAAACAGAATATTGCCGCGCGGATTAACATTGACCGAAGCCTTGGCTCCGCTCTTTTTGATATGAGCCGCAACTGCTATCTCAGCTATGATGAGGCGGAGGAATACTATACCGCCATGCAAGAGGGCAAGGCGTTTCCCCCTCATATCGTAGAACGTGAAAAGCGGCTGACAGGCTGGCTTGGAATTCAGCGTTATGCCGACCCTAATGATTTCGGCATCGATTTTATTAGAAACGGCAGGAAAATACTGATCTCGGATAAAACATTCTTTCAATATGAAAATCCTCTGACTTTACAAAAAGAGCTGCAGTACCCCGTTGAACTCGGCACCTCAATTGGTGGTCGTATCGTTGGCGAGCTCCATGTGGATTATTTGCTTCCGACCTATCAGAAAAATGACTTTGACCGTGCTGACGCTTCATGGGCACAAACGAGAGAGGCTATTTGTGGTGTTGGACCGTTTCTACCGAAGTCACGTAAAGCAATGGGCTTCACAGAAGACAATGTTTCTCCTCTTTGCTTACTCGTAAACGCTTTCCGGCGTGTTGATAAGGGAACAGTATGCCTGTTTGCTCCCAATGACATAGCGAAGAAGTATGCCGCGGAGTTCAGAAAAGGCGTACGCGATTACATGGATGATACGAAATGGTGGAAAGCAGCGCAAGAAGAGGATCAGAAGAACGGAACACATACTGGCACTACACCGGTCAATACTGGCGACGCGCCTTCTGATGATATTGGGGCATATCTTGGTGGTTCGGGATCTGGTGATTCATCGGGCACTGAACCCATAGTCCCTACGCCCTCAACTCCGGCAGCACCTGTTACTCCGACCACCGCACCTGAAACATCCTCAATGGACGATCTTCTTCTGCGTTCTGTTCCGATCCAGTATCTCTCGGGAAGGAACTATCCGTTTGGACGTTCCGGCTCTCTGAATATTCGTGCTTATGAGCTCACGCATGGAGAGATAAAGCAGAATGGCACAAGAAAACCATGCCATTTCAATTCTGACGGTATTGATTGCGATTTTGTATACGATCCCACACATCCACTGTTGGCGCAGTATCCCATTACTCCACAGATGCTTCTTTTGCTCTATATGGCGGAGAAGCTTAAGGCTCGTGATCAGCTTCCTGATGTGGTTTCCATCTACTCTTCTTTAGTTGAGGTGTCAATGGATGACGCCAGAATTGATCGTCAAGCTCTGCAGGAGCGAGCAAGCAGCGCGTTTGAATTGTTGAGAGAAAAGCTCGTTCTATCATTACGCTGCAAAGCGGAGGATGTGGTCAGATGTGTCCATGAGTCTACGGGCGAAGTTGAGGAAACAGTAGCAAGCATCATTCAGATTAACCCTGGTCTACTTATCCCGTTTCAGAACGCAACAGCTGCCGGATTTGACGCGATAGAATATGTGCCGCCAAAAACCCTTTACCGTTTGGTGGACAGGTTCCCGGAAGAAGTGTTTGACGGGAATGCATTTTCGACTCCGTATCTAAGCATTAACCTCCAGGATCAAAACGCAACTCAGCGTGCCCGTGAAGATTCCAAGGATAGAATACTATCATTCATTAAGGACGCTCTGAGAGTAATATCCTGGTCAGGCCAGCGTATTCAGAAAAACGAGCTTACAAGAGCGTCGCTTAGTGTTGACTTCCTGATTAGGGAGCTTGAGCCATGAATTTTTACACTGAGGACATTTCAAACGGTTATAACTGGAAAGGATTAGAACGGACTATTGCTCGTATGATGGGGCACCTCGGATGGCGAGATATTAACGTGATTGGAGGAGCGGGTGACAAGGGCGGTGACGTTATCGCGACTCGCTCTGATGGTGGGTCTATAAAATCTTGGGTTGTTCAATCAAAAGCCGTTACTGGTGATCGATATATTGGGCCACAAGCCGTGAATGAGGCCATCAACGCTCTCTCATTTTACGACACTAATATTGCGGCTGTAGCCACCAATGGTGAATTCACGCGAACCGCGAGACAACGTCAAGAGCAATTGACCGCCAACGGCTATACGGTCAAATTATGGAATGGGGCTTTTCTAAAAAACATTATAGAACAGATGCCCGCTAATCACGCAGGCTATAGAAAGCTTCGCCAATATCAGGATGAAATAGTTCAAAAAGTCATTTCTTCATACGAAGCAGGCGGGAAAAGAGCATTCTATATTGTTGCTACCGGTCTTGGTAAAACAGTCATCGCGGCAACAATTGCAAGAAATCTATGGGATCGCGGGTGCCGGCGTATTCTCGTACTGTGTCATGCCACGGATTTAGCTCTCCAATTGGAACAGGGATTCTGGCCGCAAATAACAAAGGAAGTTCCCACATCGGTATTTTTTGATGGACTTCCGCCGAGAAATACTGAGGGAATTTCGTTTGGGTTGTATCAAAGCCTGTATGGATATCTACCTGGAATTGATCCAGATCAATTTGATGTGGTCATAGTCGACGAAGCGCATCACGCTCTTGCGCACGGATTCAGATCTTGTTTGGAGCATTTAAAGCCAAGATTTCTGGTTGGCATGACAGCAACACCGTGGCGTGGGGACGGGCAAAGTCTGTCATCTGTTTTCGGAGACCCTATTGCTAAAGTATCACTAGTTGATGGAATGGCTATGGGATATCTGTCAAAGGTTGACTATAGAATACTTTGTGACAATGTGGACTGGGATCACATGCAAGACCTGAGCCATCAGAATCTTACAATCCGGGATCTTAACAAGCGCCTTTTCCTTCCCCAAAGGGACGAGGCGGTCATCTCGAAGCTGAAAAAAGCTATGCGCGAAGTTGCGAATCCTCGCATTGCAATATTCTCACCCTCCATTGAGCATAGTAACCGATTTGCGGAAATGCTATCCGCTGCAGGGATACCCTGTGCGGCGCTTTCAAAGGTTGACAAGGCAGAGCGTCGGAGACGCCTACTGGCAT
The DNA here is from genome assembly GCA_900316205.1 of uncultured Eubacteriales bacterium. Lineage (GTDB taxonomy): Bacteria > Bacillota > Clostridia > Oscillospirales > Oscillospiraceae > Limivicinus. The sequence continues at coordinate 14,131 of ONBX01000016.1, forward strand.
TTGCCGCAGGCAGCTATCAGGCGGTATGCGCGGTTGATGTAATGAACGAGGGCATTGATATTCCCGATGTCAACATTTTGGTTTTCTTGAGAGCGACCCACTCTAGGAGAATCTTTGTACAGCAATTGGGTAGAGGACTCCGACTCTCAGAAGGAAAGGAAAAAGTCATAGTGTTGGACTTCGTCTCAGATATCCGAAGAATGGCTGAGATGATTGATATGAACAATGAAGGGAAAGTTAAGGGTGCGGAACATGAAGTCGTTTACTTGCGAGAAGGCTTTGTTTCCTTCTCCGACGCGAGAGTTGAAAGTTTTGTGAACATGTGGTTGGAGGACGTCGCTGATCTCAGCGGATCTGATGACGAAGTAAAACTGAAGTTCCCGGAGGGACTGTAAGATGGCTAATACTTTACCAAAAAATATCCAAGCCAAAGTTAAACGCATAGTCTTTAAAAAGGCCGAAGAGTTTGGCTACATGGAGTGTAGCCGAATTGATAGTGGGCGGTTCTTAGACTCTCTGGTTGATGACCCCGAGGTGGGAAAAGTTATTGCGGAGTATAAGCCGAAAGAGCGCGTTAGAACATATATAAAGGATGGAATTCTAAACGCATACACGAAGGAAGCTACAAAAAAGACTCTTGCCGCATCTTCACCTGAAAACGTGGTAAAGGTTGTCTTCAACGAAACGGCATCCACAATCCAGAAAGGAACCGGCAAACAGAGTGGTCTGTTTGTTTTGCGTTCTGAATCGGGGAATATATACGTAGTCAGTGGTGGAACCGTTCTCAAATGGGAAACAGCCTTACGTAAAGCTCTGGAAATAATCGCTAATGAGCCTAATTTGACTATAGACGGTAAGGCCCCTTCTATTTGCCTAAAGTTGTCACTGACTGGTCAATCCCTCACGGAAGCAGATAAGACACATATCAGCACTGCGGTTGGGGCAGTTGGTGTTAAATCCGTTTTCTGTGACGCATAGTGATTTCCTATGAGCAATAAAGAAAGAGACATCTGTGTAACACATAAAATAATGTCTTCAATTCCATCGAAAGATACAGAGCCGGAATTGCTCCTCCGCAAAGCATTATGGAGACAGAATCTTCGTTATCGTGTAAACTACAAAAAACTACCAGGGAAGCCAGACATCGTTTTTACAAGATATCGTGTTGTCGTGTTTTGCGATGGAGATTTTTGGCATGGCCATAATTGGGCAGTTCGAGGCTTGCGGTCTTTGGAAGAAGAATTAGCTAGTTACTCCGAATTCTGGAAAAAGAAGATTCTACGTAATATTGAGAGGGATATTGAGGTTACCAATACCCTTAATAATTTGGGTTGGACTGTCGTTAGACTCTGGGAAAGCGATATCCGAAAAGATGTAAACACTTGTGTCTCCAAGATAAAAGAAACTCTTTTTGATGCCGGGATGGAGAACCGTATGCAATAATCTTCTGAACAGAAGCAAGATAATAAAGCGCACCGGGAAAACTAACAGCAACTCACACTCGAACAATCAAAATGAAGAACGGCAAAAAAGCGCCCTTGATCGGGGCGCTTTTTGTTTACACTCTATGCGAAAAATGGGGAAATCGCTTTGATAGAATAACTTTGTAGAATGTTTTGACTACTTTTGCGAATTTCCGTTTTTTCAGAGGCTAGTTTTGTTTTAGGTGTATAGAAGCGCAAAGAAAGAGAGGAAAAACCATGACACCCGAACAAGAAAAAGGAATCATGCAAGCCTTTGACGCTTATTGCAAAACCGTGTTGAGGAACAAGGCAAGAAATCTTCATAAGGAACTGACCAAGCAAAATCATTTTGAAATTCCGATGGAGGATCTTCCCCCGGAAATGGAACAGTCCATGCAATACTGGGATAAGTACGATTTTTCCCAGGCTGTCCCTCTTGGGCTTCCAGAGCAAGAAATGCGGATTTCCGATCCAGTGCTTGCTGCCGCGATCTTTCAATTCCTGCCCCGTTTCCGAGACGTGTTGTACCTCGCATACTTTATGCAATACAGCGACAAGGAGATCAGCGAGCTATTGAAGATACCCGTTTCAACCGTTACCACCCGCCGTAGAAGCACTGAAGACAAACTTAAAGAAATCCTGGGAGAATACCATGCCGTATAGTCCACTACCGTATAACACCTTGCAGCGAGCACTGTCCTGCGATCCTGCCGCACTGCTTCAGATCGTTCAGCTTTATAACGCCTACATAAACCGTCTTGCGAAACGGCCTGTTCTCGGATCAGACGGAATGATTTATCTCCGCACCGACGAGGACATGAAGCAAGAGCTTGTTTTGGAGCTGCTTACAAAAATTCCGCGATTTCAAATTCCAGATATTCAAGAGGCCAAAGAAAAACAGCCATAGCAGGAGGGCCATTTACAGCCTTCCTGTACCGGCTCTCCGTTCACAGAAGCATATCATCGCTGGTATGTTTCTGTGAGCCGAGAGGCTCAAAAATGTGTCTCACCATGAGACACATTTCGACAAGTGAATAGGGCAAGCAGATACGTTCTGCTTGCGGGAAGCCAGGCAGCGGGTGCGCCGGGATCGTCAGTCGGCAAGGAGGCGAAAAGCCGACGGCAGAGCGAACAACACCACCGCTGTATGCAGCCAATGGCACGGCTGTCGGCCATGATCCGCAAGCGGGCATAATGATACCTACGTTGATGGCACGTCACAGAGTCAAACGTCCCGCCATAAGCATGGAGGGAGGCACGAAATACATATCCTACGGAGCGGCCTGCCCCGCCGCCGTCTGTTCTTCGCCTTTGATAATATCGTGATACCCTTGATCCGCACTAAGCAAGAGTGCGGATTTTGTCGTTTATTGTGTCTCACCGTGAGACACATTTTTTCAGAAAGAGAGGCTTTAACATGGGCAACTTTCTTCTTGGTATGATGGTCGGCGGCTTTCTCGGTATAGCCGTCATGTGCATTATGCAGATCAGCGGGCATGATTGCGACAAATAAGATTCCCCAGAGAATAGGAGTGATACTGTGATAAACAGGCGTCCTCGGACGCTGCCGGAGAGAAAGAGAACAGACAGCACGGAAAACAAAGTGGATATAGTCGGCGTGGACAAAAACGCGCATACGATATACGCGCAAGTAAACGGATGCAGGATTACCGCCGTTTGCCGGGAGAAAGCCGATCCAGAGATATATGACAGGGTCAAGGGAATACTGCTCAGCACCGTCTTGGAACAGCCGAAAAAGCTGCCCGAAAATTTGACATGATGTGACAAATATGAGAAAATAAGAATAGGAAGTATCCTGTATGTACCTTGAAAAGTTCATAAAGCACTTGTGGAAGTGCCAATATCGTTCCCGTGAAAGGATGGTATTGAAATGAGAAATACAAGCACTGTCACAAGCTATAATTTCGATAAAGAAACAGGCTGGCGACTGGATTTGCCCCACTATATTGAAGCAGGAACACGGGTACTTTGCCTTTACCGCGTTTCCTCAGCCAAGCAGCTTTACCATGACGCAAACGACGAGGCGGACATACCCATGCAAAGACTCCGCTGCCGTGAGTTTGCCGAGCAAAACGGCTGGACTATTGTTTGCGAGCTTCAGGAGGAAGGTATTTCCGGCCACAAGGTCAGAGCTGAAAACCGGGATAAGGTACAGATGATTAAGGACTACGCCTTGAAGCAGAAGTTTGATATTCTTCTTGTCTTTATGTTTGACCGTATAGGCCGCATCGCAGACGAGACGCCCTTTGTTGTGGAGTGGCTAATCAGTCATGGAATCCGGGTATGGGCTTCCGAGGAAGGCGAGCAGCGTATTGAGAACCACACCGACAGGCTGATGAATTACATCCGCTTTTGGCAGGCAGACGGTGAGAGCCAAAAGACGGCGATCCGCACGGCAAACAGCCTCCACATTCTGACGGAGCAGGGCTATTACACAGGCGGCTCCTGCCCCTATGGATATAAGCTCGTTAAATCCGGGCGTATGAACAAGAAGAAGCAAGAGGTTCACGATCTGGCCGTCAACGAGGAAGAAGCTGCCCAAGTCCGCCTTATGTTCCATTTGGCCTATACATACGGCTACGGTGCTCAATGCATCGCAAACCACCTAAACGTCCACGGCTATAAAAACCGTTCCGGCAGCAACTGGCATCCCTCCACGCTCCAGTCCATTATGAGAAATGTACTCTATACGGGCGTGTTGAGAAGCGGAGATACCGTTTCTCCCGTTCAAGAGAATTTGCGGATCGTGGACGATAAGACCTTTAACGGCGTACAAGCCATGTTGCAGACACGGTCACGCAAATACCAGGAGACACGGTCTGCGCCGCTGAACACGCGAGGCAACTCTCTCATGGCCGGAAACATCTTCTGCGGCCATTGCGGGGCGCGTCTGTGCGTTACGACCAGCGGCAAAGGCAGACGCGGGCCAGACGGAAAAGACATTGTACGCACCCGGTATTGCTGCCAAACGAAAACCCGCAAGCACGAAGCGTGCGGCGGGCAAAGCGGCTATACAGTTCATAAGGTGGACGATACGATTGACGCCTTTGTACGGAACATTTTGGGGCGAGTGCGGGCGGTCAACCGTTCAGAAATCATACAAGCCCAAAACCAGATCGACATAGAGGCCAAGAAACAGCACGTTAAGGAGCTGCGCCGAGACGCTGTAAAAGCCGAGAGCGAGCTACAGCGGCTCCAGAGCGAGATTATCAAGTCTCTGACCGGCGAGAGCGCCTTTACCCCCGAAATGTTAAGGCCGGTTATAGACGCGCAGGAACGCAAATACGCCGATTTGATGAAGAAGCTCCGCGCCGCCGAGGAAGAAATACACGACAGCGAAAACAATCTCCTCGCCTTAACAGAGAAGTTTGACGATGTATTGCAATGGGCGGCTATGTATGACAATGCCGATATTGCAGCCAAGAAAATGATCGTTTCCCGGATCATTGACCGCGTGGATATGTACCGGGATTATGAGATCAGAATCACGCTGAATATCAGCATAGAGCAGTTTTTGAACACCATCGAAATGGTCGCATGAGAGTTTCTTTCTTTATCGTTTCCATTCGACATGAATGGGGGCATACTAATTATGGCTTGCGAGAGCGCTTGAATGGCATTCAAGAGGTCAGCGGTTCGATCCCGCTTATCTCCACCAGGACTTTTTCGTTTTAAAAGTTCCCGATTCTGACCCCGGAACAATTCAGGTTTGCGGAAGTTTTTTCTGACCAGAATTCTGACCAGAATTGCATTTTACACCTTGGGAAGCATACCGCTGGCGGTACGATTTGACCCACTTTTCCCTTGTTTCACGGCCTCAGCCGCCCACATTGTAGGAGGAAAAGGCAATGGGCAGCGCAATAATTTTTCCGCTCTCCGGCGGCTCGGGCGGCTCCGATTCCGGATTTTTTCCGCCGAAGGCCTTGGCAAAGCGGTCGATGGCGTCCTGCCGGATGGGCTGCTGCACGTGGAGATAGTGCTGGGTCATGTCGATATCCGCGTGTCCCACCATGCTCTTGATGGTGTCCAGGTCCACGCCCAGAGCCTGCATCTGGCTCACATAGGTGTGGCGGCAGCTGTGGGGCGAAAGGACCCTGACGTTCTCCAGGCTCTGAAGCGCCTTGGTGTAGTTGTGCCGGAAGGTGGACGGGTTCACGGGCGTCCCGGGCACTTTCCCATCCCAGATATAGGTACCTGCTCCGTCCCGCAGAAGTCTGGCGCAGTAGCGCACGTTCTCCGGCACCGGCACATCCCGGTAGCTGTCCTCAGACTTGGGAGTCCCGATCTTTGCCTTCCCCTTGTCCATGTTGATGGCCTGGCGGATCTGGATCAGCGAGCCGTCCTCCGCAATGTACTTCGGCTCCAGGGCCAGCAGCTCCTGGGTCCGCATCCCCGTTCCCAGCATCAGTCTTATACACCAGCCGATCCTGTTCTCCGGCAGCTCATCAAACATTTTCTGGACTTCTTCCGCCGTGAAGGAGTCCTTTCCTTTTTTGTGGGGCAGCCTCCGCAGCTTCTCGGCAAAACGAACGGGGTTCTTCCGGATCAGGTCGTTTCCCTCTGCCTTGTTCATGATCTGAAACATCAACGCCTTGCATTTGGCCAGGTAGGAATCCGAGCGCCCATCGTTTCTCAGCTTTCGCATGAACGCCTCGATGTCGTAGGGCTTGATGCTGTTCAGGTGCCGCCGCCCGAAGTATCCCGTGAGGACGCGCATGATGTACCTGTAGTTCTCCTGGGTGGTGGGTGAGATGTTGTCTTTGTGTCCCTCAAACCAGAAATCCGCCCATTCGCTGAAGGGCGTCTCTCCGCCTGCCGTGTCGATCCCGGCCTCTTTGTCTGCCAGATATCTTTTTAATTTTTCCTTTACCTGCTTTTGTGACTTTCCGTAGAAGCTCCTGAGCACGCGCCTGCCGTCGTTGTCATACCCATCCATGAGCGTGCATTCCCAACGACCGTCGGCACGAAGGCGAAGGGTCCCCTCGCCGTTTGATCTTCTCCCCTTGGACAATTGATCCTCCTCTCTTGTACGCCGGTAAAGCATTTCGTTGTGCGCTTCCAGTATACCGCCGGCGTGCAGATAATTGAAGAGTCTATCTTTCACAGAATTTCGTGCCGAAATGAGTCTAAGATTCACAATTCTGTGCACGAATCAAGGCGCTATCTGCCGGAAACCCGTGTTAAGTCCCGTTTTTTTCAACGTTTTTTCCGGCAGTGTCTCTTCCCTCTCAGGCTCCCATATGTACGTCGATCCAATTCAGGAAGCGATCCCGGTGCACCACCATCCGATACCCGCATTTGATCGTGGGAAAACCCTTGGTGTGCATCAGCTTATAGGCTGCCGTTCGGGAAATGCTCAGAATTGATGCTATCTCCTCTGCTGTCAAGGTCATGGGCAACTGGGAAAACTCAGTATACAATTGTTCTTTCGCGCGCCCCGCGCCTCCCTGCGGCTTGCTATCCGAGAGTCTTTCCTCTTTGACGCTTTTTCTGTTCATTATCATTCTCCTTTTCTTTTATCAGTGATCTCATTAACCAGCGTGACCCCGGACTAGTCCACTGGTTCAGCATTGATGCGGACGGATTGTTGCACTTTCCCCTGCTTCTTTTGGGAATTGCTGTTAAACTTCTATCTGGACTCCCCGATAAGCGGGTGCTATGCACCTTAGGCCGATCGCTGGCGATTTCAGCGTGTGTGCCGAGCCATGGGAGTTCTTTATTTTTCCTCATCTTGACTTTGTATATAAATATCGGCCTGCATAATGGATTCGATACTAAGCTGAATGAGTTGCGGTATAACCGGACGCAGCAGATCGTGGCCGCCCAATAAATTCAGTCTAGTCTCTTCCTGTACCATCAAAACCCTCTCGACGAAGTTTAGCATCGCAACAGCTCTATCGAGTTCCTTCATGCGCGCCGCACCTCCTTCCTCTTGTAGGGCACCGTGGAGATGACCCAGTAATCATAGCCTGTCCGGGTATTGCAAAAGGTGCAGGTCTCCTTCACCACCTGGCAGGGATCCTGCCGCAGAAGATAGTAGTCGGGCGAATTGCCGAAATAGGATGCGCACTGAGAGCAGAGGCAGAGCTCCATCGGCTTTCTGGATCGGCGTACCTGTCTCGGCACGGTATTGCTGTGCTGGACCTTGCTGTGTTCATATGTATTCATATCTTGTCCCCTTTCCTGTGCCTCAGCACAAAAGGATATGGCCGGGCTCCTGATGGACCCCGGCCACATAGTTTTTGCGCTGAAGGTTTCCCTTCAGCAGGGAGTTTCCAACCCTATTTGCCCCATGCTCCCCAGGTTGGCGGGTACATCTCAGCCCACACGTGGATCGTGTGTCACAGGTCATTGCCTCCCCGCGGGCCTCGCCGGGTCGCCCCCATTGCGTGATCCGGCAGAGCCGGGCTGTGGCTGGGCGAGAGTATCATTGTTGCATTCAGACTTCTCCGCGATCGGCCCGCTCCACACGGGCCGTTCCCTGCGCTGTTGATCGCTCGCTCCGAAGAGGTCATGGCGCCAGCCGGCGTCGCTCCATCTGAATGGAAAGTAACTGAGATGCGCTATTCACTTGTCAAAGGGCACGAGGCAGGATTTACGTTCCCCTCACTACTCTATTGGGCAATTTTTTTCGATTTGTATGAGGTCCGAGGAAAGTTTTTTCATATTATTATCGTTCCCACAAAATCGCAAAAATAATGCCCGGACGGGTATAGCAGACCAGGCCTAAGCCCCGTTTGCACCCGTTCGGGTAAAGAAACTGATTGTCGGTTGCACGATCCGGAAACACCCGGAAACAAACAGAGAAACGCCGACCGGGATTGATTCCTGATCGGCGTTCTTGTGTCCATGAAAGGATACGCCCCTCCGATTGACCGGATCGGAGGGGCATTCTTGAGAGAGGTGTGCGGCAGCCTTGCACCGGGATTGAGGGGGTCCCGTCTGCCGCACTTGCATCTGATCTGCCCAAAGCATAGCAAAAAACGGTCCTCGCCGAAAGCCCCCTGGGGGGATCGCCTTTTTGACATTCTCATATCCCCCACTGGGGTTTCTTTAACAGCTCGCACAAAGATTTCCTTCGATTTTCAAGCATATTTCCCGTTTTTCCATCTCCTTCGCGCCTTTTTGCCCTGCTTTTCTCCATCATTTCAGCAATCTGCTCAAAATGACCCGGGTGGGGGGATATGTCCGGAACGGAATTCATATCCCCCCACCCGGGTTGCGGCGGTTCCGGGGCAAGAATAGAATACTGGTATTCTGGAAAGCGGGAACTCGGAACATGAAAAAAACAGATTTGCAAAGCAAATATGATTCCCGCTATGTGGTCAACCGCCTTTCACGGGCTATCGGCCATGTGAAGCTGGTCAAGACCATGGCGGAATCCGGCGCAGACTGCACGGATCTGCTCTCCCAGCTGGCTGTTGCCCGCGGGCAGGTGGACAGTATTCATGCCCATTTGCTGGCCCAGTACGCTGTGCAGTTTGCCGAGGACTACCAAAGGAGCGGTGAGCCGGAAGAGTTGGAACAGTTTCGTCAAGTGATGCTGCGGTCCGCTAAAAAATGATTCTGCGCCGCGGCGCTGTTGCCGCGGCTTTTTCACGGGAGGCAATCATGTACAGCTTGGATGAATGTGCCCGGCTTTGGGAAGAGGCAGGCAGGCACGGGGACGCTGCAGAGCGCATCGCTCGGGCGCAGCGCTGGCTCCCCTACTATGCCTATCTGGCTGCTGCCCTCCCGGAGGAGCCCTACACGCTTCCCGAAGAGGACGGCAGCTTCCCCTCCCTTCTGATCCGGGATGGCCTGGTCCGCCGGGAGGACGCACTTCTGGATATTGGAGCAGGCATGGGCGGAGACACGCTCCGCTTTGCCTCCTACTGCCGCAGGGTCACCGCGCTGGAGCTGAGTGGAGACAGCCTCCAGGTCCTTTGCCGCCGGGCAAAGGATCTGCGTCTTGAAAACATCGAGACGGTCCAGAAGTCCTGGGAGGAATACGCGCCATCAGAGCGCTTTGACGTCTGCTACAGTGCCATGTGTCCCGCCATCTGTAAAGTTGAGGAGCTTCGGCGCATGGAGAGCCTCTCCACGCGGCTCTGCTGCCTGGTGACCGTGACCCGCGGTTCTTACGACAAGCACCGCAAGGCCATGATGACGGAGCTTGGCGTTAAGCCCCAGGGCGGAATGGTCACCGAGGCCATTCACTATTATAACGTTCTGTACCTGATGGGTCGTCAGCCCGAGGTTCGCTGCCACACGGTCCACCGGGAGTATCCGATCTCCCGGGAACGGGTCCTGGCGCAATACCCCATCTACTTCAAGCTTTTCGGGATAGAGCAGGAACGATCTATCCCGTTCCTGGAGGACTACCTGGACCGCAATGCTCCGGAGGGTCTGCTGCATGAGGAAAGTCACGTAAACTTTGCGATGCTCACATGGACGAAAAACTGATTCTGGACTATGACAGCGGGCGGATCACCGCCCGGCTGGACCGGGGTGAAAAGCCCCTGGTGCAAAATGTACGTATCCGGCTCCCGGCCGCCCGGCGTCTGGCTTTGATTGGAGAGACCGGCTCCGGGAAAACCATGACAGCCCTCTCCATTCTGCGCCTTTTGCCGGAAAATGTGTATATGTCGGGCGGAGCTCTCCGCTTTTGCGGAGAGGAGCTGCCTGCGGGAAGGGGCATCCGCCGCCTTCTCGGCGCCGAGATCGTCTACATTCCGCAAAACGGGCTGGAGTTTCTCAACCCCTCCCGAAGCGTTCGGAAGCATTTGTATGACAGCCTGCAGAAGCTGGGCGTCCCCCGGCGGGAGCGCGGCAGTCGGGCGCTGGAGGCTCTGCGGGCGGTGGGCTTCCCCCAGCCGGAGGAGATCCTGCCGAAATATCCCTTCCAGCTCTCCGGCGGTATGGCCCAGCGGGTGACCATCGCCCTGGCGGCCTGCTCAAGAGCAAAGCTTCTCATTGCGGACGAGCCCACCAACGGCCTGGACGGAGAGGCGACAAAGCGGTTTTTCCAGCTGCTGGATCAGGTCTTCCCGGAGGCGGGAAAGATCATCATCACCCACGACATTGCCGTTGCCTCCCTATGCGACCGGATCCAGGTGCTCTGCGGCGGCAAAAACGTGGAGAGCGGCCCTGCCGCCCAGGTGCTGGGCGCGCCGCGCCATCCCTACACCCGGGCCCTGCTGGCCGCCCTGGTGGAAAACGGGATGCAGCCGTCCCCTCCCCTGCGGGCAGCTCAAGGTCCCTGCCCCTTCTATCGGCGCTGCGAAAAGGCCGGCGATGCCTGTCTGGCCCCGCCGCCCCGGCAGATTGAGGGGGAGACAGAATGGTGGTGTGTGCGTCGTGATTGAAGGACGGGACCTGAAAAAAACCTTCGGCAGCAAGCTCATTTTCGAGCATGCCGGTTTTACCATCCCCGACGGGCAGATCGTAGGCGTGTACGGCCCCAGCGGCATCGGCAAATCCACCCTGGCCAAGCTCCTCTGCGGCGTGATGAAGCCGGACGCGGGCCAGATCCTGCTGGACGGAGAGCTGCTGGTCTCCCCCTCCCGGCCCTATGACCGCAGACGTGGCCTTGCCATCCAGATGGTCTATCAGCAGCCCTATTCCTCTCTGGACCCCAGCCAGAAGCTGCTGGACGGCTTCCTGGAGCTGATCCGCTATCACGGCTTTGCCATAACCGGAGCGGAGGAACACGCTCTTATCAAGACGCTGCTGGAGGAGGTGGGACTGGACGCCGGCATTCTGGCCCATCTGCCCCGGCAGATCTCCGGAGGCGAGGCCCAGCGCATCGCCATTGCCCACTGTCTGCTCTTCCGGCCCAAGCTGCTCATTCTGGATGAGGCCACCTCCATGCTGGACGTCTCCACCCAGGCCAATGTTATCGCCCTGGTCAGGAAGGTGATGGCAAAAAGCAAGGGGTCCGTGCTGCTCATCAGCCATGACAAAGCCCTTGTGGACACTCTTTGTGATCAAATATATTTATTTGATAATCAAACACTAAAGGAGAAAGAACGATGAAAAAGATCCTCGCACTGCTTCTCGCACTGTGTGTGCTGTTTGCGCTCTGTGCCTGCGGTCAGGCCGTGGAAGCCCCCGCAAGCGCGCCGGCGGAACAGGTCGAAGCCCCCGCCGCGCAGCCGGAAGAGGCTCCCGCCGCGGAGGCGTCCGCAGAAGAAGCCCCTGCAGCGGAAGAAGCTCCCGCTCCGGAGAGCAACACCATCGCGCAGATTACCATCGGCACCACTGCCGCCATTGAGACTGCCACCAACGGCGAATATGCCTATGACATGCTCTCCAGCGGCACCACCCAGATGCCCCTGGTCTACCAGAGCACCGACGGCAACTTCCACCCCCTGCTGGCAAGCTTTGCCACCGAAGACTCCATCACATGGACCTACACCATCCAGGAGGGTATGAAGTGGGATGACGGCGAAGATGTGACCGCCGAGGATATCCTCTTTACCCTGCAGTATGAGGACGCCAAGGGCGGCGCCAACCTGATCGACCAGACCGACAGTGAAGGCAAGACCACCACTGCCAAGTACGCGGGCTATGAGCTCTCCGAGGACGGTCGCAGCATTTCCCTGACCCTGGCCTCCGCCAACGTGCGGGAGCTCGGCAACATGACCTCCTTCCGCGTCTGCCCCAAGCATCTCTGGGAGGGCAAGGAGGAGCTCACCGAGGAAGAGCTGCGCGTGGGCTGCGGTCCCTACATGTTCGAGTCCTTCAACAAGGATGCCGGCACCATCAGCTTCGTTCCCAACCCCTACTTCCCCCAGCAGCCTCATGTGGATCGCCTGGTCTACCAGCTCTTTGACAACGACGACACCATGTTCCTGGCGCTCCAGAACGGCGACATCGACATGACCTGGGTCTACTCCACCGGCGTCCCCGGCACCTACCAGGAAGTCCTGGCTGAGACCGACGCCGTGCAGCTTCTGAGCATCAACGCCACCAACGCGCCCGCCGTGCTGGCCTTCAACAACTCGAACGGCCCCTTCGCCGATGAGAACCTCCGCAAGGCCGTTGTGAACGCCCTGGATTACGAGCAGTTCCGCGACTATGTGGGCAGCGCCGCGGCGGACATCCCCAACGCCGGCTTCGTTCCCAGCTCCACCCTGGGCTTCAAGGAAACCGATCCCCTGACCACCGATCTGGCCAAGGCTGAGGACTTCATGAAGGCCGCCGGCTACACCAGGAACGCCGATGGCAAGTTTGCCGACGCCGACGGGAAGATCTTCTCCTTCACCCTGACCTACCGCTCCGACCGCAACAACCAGGTCAGCTGTGCCGAGCTCATCAAGAACCAGCTGGAGGCCTTCGGCATTGAGGTGGTTCTGGACGCTCTGGACAGCGATTCCTACAACGCCAAGACCAGCAACAAGTTCTCCGAGAACAACATCACCATGGAAGCCGCCCTCTACGGCTACACTGCCGCCGGTATGGGCATGGGCAACGGTCTTGCCACCATCTATGTGGACGGCCGTCACGCAGTGCAGGGCGGCGCCCAGGTCTATGATGAAGAGTTCCAGACCATCCTCTCCGCAATGGCCGCTGCCGTGACCCTGGATGAGTACATCGAGGCCGCCGGCCAGATGCAGGACTTCTATGCCGAGCACAACCCCATCGTCGCCCTCTATTGGGACAGCATGACCTTCGGTATCTCCTCCCGCTTTGAAAACATCGTCATCGACGGCGCCTTCGGCCTGAACAACGTGAACAACTGGCTGAGCATCACCGAAAAGTAAAAAGAAGCACGCTTTGTAAAAATGCACTGAAATGAGGGAGCACACCATGAAAAAGTACCGCAACAGTATTGTCACGGCACTGGTGTGCTTCCTCATTGTGCTTGTGCTGAATTTCATCCTGCCCCGGCTGCTCCCGGGAGACCCCATCGCCTATCTCTCCGGCTTTGCCGAGGAGGACATGACCGCCGCCCAGTACGAGCGCTATGCCTCCGCCCTGCACCTGAACGAGAGCCTGCCGAAGCAGTTCTGGTATTATCTCTGTTCCCTCGTGAACGGCACGCTTGGGTATTCCTTCAAGAAGGAGGCGGTGGTCTCCGCCCTGATCATGGAGCGCATCGGCTCCACCCTGCAGATCACCTTGCCGGCGGTAGTCCTCTCCACGGGCATCGGTCTCGTCTGGGGCCTTCACTGCGGCTACCGGAAAAACTCCCTGAGGGACCGGCTCTCCACCTCTGCGCTGATCGTGCTGAACACGGTACCCAGCTTTCTCATCGCCCTGGTGCTGATCATCCTGCTCTGCTTTCAGCACCGGATCTTTCCCTATACCGGCCTCAGCTCTGCCGTCATGGCGCCGGGTGTTCACGGCTTCCTGGCCGACCGGCTGCTTCACCTGTTTCTCCCGGTGCTGACCCTGACCCTGGGAGCCGTCCCCTCCCGCTATCTGCTGATGCGTAACACCGTGCGCAAGGCGGCGGAGGAAAAATATGTGCTCTATGCCCGGCAGCGGGGTCTTTCCGACCGGAAGATCCAATATAGCTACATTCTGAAGAACATCGCCCAGCCCTTCATCACCATGGTGGGCATGAGCGTGAGTCTCTGCGTGGGCGGATCCCTCGTCATCGAGAACATCTTTTCCGTGAATGGCATGGGAAAGCTCCTGACCGACGCTGTCTACACCCTGGACTATCCGCTGATGCAGGGGATCCTGTTTGTCACCACCGGGATCATGGTAATCTCCATCGTGGCAAGCGATCTGCTCTGCATCCTGATCGACCCGAAGGTCAGATGGGGGGAAGAGCTTGCGTAAACAAAGAGTATTGCCGCTTTTGCTCGGCCTTCTGCTGCTCCTGCTGTTTCTGGCGGCGGCGCTGCAACCTGATTGGTTCACCTCCTACGGCCTCAAGGACATGGCCCGGCCCTGGCTCAAGCCCTCCGCGGAGCATGTGCTGGGCACCAACTCCCTGGGCTATGACATTTACACCGAGATCGTATACGGCACCCGGGACACCCTGTTCATCGGGGTGATGAGCAGTGTACTCACGCTGCTCCTGGGAGCCGCCATCGGCGCCCTCTCCACCCGAAAAGGGCTCCTCGGCGGTCTCTTCAACGGTCTCATCAACGTCTTCGTGCTGCTGCCCCGGCTCATCACGCTCATTGTACTCTCCGCCTTTCTGGGGACCTCCCGATGGCATCTGATTTTCCTCATCGCCGCCTTCAGCTGGGTGGGCACGGCGCGAAACGTCCGGGCCCAGGTCATCCACCTGAACAGCCAGCCCTTTGTGGAAAACTGCATCATCCAGGGCTATTCCCGCTTTCATATCGTCCTACGCCACATTCTGCCAAACCTCTATGAGGTGCTGATCTCCCGCTTTCTGCTGGGTATCAACAGCTGCATCATGATGGAGTCCACCCTGAGCTTTCTGGGCTTTGGCGATCTCTATCACCCCACCTGGGGCACCATGATCAACTTTGCCTACAAGCGCGGCGCCTTCATGCGCCAGGCCTACCCCTATCTGCTGATGCCGGGCGTGTGCATCATGGGGCTTAGCCTGTCCTTTTACTTCATCAGCCTGTATTTCGAAGCCAGGCGGGAAGCCATTCAGAATTGAGGAACTGCTATGGGACAATACTTTGCCGATCTTCACGCGGGGCCGGAGAGTCAGCTCGGCTCCGCTCCCTGCTCCATCCCCGACTCTCCCGAGGCTGCAGCTCTGCGCGGCGCCGAAACCGTGGAGGAGCTTTTTGCCCTGGCCAAGGCCCTGAACTTCCAGCTGCGTTATCGGGACGCGCTGCGGGTTTACGACCGCATTCTGACTCTCGAACCGGAGAACGCCCTTGCCTATCGGCAGCGTGCACCCCGTTTTCTCAACACCCTGCAGCCAGAGAAGGCCATTGCGGACCTTCTCAAATGCCGGGAGCTGGGCGGCGATGAGGCGGACCTCTCCTACCGGCTGGGCATCGCCCGCTATCTCAGCGGCGACTATGCCGCCGCCATGGCGGAGGAGGATCGCTGCTTTCCCCTGGTGGATGAGGAGATGGGCATCGCCGCCATGTTCTGGCACAGCATGAGCGCTCTGCGCTGCGGAAGCGATCCCAAGCTGCTGCGGCACTACCGTCCCGGCATGGCTGTTGGCCACCATACCGCCTATGAACACGTGATGGCTCTGCTCTCGGGAAACCTTCCCTGGTCTGAAATGGAAATGCTCCTGCAGCGGGAGGAGAGCGATCTGGAATACGCCATTCTGGCCTATGGAAGCGTCCTGTGGCTCCGCTCCTCCGGCGAGGAAGACGCCGCTGAATCGCTTCTGCACAGTATTCTTCCCCGTGATAGCTTCTGGATCAGCTACGCCTACATCGCCGCCTGGAACGACTGGCATCGCGGAAACTGACAATTTCCACGCAAGCATAGCCCACCTGACCGTAACAGCCCCCAAAGCTTGTCATTACAGTCCAAGCAGACTTCATCTGGCAACTGATTGTTATATCATGCCAATGATGGCGCAGCCGACCGGCTGTGCCCCTTTTTCATTTAACTGCGAATGAACTCGCTGTTTATGCGTTTCTCTGCTCAAGGCTCGGTTGCACTTGACCACGCTTTTCGCTATAATACTTTTGTTCAAAACTGCAACGTCACGGACAAGACAGAAGGGTGTTCCTGTGCTATGATCGGTGTCGAATGGAGGTGCTTGACCGATTTGAATGTGAGAGAAAGATATGACCGGACGATCCGCGCCATTGAGGAGCATGCCTCAGATCCCGACCTGGATCCGCAGAAGCTTGCGGAACTGGTTGCCCGGGACAGTGGCTTTGCCGTGCGGGACATGATCGCCGTCTTCAAGTACCTGACCGGAACGACCCTTCGAGGATACATCAGCGAGCGTAAGCTCATGGCCTCCTGCGGCTATCTCCTCGCCCAGGGCCGCCGGGACATTGAGACCGCCCTGGCCATCGCGGGATACCAGGATCAGCCCGGCTACACCAAGGCCTTCAAGGCCCGCTTCGGCCTGACGCCCGGCGAAGCAAGACGGCGCGGCGACCGCTCTCTACTGGAGGGCCCCCTGACCTGGGATGCGCTCTCCCGCAGAGGCAGGGCTCCCTCCGAAGAGCCCGAGCCCGCCGCGGCAGATGCGGAGGAGATCCGCTTCGGGATCCCCAAGTCCCAGTTGGACCGGGCGGCGCGCGCCATGGAGCTGGAGGCCTTTTACGAGCTGAGCCGCCCCATGAGCGAATATGCCTTTTCCCTCTCTCAGCGCAGCGGCCGCAGCCTGGAGGACTGCTTCCGATATCTGGACTCTCTTCGGGATTACATTCTCCCCTTCCCCGAGCAGGAGGATCCCGACGACGAGGCGCTCACCACCCAGCCCAAGCTGCTCAAGGAGTATGCGGACGATCCCTTTGTGCAGGAGATGTTTTTCCGCCTGGGGATCCGGCTGGAGACCATCCAGTATTTCCACGCCTACCACGATGCAAGCCACGAGGAGCTGCTGGACTGCGGCCCGGAGATGCTTGCCGCCTATTCTGAGACCTGGCAGCTCTCCTTCCACGACTACGTCACGCTGTGGCGGGTCTACCGGCGCAAGACAGGCGGCCTTTTCGATCCGGAGGAATGGGAAACGCTGGTCTGGAAGCTGCTGCGCTGGCTGCCGGGCGGACAGGAGGATCCCGACGCGGCTCTCACCGAGGAGGAAGCCAGGGACCTGCTGGCCTCACTGGACCCCAGGATCCAGGAGCTGAACGCCTATTATGACGAGGTAGACCGGCGCATGCGGGAATCCTACACCCGCTGGCACGGCGGACGGCTGGACCGGGAACTGGCCCCTGATGACGACCCGCTGCCGGGCAACCCGCTGGAAGAAATCCCCGAGGATCTCCTGGACGATCCTTTTGACGAAATCTGAAACGAGACGGTTTTTTCCGCCTCGTTTCTTTTGTCCGTTTTTGCGCTGCCGCGGACAAGACAGCCTGCCCTCCCTGTGTTAAGATGCTGCCACATTCAAACAGGGAGGGAACGATATGATTCTTACGGTTTGGAATCTCGCGAAAGTCATTATTGAGTCGTTTCATGAAAACAATCCGGAACTGATCTTTGACGAAACGCTCTTTCAGCAGATCCTGGAGGATTGTAAAAAACTGGATCCCCTGGTGGAAGAAGGCCGTATCTTTGGCTGCGGCGTCGACCCCATGGGGGATAGCGGAAACGTTGAGGTGAAAGTGTACTTCGCCAAGGGAGCGGAGTACAGCGAGGAGAACCGGGTCCTGGCTGAGATCCTCCCCCACGCGGTCCGCATTGGAGTCTGTACCGATGAGGACGCTCAGTGGGAGGATGAGGAAGGCGTAGGGGTCTGTCTGGGACTCCGCTGGGACTATCCCCCGGCCTTCCGATTCCCCGAAGAATGAGCAAAGCGCCGACCGGGCAAGCTCCCGGTCGGTGCTCTTTCTATCTTGCAGTTCGAAGCCAGATATTGTAAACTAAGCTCAACCAATCTTTCCTTTGACCGGAGGCCGGGATGCTGCAGCTATCGGAACGTCTCCAACAGAATATCGCCTTTGTCCTGGGCAGCAGCCTGGAGCTGGAGGAGCAGGCGGCTTCCTCCGCCCTGTCCCAGCCGGGGAAGCTCACCATGCTCTGCTACGCCGCCTCAGAGCTTGCCCTGACGGCTCTCATCAGCTCGGATGAGGTCGAGTCCCTGTTTCTCCCCCGGGAGGAGCAGCTTCTGCAGCGGGAGGTCGCTTCCGCGCTGCGGCAGATTGCTTTGCATGCGCTGGATATCCAGGCCTGGGAGTTGCCCGACGCCATCCGCGCAGAGCTTGCCGCCATCCGCAAGTACTGTGAAACGCTTGCCAACTGCGTGGTGCTTCCGCCGGAGCCTGAGGCGCCCGCCCCAGCTCCCCTTGTCCCCGCAGAGCACCAAGCACCCGCGCAGACAGAAGCACAGGGTCTTATGCTCTTCACGCCTACCACCGAAGAGGACGAGGTGACGCGGCTGCGCACCCAGATCCGCGCGCTGCGGGAGCTCCTGGCCGACCTGGTGCAGGAACGGGACGAACTGGTGCACGTCATCTGCCAGGAGCTGGAGGCCCGCTATTACCGGGAGCTCGGCAGTCTGGAGGCCGAGGTCTTCCGGGCAGACGGCCTGGTAAACTACTTTCGCCGCCGGGCTGAATATCTGCGCGCCGCCCGGAACCGGGACGAGAAGCCGGACCTCGAAAAAGTGGAGCAGAAGCTCCGCAAGGATCTGGAGGAATACCAAAAGGTCTACGAGGAATTCACCCGCCGCGCGAAGGAGGCGGAGGCCCAGCGTCCCAAAAGGGCCGGCAAAAGCACTTCCCTTGCGGAAACAAATACAGGCGAAAAAGCGTCTGATCCTCAGGGGCAGGAGAACGTGGAAGATGAGATCCCCAGCGAGGAGACAGAGGCAGAAGATAAGATCCTCAGTGAGGAGGATCGGCTCAAGCGTCTCTACCGCCGGATCGTGAAAGCCATGCACCCGGATCTGCATCCGGAGCAGGACGAGGCCACCCGTACCCTGTTCAAGCGGGCGATTCAGGCCTATAAGGACGGGGATCTGAAGACGCTGCAGGAAATCGACGGGATGTGCGCCGACACAGAAGCTGAGCCCGGTCAGGATCCGCTGCAGGCGCTGCGGGAGGAAAAGCAGCGGCTTCTCGACCTGGTCTTCAGTCTGCGATATGAGATCCGGCACATCAAGACCCGCTTCCCCTACACCAAGAAGAAGCTGCTAGACGATCCCGAGCTCCTGGCCGCTGAGAAGAAGCGGCTGGAGCAGGCGCTGTTCCAGCTTCGTCAGCAGGCGGAACGCTACCGCCGGGAGGTCGCTGACCTGGAGGGCAAGACATGAACGAGCTCATTTTGAAGCAGGCCGAGGAAGAACTGGTTGCCGCCCTGCACGCAGACGGCGCCGAGCTGACCCTTCCCCTGCCCTTTGAACGGGACATCTTTCTGCTGGGGACCGATGTCGTGGGTACCAACTATGTGAAAAACATCGCCGCGCTCTACGAAACCCTCCAGGAGGGCGAACGGGTCCGCCTGGTGCGGGAGCCGGAGAATCCCTATGATGAATACGCCATCCGCATCGACGCGCTCCCCGAGGAGGGGGAGATCTCCCAGGAAGCGTTGGCCCCTGGGAGCAAGCTTGGCTACATCCCCCGGGACCGAAACAAGATTTTTGCGCGGCTCATGGACGCGGGCAAGGATCTTTACGGCACCGTTCGCCACAAGGAGATCGTCGGCGGGTATTATCGGATCGTGATCAAGGTCTTCCTGCGCGACTGAGCGATTGTACAAGTCCATATAAACAGAGCAGCCAACGGGAAATCACTCTTCCGTTGGCTGCTTGTTTATTCGACTTCTCTCACCCGAGCAGTGCTTTCAATCTTTTCAAAGCAGCATTCTTTCGGGATTGCACCGTAGGAAACGGCAGCCCACACAGAGCTGCGTATCCCCGCAGGGTCATGGGCTCGTCCTGCAGGAACAGCGCATGGATCAAACTCTGTGCTTCCGCGTCTAGCGTTTGCAGAGCATCCCATACCGCTGTTTTCTCTGCAGCGAGGAGTATCTGCTCCTCTGGGCCGGGATCGTCTGAGGTAAGAGTGTCCTCCAGCGTGATCGGATCCGCCTCCGTCCCACTGCAGAGCTCCTCCAGCGAAAGGATTTGAAGAGATGCCCGCTCCCGCTCCTCACGCAGGTAACGTTCCCGCCTCTTGGCCCTCTCCGCCATCGGCATCAGCGCGGCGTCCACCTCAAACCAACACTCCTGTGCATCCTCACAGTCGCTGCCACGCACGAAGCAGCGGCGCCTGTTTTCTTCCTCGCGGAAGAAGGTCAGGATCTCCTTCCCCCGGATTTCCCGGTACATGACCTTCCCGTCACAGGACGGGATCGTTCCCTCTATATCTCTGATATAAAATGTTTTCATATTCTGATCTCCTTTTCGTTTTGTTTTTTTTGGAAAGCAAAACTTGGGAGATCAGGGGTATTTCGCCAGATAACAGGCCCACTTGCAGCGCATGCTGTCCCCTTCCCGCCTGTGCGGGCGAAGGGGAGGCTCTGTCTGCAGAGCTGTTTTCAGGCCGAAAAGAGCGCAACAAACCAAGGCATTTTCCAAGGCCAGATCTCAGAACTCTTCTCTGCATGATCCTTATGGAAATACCCTTCGCCCATTGCGCACCAGGCTCGATATATCGTTTTTGTCCCCGTCAGGTGCATCCCGCCGGGAGAAAAGAAAAAGCCGGACACCGGAACTAAGGGATACTTTGATCCCTTAGCCCCGATGTCCGGCTATTTGGTGACTCGTTTGGCCGTTATGGCCGCGGTCCCGCTGCTCGGTACTTCGGTTTTGGATTTAGAAGTTGATGGTCATCTTGGGTACATATGAGGAACCCAGACGAGCACGCCGAAAGGCCAAATTGAATCGCACGACGTTCTTGCACTGAGGGCATTTGGTTTCCACCACGCCCGACCCGGTCGTAATCTTATCGAACAGGCGCTTTCCGCAGTACGGGCATCGTTTCACTACCCGCATCTCATTGGGCATTTTTCTTTCCATTCTCACAGCATTCCTTTCTTCCGTTATGGTGTTTCTTTCATCCATCAAAATCATCTCCTGCAAGTACATCTACTCCATACGGGCGATAGAGCTCAGCCTCCTCGATGAGGCCCATCCCCATCATCCGGATACAAAGTGCCTGTTTGGAAACGCCCAGCAGCTCACTCATCCCGCAAAAGCGCCCATAGGCCTCGCTGTCGGGGCAGAGCCACTTGATTCTCCCTCTCTGCCCCACTCGGATCATGGCCTGTTCAACCAACTCCCGGGGCATCAAAATGGAGGAAGTCAGTCTGTCGACCTGCCACTCCTCCCGGGACCAGGTCTCGCCTGTGCTCCTATACCGGAGAACCCGCCTGGCGTTTGCTCCCGCGGCATAATCTCTCGGATACAGCATTCTGAGAACATGGTGGCAGCCCTCGTGCATGATGGTGAAGTTCCGTCTGCCGGTCTGGTTCTCAGGCAGCAGATTCTTCTCGATGAGCACCGTCTTTCCGTCAAAGGAGAAGAATTCTTCCTCCTTATCGAAGATCTCAATCTCCAGTTCCTCGTAGCTTGTCATCCCCAGGGTCTCTCCGTCCCAGGAGATATGTCGAAACGCAACGGACAGGCCCAGCAGCTTCGTCAGAAGCAACTGTGGGTCGACAGAATGGACCACCCTTGCCGCCTGCACCTCCGGAAGCTTCCGGTACGCGCGAACCACCCGACCCGCAATCGTATCCAATTGAGCATAGGAAAGATACCTGGACACTTATCTCATCTCCCTCCATCCCGTACGTGATCGTTTGTTCTTCCGACCTGTGTACATCCGAATCGTCCCGATCTTCATGCGGTCACTGTTTGTCGGCGTTTGTAATTATATTGTAACTTGCGGTTGTTGTCAAGTAAACGTTTGTTAACCTCAGGTTTCTTTTTCTCTTGACAGCATTCTTCCTATCTTCTATAATGTGATCAACTGCAAACAGGAGGGAACTGACATGCCCAGAAGAAATAAAGCTCCTATCATTCATTTGAATCGGCCACTATATAATGCTCCTTCCGAGTATGCCAACAATGTGATCGGTGAACGCATCGCCGATCTGCGCAAGCAGCGAAAAATGAGCCAGGCTTCACTTTGTGATGAGCTGTCTCTACATGGCATTGACATCAGCCGCACTGCTCTTTGGAAGTGGGAAAAGGGCAGTGCCACACCGAGTGCATACCATCTGATTGCCCTGGCCAAGATTTTCGGAATCGATTCCATCTCTCTGTTCACCTCCTCTCCCCTTGCGCCGGAGTTGGACCCGGTCGGACTGAGAAAGCTGGAGGACTACAAAGAGGACCTGATCGCCTCTGGCCGTTACTCCCCCGCTCCCAAGCACATAGAAGATGAGCTGGTTGAGATGCCGGTGAGTTACCTGTCCGCCTCCGCCGGTCCCGGCGCCTTTCTGGATGAAGGCAACTTTGAGATGGTGCAGGTTCCCAAAAGCATGGTCCCCGCCGGGGCCGATTTCGGCGTCCATGTAAACGGCGACAGCATGGAGCCGGTCTTTACCCAGGATCAGCTCGTCTGGGTGCAGCGGACTGATACCCTTCGGATCGGTGAAGTGGGCATCTTCATTTACGACGGTCAAGGCTATATCAAGGCCTACAGCGAACAGGAGCCGGAGGAATCCCTCCGCGAGGTGTTCACCGACAGCAATCACTGCCTCCACAATCAGCCGGTCCTGAACTCCTATAACAAGGCAAAATATGAGCCCATTGTGGTCTCTCCCTATCGCTTTTTTGAGATCGCCGGCCGCGTGCTTCGTTGAAAGTCCTGTTTATGGTACAGCGCCTCTGCTAAGCTGAAAGCACATATCCCCTAGATTGCAAAAGTGAAGGTCACTTTTTACTCCTTTCAGAGCGTATCTTGCAGATCTCCCCGGGTAAGAGCGACAACCTTCCTCTCATGACCACCACATCTACTGTATGGGGTTCGGGTAGCATTGGACTTTCCCTTGTTGCGCAGGGTCGTCCGCCCCAAGCCAGCCTTGTATGTGGTTTCTGTCCGTTGGTCTGAGAGTTTGCCCTGCGGCGGACCTTTCAACCTCCGCAATCCGGCTTCCTTCTGATTCCCTCTCGCGATGGACACCCTTGCCTTTGGCTAACGGTTCCTGCTGCCGAGTCCGTAGTGGACTTTCACCACCAAGTTGTCGCCCATGCCGGGCGCACGCAGAAAAAACCGCGGCGAAGATTGTCTTCGCCGCGTATTTTCCAGCAGGGGAAGCCGATACACTCGGCCCCATGGAGATCAGTATTCCACCACGTTTGCCCAGCGGAGGAGGAAGTCCCGTTCCTCCAGCTTGCCCTTGATGGACTGGGACGCGGCAACGATGGGCATCCACTTCTGGACATAGTCCTTTTCGATGTTGCTGCCCTCGCAGAAAAGGTCAAGGTAGCGCTCGGCATTTTCCGCCTCGCCGCGCAGATGGAAGGTCAGAAAGCTGCGCGCCGCGTCGGCGGAGGCGTTGCCCTGCGTGGCGTGGGCCCAGTCGATGACATACAGCTCGCCCGACGGGGTAAGGATGATGTTGGAGGGGCAGAGGTCACCGTGGCAGAGCTTGTCATGGGTAGGCAGGCCCTCCAGACGGATCAGCAGCTCATAGCGGGTCACAGGGTCCAGATCGGCCATGAGGATTTTGCGGTTCATCTTGTCTTTGAGCCGGGAGAGCAGCGGACTCTTCTTCGTGTGGATCAGAAGCTGGGTGTTTACCATCATTTCGAGATACTTCTCGGTGTTATCCGGGTCGTCCCGCATCAGGTGGGAGAGGGTCTCCCCCTCGATAAACTCGGAGACGATGGCCCACTTGCCGTCCACCGTGGTGACCTCCAGGATCTTCGGCACGTTCAGACCGCAGTCCTCCACACGCGCCTGGTTGAGCGCCTCGTTGAGGATGTCGGCCTTGGCGAAGCTGCTGTTGAAAACCTTAACGCACTTATCCCCGTCGCGGTAGATGGTTTTGTTCTTGCGTTCGGCAATGATATTGTCCAAATTCATGCTCATTCTCTCCCTTCAAGCTGTTTGACGTCGGGTTTGGCGGTCTCTTCAAACTGCCTGCCGTAGTAGGCGTCCAGATACATCTGCTTGATCTCGCGCATAAGCGGATAGCGGGGGTTTGCGCCGGTGCACTGATCGTCGAAGGCCTGCTCCACCATCTCGTCCAGCGTGGTGAGGAAGGCCTCCTCATCCGGCACGTAATCGCGGATGGTGGGTTTAATACCGATGGACGCTTTCAGCTCGTCGATCTTCCGGATCAGGGCCTCCAGCTTCTCGCTGTCCGTGCTTCCGCCGCAGCCCAGAGCATCCGCCACCATGGCGTAGCGCTCCAGAGTGTGCGGGTGATCGTACTGGGGGAAGGTGCCCATTTTGGTGGGAGCCTCCGCGGCGTTGAAGCGCAGCACCTCATCCATCATGAGAGCGTTGGCGAGGCCGTGTGCCACGTGGTGGAAGGCGCCCAGCTTGTGGGCCATGGAGTGCATCACGCCGAGAAAAGCGTTGGCGAAGGCCATGCCCGCCATGGTGGCGGCATTGGCGACTTTCTCACGGGCCTGCACGTTGCTGCCGTCTTCATAGGCCTTGGGCAGCCAGGTGAACAGATTCTTGAGGGCCTGCAGAGCAAGGCCGTCGGTGTAGTCGGTAGCCATGACGGAGGCGATGGCCTCCAGCGCGTGAGACACCGCGTCGATGCCGGAGGAGGCGGTCAGACCCTTGGGGGCAGTCATGTGGTAATCCACATCCACGATCGCCATGTTGGGCATGAGCTCATAGTCCGCCAGCGGGTACTTGATGCCGGTGGTCTCATCGGTGATCACGGCAAAGGGAGTCGCCTCGCTTCCGGTTCCGGCGGAGGTGGGGATGCAGATGAAGTAGGCCTTTTCGCCCATCTTCGGGAACTTGTAGATGCGCTTGCGGATATCGGAGAAGCGCATCGCCATGTCGGCAAAGTCGACCTCGGGATGCTCATAGAGGACCCACATGATCTTGGCCGCATCCATGGGCGAGCCGCCGCCCAGGGCGATGATCACGTCGGGCTTGAAGGTCGCCATGCGCTTGGCGCCCTCTCTGGCGCAGGCGAGGGTCGGGTCGTTGGGCACGTCAAAGAAGCAGCTATGTTCGATGCCCAATTCCTCCAGCTTCCTGAAGATCGGCTCGGCCGCCCCGGTCTTGTGCAGGTGCGGGCCGGTCACGACGAAGGCGCGCTTTTTGCCCATCTCGCCCAGCTCCTTGAGGGCAACGGGCAGGCAGCCCTTCTTGATGTAGATCTTTTCCGGCGCACGGAACCAGAGCATGTTTTCCCTTCTTTCCACCACGGTTTTGATATTCAGCAGATGCTTGACGCCCACGTTCTCCGATACCGAGTTGCCGCCCCAGGAGCCGCAGCCCAGCGTCAGCGACGGAGCGAGGGCAAAGTTATAGAGATCGCCGATGCCGCCGTGGGAGGAGGGCGTATTGACTACGATGCGGCAGGTCTTCATCCGGGCCTGGAAGGTTTCGAGCTTGTCCTGCTGCGTGGCGGTATTGAGATAGATGGAGGCGGTGTGGCCCAGGCCGCCGCCCTCCACGAGAGCCTCCGCCTTGTCCACCGCGTCGGCAAAATCTTTGGCCCGATACATGGCGAGGACGGGGGAAAGCTTTTCGTGGGCAAACTCCTCGGACTTGTCGGTGGATTCCACCTCGCCGATGAGGATCTTGGTGCCCTCGGGGACCTGGACCCCAGCGAGAGCCGCGATCCTGGCAGCGGACTGGCCCACGATGCCTGCGTTCACCGCGCCGTTGATGATGACGGTTTTGCGCACCTTGTCCAGCGCTTCCCCGTAGAGGAAGAAGCAGCCGCGCCTTGCAAATTCCCTGCGCACTTCGTCGTAAATGCTCTCATGCACGATGACCGACTGCTCGGAGGCGCAGATCATGCCGTTATCAAAGGTCTTGGAGTGGATGACGGAGTTCACCGCCAGCAGGATATCCGCCGAGTCGTCGATGATCGCGGGGACGTTGCCCGCTCCGACGCCGAGAGCCGGGGTGCCGGAGGAATAGGCGGCGTTGACCATGCTGGGCCCGCCGGTGGCCAGGATGATGTCCGACTCCTTCATGAGAAGACGGGTCATCTCACGGGACGGGGCGCTGATCCAGCCGATGATGTCCTCAGGAGCACCAGCCGCGACCGCAGCTTCCAGCACGACCTTGGCGGCCTCTACGGTGCTGCTCTTGGCGCGGTGGTGGGGGCTGATGATGATGCCGTTGCGGGTTTTCAGCGCCAGCAGCGTTTTGAAAATAGCGGTGGAAGTGGGGTTCGTCGTGGGGATGATGGCGCATACGAGGCCCAGGGGCTCGGCGATCTTCTTCACACCGTAGGCCTTGTCCTCCTCGATGACACCGCAGGTTTTGGTGTTGCGATAGGCATTATACACATACTCAGAGGCAAAGTGGTTTTTGATGACCTTATCCTCCACGATGCCCATTCCGGTCTCGGCGACCGCGGCCTTCGCCAGCGGGATCCTGGCCTTGTTCGCGGCAGTCGCTGCGGCAAGGAAAATCCTGTCCACCTGCTCCTGTGTATAGGAGGCGTAGACAGCCTGCGCGGCCTTGACCCGTGCAATCTCCTTCTCAAGCGCTTCCAGGGTGTCAACATTGGGATATTCTCTGTTCATAATCATCAACTCCTTTTCGGGTTCGTCAAAATATTAACATATTTTTGTGCTTACATCAATTGTCATTGTGTCCGAAAATATCGGGCTGCATCACGCTGAAAACGGCAGGAAACCGTCGTTTTCACGATAGCGCGCTTTTCTATTTTCGGGACGACGAAGACGCCTTTGTGGAGAGCCTGCTGAAACGCTGTTTTTTCCCGGTCCTCCGAAAGCTTGAACAGAAAGCGAAGCACCTGACGGGTACGCCCGGTCGGCGTTCATTGTGATCTCGCCCTATCGCTTTTGAGAGTTAACGGGCAGCGCGTGGAGACTTTTCTTCAACATTTACTTTTTCATTTAACGATGCTCCCAGAAAATACCAAGTCCGTTATTTGGGACACCTTTTATGAGATAATACTTTTTGCCAAAGAAGAAGATTGCAAAAGGTCAGGTATTCAGGGTTTAGGTGCAATTTGGAAGGAGGTTCTCACCATGAACACGATGGATAAGCTGAACGACATTCTGGTCGACCGCGGTCTGACCTTGGCTGCACTGTGCCAGATGACCGGGCTCACACGAGCAGCATTTTCAAATGCAAAGAGGCGGGACAATCAGCTTCGGATCGATACCATTCAAATCGTATGTGATGCACTTCACATGCCGCTCTATGAGTTTTTCATGAGTGATGAGGATTGGGCAGAGCTTGACCGGCTCTGGACGAATGCAAAACGGGTAGGGCAGCATTGGAACACTGCCGCCTCTGAAAGAAGGGTCTGATATGAGTTTCGGTGTTGCTGTTGTACTCCTGATTTTCGCTCTTCTGATTGCCGCAAAAAGGGCTCCCTCCCCTGCTCCGCAGGAGGACGATCCTCTCTCCTGGATCGACGAGCTGGAGATCGTCGACGCCATTGATGAGGATGACTGACATGGAAAGCACGACACGTTCTCTTCAACTGGGGTACACCCGGGAGTGCTTTCTTGTAAGCGGAGAAGATCTCGGCCATAAGGATTCTGAATTTATTGCGTTTCTTCGGAATGAAGGCTTTCAGTGTAAATACGGCTTCTGGGATTGCCCATGGGTTTGGGTCAACATTGACAGTAAGGTATATGGCCGAGGAAGGCCTGGTGTGGCTTATGCAGGCGTCATCGGCGGTCACGCCATCACCATCATGGAGTTCATGACGATCTACAACGTATTCAAGAAATACCGGGGCTACGAGGTGCTGCAGTTTCCCTGAGTTAGGGGGCAACTTTCTCAGAGCAAGATTCTGATGTTTAAAGGAAAACCCATTTTCATGGCTTTCCTTTCCATCCTCTTGTTGGGGATTCCGCTCCCCAATCCCTCGTTCGAACCCGGTTCCCATCGGTCTCATTTTCATGAGACAGTTTTTCCCGCTTGCGCGTGAAAAGGAGCTTGCTATGGCACGACCGAAAAAACTTGATACCCCGACCAAAGAACACTTCGTTGGCTTCTGGATCTCGGAGGAACTCTATCAGATCGTATTGACCGAAGCGAAGAAGGCAGGTCTCTCTCAGTCCGCTTACTGGCGCAGCCTCGCCGCGAATCAGGAAATCCGGCAGCAGCCGGTCCTGATCCATAACGTTGACGCCATCATCACCGAGCTTCGGCAGATCAACAAGCTGGGCAGCAACCTGAATCAGATCGCCCGATACTTCAACGAGAACGGTCTTATGACTAATTCTCTCGCGAAGGAGCTGCAGGAGACGCTCCATACGCTGCAGGATTCCTGCGGCCGTCTGGACCGGGCAGTGGAAAAAGAATATGGCAACAGTTAAACACATCAAGGTCAAAAACAACTGGTATTCCGATGCCGTGCGCTATCTGAAATACCGGCATGACGAGTATACGAACAAGCCCATCCTGGACGAAAACGGCGAGCTGATTCTGCGGGACTTTTTCCTCATGGACGGCGTCCTCTGCAGCCCGGAATCCTTCGGCATGGAGTGCATGCAGACAAACGCCGCTTTCGGAAAGAACACCTCCCCTGACGAGATCAAGGCGCACCACTATATTGTGAGCTTTGATCCCCGGGACCGGGAGGAAAACAACCTCAGCTGCGAGAAGGCGCAGGCCCTGGGGCTGGAGCTGACGCAGCGCGCTCTTCCAGGGCACCAGGCCATCGTCTGCACCCACCCGGACGGTCACAACGGTGCGGGAAATATCCACGTACACATCGTGATCAACAGCGTCAGAAAAGAGGCGGCGCTTGATCCTCTCTCCGCGGAAAAGCAGAACCTTCTTCCGGCGGGTTACAAGCACAATGCCTCCGACAAATTCATGGTCTTTTTCAAGCAGCAGGTCATGGATCTCTGCCAGCGGGAGGGCCTCTATCAGGTGGATCTGCTGAACCCCGCCAAGGTCTGCATCACAGACAAAGAGTACTGGGCGCAGCGCCGCGGGAAGCACGATTTGGACGAAACTGCAGCCGCCCAGGTGCAGCCCGACGAATCCACATTTGAGACGTTTCTTGGCACTCTGCGCAGGCAGATCTCATCCACCTTGGATGACAGCAAAAGCCAGGAGGAATTCCGGGAAAAGCTCTTGGAAAACTACGGCATCACGCTTCTGGAAAGCCGCGGGCGTTTCAGCTATCTGCTTCCGGACCGGGAGCGTCCCATCCGCGCCAGACGGCTGGGAACGGACTTCGATAAAG
This sequence comes from uncultured Eubacteriales bacterium, assembly GCA_900316205.1. Taxonomy (GTDB): domain Bacteria; phylum Bacillota; class Clostridia; order Oscillospirales; family Oscillospiraceae; genus Limivicinus. Next base: position 43,470 of record ONBX01000016.1, read on the forward strand.
GCTTTCTCCTTAGCTATTTCCGCAGCCTGGACCGCGAAGCCAGGAGCGCCGAAAGTGCCGCTTCGAAGCCCGCTGACCGTGCCAAAAAGGCCGATCCTTCCATCCGGCTGATCGTAGATCTGCAGACGCTGGTGAAGGCCTGCGAGAATCCCAATTACGCCCGAAAGGTCAAGATCAGCAACCTGAAGGAGATGTCCAAAACCCTTGCCTTCCTCCAGGAAAACAAGCTTGGCACCGAGGAGGATCTGCTGGCACTTCTCACCGACACCAGGGCCGATCTCCACGAAAAGCACGCCGCGCTGAAAGCCACCGAAAAGATGCTGGACGATACCAATCTTCTGATCCGAAATGTGGGCCAGTACCTCGCCAACAAGAGCACCTATTCTGCCTATCTGAAGGCCGGGAACAAGCAGGATTTTCGGGAGGCTCACAGCAGCAGTCTGGCTCTGTACGAGGCCGCAAGGAAGCAGCTCCGCGAGCTCACCGGAGAGAAAACTGTCCCCTCGCTGAAGGAGCTGAAGGCGCAGAAGGCTGCTCTTCTTCAGCAGAAAAACGAGCAGTATGCGGCCTACTCCTTCGCCCGCTCAAAGCTGCGGGAGCTGCAAACCGTGGCCGCCAATGTGGAGACTATGCTCGGCGTCAAGCTCTCGCCCGAGCACTCCCCTGCCGATCGAACAAAATAAAAAAAACCGCGGAAGAGCGCGGCAAGGAGGATATGATCATGGATGTAACGATTGAAAATCCCTTCTGGGATTCGCTCAATTACAAGCAGAAGAATCACCAGCTTTTCCTCACCCAGAAGCACACGCTGGACCTGTTCGTAGAGCGCGGCGCCATCTCCAAGGCGCAGTACAGCAAAAGCCTCCGCGACCTGGCGGAGAAGATGGGCGAGAGCTGCTGAGATTAAAAAGAGGTGACGACCATGTCCTGGTTTTCAAAGCTGTTTGGGCAGGGGGATCCCGCCCCAAGCGCGGAAGCGTTCGTAGAAAAAGCGCAGGCCTATATCGAATCCAGGCAGCCCTCGGCGAAGGAGCCGTCCTCTGATGGCCAGCCAAACATCGTTGACGCGTCAAAGATTCAGTTCAGCATGCGCGACAATTATTCCCGCGACAACATCCATTCCGCGGTAAAAAGTGCCGTGCGCAGTGAAACCACGAACTGGGACCTTCTCAGCAGGGACTTGGGTTCCTACCTGAATGTAGGCTTTGTGGAGGAAGTGGAAGATATTATCCGGACGCGTGGTCTGAAAGACTCTTCTGTTTACAAAGCCGCACAGATCGATCGGCGTCTTTTCTCCAAGATCATGTCCGACCGAACCTACAAGCCATCCAAGGACACCTGTATCGCCATTGCTCTTGCGCTGGAATTACCCTTGCAGAAAGCGGCGGATCTTCTGTCCCGGGCAGGCTATATTCTGTCCCGAAGCAGCAAGCGGGACGTCATTCTGGAGTTTTGCTTCAGCGAGAAGCTGTATGACATTGGCATGGTGAACGACCTTCTGTACCGCTTGGGTGAGAAGACGCTGGGCCGATAAATGTCGCTGTAAAGGAGACCTAATCTTTTTCCTTTTTGATATAATATGGAACGTTCATGGGAGTACATCATATTGTTTCGATAATGGGAACGTAGAATGGATCGAGTAACAGAAGATACAAGATTTTTGATTCAGGGACTGGCCACGCTGCATTTATCAGAGGAAGATATTGCCGTAATCTTGGCAATATTGGGAAACCCAGAGAACGATGGCAAAATGATAGACTGGCTCTGTACGCTGGACAAGGAGCCAACGCTGGAACGCCTACTGAGGGTAGCCGAGTTCATCCGAAAACACTGAACGGCACATATACCGATCTGTTTCCAAGTCAAAAGTGTGTGAATCCTGTGCGAGGAGTTGAAAAAGCAGTCATGACCCCTGTATATTTGAAGTCCTTTTCCTTCCCCGGGGAGTTGCGTGAAGCCGACTATATCCGCTGCTTGAAAAGAACCTGCTACAGCGGCGTTTACCCCTTCAAGATCTTTCCGCTCAAAGGACTTGATGATCTGGAATTCAGTCCGATCACCATCTTCTGCGGAGGAAACGGATCCGGAAAATCCACGATCCTGAACCTGATTGCCGAAAAGCTGGCCTTACTTCGTCACTCCGCCTTCAGCGGCGGCGCGTTCTTCACGCCCTTCGTCGAACTGTGTTCGGTCGAATGCGAAGAGCTCTCCCCCAGCAGTCAAATCCTGAGCAGCGATGACGTGTTCGATTATATGCTGAACATCCGATACCTGAACGACGGCATCGATGTACGCCGTGAGGAATTGTTCGAGGAGTACCTCAGCCGCAAGTATTCTTCCCATCAGCTTAAATCTCTCAAGGAGTATGACGACTGGAAGGAGAGCTATGACGCCAAATCCAAGTCGCAGTCTCAGTATGTGCGGGAGCGTCTGATGCGGAACGTGGACATGCGCTCCAACGGAGAAAGCGCGATGCGCTATTTTGTCGAGCACATTACGGAAAACGCACTTTACCTGCTGGACGAGCCGGAGAATAGCCTGTCCGTCCCTTTGCAGATGGATCTGGCAAAGTTCATTTCAGATTCGACACGATACTTCGGCTGTCAGTTTGTCATTGCAACCCACTCCCCTATCATGCTCTCCTTACCCGGTGCGAAGATCTATGATCTCAACGAAGCTCCGGTTCAGGAGACCGCCTGGACGGAAGTGGAGAACGTAAAAGCTCTTTTCCGTTTTTTTGAAGATCACAGAAACGAGTTTACTGCAAAAGGAGGCTAATCCATGAGAACCATACGCGTGACCGGCAAAGGTCAACTGAAGCTCAGGCCCGACACCACCAGGATCACCATGACGCTGGAGGGCGTCTATCCGGATTACGGCGAGACCCTGCGCCATTCCTCCGAGGATACGGAGGCGCTGAAGGACGTGCTCTCCGGCTTCGGCTTTGCCCGCACCGATCTGAAGACACTCAACTTCAGCGTAGACACGGAGTATGAAAGCTATCGGGAACGGGACGTTTACAAGCAGCGCTTTATCGGCTACCGCTTCCAGCACATGCTGAAGGTGGAATTTTCCTCGGATAACGAACGCCTGGGCCGCATTCTCTACGCCATCGCCAACTGCGCAGTCAGCCCGGAGTTCCGGCTCAGCTACACGGTCAGCGACCCGGAGGCGGCCAAGAACGAGCTGCTGGGGAAGGCGGTGCAGGACGCGAAGGAGAAGGCCACGGTACTCACCCGGGCCGCAGGCGTCACCCTGCAGTGCATCGAGAGCATCGACTACTCCTGGGGCGAGATCGACATCGAATACCGTCCCATGGAGAGGATGGCAAAGGCCGCCCAGCCTCTCATGGCGAAAAGCTACGCTCTGGACATCGAGCCCGATGACATCGAGATCAGCGACACCGTCACCGTCATCTGGGAGATCGAATAACTCCCTTCGGGGATAAAGAAAGATGAAAACTGCTTATATCATGATTGGGATCCAGGGCAGCGGAAAGAGCGAATTCTGCCGCCGCTATCTCCCGGGGATCGAACGGGTCAACCTGGATACCCTCAAAACGAGAAACAACGAGGCAAGAAGGATTGCCGACTGCCACGCCCGCGGCGTTGACTATGTAGTAGACAACACCAATCCCACCCGGGAGGACCGGGCCAGGTATATTCCCGCAGCAAAGGCGCAAGGCTACCGGGTCATCGGTTATTTCATGCAGTCCCGTCTGCAGGACTGCATTGCAAGGAACAACAGGCGCGAAGGAAAAGAAGTCGTCCCGCCCAAGGCCATTGCCATGACCTCGAACAGGCTGGAAATGCCAAGCATGGCCGAGGGCTTTGACGCGCTGTTCTTTGTGGCAAACGACGGGAAGAATATGGCAATCAGCGAATGGAGGGAGAACGATGAACTTTGACGATCTTGACGCGAAGATGCGCGTCTATGAGCAGTCGCTGGATCAGGTGCTGCTGCCTGAGCTCTATCTGGTCGCCCGCCTGGACGGCAACCGCTTTACCAGACTGACCAAGGAGGTCTGCAACTTCGAGGTGCCCTTTGACCTTCGCTTCCGGGATATGATGGTGGAGACTGTCAAGGCCCTGATGAACTACGGCTTCCGGGTGATCTACGGCTTCACCCAGAGCGACGAGATCTCCCTTCTCTTCCACCCGGACGAGGACACCTTCGGCCGCAAGGTTCGGAAGTACAATTCCCTGCTCGCCGGCGTAGCCAGCGCTGCCTTTTCCATGCAGCTGGGGCAGCAGGCGATCTTCGACTGCCGCATGGTGCCGCTTCCCACGGTCGAACGTGTCCAGGACTATTTCCTCTGGCGCCAGGAGGATGCGCACCGCAATTCTCTCAACGCCCACTGCTACTGGATGCTCCGCAAGCAGGGCAAAAGCGTGGCGGAGGCCACAAAGCTGCTGGAGGGGCAGTCGGTCGCCTTCAAGAATGAGCTGCTCTTCCAGAACGGAATCAACTTCGATAAGCTCCCCAGTTGGCAGAAGCGGGGCATCGGCGTATACTGGGATACGGTTGAGAAGCAGGGCTTCAACCCCATCACCGGCAGGGCGGAAACAGCCATTCGCCGGGCTTTGAAGGTCGATCAGGAGCTGCCGCTGCGGGAGGAATACGCGAAGTTTTTAACTTCTTTTCTCCTTTGATCCCATAAATCGAGACCGAACTCCAAAGGAGGTGAGGACATGGCCTACAGCGAGCTGATCAAGAGCTTCGAGAAGATCCGCGACTACATGCGGGACTTCTACGTCTACGGCTTCAAGAGCCGGGAGGATTTCAACAAAAAGAGCGCCCGCAGCTATGACGACGAGCGGCGGCGCATCGAAAGCTGGCTGGGGGGCTACATGGCCTTCCGCCGCAGCGCCGAGGGCAAGAACGTCTTCATCTCCGTGGACAACCGCAGCGTCCCCTTCAATCCCCTGCACAACGCCTGGAAAGCCAAAAGCTTCACCGACAAGGACATCGTCCTGCACTTCTGCATCCTGGATCTGCTGGCGGACGGCGCGGCCCGCAGCGCGGGCGAGATTACCGAGGGCGTGGCGGCGCTTCTTTCCCACACGGACACGCCCTTCGAGCTCGACGAGTCCACCGTACGCAAAAAGCTGAAGGAATACGCGGAGATGGGGCTCCTGCAGAGTGAAAAGCAGGGCCGGCTCCTTGTCTTCCGCCTGGCCGAGGACCGGGTGGAGCTCTCCTCCTGGGCGGATGCGATCTCCTTCTTCTCGGAGGAGGCGCCCCTTGGCATCATCGGCTCCTATCTGCTGGACCGGCAGGCGGAGGCCCCGGAGCGCTTTCGCTACAAGCACCACTATCTGCTCCACACCCTGGACAGCCAGATCCTTTTTGACGCCCTCTGCGCCATGAAGGAGAAGCGCTGCATCGATCTTGTGACCTTCAGCCTCCGCAAGGACGCCGAGCGGGAGCACCGGGTCTATCCCCTGCGCTTTTACATCAGCACCCAGACCGGCCGGGAATACCTGCTGGCCTATCACTACAAGTTCCGCAAGCCCATGTTCTTCCGGCTGGACACCATCCGCTCCGTCAGCCCCGGGTCGGTGGAGCCCCGGCACGAGAAATACGCGGGCTATGCCGCCAAATTCGACGAGAATCTCTGGGGCGTCTCCACCGGTGGGGACTACAGTCTGGACCATGTGGAGATCACCCTGCACGTGGGATATGGCGAGGACTTTATTCTGGACCGGCTGGAGCGGGAGAAGCGTCACGGCCGCATTGAGGCCATCGACTCCCACACCTATAAATTTGTGGCCGACGTGTACGACGCCGGGGAGATGCTGACCTGGGCCCGCAGCTTCATTGGCCGTGTGGTCCGCTTTGAGAGCAACAACAGCTTTGCCGTCCGGCGCTTTTATGACGATATCCGGCGCATGGAGGCGCTCTACGAAGGAGGTGAGGCCACATGATTTTCTCGGAAGTCTACGGCTCCTACTTCAAGGCCGTCTCCGCCATCCTGGCCAAGGCCGTGGCCGGGAACCTCACCCAGCAGGAGCTGACGCGCACGGTGCTGGAGACCGCCTTTGGCGAGAGCCTCATCACCATCCCCGCCAAGCTCACCGACGGCAGCTGGCCCCTGCTGACAAAGGACTTTGCAACGCCCTTGCAGCACACGCCCCGCGCCCCGCTGACCACGCTTGAAAAGCAGTGGCTGAAGGCCCTGCTCCAGGATCCCCGGGTGCGCCTCTTCTCCCCCTCGGAGGAGGGGCTGGAGGATGTGGAGCCCCTCTTCACCCCGGAGCAGTTCGTCTACTTCGACCGCTACACCGACGGGGACGATTTCACCGATCCGAAGTACATCAAGCATTTTCAGTTGATCCTCCGCGCCATGCGGGAAGGGCGCAGGCTCGAGGTGCACTTCCACGGACACCGGGGATTCCGGAACAGCTACCTCTGCATCCCCTACCGGCTGGAGTACTCCTCCAAGGACGACAAGTTCCGGCTGCAAACCGCCTTTCGCGGCAAGCCCCTGACCGTCAATCTCTCCCGCATCGATTCGATCTATCTGTGGTCGCGCTGGCGAGAGAGCGAAAACCGGCCGCCCGCCGAGCGGGAGCAGACCCTGGTGCTGGATCTCTTCGACACCCGCAACGCTCTGGAGCGGGCCATGCTGCACTTCTCCGACCTGGAGAAGGAGACGGAGCGCCTGGACGAGCGGCACTACCGCATCCGCCTCCGCTACCGCGAGGGAGATGAGACTGAAATCCTGATCCGCGTTCTCTCCTTCGGTCCGGTGCTGAAGGTGCTGGAGCCCCGGTACATGGTGGAGCAGATCCGTGAGCGCCTGGCAAAGCAGCGTGCGCTGATCAACGAAGAAGCCGAAAAAGAACTGCCCGCTATCCTCCGATCCATTGAGGAAGCGAGAAACGGGGATGCAGAAGCATGAAGCAAGGATTCACGATCCAATACCGACTTTATTGGTGCGGTCCATGTGAACGGTACGGAGATACCAGGACAGAAACTGTCATCCATGCGGATGGGCGGATCCTGGCCCGCCGCTATGACCACCGCGGGAAAAACGGCCACTATCGTGTGATTGAGCGCGTCAGGCTCCTGCTCTGTTGAAAATGCTGCCCATTTATACTGGGAACTCTCCGAGCTGATCCGGCATCGGGAACAGATCTCTCCCTCGTGCGATATTTGGGAAGAAGTGATTCTGGAGACGCCGGGTGTCACGATCAAGGCTGACGAAGGCGTCTCGGACGGCAGGCACTCCTGCGGCGAAGTCATCGACTCGTTTTTGGTGTCGATTTCTCTTCACTGGGAACCGGTAACTCACGCACCTGTCATGATTCACGCCGGCGAAGAACGCTCCTGATCGTACAAGCCAGATACAGCAGAATCGATTGAACGGAGGAAACATATGAGCGGATTTGACTATGAAAACGCAAGGCTGGACATTCTGGACAGCGGCGGCGATCCGGATTATTTGAGCCATACCGATCCGGAGAAACGGGACGCCTATTTGCGGAAGATGGGCCTCAGGCCGGAGGACTACGGCGGAGGCTCCCGCGACCCGAAGAGCAGGCAGAGCACAGGCTCCGGCGGCGATTCCGGCTGCTTTCTGACCTCCGCCTGCGTTAAAGCCCGAGGGCTCCCCGACGACTGCGAAGAACTGACCGTTCTGCGCCAATACCGGGACGGCTTTCTCCGCCATCGGCCGGGCGGCGCGGAAGAGATCCGGCAGTATTACGCCATAGCCCCGCGTATTGTGGAGACCGTCAACGCCAAGGGAAACGCCTTGGAGATCTGGAATCGTGTGTATGAGGAGATGGTACTCCCCTGCGTCCGCATGATCCAGAACGGCGCGATGGAAGACGCCTTTAGGCTGTACAAGGATTATACGTTAAATCTTGCGGAGATCTGATTTTTCGCTCTGACTGGGCGCCACCCTTCACAGCAGAAATAAAAGATGCGGACTTTTCTCGAAAGAGAAGAGTTCGCATCTTTTTTTCCAGGAAAACCACATCTGTTAATGGTAAGTTTATCCTGTAAAACGGTGGAAAAATGTCGCTGTAAAGGAGACCATTTTCCCTTTTCACGCTGATACAATAGACACAGGATGAGGGACATAAAGGTCTTTCTTTATCAAGCGGATACCACTATGACGACGGGCGTGGCAGTCCCGGCGCTTCCGGGAGGAGGACGATCATGATTACATTTCATCACAGAGAATTTGAACTTGCCGTACGGGAGAGCATAAAGATCTTCGATCGTCCGATTGAAGAATCGGATCTGCTGCAAGTAGAAAGCCTGCACTGCTCAGACTTCGATTTTCTCCATGAGGATCTGGAGACGTTGAAAAAGTGCAGCGCTCTGAAAAGCATGTCAATTGACATAGGTATGATCTCTCTGAACTTCCTATCCGCTTTGCCGAAGCTAAAAGACTTATATCTGGTCTATTGGGGAGGGCCAGTTGATTTTCGTGCCTTCTCCTGTTTGCAAAACCTTGAGACACTGATCGTGTCAGGCGGGGATTATTCCAGCATCCCTTTTGTCGAGACTGACGCGCTCGCATCCATGAAGAAACTTACCTCCCTGACTTTCCATGAATTTGGAACCGTCGACCTCAGCTTTCTTGAAAGCATGCCCTGGCTGGAAGAGTTTTTCTGCGGCTGGCCCAATAAAGTGACGAACATCTCCTCTATTGGCAAGCTTATAAACCTTCAGGAATTGACCTTGATGGATATGTATCTGGACGACCTTGACTTTCTGGACACACTGCCCGATACGGTAACGCTTGACTTCGTCGTTGAGGTCAAAACAGCCGGGTATAAGCCGGAGAAGCTGCGAAGGTTTATCAACTCGGAAATCAGCAGAGAAGGTGAAAGAGGACAGTACATGGAAATCGAAGTAGCGCCAAAACGGGAGTAACATCACGATTTCCTATTCGGAACCGCGTAAACAGCAAAACCCCTCGAAAAAGAAGAGTTCGCAACTTTTTTTCCAAGAAAAAACTTCCTCGCAATGGTAGTTTATTCCTGCAGGGCGGATTTGAACTGCGCTATCGATCATCTCGTCGGTAAAGCAGTCGGCTCTCCCTGCTCCCGAAGTCGGGGAGGCTTGCATGGCTCCCGGGCGATTGCAGCCCTGCCGCCCATGCGCGTCCTCCCATGCTGAAGAAAGCCGCTCCCACCGTGGTGTTGTAGCCGTAGGTCCGGAGCTGCACAGCGAAAAGCACGCACAGCAAAGATATCAATCGTAATCATAACGATCTGCTTTTCCGTGCTTTGAGAAAGATACCAACAGCGATCTTCCTTGTCATGTATTCTGACCGGACGGTATCTTGTTCATCAGAAGAAAACGCCGCCTTGGCCCGCCGCATCCTCCGATGCGGCTCCGGCGCTCCGATGGCGGAGCGCCTTTTGCCCTGGCAGCGTTTTCGATAGAAAGACACAGACAGCAAGCCTTTCAGATCCATTAGCTCAACTGTAGAGCACCACCTTACGGGGTGGAGGCCGCGGGAGCATCTGCGCTGGGCGAGTTTGGGCCGGGTCAAACCGGAACATCCGCTCTTGTGGATACAAGCCCGCATGAATCATGAAACTGTGTCTTGTTTTGGGAAACGCTCCTGTGGGCAAGGCAAGAGAACCGAAGGGACCATTCCCCACGCCTCAGGCCACTCCCCTTGCCAGTTCTTGAGCTTTCCCGTGCGCTTTTCCTGTGTGGGAGTCCGTGCAGGCCCTGTCGAGACCAGGTGATCTCCGCGGACCAATGGCAGCAAAAGTGCACAGCAACCGAAAAAGGCACCAACAGCAAATGTCTTTTCTGAATAGTTGAGGTTCAACAGCCGGCTCATAACCGGTCTCGCGGGTCCGAGTCCCGCTTCCATGGTGCCTTGTCACAAGCCATACAAAAAAGTGAAAATAAGACGCGATCAGCAAATCGCCTCTGAGCCGGAAGCCTGCTGGCATGCGACACTCCTTCCGGCCGGATGATGGGCGGATCTTTCCGCTTGGCACCATCACGCGTCTTGGGTACGGGCCGGGTCGATGTCACGAGGCTAGGCGGCGCATGCCCTGAACCTTAATCGCGGCTCAGGCCCGTGCCGATTTATCATCACAAAGCAAAGACACGTACAGCAATCCACTTGAGGTGCCCGTTAGCTCAGTGCAGAGCGCCTGATTTGTAATTGAGGAGGAGCGGGTTGGACTCCCGCACGGGTTGGGAAAGGTGTCTTGAGAAAGGCGCAGACAGCAAGCATCTGTCCACTGAATAGGCTAAGGTGAAACGCAGGCGAATAGCCCGGAATTCACCTGAACCTTATCAAAGACCACGCGCCTTGGGTAGTTTTATAAAGGCACAAACAGCAATCTATCATGTTTCATACTGCAGAAAGATGGATCGGTCAAAAAACAGCAATTCCCAAAAAGTGAACCTGTCATTGACGTGCCTTGATATTTTATTTTACTTGTAAAGGAGGTCTTTCCCGTGTTGGAAGTCCTGAAGAAAACCGCAAACGAAACCTATACCGAAAACGGCGCCCTGACCCATCGCAGCACCGGGAAGGACTGCCTGGATCTCTTCGCCGCCATCGGCGCCCTGCGCAGGGAGAGCGACCTGGAAATCGAAAGGCGCTTCATGAAGGCCTATACGGAGGACCGGGACCTGGCCATGAAGATCCTGTTCTTCGCCCGGGACGTCCGGGGCGGCCTGGGCGAGCGGCGCGTCTTTCGCGTCATCCTCCGCTGGCTCGCCTTCAATGAGACCGGCTCCGTGCTGAGAAATCTCCCCTACATCGCGGAGTACGGCCGCTGGGACGATGTGCTGGTGCTGCTGAACACCCCCTGCCGCAAGGCAGCCCTGGCCCTGCTGAAGCAGCAGTTTGAGGCGGACCTGGCCGCGCTGGAGCAGAGCGGAGACATTTCCCTGCTGGGCAAGTGGCTCCCCTCGGTGAACGCCTCCAACCCGGAGACGGTGGCGCTGGCGAAGCAGCTCGCCAGGGCCTTCGGCCTCACGGACCGGGACTACCGCAAGGCGCTGGTGCGTCTGCGCGCCCGAATCCGGATCCTGGAGAACAACCTGCGGGAGAAGGATTACACCTTCGACTACGCCAAGCAGCCCTCCAAGGCCATGTTCAAGTACCGCAAGGCCTTCCTGCGCAACGATGGGGAGCGCTACGGCGCTTTCATGGCGAAGGTGCAGCGGGGCGAGGCGAAGCTGCACACCGGCACCCTCCTGCCCTATGAGATCGTGGAGTCCTGCCTGTATTCCGGTGGTTGGTGGCGCGAGCATTCCTTCATGCGTCCCCTGAGCGAGGAGGAGAAGCTCTCCCTCAACGCCACCTGGGCGGCGCTGGAGGACTTCGCCACCGGCGAGAACGCCCTGGCCGTGGTGGACACCTCCGGCTCCATGTACTGCCAGAACTCTCCCCTCCCCGCCGCCGTGGCGCTTTCCCTGGGCCTGTATTTTGCCGAGCGGGCCAAGGGTCCCTACCGCAACCATTTCATCGAGTTCTCCGCCCACCCGGAGCTGATCGAGATCAAGGGCGAGACCTTTGCCGATCGGCTGCGGTACATCGCCTCCTTCAACGAGGTTGCCAACACCAACCTGGAGGCGGTATTCGACCTGATCCTCCAGGCGGCTGTGGAGAACCGTGTGCCCCAGAGCGGGCTGCCCGCCAAGCTCTACATCATCTCCGACATGGAGTTTGACGCCTGCGTCAGAGACGCGAAGCTCACGAACTTCGAGAACGCGAAGCAGAACTATGCCCGCCGCGGCTACAAGCTGCCCCAGATCGTGTTCTGGAACGTGGCCAGCCGCCATGCTCAGCAGCCCGTCACGGTCAACGACCGGGGCGTGGCGCTGGTCTCCGGCTGCAGCCCCCGCATCTTCTCCATGGCGATGGAGGGCGAGCTGAACCCCTATGCCTACATGCTGAGCGTGGTCAACACGGAGCGCTACGCCCCCATCGCGGCGTAACCTTCCTCAATCCGTAAAGGAGGTTTGTCTTTGCGCGCCACATAACAGTATGGGCAATCTGGGCACGCCCATTCTGGTGGAAGAGCCCGTTAATGACAGCCTTTGTCGGGGAGGCAGAACTCTATTCTTTCTCCTCCCCGCGTTTATCATGGCAATTCTCGGTTTGGTTTACAGAGGGCAGAGCGAAAAAGGTCCCCGTAAACGGGTCGCCGGGCTTTGAAGCCGATGTACGTCGACGCTCTGCGTGCACCGGCGACGCGCTGAACGGCCCCTCGGATTTACGAGGCCGCAGGGTGAAGCGCGCTGCGATTTCTCCGATGGACAGAGCATGAGCGGAGCAGAGTGGCCTCTCTGTCGGAGTAGGAGGATCGAAGCCGCCGCGGCAGCAAGCTCCCTGCCCCGCGACGGGAGAAGAAGCCGCCCTTCTGGGTGGCGACGTCCCTGGACTTCAGTCTACACGGCCACGGTTCCGTCCGGCGGCTTCTTCTTTTTACACAGCGAACGGCTTCCCGCGCACGGGAAGCTGTCGAGCAAAGCGAGACTGATGAGGTCTCCCCCCACCACGCTGTATTACTGCCATTGTAGATTCTGCGCGGCGCATCCTCTCAACGGAACAGTATTCCGGTATCATTCACGGTGTAAACTATGCAAGCCGATGAATCAAGTGCGGAATGTGTATGGAAGGAGCAGCGTCGGTAAGGCTGCCGGCAGATACAGGCCTCCCGCCGGGCTACGTTTCGGACGTACGCCCCGCGGAACGAAAGGACAGTGGGAAATCCGACGGGAGGTTCTATGCGCTTTTAGCTCAGTCGGTAGAGCAACGGATCGATAATCCGTAGGTCGCAGGTTCAAATCCTGCAGAGCGCACCACCCGCTGCGAAGCGCCAAAGCCGCTTTGCGCGCCGCACGTTCCTGTATATCCACACAACTCGGCTCTCGCCGAGGGGGATGTAGAAAGAACATGTTCGCACGATCCCATCCGTTTGTAGACTGGATTATTCCTGCGGAGGCAGCCTCCTGTGTTTGCCGGAAGCGGGATCAGGGACAAACGGATGGCCGCCGCGGCTCTTCGCAGCGGGGACCTCGCCGCTCCCCCCTGCTGACGGCACAGATTATGCCGCCGTTCCGGAGCGGCTGGGGCTTTCAATGGATGAATGGATGTCCTGCGTGGAGGTGAAAGAATGTCTTTCGAAGATTATCTCAAGTCTGATATGCGCAAGGCCGTTGATAAACTCGAAAAGATTATATCCAAAAGCGTGATCGATTGGGACCTTTTTGATCACACCTTGACTGGCTTGCCTGACATCAACACCAGGCATGAGGAGGACACCATTCTTTCTGAACTATATCATTATTGTCCGGATGGAACTGTCCTCATTGAGATAACAAAGCGCTTCCTGGCGAACGGATATGATGTCCGTGCGAACGACGGCCTGAATGGAAGCCAATGCTTGCATAATCTGTGCTGGGCAACTTTCGATAGGTATATTCTTGATGCAGCAAAACTTTTGCTGGAAGCAGGTGCACGAACAGATCTCCCACTTGATATGGATGAAAGAAATATTGAGGAGGACGAAGGCGTAAAAGAGAGCATCTCTTGGCGCCTTAGCGGAGATTGGGTTGAGGGCAACTATACTGTTGCGAATATCTTCGAGGCATATTGGACGATTATTGAGGCTTTCGAAGCTGGGAAAGATTATCATTCAATCAGTAGTTTCGAAGATTGCATTGGGGAGTCTTTTATCCGGGCTGGTTATATTCCATCCAACGAAGAGAAAGCGATGATAACGTCAAATCAGTTAACCTTCTTTGATGGTCAAATCGTGTTGTGGTTTGGAAAGAAACCCCTCGTCATTTCAAAATACATTGACTTCGTTGTTAATCCTCTTGTTGTTGGCGAAAACAAAGGTGCTTTGGACTGTGCCGATACGTTTTTTAAGCCTTTACTGAACGCAAAACTCACCCGGTTCTATTTTATCGATCAGTGTACGGCACAACTTCTTTTTGATAACGGGATGTGCCTGCTCTTGTCCAGTACAGATTACCGCGACAAGGAGAATCGTCGGGGATTTTTTGAGATTCGGAATCATGCAGAAGATGTCAACATCTTGAATAAACAGATCCGCAAAGTTGTGCTGACACCGGGAAAAACTTATTCCGATAGCTGCAGAGAGTTTGGCGAAAACTCCATTGCTCTCCTTTGTGATAACGAAGCTTTTCTCCTCCATGGTTACCCAGAGGGGTACAGCCGTTCTCATGAGATTCGCATCGTGGAGTGTTCGCAGCAGTTTATTTCTGCGTATAAGAGAAGTGTGGTATTGCCCGATTTGGTCACAGAGAAAACTTTTTCTCACAACAGAAAACTGGCAGGTATCAGAATGAGCTGCGGATCTAAGTATTTCTACATTTTCGTTGATTCGTATCAAGAGTTAAAGATGAAGCTTTGTGAGGAGCCAATCACATCTTATAAAGGTTTACCTTATGATAGGAAAAGCGAAAAACTGGAGTTTCATGTCGACCCGCCTGACAAATACGGAGCTATGGGGAAATACGAATGCATATAAGAAATCTCCTTCGATCCTATATCGGGAAAAGCGTCGTTCTCACATCGGAAGACCTTTCCATAATCTGCAGAGAATGGAAAGCATATAGCACAGCCGGTGATCCACTCAGCGGTGATGGAATGATAGAGTTTGAAGAGCATTCGGCTAATGATGACAGATACCGGGAATCATATTGGGTAAGCGTGTCCAATTTGTGTTTTGAAATCAATAATGGCATGCTCACATTTGCCGAGCCGGGAATCGAGCTGTATCCGGATCCGGGTAAATGGGAGCTTGACCCAGAGCACGCTTGGAGTGAAGCAGATTTAGCATCGGCAAAGGAGTTTTTGAACAAGCTTACAGCGATTTCCTCATCGTGACACGAAGGCTTCCTGGAAGAGGCTAGCAAAAAACGACGATTGCTCTCATTTTGTAAAACAGCAATCATTAGCTTTCTCCTCAATTTGATCTCATCACTTTTGGTGGGCCATAATACCGGAAGCGGAGCCCCTTTTCTTCCCGCGCGGGAGAAGAAGCCGCCCTTCTGGGTGGCGACGTCCCTGGACTTCTGTCTACACGGCCACGGTTCCGTCCGGCGGCTTCTTCTTTCCTCACAGCGAACAGCTACCCGCGCACGGGGAAGCTGTCGAGCAACGCGAGACGGATGAGGTCTCCCCCAACCACGCTGTATGTCTGCCAATCACGGACAAGGCCGGGCACGTAGATGCCTGTGTGTCCCCGTCGGCAGATACAGGACTCCCGGCGGGGGCAAACCTGGTTTTGCTGGATTTGTAGGATTCCTGCTCCATTGTGCTGATGGGGATACGGGCCTAGTTGCATGGCGGGATCTTCCGCCGGGAGTTTTCTTTGTTAGCAGTAAGATTGTGATTTGCCTGTTCGGCAAGGTGATGAATTGAAACTATTCGATAAGTTTGATGCTGTCAGATTTCCGGAAGAAAACCTGATTTTCATTACGCGTAACGAGTATATCTACTATATTTATGATCCTGAGGAAAATTTTTGGAGAAAACACAGACGGGCTGGAAATGATAGCATTACGGTATCCCATTACCAGGATGTTTCCAGAGATGAACTCATTGCCGCCACTGGTGGATTATTCCCAACAAAAGAAGCCGATTTTATGCGGTTATGCCCACCGTCACAGCTTAGCATATGGGATATGCAGGTTCTCTTGGGTGAGGACTATCCGTCTTATATGACTGATCATAGGATCCGTCATGCTGCACATAGGCTGCTGCTGCAATCCAGGATTCGCTATAAGTCGTATTTGAGACTGAGGGCTTTATTCGATGAGGCTATTGCAGGGGAACTGGACAATCAACAAGCCCTGGCGGAGATCAAGAGGCTGAGCTTTGACGTGATTGGCCGAGATATTTTCAAGCTGGAGATTGGGATCGTTGACGGACATGACAGCTCCTCCTATTTTTGGATCATGCCGGTAAGAGTCGTTGACGTTTCCAATACTGACAGCATGGATTGTGTTGCTGAAATGAAGAGCAACGAAATATCCATTGAGGAAAATGACATTGCCCAGTATCTCACTCCTTTTCTCTATAAGCACTTCGATGATGAACTAGACGCCAATAAGCAGCGAATCGAAGAACGCTGGATAGATGAGGATGGTGTAGAGCATTCCACTCCTATTCGTGGTTTTGGGTGGAATTTGACCTACAACTTCTTCACCTTTGAATCCATTCAGAGCATTCTGGACGACATTCATGATACTGTGGATGCTCTGTTAACAGGCAGAGAAAATGAATACACTGCCAAACTGAGAGAAAAAAGAGGCTGGGCCACCTATCAGATGCTGTATGCGAGAGATCTCAGCGAAGAACAAATCAAAGAGTACAATGACAACAGGCCAACGAAAGACGATACTGAGATCAGCCTGATCGTGGACTTTTACCAGCGATTCCTGTATAGGATGGAGTACATGCTGAAAGTCGGGAAAGAGAAGGGATATAATCTGATCTCTTTTATGGGACCGTGAGAAAGGGTCAGAAATGCACATCATCACTATCGCTGTCACTAACCGGCAGATAGACTGCCTGTAGGGATTCATCCTGACGGTCCCTGCAGGCGGCCGATCTGTCAGGGAGTGATACATATGAAGAGAGACCGCGGATATTACTGCAGTCAAAGGAAACGAACCATCCAGCGAAAGCGCAATCTGCTCTACGGCATTGGCGGACATGATTATTGTTTTGCGTGGACTCGCGGCGCAAACGGGCGACTGGCCAAAGGCAAGATTCACTGCTCATGCCCCATGTGTCGGCGCAAAAGCTATGACGATCCCACGGTGAGGGATAAACGATCGATGGAAAAAGCAGTAGAGATGCTGCGCGAAAACTTGGGAGAGGATAATCCTTCGGATCATCTTCAGCAAATGACCTGAAACCTATCAGCCTCAGAAACGTCAACGATTTATACTACGGGTTTCTTTACTTCAGGCCAAACAAATGCTATTATAATGCCAGAAAACAGGGCAAAGCCCGGAAAGGAAAAAGAAATGATCCTCAGACAATTCACCGTTTTGTTCAAATCTGAATATAGGGATCTTTCACTGTGCAGCTTTATTCGCAAGATGCACGGTCCTTTGGCATGCCCATATAAGACGGAGAACAGAACTGTGAAACGAAAGCCGTAACAGGCTTATCAGGTACTTTCACGGGCCGCTTGTCTTGTATGAGGCAGGCGGCCTTTTTGTATGTGCAAACCATTTGTGTCACAGGCCATATGGCCGGAACAGGAGAGTAAATGAAATGGATCGGATACCGGTCATCGATATGACCGCAACCGGGATCAACATCGCCCGTATGCGGATAGCTGCGGGTTTGACGGTCAAGGACGTGCAGGATATTTTCGGCTTCTCCACGCCCCAGGCCATTTACAAGTGGCAGCGCGGTGCGGCCTTGCCGACCGTGGACAACCTGGTTGTCCTTGCCTCGATTTTCGGCGTTAAGATCGATGACATTCTTATTTTTCAGAACTGCGGAGTGAGCCAGATCTCCGCATAACATAAATCAGCTCTGGTAACAGAGCTGACATGGTCCCTTCGACTAACTGGTCAGGTCACCGCCCTTTCAAGGCGGTAATGCCGGGTTCAAATCCCGCAGGGATCACCATACACGCTCTTAGCTCAGTTGGACAGAGCACCAGACTACGAATCTGGGCGGCGTGGGTTCAAATCCCGCAGAGCGTTCCATATGCCGGATTGGTGTAACGGCAGAACACCTGTCTTTGACTCAGGAAGTCGTGGTTCAAATCCATGGTTCGGTGCCATAAAAGTAGCCGCTTTTGTCTACCAGGACAAGTTGAATTGCAAAGATAAGTTCCAGTCGGCGGTGCAGCCAGGTGGGAATTAAGATTGCAAAGCCTTTCATAGAATTAAAATATGCAAACACGGGTTCA
>ONBX01000017.1 GCA_900316205.1 uncultured Eubacteriales bacterium
GCACTTGTCGTTCATGGCAAAGTTCTTCACCGTGCCGTCCGTGTCGATGCTGATGCCCTTGACGTCCTGGCCGCCGATGTCGATGATGGCCTTCACGCTTGGGTCCGTCACATGCACGCCCATGGCGTGGCAGCTGATCTCGGAGATGTTCTCGTCTGCAAAGGGGACCTTGTTGCGGCCGTAGCCCGTACCGATCAGGTACGCCAGCTCCTTGCTGCTCTGCAGGCCGACCTTCTTCAGCACCTCGTCCATCGCCGCGATGGCGCTCTGCTCGGAATTGATCTTGCTCTTGATGGTGGTGTCCGCTACCATCTTGCCGTTCTCGTCCAGAATGACTGCCTTGGTGTAGGTGGATCCTACGTCACAACCGCCGAAATACTTCATATTGATGCTATCTCCTTTAGATATATCTTACTTGAATTAGTACTTGGGGAACTTGTCCATGTCATAGGGCTCCTGCAGCCGGTCTCTGCGCGGCATGTTGTCATAGTGCTTCTTCAGGAAGGGCTCCACCACGTTGAACATGAGCTTGCCGTCCAGGTCAAAGAAGAACACCACGAAGAGAAGAGCGTTCGCCGCAACGAAGATGCCCAGGAACTTCAAAAAGAATTTACCGATTTTGCACATTGTCCTATCCTCCTATTACCAGGTCATGGAATCGTCGAAGTCCAGCAGAGAGGGATCCAGCGGCTCCTCGTGCATGACGGTGGTCATGTAGTCGTTGATCTGACGGCGGATCTCGGCACG
Source organism: uncultured Eubacteriales bacterium (assembly GCA_900316205.1). Taxonomy (GTDB): domain Bacteria; phylum Bacillota; class Clostridia; order Oscillospirales; family Oscillospiraceae; genus Limivicinus. The sequence goes on from ONBX01000017.1 coordinate 748, forward strand.
GGAGACGGTACGGCAGTCAGGCAGCGCATGGGGCATCCAGAAGGCCTTGATGTTTCTCTTGCGGAACTCGTCCTCGAAGAGGCCGTGCACACCCTGCATGCCCTTGCACTGCAGCTGGTCGTACATGGCGACCATGTCGCAGTTGAACTTCTCCATGTACTCCCACAGCTCGAAGATGTGGTGCATGCCGCCGACGGCCATGCGGCGCATGGGAGCCCACATGTGATACTGCGCCAGGTCTTCCAGCATGTTCTCGTAGGAATCGGTGCGGATCTCCATGTTGAACATGAGAGAGTCCATATTGATGATGCAGTTCAGGCCCCAGCAGTTGTAGGCCCAGGTGCACCAGTTGGAGAAGTACAGCGGCGCGCAGGACCAGGCGATCACGCGGTGGCGGGTCTTGGGGAAGGGATTGATCTTCTTCTCCACGCACTTGTACATGATCTTCTTGACCTTCTCGCTGGCCTCATCCCAGAAGTCGCCCTGGATGCCGTACTGGGTGGAGAAGATGCGGAACAGAGCCTGGGCAACGCCGTTGACGGGGTAGTAATCGGTCTTGCCGGCAACTTCCCACTTCTCCCATTCGTCGCGCTGCAGCTTGTTCTGCTTCTCCAGGCGCTTGACCATGGAGTCCCAGCTGAAGGGAACGCCGGTCTGCTTCTCGATGAACTTCCAGCACTCCTCGATTTCCTGCATGCAGTACTTCTTGACCAGGGGATCGTCAAACTGCATGGGCATAGGCAGGGAGAACAGGGGCTTGTCGAAGAACCAGTCCTGCAGGGTAGAGGTGGAGACGGAAGCGTCGCAGGCCTCGTTGCAGGTGATGGTGAAGGGAGCGGAATCGGGCACGTCGTCCTGCACGAAGATGCCGGCCTCGGCCTGGCACATGGGGCAAGGGTCGCCGGGAAGGCCGATGGACTGCACCGCGTCGATGTAGTTGAGAACGGTGTGGCTGTTCACGTGGCAGGTGACGAAGTAGGGGATCATCTCCATGGGGATGTAGCGGTAGCCGGCGTCCATCCAGGGATAGAACATGGTGCCGCAGGTGGTCTCGTTGGCGTAGATGCTGGTCTTGTAGGCCTGGTTCTCCTTGCCGCCGTGGAGACGGGTATCGGCGTTGAAGAAGTTGCAGATCTGCTGAATGGAGGCGCTGACCATGGCGCGGTAGTGCCAGGCGGAAGCCGCCAGGGCTTCGCCGCGCATGCCCTGCAGGCCGCGCTCGAACCAGTGGATCACGGGCAGATAGGTCTGGCCCATCCAGCGATAGCGCCAGGTGCCCTTGACGAAGTCGATGGGGTTGTTGGAGTACTTAAGGATATCGGTGATCATGTGGACATAGTTGTAGCCCCAGATCATGTACATGTAGTAGAAGGTGTCCTTGACGCCTCTCCACTCTCTGTGCTTGAGAAGGCCGGTCTTATCCTCGTACAGCTCGCCCAGACGGCGGCCGCCCTCTTCGGCGGTGTGGGGCTTGCCGTACCAGAAATCCTTCAGCGCTTTTTTGATATTCTTAGCCATCTTACTTTCCCTCCTGGATGTGCTTGATCTCAACACTCTCCACAAAGGCCTGGAAGCGGGTGCGCAGCTGGCCGGAAGCGGAGTTGATGTACTCCTTCTCGATGGAGCAGACAGGCAGGCCGAAGTCACGCTTCAGGATGAAGGTGTCGATGACGCGCTCGTAGCTCCAGTACTCGCAGAACTTGTTGGAGGCCAGGATCACGCCGTCGGCATGGTACTCCTTGGCCAGGTCCGCGATCCTCTTCTTGCGGGCGCGCATCTCGTCTTGAGGCATGAAGCGCGGGCAGTTGGAGGTCTTCAGGTAGTGCTCGGCGATGGCGCGCAGGGGGCTCTGGCCCTCCTTCACCTCAATGGGAACGCGGCTTTCCACAGCGCCGTAGCAGAAGCGGTCGCAGACCACCAGGGCGCCGCAGCTCTCGATGAGCTTGGTGAAGTCGGGGTCGTCGTTCTCGGAGCCGGCCAGGACCACCTTGCAGCGGAAGTTCTTCTTGTCGTCGGGCTCGCGGGTCTTCATCTCCTCGGCGGTCTCCCGCAGGTAGGGCAGGATCAGTTCCTTGGGGCAGACCAGGCTCACCAGCTGGATCACGTGGAACTCATAGCCGGTGATGGTGGGGTTGTCCAGCTTGCGGTAGTCGCCGATCTCGTTGATGAGGCGGCAGACCTCGTTGTGCTGCTCGATGGTCTTGAGCAGGGCCTCGTCGGAAATGTCGATGCCGAAGTGCTCATGCAGGGGCTCCAGAACATGGGCGCGGAGCTGGGTCTCGTAGTGCTGATAGCTGATCTCGTTGTTTTTGAAGGGGATGTCGGTGAACTCGCAGAAGAAGTCATCATTGTCGATGATACGCATATCCTCGACGGTGTCGAGATGCTTCTGCTGCAGGTGCTCCTGGAAACGGCAGGTGGCGGTGCAGGTCTCGGTGGCCATCTGGGCGTCCAGGAAGTTGTATCCGCCCTCCAGAGCGCGCTCCATCAGGGAGCGGGCGTAGTGGCAGACACGGCCGGACAGGTAGTAGGTCGCGATGTCGGGGGAAGTGCAGCGCGGCGCTCTCAGGCGAACGGAGAAGCAGCCGGGCAGGTCGAGAAGAACTTCAGGCATGAAGTAGCAGGTGTAGCCGACTGCGCGCTTGCCTTCGGCTTTTGCCTGCTTGACAAGGTCGTTGTTGGCTTCCTGAAGCAGATTCTCAAAGTAGATCAGATGTTTGAGATCTCTCACAGATAACCCTCCAAATTTTTTTCCTGTTTTTTGGGCGCAGAAAGCCCTCTGTGCCCACTATCACGCTGGATATTATACCGAAGTGTCAGATTCTTGTCAAATTTTTATTTTGCAAAAAGTTCAAAAAAGTCAGCAATTCCGGGTTTTTTAGTTATACATTTCCTTTCTTGCTGTCTAAAAAATGTCTAACATGCACAAAAAGCATCATGAGATTTTGGAGGCCCCGTGCAAAGGAAAAAGAGGCTGCGAAGAACGAGTTTTTTCGGGATAATCGTAGGGGCGGCTATTAGCCGCCCGACCGAGAATATGGATCGTTCCAGTACAAAAAAGGCGAATTCGCGTAATCAGATGCGAATTCGCCCAACGGCTGCTAGTATGGAAGCATGCTCCGCACGGGCGGCTGATAGCCGCCCCTACGGCCTTTGAGGTGCTTTCACATCCCCTTTTTGCTATCTTTTCATCCCTCCGGCTTCCAGTCCCGGAAGAAGGCCAGGATGCTCTCCCGATCCGCGGCGGCGCGGCCCTGGATCATGGCGGGGCTGCCGCCGCCCCGGCCCTGGATGCCGGCGTTGAGGGCCTTTGCGTTCTTGCGCAGGTCAACACGCTTGCTCCCGATGATATAGCGCCAGCCCTCCCCCTCGCTGCCGGAGAAGACCGCGGCCACCGCCGCCTTTTCCATCAGCAGGTTCACAAGCTCCCGCTGGGCCACCTCGTCCAGAATGCTGTCAAAGAGCGCCAGGTTTTCCTCCGTCGCCTCCTGACCCTCCGCGATACGGCGGGCCAGCTCCAGGCTCAGCGCCGCGATGCGCTCCTTCTGCTTCTCCTGGGTCTCCAGCGCCCGCTCCACGCCCGAAACGATTTTTTCCCGGGGCACGCTGAGAAGCCCGGAGATGGCGGTGACGCTCTCCTGATACTGACACATCCTCTCCCAGGCGTCCATGCCGCAGACGGCGGTGACGCGCACGCCGCCCCGGTGCCGCTCCGCGGTCAGGAGTTTTACCAGCCCCACCTCACCGGTACGCTCCACATGGGGCGCGCAGCAGGCGCAGCAGTCCACCCCGGGGATCTCCACGATGCGCACGTTCTCCTTCAGGTCCAGCTTGCTGCGGTAAAAGAGCGCCGCCAGCTCCTGCTCCTCGGGAAACCAGATCCGCAGCGGCAGGTCCGCCCGCACCGCCTCATTGGCAAGGCGCTCGATCTCCCTGAGCTGCTCCCAGCTCAGTTCACCGGAGTAGTCCATGGTCATGCAGTCCGGCCCCATATGAAAGCCCACGTTGTCAAAGCCGAACTCCCGGTACACTAGGCCGGAGACGATGTGCTCGCCGGAGTGGTTCTGCATCCGGCGGTACCGCTGCTCCCAGTCGATCCGGCAGGAGACGCGTTCCCCCGCCGGCAGCGGCCGATCCGCATAGTGGAGGATCTGCCCGTCCTTTTCGTGCACGTCCGTCACTCTGGCCTCTCCGATGAAGCCGGTGTCGGCCATCTGGCCGCCGCCCTCCGGGAAAAAGGCGGTCCGGTCCAGGGTCATCGCCCAGCCCTTCTTCGTCTCCTCGCAGGACAGCACAACTGCCTCAAATTCCCGCATGTGACTGTCGATATAATAGAGTTTTTCCGTCATGGAAGGTCCTCCATCTCTGTAGGGGCCGCCGCCCTCGGCGGCCCGTTTTGATATGTTTTTTGCGGGCCGCCGAGGGCGGCGGCCCCTACGGATCATAATTCCCGGATGATCCGATCCGCCACCTCCAGGCAGAGGGCGGAGGTGGCTGCCAGCGCGGTGCCGAAGTCCTCGCCCCCCTGGGTCAGACCGTCGGACACGGTCTTGATGAGCAGGCAGGGGATCTGGGCACGGTCACAGGTCAGCACCACGGCGGCGGCCTCCATCTCGCAGATGTCGGCGCCCCAGCGCTGATGCAGAGCGCTCTTGGCCTCTTCCCCGGCCACGAACTTGTCCGCCGAGGCGCAGGTGACCCGCTTGAGCTCCGGGCAGAGGCGCACGGCTTTCTCCACAAGCGCCGCCGAGGGGACCAGGTATTCGTCCTCGTAGCCCATGTACTGTCCCGGGAGACACTTGTCATATTCCGAGGTATCGAAGTCATAGTGGACCACCCGCTCCACCACGCAGGTTTTGGTCTGGCCCATCTCAGCGGTGAGGCCGCCCACCACGCCGAAGTTTACGATCAGCTCCACCTCGTAGCGGTCGATGAGCAGCTCCGCCGCCGCCGCCGCGGCGATCTCCCCCGCGCCGGAGCGCAGCACATAGAGCTCGTACGCGCCCATGTCATACAGATGCATCTCGAAGCCATGGCGGTTCTCCACGGTCTTTGCCGTGCCGTAACGGCGCAGTACCGCATCCATCTCCACCGCTACCAGCATCCCGATCTTTTTCATTTCCAATCTCCTTCCTTATAGGCTCCCCTGTGAAGGGGAGCTGTCACAGCGCGTCTCACGCAGCGCTGTGACTGAGGGGTCTCCTTCCTTATAGGCTCCCCTGTGAAGGGGAGCTGTCTGCCGCCGTCTCACGCAAGGCGGCAGACTGAGGGGTCTCCTTCCTTATAGGCTCCCCTGCGCAAGGGGAGCGCTCTCGGGAGGGGCAAGCCCCTCCCCTACGGCTCAAAACTCATTTCTCAAAACGCAAAACTCCAAGCAGTCTATCCCCGTCCACGCCGGTGATCTTCACGTCCAGAAGCTGTCCCCGCAGCCCTTCCTGCTCCACCTTCACCAGCAGATAGGTGTCGCTGTGGCCGAGGCTCCCTTCCTCGCCGGTCTCGAAAAGCACCGGCAGGGTGAGCCCAACGCTCTGCTCCAGATAGGCCCGGTGCATCCGCGCCGCCACGGCCTGGGCCTGACGGGCACGGAGCGCCTTCAGAGCATGGGTGCACTGCTCCGGCATCTGGTCCGCCGGGGTGCCGGGCCGGCGGGAATAGGGGAAGATATGCATATCCGAAAAGGCGCACTTTTCGATGAAGGCCAGGGTCTCGGCCTGGTCGGCGTCCGTCTCCCCGGGAAAACCGGTGATGAGATCGCAGGTCAGGGCGCAGCCGGGAAAATACCGGCGCAGAAGCTCCGTCGCCGCAAAGAAGCGGGCGGTGTCGTACTTCCGGTTCATGGCCTTCAGGGTCCTGTCGCAGCCGGACTGGAGGGACAGGTGGAAGTGGCGGCAGAGCTTTCCCGTGGCGGCAAGGCGGCGGCAAAAGTCCTCGGTAATCACCGTGGGCTCCAGGGAGCTGAGCCGGATGCGCATGTCCCCGGCCTCCTTCGCCACGGCCTCGATGCAGTCGGCAAGGCCGGGCTTTCCCGGCAGATCCACCCCGTAGGAGGCCACCTCGATACCGGTAAGCACCAGCTCCCGGAAGCCCTGCTCCCGGATGCGGGCTGTCTCGGCGGCGGCGTCGGCCAGAGGCAGAGAGCGGAGCCGCCCCCTGGTGTAGGGGATGATGCAGTAGCTGCAGAAGTTCACACAGCCGTCCTGGATCTTCAGCATGGCCCGGGTGCGGCCCTCCATGGCCCCGGCGGGCAGCTTCTCCAGCTGGCGGCGGCGGAAGGGCTCGTCCACGCTCCGTGTCCGCTGCCCCTCCTGCACGGCCCGCTCCACCGCCTCCACAAAGGCCATCCGGTCCGCCGCGCCGAAGATGACCTGGGCGCCGATGCGGGCGGTCTCCTCGGGGCTGAGCTGGGAGTAGCAGCCACAGACGGCCAGCACCGCGCCGGGGTTCTCGTCCCGCAGGCGGCGCAGCAGCTGGCGGGACTTGCGCCCGCTCTCCGCCGTGACGGCGCAGGTGTTCACGATGACGGCGTCGGCGATCTCGCCGGGGGCGCAGGGCTGGTGCCCGTGCTCCTGGAGCCGGGTCTCCATGGCCTGGGTCTCAAACTGGTTGACCTTGCAGCCAAGAGTGGATATAATATATCTCATCTTTATCATTTACCTTTCATGGGAGAAAAAATGATGAAAAGTGAATACTGAAAAATGAAGAATTGCGGTGTCCGCTTCGCGGACGGATTAAAATCTTCGCCGCAGGCGAAACCTCTATGATTCATTCTTCATTATTCTTTTTTTCATTCTCCGAAGGAGTTACTATGCACTATCTGGATAACTCCGCCACCACCCGGGTCTGCCCGGAGGCGGCGCAGGCGGCGCTTGCCGCCATGACTGACTGCTTCGGCAATCCCAGCTCCACCTACACCCTGGGCCGGGAGGCCAAAAAGCTCCTGGACAAGAGCCGCAGGCAGGTTTCCGACGCGCTGGGCTGCACGCCGGGGGAGCTGGTGTTCACCTCCTGCGGCTCCGAGAGTGACAACTGGGCCATTCTCGGCGGCGCGGAGGCCATGAAGCGCAGGGGGAAGCACGTGATCTCCTCCCTGGTGGAGCACGACGCCGTGCGCAAAAGCCTGGACGAGTTGGAAGCCCGTGGCTTTGAGGTCACGCGGCTGAAGCCGGAAAAGGACGGCTCCGTCTCCCCGGAGGCGGTGCTTGCGGCCCTGCGGGAGGACACGGTGCTGGTGACGCTGATGCTGGTGAACAACGAAACCGGCGGTGTCACCGATATCGCTTCCGTCGCAAAGGGGCTGCGGGCGAGGGGCTCCTCCGCCCTGCTGCACAGCGACGCGGTGCAGGGTTTTCTCAAGATCCCCTTTTCCGCCAAAAGCCTGGGCGCCGATCTCATCAGCGTCAGCGGCCACAAGATCCACGCGCCCAAGGGCGTGGGGGCGCTGTACATCCGCCAGGGTCTCCGGCTGAAGCCCTTTATCCTGGGCGGCGGGCAGGAGGAGGGCCGCCGGGCCGGTACCGAGGCCATGCCCCAAATCGCCGCCTTCGGCGAGGCCTGCCGCATCGGGAAATCCGGGATGAGCGAGAACATCCGCCGCATGGCGGCCCTGAAGCAGCAGCTGCTGGAGGAGCTGCGCGCCGGGATCCCGGAGCTGGGCTGGGTGGAATCCGCCGCGCCCCACATCCTCTCCGTCTCTCTGCCGGGCTGGCGCAGCGAGGTGCTGATGAACTTCCTGGAGGCCAGGGAGATCTACATATCAAAAAGCTCCGCCTGCAAAAAAGGCGGGCGGAGCCATGTGCTGGAGGCCATCGGGCTGGACGCCCGGGCCATCGACGGGGCGCTTCGGATCGGACTGAGCCGCATGAGCACGGAGGAGGACATCCTGGCCCTCACCCGTGGGCTTCTGGATGCCCGGGGGAGCCTTGCGCACCGGTAAAAGGGAAAAGAGAAGCGTGAATCGTGAATGGTTGTGGTATCCGCTTCGCGGAAGGATTGAGATCTCTGTCGTGGGCGAGGCCCTGCGATCTTCTATTCGCTCTCCTCGCTCTCTTCGCCTTTCTCGCTTTCAACGGTCCCCGGCTTCTTCACCGGCTGGCGCGTCACCGGGTCGATATGATCCAGATGCTCATACTGAGCGGTCTCCCACGGGAGATCGCTTTTTTTCAGCCTCGCCTCCACCCGTTTGGTCAGGAAGGTGTAGATCACCACGAACACGGGCACGCCCAGGATCATGCCGCCGAAGCCGAAGAGCCCGGCGCCCACCACGATGGCGAAGAGCACCCAAAAGCTGGTGATGCCGATGGAGCTGCCCAGGATCTTGGGCCCGATGAAGTTGCCGTCGATCTGCTGGAGGATGATGACGAAGACGATAAAGATCAGGCACTTGAGGGGGTCCACCATCAGGATGATCAGCGCGCTGGGCACGGCGCCGATGAGGGGGCCGAAGAAGGGGATGATATTGGTGACGCCCACGATCACGCTGACAAGCAGGGCGTAAGGCATGTTCAAAATGGCGCACACGATATAGCAGATCAGGCCGATGATGGCCGAATCCAGGAGCTTGCCGGAGATGAAGCCCATGAAGGTCCGGTCCGTGAACTCCACAGCCTCCCGCACCTTCTCCGCCGTCTCCAGGGAGAACCAGCTGTAATTCAGCTTTCTGAGGGCAGCGGTGAAATGTTCCAGATCCGAGAGGAGATAGATGGACACGATGATGCCGATGAGCAGATTGTAGATCCCCATCACCACCACATAGCCGCCCTCGATGAGGGTGGTGACGAAGTTGCCCACGCCCGGCAGCAGCTTGGTGCTGACCCAGGACATGATATCGGTGTTCAGGGTGTTGATGGCGTCGCCCACATACTTGGTGATCTCCGGGTGATTATCCAGCAGGCCTGTGGCCCAGGCGGACAGATCCCGCAGATAGTCCGGCCCGTTTTTCACGATGGTCTCAATGCTGCTGTAGAGCTGGGGCAGGATGAGATAGACCAGAGCCGTCAGCACCGCCAGCATCGCAAGCTCCGACACCAGGATCGAGAGGGCTCTGGCAAGCTTGCGGCCGTCGTTCTTTTTGTTTTTGGCAAAGAGCTTACGGCAGAGGGGGCCGAAGACGCTGCGCTCAAGCAGCTTCATCAGCGGCGCGATCAGATAGGTGATCACGAAGCCCCAGATGAAGGGACTGAGGACCTTCAGCAGCTTTCCCAGAGTCCTGCGCAGATCCGGCAGGAAGCGCAGCGCCATATAGAACAGGATCGCCGCGGCGATCACGCAGAAGGCCGTGATGCCCCAGTACAGATATTTTCTGTCCCAGCGAAAATGCCGTCTCATAAGTGTTGTCCTCCGTTACGCGAATTCCCACACACAAGCGCTTTTCTATCCTGTATATTTTACTATCGCCCCGCCCGTGCGTCAAGTCGCTTTTTTCTCGCCCCGCTTCTCCCCGCTTCGCCATTATGGTACTCGGATTATGGAAACCTCTTTTCCGTTTTCGTTCCCATTTTTGAAAAATTGTTCTGTGGAAAACCCTGTGGAAAATGTTCAAAACCTCTTGATGCGCCGCGCTTTTACCCATCGGCCGCCAAAGTCTTCCAGCCAGCGGGAGGGACGCTTCCGGCCATAATTTTGTCAACCTTTGTCGAAGGGCATGTTCTCTCTTCGCCGCGCATAGGCTCCCTCAGGACAAAGGAAAGACCGGCAGCCTTGCCGGCCCTTTCCAGCAGGGAGGAGACTATGAGACGAACGCTTTGTATGCTGCTGTTGTTTGCCGCGCTTTTGCCGGGGCGCGGCTCCGGTCCAAGGTCTTTGCGGGACGGGGAGATCCCCCTGCGGTCGCCCTCCGCCATCCTGATGGAGCAGGAGACCGGCGCCGTGCTCTACGAAAAAAACGCGGACGAGCGCATGGCGCCGGCCAGCGTCACCAAGGTGATGACCATGCTTCTGATCCTGGAGGATGTGGAGAGCGGGAAGCTCCGGCTGGAGGACACCGTCACCGCCAGCGCGCGAGCCGCCTCCTTCGGGGGCAGCTGCGTCTTTCTGGAGGAGGGGGAGCGGATGAGCGCGGAGGAGATGCTCAAGTGCATCGCCGTGGTCTCTGCCAACGACTGCGCCGTGGCCATGGCAGAGCACCTGAACGGCACGGAGGCTCTCTTTGTGGACCGAATGAACCAGCGGGCGCAGGAGCTGGGCCTGAACAACACCCATTTTACCAACTGCACCGGGCTCTTTGACGATGAGGAGCACTATTCCTCCGCCCGGGACATCGCCATCCTCTCCCGGGAGCTGATGCGCCATGAGGAGATCAAGCGCTTCACCACCATCTGGATGGACAGCATCCGGGACGGGGCCTTTGAGCTGGTGAACACCAACAGACTGGTGAACCGCTATGAGGGCTGCACCGGGCTCAAAACCGGCTTTACCTCCAAGGCCATGTACTGTCTGGCCGCCACGGCGGAGCGGGACGGGGTCTCCTTCATCGCGGTCGTCATGCACGGTGAGAGCGCCGAGAGCCGCAACGCCGACGCCACCGCCCTTTTAAACTTCGCCTTTTCCCATTACAGTCTCTGCTCCCTCCGGCCGGAGGCACCCCTTCCGGAGCTGCCGGTGGAGATGGGTCGGGAGGGCAGCATCCCCCTTTGCTGCGGCGGGGAGGCCTGGACCCTGACGGAGAAAAAGAGCGGCAGCCCCTCCTATACCCTGCGGCTGCCGTCTCTTCTCTCCGCCCCCGTTGCGGAGGGGCAGCAGGTGGGCAGCCTCCTGGTCCGCCTGGGCGAGGAAACGGTGGCGGAGGTGCCGATCCTGGCGGCAGCGTCCGTGCCCCGCATCGGCTTCTGGGGCCTGTTCCGGAAGCTTGCCGGCAGCCTGGTAGGACTGTGAGGGATGCGGGAATGAAGAAAGGAAGCAAAATGAAGGGATCTTCGATCCAATTGCGGTATGCCGCAAGGCGGCATGATTTCAATTATCTTCGAAGAAGATACCTCAATTTGTTCCTTAGCGAAGCGTCTTCCTTTCTTCAATCGCGAAGCGAGCTTCCTTTCCTTTGCTTTTCCTTGCAATCGGAGGAAATTGGAGTATAATATTGCCGAATTCTTTTCAAATATAAGGAGGCAATATGGTACACGTAGATCTTTCCGGCGCGCAGAAATTCTTCACCGCCGCCGGCCCCGATTACAAGCTGGCCGCTCTGGCCCATGAGACTCTGGCAAGCGGCACAGGCCTTGGCGCCGACTTTATCGGCTGGCGCAGTCTTCCCCAGCACATCAAGGAAACCGAACTGGACCGGATCGTGGCCGCGGCGGAAAAGATCCGTGCCCGCTCCACGGCTCTGGTGGTCATCGGCATCGGCGGCTCCTATCTGGGCGCCCGCGGCGCCATCGAGCTTCTCAAGCCCGTTCCCGGCAAGGGCGATCCCCGGGTTTTCTTCGTGGGCAACACCCTCTCCGCCGACGCGCTGTGGGACACCCTGGATCAGCTGGGCGATCAGGACTTTGACGTGAACGTGATCTCCAAGTCCGGCACCACCCTGGAGCCCGCCGCCTCCTTCCGCATCTTCCGGGAGCTGCTGGCCAGGAAGTACGGCGACAAGGCTGACGAGCACATCTTCGCCACCACCGACGCCAAGCGCGGCGCCCTCAAGTCCCTGGCCAACGACCGGGGCTGGGAGAGCTTTGTGGTGCCCGACGATGTGGGCGGCCGCTTCAGCGTGCTGTCCGCGGTGGGCCTGCTGCCCATGGCCGTGGCCGGCATCGACGTGCGTCTGGTCATCGACAGCGCCATCGCAGAGCTGAAGGCCCTGGACCTGCGCTCTCCGGAGAATCCGGCCTGGCAGTATGCCGCCGCCCGGCAGCATCTCTACGGCAAGGGCTACGGCATCGAGATCCTGGGCTGCTACGAGCCCAGCTTCCGTTTCATGGGCGAGTGGTGGAAGCAGCTTTACGGCGAGAGTGAAGGCAAGGACGGCAAGGGCATCTTCCCCGCCAGCGTGGAATTCACCGCGGACCTGCACTCCATGGGCCAGTTCATCCAGGCCGGTCCCCGCACCCTGATGGAGACCATCGTCCGCTTCTCCCGCAGCCGTCGGGAATTCCCCTTCCCCAATGACGAGCAGAACGCCGACGGACTCAACTATCTGGTGGGCAAGGACATGGCGGACATCAACCGCATCGCTTCCGACGCCGTACGCGAGGCCCATGTGGCCGGCGGTGTGCCAAACCTTGTGGTGGAGGTCCCCAAGCGTGACGAGGAGGGCTTTGCCGCTCTGGTCTGCTTCTTCGAGGTGGCCTGCGCCATCTCCGGCTACATGTCCGGCGTCAATCCCTTTGACCAGCCCGGCGTGGAGGCCTACAAGAAGAACATGTTCCGCATGCTGGGCAAGCCCGGCGCGGTCTGAACCGAATCGATCCAAAAACGAGGATGTGAAAAATCACATCCTCGTTTTTTCAAACCATGAAAACCTCGCTCCTTGTCGCAGGGGCGGATAGTATCCGCCCCTGGGGCAGGATTTTCATGAACTGCCGGGTGCGGCAAATCCTCATTGTGTACGCATTTGCTGCCCCTGACCCGGCACAATGGAATCTCTAATCCGCTGCGCGGAGACCTCATCCGGCGCAAGCGGTCCCTGTCCACCTTGCGGGGAGGCGAAAACTGCTGCGGAAAAGGAGCCCTCGCGCCGCCAGTGGCGGATAAAGCGAGGGCTCCTTTTCCCCGTGCGCGGGGAAAGCTTGGGCGGGCACATCGTGATGCGCCACTACGACGGGGCCAGTGGTTTATGCGTAGGGGCGGCGGCTTGTCCCCGCCCGGCGGTAAAAGGTCTGGAAACAAGAATCGGTACGGCGAATTCGTACAAGGCCACGAATTCGCCGCACCGATTTGTTCTTCCCCCGGCGGGGGAGGATGTCAGGGAAGCTGACAGGTGAGGGAGAAAAACGAAAGCAAAAGAAAGGGACACCCTCGTCGCGGGACAAGATCCTTTGGCTGCGGCTGCGCCTCCGCTCAGGATGACACCCCTTCCGTCCTCCCCCACGGGGGAGGACGGAAGGGGTCCTGCAGCCCGGCAGAGGAAAAAGCACCCCCGAGGGAAAACTCTCGGGGTGTAGTGCGTGGGATGCAATTGCGCCGGTTCCGCTGGGATCATTCCGCGATCAGCTTCTGCAGGATCTGCACGGCGTTGCTGGCCGCGCCCTTGCGGATCTGGTCGCCGCAGCACCAGAGGGTCAGGCCCCGCTCGTCGGTCAGATCCTCGCGGATGCGGCCCACCCAGACCAGGTCCTGGTCCGAGGTGTCCAGCGGGGTAGGGTAGCAGCGGCCCTCGTAGTCCTCAATGAGCCGCACGCCGGGGAACGCGGCCACGGCGGCCTTTGCCTCCTCCACGGAGACCTTCCGCTCCGTGCGCAGGGTGAGGGCGATGGAGTGGGAGCGCATCACCGGCACGCGCACGCAGGTGCAGTTGACCTTCAGCTCGGGGCTGTGGAGGATGCGGCGGCCTTCGTTCTGCATCTTCATCTCTTCCCTGGTGTAGTCGTTGCCGTAGGGAGCGTCGATGAAGGGGATGACGTTCATGGCGATCTGGGCGGCAAAGGTTTTGACCTCCGGCTTTTCCCCGGCTGCCAGCGCCTTCATCTGCGCGTCCAGCTCCGCGATGCCCGCCTGGCCCGCGCCGGAGACGGCCTGGTAGGTGCAGACGACCATGCTTTGGATGGGGGAGAGCTTGGCGATGCCCGCCACGGCCATCAGGGCGATGATGGTGCAGCAGTTGGGGTTTGCGATGAGGCCGTGGTTTTCAAAGGCGTCGGCCCCGTTGATCTCGGGCACCACCAGGGGCACCGCGGGATCCAGGCGGAAGGCGGAGCTGTTGTCGATGTACACAGCGCCGCTCTTTTTGATGGCGGGGGCAAAGCGCCGGGACATGTCGCCCTCCACGGCGCCCAGCACGAAGTCACAGCCCGAAAAGCTCTCGTCGGTGGCCTCCTGAATCGTGACCTCCCGGCCCCGGAAGGGGAGGGTACTCCCGGCGCTGCGGGCGCTTGCCAGCAGGCGCAGCTCCTTCACAGGCACCTGGTACTCCTCCAGGACTTTGCGCATTTCACAGCCCACGGCGCCGGTGGCGCCGAGAATGGCAACGGTGTATTCTTTCATGATGGGTTCCTCCTTGTGCGGGATTGATGAGATAGGCATTTCCGCGAGAGCGGAAAAGGATATTTTCGGATCAGCCGGTGAAGCCTTCGTAGAGGACGCGGATCGCGGTTTCGAACTGCTCGTTCTGCACGCCCACGGTAATGCTCAGCTCGTCGGCGTCCTGGGCGATGGTACGGATGTTGACCCCCGCCGCGCCCAGGGCCGCGAAGAGCCGGCCGGAGATGCCGGGCCGCGAGGCCATCTGGCGGCCCACCGAGGCCACCAGGGCGATGCCGTCCTGGATCTGCACGTCGTCCGGGCGGCAGTTCTTGCGGATGTCGGCGATCACGTCGTAAAGCCCGTCGCCCAGGGCCGCGCTGGAGGCGACCAGGGAGAAGGAGTCCAGCCCCAGAGTGATGTGCTCCACCGGGGCGTGATAGCGGTCCAGAATCTCCAGGGCGTGGCGCAGGGTGGCGCTCTGGTTCATGTTGCGCTTGAGCACCTTGATGATGGTGAAGTTTTTGCGCCCTGCGATGCCGGTGATGAAGCGCTCGCCCCGCTCCTCATCCCGGATGCTCTCCACGATCATGGTGCCGGGGTCCTGGGGGTGGTTGGTGTTGCGGATGTTCAGGGGGATGCCCTTCTCCTTCACCGGCTGGATCGAGTCCTCGTGGAGGACCGACGCGCCCATGAAGGCCAGCTCCCGCAGCTCGGCAAAGGTGATGTGGGGGATCGGGTTCGGGTCCGGGACGATGCGGGGGTCTGCCATCAGGATGCCGGAGACGTCGGTCCAGTTTTCATACACCTCGGCGCCCACCGCCGCCGCGGCCAGGGCGCCGGTGATGTCGCTGCCGCCGCGGCTCATGACCTTGATGCGCCCGGTGGGCAGCCGCCCGTAAAAGCCGGGGATCAGGATCTTCCCGTGCCGGGCCAGGGCGGAAGCGATGGCGGCGTCGGTCTTTTCCCGGTCTACCTGGCCGTCCAGCCCGAAGAAGATGACGTCCGCCGCGTCCACAAAGGCGAAGCCCAGATACTCCGCCAGCAGGCGGGAGGTAAAGTATTCGCCCCGGCTCACCAGCTCATCCACCGACAGGTCCCGGGAGAGCCGCGAGCGCAGCCTGTCGAGATCCTTTTCAATCTCGTACTGCAGACCGAGACTGTCCCGAAGCTCATAAAGGCGCCGTTCTATCGTATGCAGGATCTCCTCGCAGGAGACCCCATAGGTCAGATGGGCGTGGACCAGATACAGCAGATCCGTCAGCTTGTGATCGTCGCCGCTGCGCTTGCCCGCCGCCGAGGAGATCACCACCCTGCGCTCCGGATCGGCGTCGATGATGGCCTTGACCTTTTGAAACTGCTCCGGCCCCGCTACCGAGGAGCCGCCGAATTTTGCGACTTTGATTCCCATTTTCTTGTATCTCCAGTTTTTATCTCAGGATCGGAAAACAGCTCAGCCCCCGATGGCGGCGAAAAACAGCGCCGCGCCCCGGGCTCTCAGCCGCCGGGCGGTCTCGTGCATGGCGGAGACGCTCATGGGCTTTGTCACGAGCCGGGCCACCGGGCCCGCGAGCTCCGTGCTCTCGGCCTCCAGCTCCCCGGCCAGGTCCGCCGGCAGCCGGACATAGTAGCAGTGGACACTGCCGCTGTTGTCCGCCTTTCCTGCGGCGCAGCCAGTGGAGAACAGATACCGCTCGCCCCGCAGGATGCCGCTGAGATCCCGCAGCACCGCCGAGGCGGTGGGGTAGCGCCCGGCGCCCTGGCCCATCAGCACGATGGGACCGGAATTGCGGCCCTCATAGCGGGCCATGTTGTAGTTCTGCAGCACCGAGCACGCCGGAGCGCCTTCGCGCAGCAGGACCGGCTCCACATAGGCGTAAACGCCGCTTTCCGTCCGCCCGCCGGAGGCAAGAAGCCGGCAGCTATAGCCCCGGGGCTGGAAATGCCGCACATCGGCAGCGGTGATCGAGTCGATCCCCTCGTGCAAAAGCCCCTCCGTGGGCAGCAGGTCGTAGGCCACGGCGCAGGCCAGCATGATCTTCCGCAGCGCGTCCAGACCCGAGACGTCCGCCGTGGGATCGGCCTCGGCATAGCCCAGCCGCTGGGCGTCCGCCAGAGCTTCGGCATAGTCAAGACCCAGACGCTGCATGGCGTCCAGCATGTAGTTGGTGGTGCCGTTGAGGATGCCGCCGAGGGAGAGGATGCTGTCGCTCTCCCGGGCCAGGGCCAGATTGTGCAGGAAGGGCACCCCGCCGCCGCAGGCCGCGCTGAACAGAAAGGCCGCACCCTTCTCCCGCGCCAGGCGGTTGAGCTCCACGCCCTTTGCCGCGACCAGCGCCTTGTTCGAGGTGACAAAGTGCTTGCCCGCCTTCAGCGCCGCGCAGGCGTAAGTGTAGGCAGGTTCGATCCCGCCCATGACCTCCGCCACCGCCTCCACCGAGGGGTCGTTCACGATGGCCTCCATGCTGCTGACTTTGTAGGGCGCGTCCTCCTTGCCCGGCCGGACCAGGACCGGCCCCGGCTCCAGGCCGCGGGCCTTGGCGAGCATCTCGTACACGCCCACGCCCACCGTGCCGAAGCCCAAAACTGCTGTCTTCATCGCTGCCTCCGAAAAAATGTCCGTCTGCGGGACAGGGGGTGGCCCCCTGTGCTGCGCTCTGCTGCTTGTATATGCGCGGACGCATCCGCACATTAAATCATTATAATCCAAAAGCACGCGGCTATCAAGAGCAGGATGCAAGAAAAACGCCCCGAGGACTTTTCCTCGGGGTACCGCCAGCCCCTCCAGCGGAGGAACTCCCTCCGTGATCCGGCGGGCGGGATACGCCGGATGACACACCAAAACCCTCAGAGAGGGAGGTGCTATCGGCTCCCTCTTTGAGGGAGCTGTCACGGCAGCTCGCTGACGGGACTGAGGGAGTGCTGCGAAGGATCGTTCTTTCAACGCCGGGACAGGAAGATTTGCGGGCTGTCGGGGACGCCAGCCCCTACAGCGGAACCGGAAGTCTCCGCAAGCTCTCTCCCTGCCTGCGGCGGGGTGAGGCAAGGGAAGAACAATTTGTGAATCTTTCTTAAGACCGTCTCTCAGTGTTGAAATTTGGAAGAATTGTGTTATACTGTATCTTTGTAAAACTACCGGCCGGTCCCCAAACCGGACCGGTCGCAGAAGCATTGGAGGCAAACAAAACGTCATGAGCATAAAGCAGTTTAAGGCCGAAAGCAAGCGTTTGCTCGACCTGATGATCAATTCCATTTACACCAACAAGGAGATCTTCCTCCGGGAGATCATTTCCAACGCGTCCGACGCCATCGACAAGCTCTGTTACCTGTCCCTGACCGACGACAGCGTGGGTCTCAGCCGGGAAGACTTCAAGATCGACATCCTTGTGAATAAAGACGAGCGCACCATCACCGTGCGGGACAACGGCATCGGCATGACCCTGGAGGAGGCCGAGAACAACCTGGGCGTCATCGCCAAGTCCGGCTCCTACCAGTTCAAGGGCGAGATGGACGGCAGCAAGGCCGAGGATCTGAGCATCATCGGTCAGTTCGGCGTGGGCTTCTACTCCGCCTTCATGGTGGCCGACCAGGTCACCGTCCGCTCCCGCAAGTTCGGCGAGGAGCAGGGCGTGGAGTGGAAGAGCACCGGCGCCGACGGCTACACCGTCACTCCCATTGAGAAGGAAACAGTTGGCACCGACGTGATCATGCACCTGAAGGCCGACACCGACGACGAGATCTACGGCTCCTACCTGGAGGTCTGGAAGCTGAAGGCCCTGATCCGCAAGTACTCCGACTATGTCCGCTGGCCCATCAAGATGGACGTGGACCATCAGGAGCGCTTCGAGACCGGGGAGAAGAACGACGACGGCTCTCCCAAATATGAATACAAGATGGTCACCGAAAACGAGACCATCAACAGCATGATCCCCATCTGGCAGCGCTCCAAGAGCGAGGTCACCGATGACGACTGCATCCAGTGGTACAAGGAAAAGAACCGGGACCGCAAGGACCCCTGCGCCCTGGTGCGCATCAACGCCGAAGGCACCGTGAGCTACAAGGCCATGCTTTTTGTGCCCGGCGAGGAGAATGAAAACGCCTTTTCCGGCGACAATAAGGGTGGCATCACCCTCTACTCCAACGGCGTCATGATCATGGAGAAGTGCGACAAGCTGGTCCACGATTACTTTGATTTTGTCAAGGGCGTGGTGGACTCTCCCGATCTGAGCCTGAACATCTCCCGCGAGATCCTGCAGCACGACCGGCAGCTGCGCATCATCGGCCAAAACCTGGAAAAGCGCATCAAGGGTGAGCTGGAGAAGCTTCTCAAGGAGGACAAGCCCAAGTACCAGGAGTTCTACAAGAACTTCGGCAATGACCTGAAGGTGGGCATCTGCGATGAGTACGGCCGCTACAAGGACTTCCTGCGGGATCTGCTGATCTTCTATACCTCGGAGGACCGCCAGATCACCCTGAAGGAGTATGTGGAGGCCATGCCCGAGAGCCAGAAGGTCATCTACTACGCCACCGCCGCCAGCGTGAAGCAGGCCATGAGCCTGCCCCAGTGCGAGCAGGTGCGAAACCGGGGCTTCGAGCTCATTTACCTCACCAGCCCCCTGGAAGAGATGGTGCTGGAGAACCTCCATGACCAGGACGGCAAGACCTTCTGCAACGTGGTCACCGACGACCTGGGCTTTGAGACCGAGGAGGAGAAGAAGGCCGCGGAGGAGCGGGATATCGAGAACAAGGAACTGCTGGACTTCGTGAAGGAGTCTGTGGGCGAGGAGCTCAGCAAGGTGCGCCTCAGCCGCAAGCTCTCGACCCAGGCCTGCTGCCTCACCAGCGAAGGCCCCCTGACCCTGGAGATGGAGCGCTACTTCCGCCACGGTCCCAGCGAGGAGATGCGCAAGGTCCGCGCCGCCCGCGTGCTGGAGCTGAACCCGGAGCACCACGCCTTCCAGGTGCTGAAGGAGACCTGGGACAGCGACAAGGAAAAGGCCGGAAAGCTCTCCCAGATCCTCTATGTCCTGGCGGAAATGACCGCCGGCATGGACGTGGAGGACCCCAACCGCTTTGCCGAGCAGGTAGCGGAACTGTTTTGATTGTATTTGTAGGGGCGGCTATCAGCCGCCCGCTAGCCCCGGCGCGTGTCGGCGGGCGGCTGATAGCCGCCCCTACGGCGTGCGCGTAAGGAGAAAGAGCTATGTCAAAGCCCCGTTTAGGTATTTATATCCATATACCCTTCTGCGCCAGCAAGTGCAGCTACTGCGACTTCTATTCCCTGGCCGGGTGCGAGCATCTGATGCCCGACTATCACCGGGCGCTGATCGCCCATCTGGCGGAGTCGGCCCGGGGAATCCGCAACTACGAGGTGGACTCGGTCTACTTCGGCGGCGGCACCCCCAGCTACTACGGGGCCGAGCACCTGATGGAGATCTTCGATGTGCTCAAGCGCAACGGCAATGTCCGGCTGGACGCGGAGGTCACCGTGGAGTGCAACCCCGACAGCATGACCTACAAGGATCTGAAGCTGCTGCGCTCCGAGGGCGTCACCCGGCTTTCCGTGGGGGTGCAGGCCACCAACAACGACCTGCTCAAGCTCATCGGCCGGCGGCACAGCTTCCAGCAGGCGGAGCTGGCCTTTTCCGCGGCGCGCAAGGCGGGCTTTGACAACATCAGCCTGGATCTCATCTACGGTCTGCCCAGCCAGACCAAGAGCGACTGGGCGGAGTCCCTGGCCCGGATCGTGGAGATGCACCCGGAGCATATCAGCTGCTACGGCCTGAAGCTGGAGGAGGGGACCCCCATGTACCGGGAGTACAAGGACTCCCCGGTGCTCCCTTCGGAGGACGAGCAGGCGGACATGTATTCCTATGCCGCCGAGATGCTGGAGCGCTACGGCTACAAGCAGTATGAGATCTCCAACTTCTGCGCCCCGGGCTTTGAGTCCCTGCACAACCTGAAATACTGGAATCTGGACGATTACATGGGTTTCGGCCCGGGCGCCCACTCCTGCGTGGGCAATCTCCGCTACAGCTTTGTAAAGGACCTGAAGCGCTACATCTCCGGGGTGGAAAAGAAGGTCAGCATCATCGACGAGTACCAGCAGGTGGACCCCATGGAGCGCTCGGTGGAATACCTGATGCTGGCCATGCGCACCAACCGGGGCATCTCCGAGGAGGACTACCGGGTGCGCACCCAGTCGGACTGGAAGCCCATCCTCCACGCGCTTTTAGCCTTTCAGGAGAAGGGCTGGGCGGAAAAGACCGGGGACCGCTGGCACTTCACGGTGCCGGGCTTCCTCATTTCCAACACCCTCATCGGCATCCTGCTGGAGGCCCAGGCCAGCGGCCGGGCGGACAGCGTCCCCTGGATGGACCGGGTGGACCGGGAGGAGCGGAAGATCGTGCTGCCCAAGGGCGAGGAGGAGCTCTTCACCGAGCTGTATGAGGAAAGACTGCGCAAACGCGATACCGAGAGGGAAGAGACGGAGGGCGACGAGCCCTTGGATGAAGAGAAAGACGAGAGAAAAGAGATAGAGGGACAGGAGTCCTTGTGGATCACAGAGTGAGGGATATTTAGGTGGCAAGTCATTTCAGAGACAATACAAACGAGAGAAATACCCGGGACGCCGCAGCGGTGAACCCCAACTCCCGCGCCGCCATCCGCGCCAGGAAGGAAGCGGAGGAGCGGGAAAAGCAGGAGTGGATCGCCCGGCGCAAGCGGGAGGAGAAGGCCGCGGCGGAGGCCGAGGCCAAGGAAAAGGCAGCCTGGATCGCCGAGCGCAGACGCCAGGAGAAGGCCGCCGAGGAGGAGCTCAGAGCCAGAGAAAAGGCCGCAAGAGAGGCCGAGCGCAAGCGCAGGGCCGAAAAGCGCGCCGAGAAGGCCAGAAAAGTGCTGCGCGTGGTGAAGATCGTCCTGCTGGTGCTGGTCAGCCTTGCGGTGCTGGCCGGCGGCGCGGGACTCTATGCCGCGTTTCGCATCTCCAACAGCGAGACCAACTTCCCCAACGTCTATGTGAACGGCATCGACGTGGGCGGCCTCACCAAAGAGGAGACCGAGAAAAAGCTGACGGAAGAGGGCTGGGGCAGCATCGAGAACCCGACCCTGACCGTGCAGCTGCCCATGGACGTGAGCGTGGAGCTGGACCGCACGGAGGCGGGCCTTGCCATGGACAAGAGCGCCGCGGTGGAGGCTGCCTTCCGCTACGGCCATGACCGGGATCTGCTGGACTGTGTGAAGACCTATTTCGCCTCCAGACTCCACAAGGTGGACGTGGGTCCCGAGGCTCCCGACCTGGACAAAGACTATATCCGGGCCAAGACGGACGAGGCGGTGGAAGCCTTCCGGGAGAAGACCGCCGGCGAGCCCTATTCTATCGACACCGAAAAGAAAGTGATGCATTTTGTCAAGGGCGCCGGCCAGATGGACCTGGACCCGGAGAAGCTCTTTACCGCGGTGTATGAGGCCATGCAGACCGGCGCGGGCGAGATGAGCTACGACGAAGTCGAAGGGGAAGTCACCATGCCGGACTTTGACGCTCTGTATAAGGAGCTGAACGTGGAGCCGGTGGACGCCCACTTTGCCGACAAGAACTTTGAAGTCATCGAAGGCACCCCCGGCGTCACCTTTGACGTGAAGCAGGCCAAGAAGCTCTGGGAGAAAGCGGGACCCATGGAGGAACTGCAGATCCCCCTGAAGATCGTGGAGCCCAAGATCACCGCCGAGAAGCTGAAGGCGGAGCTGTTCAAGGATCTGCTGGGCAGCCAGACCACCTCCTTCGGCGGCAGCACCCGCGCCCGCGTCAACAACATCAACCTTGCCGTGGACAAGATCAACGGCACCATCCTCATGCCCGGCCAGTCCTTCTCCTATAACGGGACGGTGGGCGAGCGCACCTATGCCAACGGCTTTGAAGAGGCTGCGGCCTATTCCAACGGCGAAGTGGTCCAGGAGGTGGGCGGCGGCATCTGCCAGGTGTCCTCCACCCTCTACTGCGCCACCCTCTATGCCCGCTTGACAACCGTGAGCCGCACCAACCACTATTTCCGGGTCAGTTATCTGCCCCTGGGCCAGGACGCCACGGTGAGCTGGCCCCAGCCGGACTTCAAGTTCCGCAACGACCGGGAGTACCCGGTGAAGATCGTGGCCTACTGCGACAACGAGGCCATGGAGCTGACCATCGAGATCTGGGGCACCGACACCGACGGCATCTGGGTCAGCCTCTCCTACGACCAGTACGCCGTCCACGACGAGGAATTCCCCGACGTGGTCATCGGCTCCAACGTGTATCTCTGGATCACCTACCATGACAAGGACGGCAAGGTCCTGGAGGTCAAGGAGGGCTCTGCCAGCACCTATTACCGCCACGACTACGAGATCGATTGGCCCCCCGAAAAGTACAACAAGCCCGCAGAAGGCGGCACCGGCGGAGGCGGCAATGCCGAGATCATCGACGACGGCGGCGGTTCCGGCGGCGGCAGCGGGGACGAGGGCGGCTCCGGCGAAGGCGGCGGTGGCGGCGATGAGGGCGGCGGCGATATCGGCGAAGTCATCATCGAAGATCCCTGAACCAGACACTTTATCCCGCCAAGGCGGAGCTTTCATAGGAAACAGGAGAAAAGAAGAGAATGGATAAGAAGACCTTTTATATCACCACCCCCATCTATTACCCCTCGGACAATCTGCACATCGGGCACACCTACTGCACGGTGGCCACCGATGCCATCGCCCGCTACAAGCGGCTGCGGGGCTATGATGTGATGTTCCTCACCGGCACCGACGAGCACGGCCAGAAGATCGAGGAGAAGGCCAAGGCCGCCGGCGTGACTCCCCAGCAGTTCGTGGACAGGATCGTCACCGGCGAAAAGGGCGTGCAGGATCTCTGGAAGCTGATGAACATCTCCAACGACCGCTTCATCCGCACCACCGACGACTATCATGTGGCCTCCATCCAGCGCATCTTCAGGAAGATGTACGAAAAGGGCGACATTTACAAGGGCGCCTACAAGGGCAAGTACTGCACCCCCTGCGAGAGCTTCTGGACCGAGAGCCAGCTGAAGGACGGCAAGTGCCCCGACTGCGGCCGCGAGGTCCACGACGCGGAGGAGGAGGCCTACTTCTTCCGCCTCTCCAAGTACGCAAAGCCCGTGCAGGAGCTGCTGGAGACCGGCACCTTCCTGGAACCCGCCAGCCGTGTCAACGAGATGATCAACAACTTCATCAAGCCCGGCCTGGAGGATCTGTGCGTCTCCCGCACCAGCTTTACCTGGGGCGTGCCTGTGGACTTTGATCCGGGCCATGTGGTCTATGTCTGGGTGGACGCGCTCTTCAACTACTGCACCGCCCTGGGCTTCCTGAACGACCGCTACGACGATTATGACAAGTTCTGGCCTGCGGATGTGCACATTGTGGGCAAGGAGATCGTCCGCTTCCACTCCATCATCTGGCCCGCCATGCTCATGAGCATGGAGCTTCCCCTTCCCAAGAAGGTCTACGGCCACGGCTGGCTGAACTTCAACGGCGACAAGATGTCCAAGTCCAAGGGCAATGTGGTGGATCCCTACATTTTGGCGGACAAGTTCGGGGTGGACGCCCTGCGCTTCTTCCTGCTGCGCACCTTCCCCTTCGGCTCCGACGGCAATTTTACCAACGAGCTGCTGATCTCCACCATCAACACCGACCTGGCCAACGATCTTGGCAATCTGGTGAGCCGCACCACCGCCATGGTGGAGAAGTACTTCGGCGGCAAACTGATCCCGGAGCGGGAGAGCGAGGCCCTGGACGAGGAGCTCATCGCCATGATCCGGGGAGCGAGCGAGCGCTATGCCGCCCAGATGGAGAAGTTCCAGCTCCACCAGGGCCTGGACGAGGCCTTCCGCCTCATCCAGCGGGCCAACAAGTACATCGACGAGACCATGCCCTGGAAGCTGGCCAAGGAGGAGGACAAGAAGCCCCGCCTCGCCGCTGTGATGTACAATCTGCTGGAGGCTCTGCGGGTCTCCCTGATCCTGCTGACCCCCTTCATTCCCGAAAGCTGCGGCAAGGCCTTTGACCAGATCGGCGCCGACGAGAGTGCCCGGACCTGGGACGCCGCCTGCGAATACGGCGTGCTGCCTGCGGACGTGGCCGTGCGCAAGGGTGAGACCCTCTTCCCCCGCATCGACGCCGCCAAAATGCTGGGCGAGCTGGAGGAGGCCGAAAAGGCCGCCAAGGGTCCCCAGGTGAAGGTGGAGCCCGTGCTGCCGGACGTGGACATCGAGGACTTTGCCAAGTGCGATATGCGGGTGTGCAAGGTGCTCCAATGCGAGGCCGTGAAGAAGTCCAAAAAGCTCCTGCGCTTCGAGCTGGACGACGGCTCCGGTGTCAAGCGCCAGATCCTCTCCGGCATCCGGGAATTCTATGAGCCGGAGCAGCTCATCGGCAAGACCGTGGTGGCCATCCTGAATCTGCCCCCGCGGAAAATGATGGGCCTGGAGTCCTGCGGCATGCTGCTCTCCGCCGTGCGCGAGGCGGACGGCAAGGAGGAGCTGCACCTGCTGATGCTGGACGATTCCGTCCCCGCGGGCAGCCGCCTCTGCTGAGACAGACTTTTGAGAAGAAAATGGGAACTTTTACGAAAAGTTCCCATTTTCTTCATTTTTTGTCTCCATCGGGAAAGGAACGCATACTTGTAAGAAGAAAAGAATTGTGCTATACTAACTTGTTGGAAAATCTGTCATTTGGAGGAAAAAAGAACATGACAAAGATCGATATATTCTCCGGCTTTCTCGGCGCCGGCAAGACCACACTGATCCGCAAGCTCATCGCAGAAGGCTACAAGGGCGAGAAGCTGGTGCTGATCGAAAACGAGTTCGGCGAGATCGCCATCGACGGCGGCTTCCTGAAGGACGCGGGCGTGGAGATCAACGAGATGAACTCCGGCTGCATCTGCTGCACCCTGGTGGGCGACTTCACCAAGGCCCTGAAGAAGGTCATGGACGACTTCGCCCCTGACCGCATCCTCATCGAGCCCTCCGGCGTGGGCAAGCTCTCCGACGTGGCCAAGGCTGTGGAACGGGTGGAAGGCGCCCACATCGGCGCCAAGGTCACCGTGGTGGACGCAGGCAAGGCCAAGATGTATATGCGCAATTTCGGCGAGTTTTTCAATGACCAGGTCCAGAACGCGGACCTGATCGTCCTCAGCCGCACCGACTCCGCCAACAGCACCAAGGTGATGCTGGCCGCCGAGCTGCTGAAGGGCCTGAACGACCACGCAGGTCTCATCACCACCCCCTGGGACCAGATCGACGGCAGCCTGATCCGCGCCGCCATGGATGAAAACGGCCTGAAGGCGGAGATGGAAAAGCTCAAGGAGGAGCAGGAGCACCATCACCATCATCATGATGAGGACGAGGAACACGAGCATCATCACCACCACCACGAGGACGGGGAGGAGTGCGACGATCCCGAATGCGAGTGCCACCATCATCACGACGACGATGGGGATGAGGAGCACGAGCATCATCACCATCATCACGAGGATGGGGAGGAGTGCGACGACCCCGAATGCGAGTGCCACCACCATCACGACCACGATCACGACCATGATCACCACCATCACCACCACGCCGACGAGGTCTTTGCCAGCTGGGGCATGGAGACCCCGCGCAAGTTCAGCGAGGAAGAGCTCAAGGAGATCCTGGGCCAGCTGAACGACGCCGTGCAGTACGGCATCGTGCTGCGGGCCAAGGGCATCCTGGACTCGAGCGACGGCGAGTGGCTGTACTTTGACTATGTTCCCGGCGAGATGGAGATCCGCCGCGGCGCTCCCGCGGTCACCGGCCGCTTCTGCGTGATCGGCTCCCACATCCGGGAGGACGCCCTGAAGGAGTTGTTTACCGGTGAATGAGAATCGCGATGTGCCCGTATATCTCTTTACGGGCTTTCTGGAAGCGGGCAAGACCAAGTTCATCCAGGAGACCCTGGAGGACAAGCGCTTCTGCAACGGGGAGCGCACCCTGCTTTTGATCTGTGAGGAGGGCGAGGAGGAATACGCCCCCGAGCAGTTTGCCGACCCCAACGTGGTGCTGGCCGTGGTGGAGGATCAGGCGGATCTCACCGAGGAGAATCTCAAGGCCTGGCTCCACGACTCCCGGGCCGAGCGAGTGGTGGTGGAATATAACGGCATGTGGATGCTGGACCTGCTCTACCAGGCCATGCCGGAAAACTGGGCCGTGTACCAGGAGTTCATGTTCGCCGACGCCACCACCTTCCTGACTTACAACAACAACATGCGCCAGCTGGTCTATGACAAGCTCAAAAGCTGCGAGCTGGTGGTCTTCAACCGCTTTAAGCCCGATATGGACAAGATGGCTTTCCACAAGATCGTCCGGGGCGCCTCCCGCCGTTCGGACATCGCCTATGAGTACGCAAACGGCAAGGTGGTCTACGACGACATCCAGGACCCCCTGCCCTTTGACGTGAACGCCCCGGTGATCCAGATCAACGACGAGGACTATGCCCTCTGGTATCGGGACATGTCCGAGGAGCCCAAGAAGTACGAGGGCAAGACCGTGAAGTTCAAGTGCCGTGCCCTGAAACGGGGCAAACTCCCCAAGGGCTGCTTCGTGGTGGGACGGCATGTGATGACCTGCTGCGTGGAGGATATCCAGTTTGCGGGCCTGGTCTGCCAGTGGGACAAGGCCGATCTTGTCCAGGACGAGAGCTGGATGATCCTCACGGCGAAGATCAACTATAAGTTCCACCGGGCTTACGGCAAGCGGGGACCGGTGCTGACCTACCTGGACAGCGCCCTCACTTCCGCCCCCGCCCAGGACGTGGCGACATTTTATTAAAAGGAAGCCATCGATTGGGAATACGGTACAACCCCTCAGTCATCCGGCGGGCTGTAACACGCCGGATGACAGCTCCCCTTTCACAGGGGAGCCAATAAGGAAGATATATGAGATACAAATGCCTGGTCTTTGACCATGACGACACGGTGGTGAACAGCACCGCCACCATCCATTATCCCAGCTTTGTGGCCTATCTGGAGCAGTATTTTCCGGACAAAAGCTGCAGCCTGGAGCATTATTTCCTGAAGAACTTCGACCCGGGCTTCATCCCCATGTGCAAGGGCGAGTATGGCATGACGGACGCTGACCTGGAGGTGGAATACCGCTTCTGGCAGGACTATGTCCGCACCCGGATCCCCCAGGCCTATCCCGGCATCCGCCAGATCATGGAGCGGCACAAGGCCGAGGGCGGCCAGCTCTGCGTGGTCTCCCACTCGGTGGACAAGAACATCCTGCGGGACTATCGGGAAAACGGCCTGCCGGAGCCGGACCTGGTCTTCGGCTGGGAGCAGCCGGTGGAGCGGCGCAAGCCCGATCCCTGGCCCCTTCAGGAGATCATGCGCCGGCTGGATCTCGCCCCTTCCGAGCTGCTGATGATCGACGATTTGAAGCCGGGCTACGACATGGCAAAGGCCGCCGGGGTGGACTTCGCCGCTGTGGGCTGGGCCAACGACATTCCGGAGATCGAAGCCTTCATGCGTCGAAACTGCCGCCTTTACTGCAAGACGGTGGAGGAACTGGCTGCTTTTTTGCGCTGAAAGGAGAGACGGATGGATAAGATTTCCCGCGTTTTGACGGGGCTGATGCTGCTGCTGTGCGGCATACTGCTCTTGTCCGCCCTGCTTCTTGGCACCTTGTTTCAGCTGGAGCACAAGTCCTATCTGGCGGCGCTGGCCATTGCGATCGTCCTGGTTTCTCTCTGGTTTGTGCTGTCCGGAAAGCACAGGAAAAGACCCGGCCTTTGGCAAAAGCTGGGCGTTGTTCCCAGCGGTGCGCTGCTGGCACTGCTGTGCCTCGGTATTCAGTTGGCCGGCGCGCTGCCCATCCACCTCCAGCCGGAGGTGGACGCGGGAACCTATTGGTCTTCCGCTCTGGCGCTGAGCCGGGGAGAGCCTGTGCCGAACCCCCTGTTTCTGGCGCTCTTTCCCCATATCGTGGGCTATGCACGTTTCCTGGGCCTGGTGCTGCGCGTTTTCGGACGGAGCCTGACGGTGGCCGTCTGCTGCAACGCCTTTGTCAGCACCCTCAGTGGTTTGCTGCTTTATGTTTTGCTGCTTCGCTGGCGGGATCCTGACACGGCAGCCTGGGGCTTTCTTCTCTGGACCCTCTGCCCCTCCAAGCTGCTGTACTGCGCCGGGATCTATGCCGACGGATATTACACCTGCCTGCTGCTGCTGTTTTTCCTCCTGGCCTCCCTGGCGGAAGGGGTCCGCCCGCTGAAGGCTGCCCTTTTCGGTCTGCTGGGCGGCCTGGTGCTGCTGCTGGTCAACACGGCGCGCCCCATTGCCGCCGTGCCGATCCTGGCCCTGGGAATCTGGGCGCTGCTGCTTCGCAGACCTGACCGGGATGGCGTTCCCGTGCGTGGCCGCTGGCTGCTGTTTCTGGCGGCCTTGCTGCTGGTTTACCTGCCTCTGCAGAGGCTCTGGAACACGAACCTGGAGCAGCTCCTGGGCGAAAAGCCCGCCGGTGTCCCAGGCTACAGCATCTATGTGGGCTTCAACAGCGAAAGCGGCGGCAGCTACAGCGAGGAGGATATGGATCGGCTTCTGAGCCTTCGGGACGAGACCGGCAGTGCTGACGCCGCCCAGCGGCAGATCCTGCAGGAAGCCCTTCCCCGGGTCCGCTCGGTCGATCCGCTGCGCCTGTTCCCGCGAAAGATCGCGACCTTCCTGGGAAACGACGAGGGAGGCGCCTTCTATGCCAGCGCTGCCCTCAGCGCGCTTGCCTACCGCGTTGCCGCTGTTGCCAGCAATGTGTTCTTCTATGCGATCGTCCTGCTGGCGCTGCGGGGCCTTCTGTGCCTTTGGAA
The DNA here is from genome assembly GCA_900316205.1 of uncultured Eubacteriales bacterium. Classification (GTDB taxonomy): domain Bacteria; phylum Bacillota; class Clostridia; order Oscillospirales; family Oscillospiraceae; genus Limivicinus. The sequence goes on from ONBX01000017.1 coordinate 29,716, forward strand.
GGATGGCTGCCAGTCCGCGCTGCTGCTGCTTCCCCTGAGCCTGGTCGGCATTACGCTGGCGCAGATGCTGGTGGAGGTTGCCGGCCGTTATCACTACAGCCTTATTCCCATTCTGGTCCTGCTTGCTGCGCTCTCCCTCGGGGAGAGGTGCAAAGGGCGCGATCCCAACCCGGCGGGACCGGGACGGGAACGCTGACCAGAGCGCCATATGAAGCGCCTTTGTCATGATCTGATCTGGCCGGCGGATGATCTGACGAATGCCTATACCCGGGAATACTTTGTGGAACGCTATGTGGGCTTTGACGTTCCCTTTGCGGACCGGGAGGAAAAACGAGCCTTGAAAGAGGATCCGCGGGTTCAGGAGATGCCAATCTACCCGGCCTATGGTTCGGTACAGAGGATCGACGATTTCCTGGTGGTCCGCTTCGGAACCTGAGTCCTGACTTTGAAAAGGAGAATATCGCATGAATCCTGTTTTATATCTCGTGATCCCCTGTTACAATGAGCAGGAGGTCCTTCCCATCACCGCGCCCATGTTCCTGAAAAAGCTGCAGGATCTCTCCGCCGCCGGCAAGATCTCCGATGAGAGCCGCATCCTCTTCGTAAACGACGGCAGCCGTGACCGGACCTGGGAGATCATCAAAGAGCTGGCCGCCTCCGACCCCCATTATCTCGGCATCTGCCAGAGCCGGAACCGGGGCCACCAGAACGCGGTGCTGGCGGGCCTCATGGAGGCCAAGGACCGCTGTGACATCACCATCTCCATTGACTGCGACGGGCAGGACGACATCAACGCCATGGACGCCATGGTGGACGCCTACCGGGACGGCTGCGACGTGGTCTACGGCGTCCGCTCCAGCCGAGAGACCGACACCTTCTTCAAACGCTTCACCGCCCAGAGCTTCTATAAGTTCCTCAGCGCCATGGGCGCGGAGGTGGTGTATAACCACGCCGACTACCGGCTCATTTCCAGCCGGGTCCTTCAGGAGTTTGCCAACTTCAAGGAAGTGAACCTCTTCCTCCGGGGCCTGGTCCCGCTGGTGGGCTTCAAGAGCACCACGGTGGAGTATGCCCGGGCGGAGCGGATCGCGGGGGAGAGCCATTATCCCCTGAAGAAGATGATCGCCCTGGCGGTGGACGGCATCACCAGCCTTTCGGTAAAGCCCCTGCGCCTGATCACAGGCTTTGGTGTTTTTGTGGCCCTGGTGAGCTTCATCGGCTGCCTCTGGGCCCTGATCACCGCGCTTTGCGGCAAAACTGTGGCAGGCTGGGCCAGCATGACCTGCATCATCTGCTTCGTCAGCGGCGTGCAGCTCATCTGTCTCGGCATCATCGGAGAGTATATCGGCAAGATCTATATGGAATCCAAGGCCCGGCCCCGCTATATCATCAGCGAGCGCACCTGGGAAGAAAACTGATCCCTCCGCTTTCCCAAAGGATCCGGAAAGCGGCGCCTGTGGGGGGGTCCTCCCGCCGGAAAAACTTCTTAATTTTTGTGAAGAGTGGGGAAAAATCCCCTGTTTTTTCGGGAAACCCAGGCCCTCGGGGTGCGGCGACACTTGACGAACCGGCAAAATCGGTGTATTATGTACCGTAGTATCTCTGTACTTTCTATTCCTAAAGAACGGAGGAACCAGCATGAGCGTTATTCCTGAAGTAAAATGCCGCCGCTGCGGTCAGAGCTTTTCCGCCCTGCGCAGCCGCTGCCCCAATTGCGGCACCCGCCGTGTGGCTCAGAGCGGCCGTACCCCCGCCGCCACGCCCGGCACCGTGAAAGGTACTGCCGCCTATGAGCGGGCAGAGACCAATACCAAGTGGCAGATGATTTTTGGCCTGATCCTGGTGGTCGCCGTGATTTTGGCGGTCATCGTTATGGTCACCGTCCGCCCCGACGGACTGGACAATCCCGGCACCCAGGGCCAGGGCACCATTACCGCCCCCACCCCCACGCCGACGCCTGGCATTGACCAGACCATCATTGCCCAGCCGCCCACGCCTTCTCCCACGCCCATCCCGGTGCCGGAGTCTGTCAAGGTCTTCTTCTTCGAGGATGAGAAGGACGAGTTTACCGAGAAGGTCGGCGAAGCAGTCAAGCTGAAGGCTGTGGCCTACCCTGTGGACCAGTTCCCCAACGCCACCTTCAAGTGGAGCGTCAACGATGAGAGCGTCATCAAGCTCACGGTCAGCGAGGACACCAAGGAGTGCGAGGTCCTCTGCCTCAAGCACCAGCCCGGCGGTGTCACCCTGACGGTGGAGTGCAACGGCGTCACGAAGGACGTGCACGTCTACACCAAGAACTGATCTCTTTACACAGAAAAAACCGGAGTCGCCCAGACTCCGGTTTTTTCATGGAGGAAAAGATGGAATACGAACTGATCCGCAGCCGCCGCCGGTCCCTTGCGCTGCAGCTGAAGCCGGATGGAACCGTTCAGGTCCGCGCCCCGCTGCGCACCCCCAAATGGCAGATCGAGGCCTTCCTGCGTGAGCATTGGGACTGGGTGGAGCGACAGCGGGCCAGGCTGGCTGCCCTCCCCAAGGTCGAAAAGCTCAGCGAGGAGGAGCTGGCGGAACTCAAAAAGCGGGCGCGAAGGGTCTTCCTGGCACGCACCGCCTATTTTGCCCCGGTGGTGGGGGTGAGCTGCAGCCGCATCAGCGTCCGCAGCCAGCGCACCAAATGGGGCAGCTGCTCGGCCAAAGGCGGGCTCAACTTCAACTGCCTCTTGCTCCTGGCTCCAACCGAGGTGCTGGACTATGTGGTGGTCCATGAGCTCTGCCACCGGCTGGAAATGAACCACTCGCCCCGCTTCTGGGCGGAGGTGGAGCGGGTGCTGCCGGACTATGCCGCGTCCCGCAAATGGCTGCGCCAGAACGGCGGGAGCCTGATGGCACGCCTGCCGGAGTGAAGATAGTTTACTGAAAAAACACCACCCGGAAGAAATCCAGATTTCTTCCGGGTGGTGTTTTTCATAGTCTGCGGTAGGTTTCGGTGAGCTTGCGGATCTTTCGGGCCAGCTTCTTGTCGATGGCCTCCGGACGCATGCGCCACTGCCAGTTGCCCCCCAGAATGCCGGGGGTGTTGATGCGGCTCTCCGCGCCCAGCTCCAGAATGTCCTGCATCTGCATGACAAAGAGCTTGGAGGCGGTGGCCATGCCCGTGCGGAGCATGGCCTTGCACCAGCTTTCGTCCTCGCTGACGTGCATGTACTCCCTGGCGTAGCGGAGGGTGGCCTTATCGGTGTGGCGGACCCAGCCGTTCACCACTTCGTTGTCGTGGGTGCCCACATAGCAGATGCTGTTGTTCACGCAGTTATGGGGCATGTAGTCCGACTCGCCCTTGGGGTCGAAGCCGAACTCCAGGATCTTCATGCCGGGGAGCTTGGAGTCCTTCAGCAGCTTTTCCACCTCCGGGGTGGTGTAGCCCAGATCCTCGGCAATGAAGCTCAAATCGTGGAACCAGGAGGTCAGCACCCCCACCAGGGCCATGCCCGGGCCGGGACGCCAGCGTCCGATCTTGGCGGTGGTGTTGCCGAAGGGAACGGCCCAATAGCTCTCAAAGCCCCGGAAGTGGTCGATGCGGATCATGTCGAAGAGGCGGCCCGCGCCCTCGATGCGGCGGATCCACCAGCCGAAGCCGTCGGCCTTCATCACGTCGTAGTCATAGAGCGGGTTGCCCCAGAGCTGCCCGTCCTCGGTAAAGGCGTCGGGCGGCACGCCGGCCACCTCCTTGGGCACGCCGTCGCTGTCCAGCTGGAAGTACTTGGGCTCGGACCAGACGTCGGCGGAGTCCAGGGCCACGTAGATGGGCACGTCCCCGATGAAGAGGATCCCCTGCTCGTGGGCGTAATCCCGCAGAGCCTTCCACTGGCGGAAGAACAGGAACTGGCAGAAGACCCAGAAGTCGATCTCCTCGGCGTACTGCCGGCGATAGCGCTCTACCGCCTCCGGCTTGTGCAGGCGGATCTCCCGGTCCGGCCACTCGGTCCAGCTCACCATGCCGAAGCCGGCCTTCAACGCCATGTAAAGGGCGTAGTTTTCCAGCCACGCGGCGTTTTCCCGGCGAAAGTCCGCGATCTCCGCCGCATAGCGCTCCCTGCCCCGCTGAAAGGCCAGGCGCAGCACCGGGTAGCGGTTTTCAAAGATCTTTGCGTAGTCGATCTTGTCCGGATCATCTCCCCAGTCCCGGCTTTTGACCTCGGAGGGGCGCAGAAGCTTGTCCCTGATGAGCAGGTCCAGGTCGATGAAATAGGGGTTGCCCGCAAAGCTGGAGAAGGAGGAATAGGGGCTGTCCCCGAAGCTGGTGGGGCCGAGAGGCAGGACCTGCCAGTATTTCTGGCCGGCGCCCTTGAGAAAATCAACAAACTGATAGGCGCTCTTTCCCATGGTACCGATCCCGTAGGGGGAGGGGAGAGAGCTCATAGGCAATAGAATACCACTTTTGCGTTCCATGGAACGATCCTTCTTTCTGATTGTGATCCTTATTCTGTAACCTCCACGTCCAGACCCAGCTCCTGGGGCAGGAAGCGCGGACAGGTGTTTTCCGAAATGGTGATAACGGAGGAGGCGAGCCTTGCGCCGATCTCGCAGGACTCCAGCATGGTCTTGCCGTAGGTGAGGCCGATGGCCACCCCGGCGCAGAAGGCGTCTCCCGCGCCGGTGGTGTCCCGCACGCGGACGGTGTTGGGCGCGCAGAAGCCGCAGTTGCCTTCCGCGTCGGCGTAGATGGCGCCCCGGGAGCCCATGGTCACCACCATGGAGGGAATGCGGGCGTTCTGCAGCCGCTCCACCATCTCCTGCTCCAGTTCCTCCGGACTCAGATCCTCAAAATCCGCGGCGAAGAGGATCCCCGCTTCCTGGACGTTGCAGACAAAGCAGTCGATGGACTGGAGAAAGTCCCGCCGCAGGGAGGCGATGGACATGTTGGCCACCACCGCGTAGACCCGCTTTTCATACTTCTGGGCGAAGGAGAGGACCTTTTTGATGATCTCCTTGTCCATGTCGATCTCCACGATGATGCTGTCCGCGTCGGCGAAGATCTCGTCTCCGTGCTGCTCCAGCAGCTCCAGCATGGCGTCCATCCTGGGCCGCTTGGAGATGGAGCCGATGATGTCGCCGGTGGTGTCGAACACCGCCAGCCACATGCCCATGCCGTCGGGCACGGAGGCCACAAAACGGGTGTCCACCTTGTGGTTTTTGAGCTTGCGGATCACCTCCGCCCCTTCGGCGGTGTCGTCCACCATGCTCACAAAGCGGGGGCGCAGCTCCACATTGGCGATATCCTCCACCACGTTGCGGCCCACGCCGCCATGGACGATCTCCACAGAGCCGGCGTTGCGCCCGGCGGGGATATATTTGTTGTCGGGAAAGCCCTTGATGTCCACAAATACGTTGCCGACGACGACGATAGGCATAGCTTATCCTCCTTCTTTCAGGCAGGGAGCGGAGTCCCGGATTCAGGCGTTTTGTCTTTCAAAGGTATGGATCCAGTCGGCCCGCCAGTAATAGAGACCGAGGAAAACCGTACTCAGGGCCCAGGTCAGGGGATAGACCCAGTTGACCGTGGCGATGCTGTGGTAGATGGGTACCATGAAGTGCAGGAAGGTCACCCGGATCACGCACCAAAAGGCCAGCATGGAGATCATGGGAATCACCGCCTTGCCGGCGCCGCGGAGCACCGCGGCCAGACCGTGGCTGGCCGCCAGGAGGCAGAAGAACACCGAGCAGATCCTGCCCTTGTCCACGCCGAAGGCGATGGCCTCCGGCTCCCTCGTAAAGGCGCCGATGACCGCGGGAGCGGTGATATAGAGCAGCACTCCGATGAGCTCCGCCGAGAGGATGGCGCACCAGAGACCGAAGCGGGCGCCCTTCCTGGCCCGGTCGTACTCCTTCGCGCCCAGGTTCTGGCCCACGAAGGTGGTGAGGGAGATGGTGAAGCTGGTGATGGGCAGGAAGGCAAAGCCTTCCACCTTGGAATAGGCGCCGCAGCCGGCCACGGCCATGGTGCCGAATTCGTTGATGTTGGCCTGGACCACCACGTTGGCGATGGCGATCACCGAGTTCTGGATGCCGGAGGGCAGACCGTAGCGGACGATGAGCTTCAGAGTGGGCCAGTGGAAGCGGATCTTTTTGAGTTCCACCCGGTATTCCGCATCGGTCATCAGAAGCCTGCGCAGGCAGAGCAGACCGCTGAGAAACTGGGAGATGATGGTGGCAAGGGCGGCACCGCCCACGCCGGTGTGGAACAGGCCGATGAAGGCGATGTCCAACACCACGTTCAGCACCGAGCAGAAGATCAGATACTTGAGGGGGTTCTTCCCGTCGCCCACCGCCTGCATCACGCCGCGCAGGCCGTTATAGAGCACAAGACCGATGCTTCCGGCAAAGAAGGTGCGGATATAGGTGGCAGAGAGGTCCATCACATCCTCGGGCGTGCCCATGGCTTTGAGCATCCAGGGGGTGAAGAGCACGCCGAAAACGGTCATGAGCACGCCGGCCGCCAGGCTGAAGGCCACATTGGTGTGAATGGCCTTTTCCAGCTTGTCATAGTCCTGGGCACCGAAGTAGCGGGAGATGAGCACGCTGGAGCCCGCCGCAATGCCCACGAACAGGCTGATGACCAGAAAAACCAGGGTGCCCGTGGCGCTCACCGCGGCCAGGGCGTCATTTCCCAGCATGTTGCCCACGATCAGGGCGTCCGCCGTGTTATAGAGCTGCTGAAACAGGTTTCCCAGAAAAAGCGGAGCCGCAAATCGAAGGATCTGCCCCGGAATGGAGCCCTCCGTCATGCGCATGGCGTCCTGATGATGCATCTTGCACCTCCAGATCGAGAAGGTCTGATCTCGTCAAACATATTTTCTTTATTATAATAAGCCGGGGGGAGACTGTCAATGTGCGAATACGACAAGAATCCTCCGAAAAGCGGAGAACGCTGCCGCAGGATCAGAGCGTCCTGCGGCAGCGTTTTCTTATGCATAGCGCAGATTCATGCGAAAGGCGGGGCTTCCCCTGTTGCTGCCGCTGATGACGAAGAGACCGTCCTCCTCACTCCATTCGAGAAGCAGCGTGTCTCCCTCCCGGGCCTCGGCACTGTATTCCACCAGGGCTTCCCGCAGGGGCTTGCCCCGGGTGCCCAGAAGCTCCTCCGCCAGGTCATAGTAGCGGGTGTTGTTCATGTGACGGTTCTCGTCCAGCACCTCTTCGGAGACGGTGTATTCCGCCTGCGACCTGCCATCCCGGCGCAGGGGCGCGCCGGGGCGGCGGCTCTCCGAGCCGGTAACAAGAGCTTCGATGGCAATGCCGTAAGCCTCAGGAGCCACCATCTTGCGGCTCTGGCGCCCTACCACCGACCAGATGGCGCAGCCGGTGATGAGAAGCTCGCCGCTTTCGCTCTCAATGCGGTAGTAGCGGGGACACATGCCGTGGCGGGTGGCGCCGGGCCAGGTCCGGGCCAGCAGCCTTTCTCCCGGCTCCGGCCAGCGAAGCACATTCACCCCGTGGCGGGTGATGACCCACATCAGGCCCTTTTCCTCCATGACGGGTTCCCCGTAGCCGATCTCGCGGCAGTGGTCGCCGGAGACCTTCTGCATCAGACGGAACAGATCGCCGGTGCAGAGCCCCTCCGGGGAAACGGTATTGCGTTCGCAAAAGATCTCCATGTTCAGCCTCCGGTGTAATATAGGATGGAATAGTCCCCAAACTGTTCTGTGACCCAGCCCTTCGGCAGCGCCGGGGGAAGGGTTGCGGTTTTCAGCACCCAGCAGCTTCCCGGCGCGGGGAAGACCAGGTCCTGGGCCGTGAGATTGCGATAGGAAAAGCGTTCCCGGTAGGGGGCGGGGTCATCCGTCTCGCCCCGATAGTATTCCGCGTCCAGGTCCAGGGCGAAGAGGGTCAGGATCTCGCTGACCTGGCGGCTGCCGGTAAACTGAGTGTCCGGGGTGATGATGAGCTTTTCAAAGTCCCGCTCTCCGGCGGTCTCCACGGCGGTGAGGAAGTCCTCATAGAAGAGATCGCTGATCCGCTCCGACCAAGGGCCGAAATAGCTGTGGAAGAAGAGCCCGGCGCAGAGCAGATAACAGGCCAGCAGCGGCAGAGCGGTGAGGCGATGAAAGCGCAGCAGCTCCTCCAGGGCGATGACAATAAAAAGAACGTGCGCGTAAAAGAGAAGATTCAGCCGGTTCACGTTCACGCTGTTCACGCAGAGACCGGTAAAGAGACCGCAGAGCCAGAAGAGCAGCAGCAGCGCGCAGCCCAGGCGGCGCCGGGGATCGGCGTCCCGAAAGGCGCGGACGAGGCAGAGGATCAGCCCGAAGGCCAGCAGCGGCCAGGAACAGCGGTAGACGGTACCGAAGCCGTCGATGGCGTTCCAGGGAAGGTCGTGCCCCTGGAGAAAGCCCACATTCCAGAGGGCCTTTGCGTTCACCGCCAGCTGCCGCAGCGGCTCGGCGGAATAGAAGATCATGTCATTGGCCCGGACGCTGTCCGGGAAATAGGGCATGGTCACAAAGGGCAGCTTCACCGTCTCCCAGCCCATGGCGTTTATCAGCATGGTGCCGTAGATGGGGAAGGAGAGACCGAAATAGATGAGCGCGCAAAGCAGCGCCTGCCCAAGACGGATCCGCTTTTGCGCCAGCAGCAGGATACAGGCCAGCAGCAGAAACAGCGGCACCGAGAGAAAGGCCACGCCGTAGCTGTACATGCAGAGAGCGAAGAAGACCATGGAGCCGTAGAGGGCGGCGGGCCTCTCTGCCCCGCGGTACAGCAGGGCCAGGCCGAGGAGAAAGGCGTGGGGAAAGACGTTGCAGTCCAGCGCCCAGCGGCTCTGCATGAAGTGCCAGGGGCAGATGCAGAGAAACAGCAGCCCCAGCAGCGCCGCCCGCCGGTTCAAAAGCCGCCGCAGGAAGCCGTAGGCCGCGGCCATGCCGGCAAAGCTCCAGAGCAGCATGGGAAGCCGGGCCGTCACCGCGTTCATGCCGAAAAGGCGGAAGAAGGGAACCATGCAGTAGCTCAGCAGCACGCTCATCTGCCCATAGCCCCAGGCGGTGAAATGGGCCGGGAGCCAGGTGCCGAAGCGATCCGTGCCGTGGTTCGTGAGGGCCAGGGCGTCCACCGCCGCCATGGCGCCATCCTGGTTGAAGCCGCCGGGGACACTGCCGAAGCGGTAGAGCCTAAGCAGGGTGAAAAACAGGATCAGCGCCCAATATACCAGCGCCCGGTCCGGTGTGAGCGCTTCCTCCTTCTCCGGGCGCAGCAGCCGGGAAAAGCCCTTTTTCCGCCGGGCCGTGCCAATGAGAAAGAATACGAGCAGCCCCAGCAGCAGACAGGAGAGGATCAGGTTCAGCTTTTCCATCTTATTCTCCCAGGGTGAAATAGCGGCTGTAGGCGCTCACGGAAGTCCGCTCCTGCACGATACGCCGCAGGAGCCCTTCGCCGTCCAGCACCACGGAGCCGTTGAGCCTTTGAATGCCCAGGTCCAGCAGCCTGGGGCAGAGGGGCACCGTGGGGCCGGTGAGCACGATCCGGGCGTTTTTCGCAAGCTCCAGCAGCCGGGGCATGGTCTTGTTCACCGAAGCGCTGCCGGTGATGAGGACTACCTCGCAGTCCGGCAGCAGGTATTCACAGGCGCTGTCCGGATAGTCTCCGGGCTTCGGTTCCCGCTCCAGGATCACGAGCTCTTTTGCAACCGAGAGCATCTGCTCCGTGAGTCCGCCGTGGTGGACCAGGTGACCCACCAGGCCCACCTTCTTGCCGGCAAGGTCCACGCCCTCCAGAGAGCTTGCGGTGTAGCGGCAGCCCAGAGCCTCCAGGCGCTCCTCGGTGTTGAAGCAGGCGTTCAGCACCGCCATGCCCTCGCCGGCCTCCTCAAAGTTCCAGGAGAGGGCGGCCCGGGCGGCCTCCCCGGCGGTGAGACCCTCCAGGGTGGGGAGCATCCTGGGCCGGGTCTCACCCAGGGTGTGCATGGCGACGCCCACCTGGCCGTTTTGGAGCACCGCGGCGGTCCAGGCTACGCCGTGGACGATGCGCTCTACCCGCAGGTCCTTGTTGGGCTGCTCCTGCAGCAAAATGTCATAATAGGCAGGGATCAAGATGCTGTCCTCCGAATTCGAAGTATTTTCTTTATTTTATCGCAGCCTCCCCGGAAAGTAAAGTCCCCGCTCCTCTCGGAGCGGGGAAAGAAAGGAACGAAGGAATAATTCCCCTTCCGACCTCGCCGCAGGCGGCTCGGCCACCTCCCCCATGGGGGGAGGCAAGCAGAAGGCCCCTCGCTTCCCCCGCGGGGGAAGTGGCCGAAGGCCGATAGGGGGAGCCGTATCCCGCAAAGCGGGACACCGCAAGCTGTCGACAAAGTGTCGACAGCTTGAAAAGCCAAAATGGAAACTTCCGAAAAAGTTCCCATTTTGGCATAGATTGAACGTGAAGGGGGGCATCCC